>JAJBTQ010000035.1 GCA_020860755.1 Lachnospiraceae bacterium
GACGAACATCTTCAAGTACCCGGAGCTCTCGGATTCTCAAAGCGCCAGCGATCTGCTCAGTGCCTTTGAGGAAAAGGAGGAGCTGCGTGATCTGTTTGACGGCGGCGGAGAAGATCCGTGTACAGACATTCAGATCTATATCGGAAATGAATCTCCGATCCAGCGCATGCGTGACTGCAGTGTCGTCACCGCCACTTATGAGCTGGGGGACGGGATCCACGGGACTGTGGGGATCGTCGGACCGAAGAGAATGGACTACGAGATGGTGGTAGACAACTTAAAGACATTGAAGCGTCAGCTGGACGGGATATTCAATAAAAAAGAAGAACAGTCATAGATGAGAGATATAGATCCCGGTTGAAAGACGGGACGTTCTCATATGACGGAAAGGCAGGATTTCTATGGATGATATGAAAGATAATATCAACCGGGTAGATGACGAAGAGGCATTTGCGGAAGAGACTGTTGAAGAGGCAGTCGACTTAGAACCGGACGGGGAGCCAGATGAAAGTGAGTCGGCCGAGACCCCGGACGAAGAAAAACAGCCGGAAGAGAGTCCGGAAGAGAAATCGGAAGAAGAAAAACCGGAAGAGCCGCAGGAAGAGCCTGAGGCATCCGGAGAGGGCGAGTCCGGAAAGGGAAGCCCCTTCCGAAGAAAAGAAAAGAAAGACAAAAAGGATGAGCAGATCGAAGAGCTCAATGACCGGGTGAGACGGCAGATGGCAGAGTTCGACAATTACCGCAAGAGAACGGAAAAGGAGAAGAGCCAGATGTTCGAGATGGGCGCGAAGAGTGTTCTGGAAAAGATGCTGCCGGTCATCGACAATTTTGAGCGAGGTCTGGCTACCGTCCCCGAAGAAGAACGGGAAGCCGCTTTCGCGGACGGTATGAACAAGATCTATAAGCAGATGATCACCGTTATGGACGATCTCGGCGTTACGCCGATCGAGGCGGTGGGAGAGGAGTTTGATCCCAATCTTCACAATGCGGTCATGCATGCCGAGGACGAAGAGGTAGGAGAAAACATCGTTGTCGAGGAACTCCAGAAAGGATACATGTATCGGGATTCCGTATTACGACACAGCATGGTAAAAGTAGCTAACTGATATACAGCTACTTACATATAAATTAATTTTTGACATACAGAAAAAATAAGATAAATAGCAGGAGGAAACTATTATGAGCAAAATTATTGGAATTGATTTAGGGACAACAAACAGCTGCGTGGCAGTGATGGAAGGCGGGAAGCCGGTGGTGATCACCAACACCGAGGGATCCAGGACCACACCGTCCGTCGTGGCTTTTACAAAAACTGGTGAAAGGCTGGTAGGCGAGCCGGCAAAGCGTCAGGCTGTCACCAACGCAGACAGGACCATCACTTCGATCAAGAGGGAGATGGGTTCCGATTTTAAGAAGGAGATCGACGGGAAAAAATATTCTCCGCAGGAAATCTCCGCGATGATCCTTCAGAAGTTAAAAGCAGATGCGGAAAACTATCTGGGTGAAAAAGTGAACGAGGCTGTGATCACCTGCCCGGCATACTTCAATGACGCGCAGCGCCAGGCGACCAAGGATGCCGGCAAGATCGCGGGGCTGGATGTGAAACGGATCATCAATGAGCCCACGGCTGCGGCACTGGCATACGGCCTTGACAATGAGAGTGAACAAAAGATCATGGTATATGACCTGGGCGGCGGTACTTTTGATGTGTCCATCATCGAGATTGGCGACGGAGTCATCGAAGTGCTGGCAACTTCCGGCGACAACCGCCTCGGCGGAGATGACTTCGATCAGAAAGTGACCGACTACATGATCTCCGAGTTTAAGAAGACGGAGGGTGTGGATCTCTCCACCGATAAGATGGCGCTTCAGAGATTAAAAGAGGCTGCTGAGAAGGCGAAGAAGGAGCTGTCCTCCGCGACAACGACCAACATCAACCTTCCGTTTATCACGGCAACAGCCGAAGGCCCGAAGCACCTCGACATGAACTTGACCAGAGCGAAATTCGATGAATTGACCAGTGACCTGGTTGAGAAGACGACAGCACCGGTTCAGAACGCGTTAAAGGATGCCGGTATCACGGCTGCCGATCTCGGGCAGGTGCTCCTTGTGGGCGGCTCCACCCGGATCCCGGCAGTTCAGGACAAAGTAAAAGCGCTGACCGGCAAAGAGCCGAGCAAGAACTTAAACCCGGACGAGTGTGTGGCTATCGGCGCATGCATCCAGGGCGGCAAGCTTGCGGGCGACGCAGGTGCAGGTGAAGTCCTGCTGCTGGATGTCACTCCGCTTTCCCTGTCCATCGAGACCATGGGCGGTGTGGCGACAAGACTGATCGAGAGGAACACGACCATCCCGACCAAGAAGAGCCAGATCTTCTCCACAGCGGCGGACAACCAGACGGCAGTTGACATTAACGTAGTGCAGGGCGAGCGGCAGTTCGCGAAGGACAACAAGTCCCTCGGCCAGTTCCGTCTCGACGGGATCCCGCCGGCACGGCGTGGGGTGCCTCAGATCGAGGTTACTTTTGATATCGATGCGAACGGCATCGTGAACGTGTCCGCGAAAGATCTCGGCACCGGAAAGGAACAGCATATCACGATCACCGCAGGATCGAATATGTCGGATGAAGATATCGACAAGGCGGTCAAAGAGGCGGCGGAGTATGAGGCTCAGGACAAGCAGCGCAAAGAGGCGATTGATGCGAGAAACGATGCAGATTCCCTGGTGTCCCAGACTGAGAAAGCCTTAGAAGAGGTCGGCGACGGAGTATCCGACTCTGAGAAGGCAACGGTTCAGGCGGATATCGATGCCGTGAAAGCGATCTTGGAAGCGCATCCCGAAGGGGAAGAGATGTCCCAGATGGATGTCGATGAGCTGAATGCAGCGAAAGAAAAGCTGATGAACAGCGCACAGGCTGTGTTCCAGAAGATGTATGAGAGGACACAGGCCGGACAGGGCGCAGGCCCTGAGGGCGGCTACTCGGAAGGCCCGGATATGGGAGCAGGTGCGGATTCCGGTGAGTATTATGAGGATTCCGGCACAGGCGATGACGACGTGGTAGACGCCGACTTTAAAGAAGTCTAAGCAGGATCAGCAAAAGCCCTGTGTGGGACGGTATCCGTCCCGTACAGGGCAATGCTCTGCTTTTGGCTGTGAAGGGATTTGATGAGTTATGGCAGAACAGAAACGAGATTATTATGAGGTCCTCGGCGTTAGCCGCGGGGCCGATGATGCCGAGATAAAAAAGGCATACCGCAAGCTGGCAAAACAGTATCATCCGGATGCGAATCCGGGCGATGCGGAGGCGGAAAAGAAGTTTAAAGAGGCATCTGAGGCTTACGCCGTGCTGAGTGACGCGGAAAAAAGAAAACAGTATGATCAGTTCGGTCATGCCGCCTTTGAGGGCGGCGCGGGCGGAGCCGGCGGCTTCGATTTCTCCGATATGGATATCAACGATATCTTCGGCAGTTTTGGAGATATTTTCGGAGATCTCTTTGGAGGAGGGGGCACCAGAAGAGGAGGCGGCAGCACCGGGCCTATGAAGGGAGCAAACCTTCGGACCGCGGTGACGATCACATTCCTCGAGGCAGTCTCCGGCTGCGAGAAAGAGATCGAGCTGGTCTTAAAAGACCCGTGTGATGCCTGTCATGCGACCGGCGCAAAGCCCGGGACAAAGCCTGAGACCTGCCCGAAGTGCGGCGGTAAGGGGAGAGTCGTTGTCTCCCAGCAGTCGCTGTTCGGCATGGTGCAAAATGTGCAGGATTGCCCGGACTGCGGAGGAACCGGACAGATCATAAAAGAGAAGTGTCCGGTCTGCCACGGCACCGGCTATGTGTCCTCCAGAAAGAAGGTCACGGTGACAATACCGGCAGGCATAGATGACGGACAGAGTGTCCGTATTCGGGACAGAGGTGAACCGGGAATTAACGGAGGGCCCAGAGGAGACCTCCTCGTGGAGATCAGAATTGCCCGACACCCGGTCTTTGAGCGGGAGGGAATGAATATCTATTCCGACGCTCCGATCTCCTATGCGCTGGCTGTATTGGGCGGCGATATCCGGATCAACACTGTGGACGGCGATGTCGTCTGCACCGTGAAGCCGGGTACTCAGACGGATACACAGATCCGCTTAAAAGGAAAAGGGGTTCCGTCACTGCGCAATCCGAATCAGCGCGGGGATCACTATGTGACACTTGTGGTACAGGTGCCAACAAAGCTTTCAAAGGAAGCAAAAGATGCGCTTAAAACGTTCGATGAGCTCTCCGGAAATACGCTGCAAAAGGCGTCCGAGGAAGGGGTCAAACAGGAGAAGCGCAAACGCAAGAAAAATAAATAGAGTTTGTTAGTAATTACCAAAGTGGGCAGGTGTGAAAACGAATTCAATGCGGGCCTGACACGGCGCCGCTTTTGAACCCGTTTTCACACCTGCCCATATCAGTTGCAGAAAAAAGAAATGAATCCGACAGGATACACAGATGAGGCGGAATGATGAAAAGCAGTTCGGAACTTAAGCAGATGTTAAAGCAGGTCGATCACAAGGGCTACCCGGCATACAAGTCTCTGCGCGGGCAGTATGATTTTGGAGACTTTGTGCTTATGGTCGATCATGTACAAGGTGATCCGTTCGCTGCGCCGAGCAGTGTAAGTGTAAGCGTTCCGATGGCCAAGGCAGCGTTTCCGGATGAGTACCGGGACAAGGAGTATTCGCGTACTGCACTGGAGGATGCCCTGCTGCGGAAGTTCTCCGGGGAGATCGCGCGCTGCAGCTTTAAGGCCAAAGGTTCCGGAAAGAGCGGGTTGTTCGCGACCAGCCGCCCGGGACCAGAGATCCTTCGGCGCTCCGCGATGTGTGTCACCGCGCAGGCGGTAACGGCACGCTTTGAGGTCGGATTTCCGGCCAACGGAAGGACGATCAATGCCCGGGAACTGGAGAAGATGCTCTTTGAGTTTCTTCCTCCTGCCGTTACACAGAGCCTTTTCTACCGAAACTGGGATAAGAAGATCTTACAAAATGTCTATGAACTCTCTGTAGACCAGCACTATATCCGGCAGGAGCTTCCAAAGCGGAAGCTGATCGCTTTCCTTGCGGAGGGGAGCATCCTGCCGAGGATGAGCGGTGTATCGAGCAAGCCGCTTAAGAACGCGGTGCCGCTTTCTGTGCCGGATTCCATGCGGGTAGATCTTAATCTGCCCTGTCACGGCCCGATCAGCGGACTGGGTATCCCGGAGGGAGTCACGCTGATCATCGGCGGGGGATACCACGGAAAGTCGACCCTGCTCACAGCACTGGAGCAGGGGGTCTACAACCACATCGCCGGAGACGGCAGGGAGTACGCGATCACGGAGGATACGGCGCTTAAGATCCGGGCTGAGGACGGGCGCTCGGTTCAGAATCTGGATCTGTCCCTGTTTATCCACAACCTTCCGAACGGAAAGGACACAACATGTTTTTCCACCGTTGACGCAAGCGGGAGCACTTCCCAGGCAGCTGCGGTCATGGAAGGAATTGAGATGGGGAGTCACACGTTTTTGATCGACGAGGATACTTCCGCCACAAACTTTCTGGTGCGGGATGAGTTTATGCAGAAGATCGTCCACGGAGACAAGGAACCGATCACCCCGTTCTGCGCCAGAGTGAGGGACCTCTATGAGAAGGCCGGCGTCTCTACTGTGCTTGTGGCCGGGAGCAGCGGCGCGTTTTTCCATATGGCGGACACGGTGATCCAGATGGATTCCTATCATCCGCTCGATGTGAAGGGGCGGGTAGAGCGCTTTTTGCCTGACTATCCGCTGCCGGAGTTCGCAGCCGGTGAATTTGCGCTCACGCAGGAGGACCGGGCGTTTTGGGGACGGGGCCTGCGGCGCAATGACAGGATCAAGACAAAGGTGATGACGACGGACGGCTTTTCCATTAACCGCGAGATGGTGGATTTAAGATATGTGGAGCAGCTGATCGACAGTGAGCAGACCGCAGCGCTGGCCGGGATGTTAAAATATGCTCTGACACACCTTTCCGGCACCTCCACTGTGAGACAGGTCGCCGGGATGCTTGACGGCCTGGCGCGGCAAAAAGGGATAGATGCATTTATGGACGGATACGCATACTGCGGTATGGCTCTGCCAAGGATCCAGGAAATCTATGCCATGCTGAACCGGTACCGGGGAAAGTGACAAAAAAGAGTTGCTTTTTTTGGTTGGATTCTTTATAATGATGTTTGCTTGCTTCGATGGCTCAGTTGGTAGAGCGACGCACTCGTAATGCGTAGGTCGTGGGTTCGAGTCCCATTCGAAGCTCGAGGAAAAGACTGCAGATGCCGGCGGGCGTCTGCAGTTTTAACTTTACATTATTTAAGAATTTTGCTTTTTGCCTCTAGAAATAGGTTGTAAAAGCCCCAGGAATCGTATAAAATAAATTAGCTATGAGTAATTATCAAAAAGATATGGATAAAAAACTTCAAAAGCTTATGGAGACGGGGATGGTCCCGCGGCTTTTGCTTCACAGCTGCTGCGCGCCCTGCAGCAGTTATGTGCTGGAGTACCTCTCCCGGTATTTTCAGATCACGGTGTTTTTCTATAATCCGAATATTACGGATGAAGAGGAATACCGGCGTCGGGTGGAGGAACAAACGCGTCTGATCTCGATCATGGAGTTTCAGCACCCGGTCTCCTTTGTAGAGGGAAAGTATGAGCCGGAACGCTTCTTTGAGGTGACTAAGGGATTGGAAAAGGCTCCGGAGGGCGGAAAGCGCTGCAAAAAATGCTTTGAGCTTCGCCTTTCCGAGGCAGCTAAGATAGCTGACAAGGCAGGTTTTGACTATTTTGCCACGACGCTTACCGTAAGCCCTCAAAAGGACGCGAAGGCCATCAACAAGATCGGAGAGGAGATTGCGGAGCAGTATGAGGTACTCGAGTATCTTCCGTCTGATTTTAAAAAGAAGAACGGCTATAAGAGGTCTGTGGAGTTGTCCACATGGTATGAGCTGTACCGGCAGGATTACTGCGGGTGCGTTTATTCGAAAAAATAACGAAATAAACAGAAAGGGTGACATATATGGCACAGTTGTGGGGCGGACGGTTTACAAAAGATACGGATGAGCTGGCGTACGCCTTTAACGCATCGATCTTATTTGATCAGAAATTTTTCAAACAGGATATCGAGGGCAGCAAGGCGCATGTGCGCATGCTGGCAGCGCAGGGGATCCTGACCGGACAGGAGTCGGAGGAAATCCTTACGTGTCTGGATGAGATCTGTGCCGATGTTGAGAGCGGCGCGCTGGCCATCACGGAGGAATATGAGGACATCCACAGTTTTGTGGAGGCGGTCTTGATCGACCGGATCGGCGATACCGGGAAGAAGCTTCACACCGGCCGGAGCCGGAACGATCAGGTGGCGCTCGATATGCGCCTTTATACACGGCTGGAGATCTGCTATACAGATCTGCTCTTAAAGGAACTTCTGGAGACGCTTTATAAGATCATGGAGGAGAACCTGGACACGGTCATGCCCGGGTTTACCCATCTGCAAAAAGCACAGCCGGTAACACTGGCCCATCACGTGGGGGCCTATTTTGAGATGTTCCGGCGTGACCGGGGACGGCTGCACGACATCTATGAGCGGATGAATTACTGTCCGCTTGGCGCAGGCGCGCTGGCGGGTACCACCTATCCGCTGGATCGGGAGCTCACCGCAAAGGAGCTGGACTTTTACGGTCCGACGTTAAACAGCATGGATTCCGTGTCTGATCGGGACTATGTGATCGAGCTTTTATCGGCGCTGTCCACGATCATGATGCACTTAAGCCGGTTTTGTGAGGAGATCATCCTCTGGAACTCAGACGAATATCGGTTTGTGGAGATCGATGACGCCTACAGCACCGGAAGCAGCATCATGCCTCAGAAGAAGAATCCGGATATCGCGGAACTCGTGCGGGGCAAGACCGGGAGGGTTTACGGGGCCCTTGTCTCGATCCTTACCACGATGAAAGGACTGCCCCTCGCATACAATAAGGATATGCAGGAGGACAAAGAGCTGACCTTTGACGCGATCGACACGGTGAAGGGCTGTCTGGCCATGTTTACCGGCATGATCGCGACCATGCACTTTCATGCGGACCGGATGCGGGAGAGCGCAAAGCGCGGTTTTACCAATGCGACGGACGCGGCAGACTATCTGGTCGGCCGGGGAGTCCCGTTTCGGGATGCCCACGGGATCATCGGGCAGATCGTGCTTACCTGTATGGAGCGGGGTATTGCCATTGAGGATCTGACCCTTGAGGAGCTGCAGACGTTTTGTCCCGCTTTCGAGGAGGATGTCTTTGATGCGATTTCTTTAGATGCCTGTGTCGACCGGCGTCTCACGATCGGAGCGCCCGGCAGGGAAGCCATGGAGCAGGCCCTTGCCGCGCAGCGCGCGTATCTTGCGGAGGATTGGCCGGCAAAGGAGCACTGACACAGTGGCAGCAAAAAATGATGTATGGGTGGTAATTTTAACCATTGGAGGAATAAAAATTGAGTGAGAAACTGAGAGTCGGAATACTGGGCGGCACCGGAATGGTAGGGCAGAGATTTCTCTCCCTGCTGGAAGAACATCCGTGGTTTGAGGTGACGACGATCGCGGCAAGTCCGCGTTCCGCCGGACAGCGCTATGAAGATGCGGTCGCAGACCGGTGGAAGATGACAACACCGATGCCGGAAGCCGTGAAAGATATCGTTGTGATGAATGTCAATGAGGTCGAGCGGGTGGCAGCCGATGTGGATTTTGTGTTCAGCGCCGTGGATATGTCGAAGGACGAGATCAGAGCGATCGAGGAAGCCTACGCGAAGACCGAGACGCCGGTGGTCTCCAACAACAGTGCGCACCGCTGGACACCCGATGTTCCGATGGTCGTGCCGGAGATCAATCCGCAGCATATGGAAGTGATCAAATATCAAAAGCAAAGGCTCGGCACATCGCGGGGATTTATCGCAGTGAAGCCGAACTGTTCCATTCAATCTTACGCGCCCGTCTTATCGGCGTGGATGGAGTATGAGCCGTATGAAGTCGTGGCGACCACCTATCAGGCGATCTCCGGTGCCGGAAAGACATTTGCCGACTGGCCCGAGATGGTGGAGAACGTGATCCCATATATCAGCGGCGAGGAGGAAAAGTCGGAAAAGGAACCCCTTCGTCTCTGGGGAAGCATAGATGAAGAAAAGGGCGTGATCATCCCGGCAACGTCTCCTGTGATTACCAGCCAGTGCGTGCGTGTGCCGGTATTAAACGGACACACGGCGGCTGTGTTTGTAAAGTTTAAAAAGAATCCGACAAAGGAGGAACTCATCCGTAAGATGACGGAGTACTCCGGTATCCCCCAAGAGCTCGGACTTCCGAGCGCGCCGGCGCAGTTTATCCGATACATGGAGGAAGACGACCGTCCGCAGGTGAAACTGGACGTGGACTACGAGTACGGCATGGGCATCAGCGTTGGCCGGCTCAGAGAGGATACGGTCTACGACTGGAAGTTTATCGGACTCTCCCACAACACGATCCGCGGAGCGGCCGGGGGAGCGGTTCTTTGCGCGGAGCTTTTGACGGCTCAGGAATACATCGGGGCGAAGTGATTTTTATTGACAAACTTAGTCTATACCAAGTAAAATACAGCTTAACAATATCATATGGCCTGTGTCATGCATCTGACCACAAGGTATACACCTGAAGGGGAAGACAAGTGATCGTGTCATACCAGTTTATGATACCCTTGTACCCCAGTTCGGTACAGGGGGTTTTTTTATTTAAGAGGGGGAAAATGAGTCTTAACACTACACCAATGGCAAATCGGATCCACATCGGATTTTTCGGAAGGAGAAACGCCGGAAAATCCAGTGTGGTAAATGCAGTGACCGGACAGGATCTGGCCGTGGTCTCCGAGATTCGGGGAACGACGACGGATCCGGTCTACAAATCGATGGAGCTTTTGCCTATGGGCCCCGTCGTGATCATCGACACGCCGGGCTTTGACGACGAGGGGAGCCTCGGGGACCTGCGCGTCAAAAAGGCGAGACAGGTCTTAAACAAGACAGATGTGGCCGTGCTCATTGTGGACGCGGCAGAGGGAAAACATCCCTGTGACGAGGAGTTGATCCAGCTGTTTGTCGACAAAGAGATCCCCTATATCGTGGCCTACAACAAGGTGGATCTGCTCGGGGATGGCGAGCGGGGCGATAAAGCGGACGAATCATCTGATGAGCAGGAGATCTATGTCAGCGCGCTCACGAACGAGAACATATATGAATTGAAGGAAATGATCGCCAGATCGGTTGAGATGGAAGAGGAGCGGTTCCGTATCATCGCGGATCTGATCGAGCCGGAAGACTTTGTGGTACTTGTTGTGCCGATCGACTCGGCCGCGCCGAAGGGAAGGCTGATCCTTCCTCAGCAGCAGGTGATCCGGGATGTGCTGGAGGCAGATGCGACAGCGCTGGTCGTTAAGGAAAACGGGCTGGCCGAAACACTGCAGAATGCAGGGAAAAAACCGACCCTCGTCGTCACGGACAGCCAGGCGTTTGAGGTGGTGGCCCGCACGGTGCCCGACGATATCCTTCTTACGTCATTCTCCATCCTCATGGCGCGCTGGAAAGGATTTCTCGACGCATCCGTGGATGCGGTCTGTGCCGTGGATGATCTCAAGGACGGCGATACGGTCCTGATTTCCGAGGGATGTACCCATCACCGGCAGTGCGACGATATCGGCACGGTAAAGATCCCGCGCTGGCTCCGGGAATATACCGGAAAAGACATTCGGTTTGAGACGAGCTCCGGTACGGAATTCCCGGAGGATGTGACACCCTATAAGATGGTGATCCACTGCGGGGGTTGCATGTTAAACGAGCGCGAGGTGCGCTATCGCATGAAGTGTTCGCTGGATCAGGGAGTTCCGTTTACGAACTATGGGGTCTTGATCGCATATCTGAACGGGATCTTAAAAAGGTGTGTGAAAGTGTTCCCGTATCTTTACGAGAAACTGTGAACCACGCTGCTAAAAGATCGCTCCGCGTTGTTTTTTAAAGAAATAAAGGAAGGGCAGGGCTTCATGTTACAGAGAGTCGGAGAGGAAGAAAAAACAACAAACGTAACGGTTCCGATCTCGGAAGCCGCCTTTCCCATGCCCTTTTATGAGGGTCTGGAATACAGTTCTCCGGCCCGGGGCGTCTGGAACATTGCCCATACCGGCATGCTGATCCCGGAGGCACACGAGATTTTTGTCTGCGCGCTGGGGTGTCTGCGCGGTGTGGTTTTGACCGCTGCGGAGATGGATGCGCTGGACCGATACTCCGCAATAGAGTTGCGGGAAGAGAACGTGATAAATGGCGGGATCGAGGAACTGATGATCGAGGGAGTCACGGATATCCTTCATAAGCTTTCCTACCGGCCGCGGGCGATCCTTTTATATGTCAGCTGCCAGCATCTCTTTTTGGGCTGTGATCTGAAATTAGTGTTTGACACGCTACGCACGCGTTTTTCGGACATCCACTTTGTGGACTGCTATATGACCCCTACGTTTCGAAAGAGCGGGATGACGCCGACGCAGCGGATGCAGGTCCAGCTCTACCGGATGTGGGAACAGATGCCGGCAGATCCGAAAAAAGTGAACTTAATCGGCAGCAACTTAGAGACAGCCCCCTCCTCGGAGCTGGTGCGGATCTTAGAGGATGCCGGATATGAGTTTTGGAGCATTCACCGCTGCGAAGACTTTGATGATTATCTCAAGATGGCAGAGGCCTGCCTGAATCTTGTCTATGATCCGACGGGGCTTATGGCAGCTAAGGACATTAAGAAGAGACTGGGGATGGACTATCTCTATCTGACGTGTACCTACGATCTTGACGAGCTGGAGCAAAATTACAGGCTGCTGGCCGAAACGCTTGGAACTGACATGCCTGACCTTTCGGAAGACCGGAAACGGGCGGAGGAAGCGATCGCCCATGCGGCAACTGTGATCGGGGATACGCCGATCGTTTTGGACTATACTTTTACGTTTCGCATCTTAAGCTTTGCGCGGATGCTTTTAGAACACGGTTTCCGGGTGACGGAGGTCTGTACAGATGCTTTTTTGCCGGAGGAGCTCGAGAACTTTACCTGGATAAGGGAGCACTGCCCTGATATCGTGATCTCCGCGACTACCCGGCCGGCCATGCGCTTTGTTCACGGCGACTGTTCCGGACAGGAAGAGACAGGGAAGAAAACGATCCTGGCACTCGGCCAGAAGGCGGCTTACATTGCAGGTACAGATCACTTTGTAAACGTCGCGGAGAGCGGCGGATATTACGGGTATGACGGCATTGCGCAGATCATGGGTCTGATGGAGGATGCGTTTTTGCACGAAAAGGATCGAAAGACCCTGATCCAACAGAAAGGATACGGGTGCATCAGCTGCTTATGAAACAGGTGACGGGACTTACATCAACCTATTCTTCGGACGCGTTCGGGGTCTGCTCGGCCCTTTATGAGCTGGGCGGGATGGTCGTGATGCACGATGCCTCGGGGTGCAATTCCACGTACACGACGCACGATGAACCGCGCTGGTATGATATGGACAGCATGATCTATGTCTCCGCGATCTCCGAGAAGGAGGCTGTCCTGGGGGATGATGAGAAATGGATCCGGGATCTGACTGAGGCCGCGCTGGAGCTTAAACCTAAATTTATCGCTCTGGTGCTCGCGCCGATTCCCTTTTTGATCGGCACGGATGTGAAGGCGATCGCAGCGATCGTAAAGGAGCGCACGGGGATCCCCTGTTTTGCCTTTTTGGCCAACGGGATGCACGACTATACGGCGGGGGTGTCACAGGCACTTTTGCAGATGGTGCGCACTTTTGCCGGAAAGCCGGAAGAGCCGGACGGTACTAAAAGTAAAGAGGGAGAGACAAAGCCTTCTTTGACAGTCAATCTTCTCGGCGTGACGCCGCTTGATTTTTCAATCCATGACAGCGTGGCAGCGATGCGCGGCTGGGTCACGGAGCACGGCATGCAAAACGGGGTCTGTCTCGCCATGGACTGTACGCTGCCTGATATCACACATATGATGAAGGCGCAGGTCAACCTGGTCGTATCGTCAGGCGGGCTTGCCGCGGCAAAGTGGCTGTGGGAAACATACGCGATCCCCTATGTCGTGGGCGCTCCGTTTTGAGAAGCGTTTTCGGACTGTTTGGCGAAAATGATTTGGGAAGCAGATGCCCGGAAAGAAAATATAAATTACTATCGGATCAATGCAGCGGCAGAAGAAAAAAAGCAAAACCCGATTATCATAATAGGCGAAGCAGTCACATCCGCCTCCCTGGCTGCGGCTATCGAGATGGAGTGCGGGAGAAAGGCGCGGGTGCTGTGCCCGCTTGTATCCGATGCGGAACTGCTCCGCCCCGGAGATACAAAGGCCCGGGAGGAGGATGACCTGATCCGGGAGATCAAAACGGCTGACGTGGTGATCGCGGATCCGCTCTACCGGGCGCTTTGCACCGGCAAGGAGTTTTATTCTCTGCCGCACACGGCATTTTCCGGCCGGATCTATGAGAAAGCGATGCCGAACCTGATCGCGCGAAAACTGGGCGCGGATAAGGCGAAACAGGCAACAGGGAAAGGAACGATATGTTAAAACTGGCGATATACGGAAAAGGCGGGATCGGAAAGTCCACCACCACGGCGAACCTGGCGGCGGCGTTTGCGGTTCTTGGGAAAAAAGTGATCCAGATCGGGTGCGATCCGAAGTCGGACTCCACGATCAATCTGCTCGGCGGGAATCCGCCGCAGCCCGTCATGGATTACATTCGCGCTCACGAGGAAGAACCGGAGCGGATCGAAGACATTGCCAGGGAAGGATTCGGCGGCGTCCTCTGCATCGAGACCGGAGGTCCGACCCCGGGACTTGGCTGTGCCGGACGCGGGATCATCACCACGTTTGGCATTTTGGACAACATGGATCTGTTTGAGACATATAAGCCTGATATTGTGCTCTATGATGTGCTGGGAGATGTGGTGTGCGGCGGTTTTGCCGCGCCGATCCGCAGAGGCTTTGCGGATCACATCCTGATCGTGACCTCCGGAGAGAAGATGTCACTTTACGCCGCGAACAATATCAATACGGCGGTCCTTAACTTCTCTGACCGCGGCTACGCAAAAGTAAAGGGGATCATCCTAAACCGCAGGGATGTGGAGCAGGAACAGGAGAAAGTGGAGGCGTTTGCGCGGGAGCATGATCTGGAGATCATCGCGGACATCCCGAGGAGCCCGGATATTATCCGTTTCGAGGATCAGGGGATGACGGTGATCGAGGGGGATGAGACTCTTCCCATCAGTCAGACTTATCTGAAGTTAGCGGAGAAACTGCTGGAAAATACAATATAACACAAGCAGGAACAAATGCATGAACAATAGCCCTTATTTTATAACGGCCTCCGATCTTGAGATCCGGGGGAAAGAAAATATTCCACAGGAGATTCAGTCTGCAAAACACTTGATCTACAGTTCGCCGGCAACCCTGGCTTATCACTCGCCGGGTGCGCAGGGATTTGGAGTAAAGCGGGCCGGACTGGCTGTTCCCGGCTCTGTGATGCTTCTCGTATCACCGGGCTGCTGCGGGCGCAACACGATGATGCTCGATGAGCCGGGCGGATACGGAGACCGGTTTTTTTACCTGCTGCAGGATGAGACGGACATCGTGACCGGCAAACACTTAGATCACATTCCGGAGGCCGTGAAAGAGGTCGTGGATTCTCTAAATGAGACTCCGACGGCGGTGATGATCTGCATCACCTGTGTGGATGCTCTTCTCGGAACCGATATGGAACGGGTCTGTCGCAAGGCGGAAGAGTTTGCTGGCGTGCCGGTCCTTCCCTGCTATATGTATGCGCTGACAAGAGAGGGCAGGGTTCCGCCGATGGTCTCGGTGCGAAAGACAGTTTATGCGCTTCTTAAAAAACGGGAGCGGGATCCGAGAGCGGTCAACCTGCTCGGAGAATTTGCTCCGTTTGATAAGCGCTGCGAGCTCTATGAGATATTAAAACGGCTGGGCGTGCAATCTGTGCGTGAGATCTCAGGCTGCGCGGATTTTGAAGAGTATCTGTCAATGGCAGAGGCAAATTTCAATCTCGTCTTAAACCCGGAGGCCCGTCTGGCAGCCGAGGATTTTGAACAACGACTGGGGATCCCGTCTCTGGAACTGGCACGGGTGTATCAGATCGACAAGATAAAAAAACAATATGAGCTTTTGGGCGCCGCACTCGGGCAGACCATCGACGACGAGGTTTATTACGACGAGGCGCAGCGGGCAGTGGATGAGTTTTCCAAGCAATTCCCGTGCACGACGTTTGTCGTGGGAGAGTGGATCAATGCGGATCCCTTTGAACTGTCCCTCGCGCTTTTGCGCTTCGGACATCAGGTGAGGGAGATCTACGGCACGGTCACTGCGGCAAACTTTATCTACATCACAAGGATCGCCGAGCAAAGTCCCGACACAAGGATCTACTCCAACCTGTCTCCGACCATGATCAACTATCACGTCGGTGAGCTAGAGGCGGACCTCTCCCTCGGACAGGACGCGGCCTACTATCACCCCGACTGTCCCAACCTGCCCTGGAACGCGGAAAACAAACCGTTTGGGTATGCGGGACTGCGTGATCTGTTCCGTGCGATGAAGGAGGTGCTCTCATGAAAGGACTTTTGAGATACCTCTCCCCCTTTGCTCCGGATCAGTCCGGTGTTGTCTCTGTCCTCTACGGGATGGGCGGGATCCTTGTCATCTGCGATGCAGGCGGCTGTACCGGAAACATCTGCGGGTTTGACGAACCCCGGTGGTTTCAGGGAAGAAGTGCCATATTTTCAGCCGGACTGCGCGATATGGACGCTATCCTGGGGCGCGACGAGGCGCTCGTCGAAAAGTTAAAAGACGCGGCAGATCATTTGGATGCCTCATTTGCCGCTTTGATCGGGACGCCTGTCCCGGCTGTGATCGCTACGGATTTTGAAGCATTAAAACAGATGGCAAAGGAGCGGACCGGACTTCCTGTGCTTGCGATCCCCTGTACCGGAACGCGGCTTTACGATGTGGGAGAGCAGGAGGCTTACCTGGAGCTGTTTCGAACTTTTGCAGGGAAAGATACGAGCCAGGCCTGCAACGATCATGTCAAAGAGGAGACAAAAACAGATCTGCTCGGCGTCATCGGGTGTACACCTCTTAATACGAGCTGTATAAACGCGGCGCCGGCCCTTGAGCGGTATGCACGCGGGAAGGGCTTTTCGCAGGCATGCTGCTACGGTATGGGTGCAGGGATTAAAGAGTTAAAATGCGCCGGACGTGTCGATAAAAATCTGGTGTTGTCACCGGCGGGGATCCGTGCGGCAAAATACTTAGAAGAGACATTCGGGACGCCCTTTGAGATTGACTACCCGCTGCTTTCAGAGACTTTTAAGGAAGAGCTTAGCACACTGTCAAAAAAGCGCGTGCTGGTCATTCACCAGCAGGTGGCGGCCCACGCGATAAGAGAGACCATTTCTGGAGGTGCGCCGGATGAGAACATCGTCTGCGGCACCTGGTTTATGCAGGAGCCTGATCTGGCCGCACATCAGGATGTGACATTTGAGCGGGAGGATCAGTTTATCTCCTTTGTGGAGAGCGGTAATTTTGAAGTGATCATCGGAGATCCAAACTTAAGGCGTGCGCTTCGCGCCTGGACCGGGGAATACATTGAATGTCCCCACTTTGCGGTCTCCGGGATATTGGATGAGAACACGACAAACCAGGTGCAGGGCTGATTCTGAAGTGAGGAGTCTGCGAGTGAATAAGAATCCGTCAGAAAATATCACAACCAAACATATCCGTGTCCGCGGGATTGTACAGGGTGTCGGATTCCGCCCGTTTGTAAGCCGGACGGCGATGCGTATCGGTGTAACAGGGACCGTTGCCAACCGTGGCTCCTATGTGGAGATATTTGTCCGGGGAGACGAGGAAGAACAGAGGGAATTTCTGTATGCGCTGGAGCATGAAGCCCCTGCCAGATCCGTTATCCTGAAAGTGGATGTGCTTCCCTGCGAGGACAGACCCTTTTCCTCCTTTGATATCATTCACAGTCAGAAAGAAGAGGGAGATATCTTTGTGTCTCCTGACATCGCCACATGCCCGAAGTGCAGACAGGAGCTGTATGACCCGTCAAACCGGCGTTATATGCATCCCTTTATCAACTGCACTGCCTGCGGACCTCGTGTGACGATCTTAGATGGCATGCCTTACGACCGTGAGCGGACCAGCATGAAAGAGTTTCCGATGTGCCCGACCTGTTCCGATGAGTACTACTACCCCGGGAACCGGCGGTATGACGCGCAGCCGGTGTGCTGCAACGACTGCGGACCGGAAGTCTGTCTCCTCGGCAGAAGCGAACGAGGGCACGACGCGATCACAATGGCGCGGAAAGCGATCATCGAGGGGCAGATCATTGCTGTTAAGGGAATCGGCGGATTTCATCTTTGCTGTGATGCCACGAATGAGGCAGCCGTAAGTCTGCTGCGGGAGCGGAAGGAGCGCCCCGCAAAGCCGTTTGCTGTGATGATGAGGGATCTTACGACTGTGGAAGCGGAGTGTGAGCTTGGCCCGGCTGAGAGGGAGGCCTTGGACGGCCCGCAAAAGCCGATCATCCTGCTTAAGCGGAAGAGAGACAGTCATCTGGCATCATCTGTTGCGCCGGACAATCCGGATGTGGGCGTGATGCTTCCCTATGCCCCGGTGCAGATGCTTTTGTTCGATTATAACGATGATATAGAGATGACAACGGACAGTTTTGTCATGACGAGCGGCAATGTATCCGGCGCGCCGATCTGCAGGACAGAGGAGGATGCGATCCGGGAGCTTGGCTCATTTTGTGATCTGATCCTTTCCCACGACCGGAAGATCCGCCTCCGCGCGGACGACTCGGTGATGAGCTTTTATAAGGGGGAACCCTATATGATCCGGCGCTCCCGGGGCTATGCACCTCTCCCGGTTATGATGGAGACGGATTGGAACGGCAGTATACTGGCCGTGGGAGGGGAGCTTAAAAATACATTCTGCATCGGAAAGAACCGGCTGTTTTATTCCTCGCCTTATGTGGGAGATATGGAAGATGTCCGCACCGTGCAGGCTCTGACGGAATCCATCCGAAGAATGGAGGAATTGCTGGAGGCAAAGACGGAGCGCATCGTCTGCGACATGCATCCGGGATACAATACTACTGTAGTGGCTGAGGAGATGGCGCAGGAGAGACAGATCCCCCTGCAAAAAGTTCAGCATCACTTTGCTCATGTCTTATCGTGCATGGCAGAAAATGATGTCCCGGTAAATGAACAAGTGATCGGAGTCTCGTTTGACGGGACCGGATACGGCGAGGACGGTTCGATCTGGGGCGGAGAGATCCTAACCGCGGATTACGGGGGATTTTGCCGTGCCGGCAGCATAAAGCCGTTTAAGCAGATTGGAGGAGACGCCTCCGCGCGGGAGGGATGGCGCATCGCGGTCGCGATGATCCAGGCAATTTATCCGGAAGACGCGGCGGATATCATAGACCGTTTGAACCTGTGCGAACCCGAGATGCAGACTCTGTATCTGAACATGGCAGAGAAAAATATCAACACGGTGACATCCACCAGTGCAGGCCGTCTCTTTGATGCGGTCAGCGCGATCTTAGGCGTCCGGCTCTCTTCGACATTTGAGGGAGAGGCGTCCACGACGCTGGAATTTCGGGCCGAGGCGTGTGAGTCGGTGGAGGATACAGTTTCAGAAGCAGAGAGTTTTTCGGCCGGACCGGAGAGAACGACAGAAGACGGCAGAGTGATCCTGCCGACGGACCGGTTGGTGGCATACCTTGTGGAAAGACGTCTTGCAGGGGAAGATGTCTGCAAGCTGGCTTACTTATTCCACGAGATCCTGGCGCGCCAGATCATAGCCGCGTGCCGGACGGTCTCGGAGGAGACAGGCATCCGTTCGTGCGCGCTAAGCGGAGGTGTATTCCAAAACCGTCTGCTTTTGCAGTCTTGCGAGGATGGCCTTACTGCGGAAGGCTTTCGGGTGTACCGGCACAGGATGATCCCGCCGAACGACGGCGGGCTGGCGCTCGGACAAGCCGTATACGGCATGGCGGACCGGAATCGAAACAGTAAGGACGGCAACCACTAAGCGGTGTGTTAAGATAGAGATATGACAGGACAAAGGAGGAACTTTTGATGTGTGTAGGATTATCCGCAAAAGTGATCGGAATGAAGGAAGGGATGGCATTGGTGGACGCGTCGGGCGCAAAGCGCGAGGTGTCCGCAGAGCTTCTTGACGATCTGGAGCCCGGCGATTATGTCATGGTGCATGCCGGTATCGCGATCGCGAAGATTGAAAGTGACGATGAGAGCGAGACAGAGGAACTTCTCGATCTCTTATAAGAGTGCAAAGAACAGAAACTGAGTACGTTTTTATGGAAGATACCCTGAAAAAAACACGAGAGATCATAGATGCATATGACGGGCCGAAACTGCGGATCATGGAGGTATGCGGGACGCACACGCACGAGATCTTCCGCCTTGGGATCCGCCAGATCCTGCCCGAGACGATCGAGATGATATCCGGACCGGGCTGCCCGGTCTGTGTGACGCCGCCGGATTATCTGGATGAGGCCATCTGGCTTGCACTGAAAAAAGACTGTGTGATCTGCACGTTTGGCGATCTGATCCGCGTGCCGGGGAGTGAGATGAGTCTGGCAGGCGCCCGCGCACAGGGCGCTCAGATCCGGACGGTGTATACACCGTTAGATGCGGTAGAGATCGCCGCGGATCATCCGGAAAGCCAGGTCGTGTTTCTATCCGTCGGATTTGAGACAACAATTCCCGCCTGCTGCCTTGCCGTAAAAAAGGCTCGGGAGCGCGGGCTTTTAAACTTCTCGATCCTTACGGCCAACAAGACCATGCCAGGCGCGTATGAGACCTTAAAGGGCAGTGCGGATGCCTTTTTATATCCCGGGCATGTTCACGCGATCATCGGAGAGGCGGACTGCCGCAGACTGTTGTCGGAGGGTGTATCGGGTGTTATCGCCGGATTCACCGCAAAAGAACTGATGGCCGCTCTGGCCGTGATCGCGGAGCGCTCTACCAAGGGTGAACCGTTTTTTGTCAACTGTTATCCGCGGGTCGTCCGTCCGGAGGGAAACCCCGCCGGCATGGCTCTCATGCACGAGGTCATGGAGCCCTGTGACGCGCAGTGGCGCGGCCTCGGCATTATTCCGGAATCCGGATTGACACTCCGGGAGGAGTATGCTGACTTTGACGCGCGAAAGAAATTTGACGTTCCGCAACTACAGGGCAGAACCAATCCGGCCTGCCGCTGCGGTGAAGTCCTGCAGGGTAAGTGCACCCCTTCGGACTGTCCCATGTTCGGAACTGCCTGCACCCCCGATCAGCCGGTCGGAGCCTGCATGGTCTCAAGCGAAGGCGCCTGCTCGGCATACTTCCAGTACAGGTGACTTTTAATATAAATAAGACTATGTATAAAGGAGAACATTCACATGTCCGAGCAGTATATCACCCTCGCCCACGGCGCGGGCGGCAAAAAGACAGCAGAGCTGATTGGGCGGGTCTTTCAGGCACACTTTTCCAACCCGGAATTTACAGCGGACGATGCCGCGATCCTGAATGTGGGAGAGGGAAAGATCGCCATGACCACGGACGGCTTTATCGTGTCGCCCTATGAATTCCCCGGCGGGAATATCGGGAAACTCAGTATCTGCGGAACGGTCAACGACCTGTCATGCATGGGTGCAAAACCGCTCTATCTGACCTGTTCCTTTGTGATCGAGGAGGGATTCCCCTTAAGCAAACTGGAAGAGATCGTGACTTCAATGGAAAGGACGGCCGCGGAAGCAGGAGTCCGGATCGTCGCGGGAGATACGAAGGTGGTCGGCAAAGGTCAGGCAGACAATATCTTTATCACGACAACGGGCATCGGAAAGCTGACGGAGGGGGTTGCGACCTCCGGCGCATTCGCTGCTCCCGGAGACGCGGTCATCGTGACCGGCGATGTGGGAAGGCACGGGTGTACGATCCTTTTGGCAAGGGAAGAGCTTGGCATCGATGCAGATATCACGAGCGACTGCGCGCCCCTCTGGGGTACCGTTGATGCCATGCTCCGAGAGACAAAGGATATCCACGTGATCCGGGATGCCACGAGAGGCGGCGTGGGGACCGTGCTTTACGAGATCGCGGCGGAGAGCAATGTAGGCATCCGTCTTGAGAACAGTGCGATCCCGGTAGATCCTTCCGTGCGCGGTGTCTGCGGCATGCTTGGCTTAGATCCCCTTTATCTTGCCAATGAGGGGACTATGGTCGTTATTGCCCCTAAGGACGAGGCCGAAAGGCTGATCGGAGCATTGCACCGGGAAAAATATTCCGCACAGGCGGCCGTGATCGGAGAGGTCACGGAGACAATGCCGAAAAAAGTGATGGTGACCACCGAGATCGGATCTGAAGTGATCCTTCCTCAGCCCGGCGGAGAATTGCTGCCAAGAATTTGTTGAGGATACATTTTTTGTGATAGCACAGCCTTCTCCTTATATCGCAAGTAAATCGCAAGAAAATAGGGGTATCTTTTTTTCTTATTATATGTATAATAGAAATTAGAAAAAGTTAACCGCTTTTTATTTTTTCATGATCACAGCAAAACACAGAGCCCGCGCGGGAAATGTGTTTTGCTGTGAACTGAAGCAGATGGATTTTGGTCCATCTCTTTTTTTATGCCTAAATTCTTGCGATTCGCAAGAAAATCGCAAGAATTTAGGCATTTTTTTTCAGGAGAACATCCGATACTCTGTGAAAGGATATTTTTGCTTTACAGGCATAGTATGCGCATCTACATAAACTGGCAATGGGGGTACTTACAAAGATGAACGGAACATGCCTTATTTTCGGAATATTGTTTCTGATCGCCGGCATTGTGTTTTTTGTCGGAAAGTTTCATATTCATATGTCTGCATGGAAAAAGATGCCCGAGGATGAAAAGGCGACGGTAAATATCAAGCCGCTGTGCCACAATATCGGCCTCGTCATTATGCTCTGCGGAGTGATCTTTCTGGCGAGCGGGATCTGGAGTACATTTAAGACTAACTTTTTCGCTTGGTCCATGATCGGGTGGATGGTGGTCTGCGCGGCTGATCTTGTCTATATTGAAAGAGGAAAGAGATACAAGATCGAGCCAAAATAGCAGGATCATGCTCCGCACTATGTGCGGTTTATCATAGAGTTTCATGAAGGAAGAGAGGTGAGAGATTATGGCAAAGACTAAAAAATCTGAGACTGCCGCGGCAGCTAAGAATTCGTTGATCCGTGAGACTACGGAAAAGCGCATCAATGAGGCCGCGACCACTCCGATCGGAGATCTCTTAAAGAAAATTGACGGGAGTCTGCGCGGGCTCGACGAGGAGACGATCCAAAAGAATCGTGAGAAATACGGCACGAACGAAGTCACACACAGCAAAGAAAAGACTATGGGTCAGCGTCTTGCATCCGCGTTTGTCAATCCGTTTACAGCGATCCTTGCCTGTCTGGCGATCGTATCAGCTTTTACCGATATGGTCTTCCCGTTCTTCAGCCTGCTGGGGAACACGCCGGACGACTTTGATCCGATGACCGTTATCATTATTCTTGCAATGGTCGCGATCTCCGGAATCCTCCGTTTTGTACAGGAGACCCGAAGCGGAAACGCGACAAAGACACTGCTTGCTATGATTACGGCAAACAGCACGGTAACCCGTAAGGACCAGGAAGAGATCGACATCCCGAACGATGAACTTGTCGTCGGTGATATCATCCATCTCTCCGCCGGTACAATGATCCCCGCCGATGCCCGTGTGATTGAGGCAAACGACCTGTTTGTCAGTCAGTCCGGCATGACCGGTGAGTCAGAGCCGATCGAGAAATATCCCGATCTGCCTGAGGGGGAGGAGAAAGTACTGACCGATTATAACGACATTGTCTTTATGGGAACCAATGTGATATCAGGAAGCGCGAAGGCAATCATTGTTTCCACAGGTGATTACACGATCTTTGGTACGATGGCTCAGACCCTGCAGGAGGCAGAGGTAGAGACGAGCTTCACCAAGGGCGTGAATGCCGTATCGTGGGTATTGATCCGATTCATGCTCGTCATGGTCCCGCTGGTATTTGTTATCAACGGTGTCACAAACAGGGACTGGCTTGACGCTTTCTTATATGGTATCTCCATTGCCGTCGGCCTGACGCCGGAGATGCTGCCGATGATCGTTACGACATGCCTGGCCAAGGGTGCCGTAGCTATGAGTAAAGAAAAGACGATCGTCAAAAACTTAAACTCGATCCAGAATTTCGGCGCGATCGACATCCTCTGCACGGATAAGACAGGTACGCTGACACAGGATCAGATCATCCTCGAGTATCACTTAAACGTGAACAATGAGGAGGATTCCAGAGTCCTGCGCCACGCATACTTAAACAGCTACTTCCAGACCGGTTACAAAAACCTGATGGATCTGGCGATCATCAAGAAAACAGAGGAAGAACAGGATGAGCATCCGAGGTTAAAACATCTGGATGAGGAGTACATGAAAGTGGATGAGATCCCGTTCGATTTCGTCCGCAGGAGACTGACTACGGTCGTCAAGGACAAGAACGGCAAGACACAGATGGTGACCAAGGGAGCGATCGAGGAGATGCTTGAGGTATGTTCCTTTGCCGAGGTCGATGACGAGGTAAAACCGCTCGATGAGGAGATCCGCAAGCGCGTTTTAGCGAGCGTGGACGGCCTAAACGACAGAGGTTTCCGTGTGCTCGGTCTTGCTCAGAAGAGCAACCCCTCCCCGGTGGGGGAGTTTGGAGTGGATGACGAGTGTGATATGGTCCTTCAGGGATATCTGGCATTCCTTGATCCGCCGAAAGAGTCTACGGCAGGCGCGATCGTTGCGTTAAAAGAGCACGGAGTCTCCACTAAGATCCTGACCGGTGATAATGAGAAGGTCACACGCACGATCTGCAAGCAGGTCGGGCTTGAAGTCCACAATATGCTGCTCGGACCCGAGATCGAGGCGATGAGCGATACGCAGCTGATGGATGTGGCGGAGAACACACAGGTGTTCGCCAAGTTAAACCCCCATCAGAAACAGAGGATCGTAAAAGTCCTCCGGGAAAACGGACACTGCGTCGGCTTTATGGGTGACGGTATCAACGATGCCGCTGCCTTAAAGAACGCGGATATCGGCATCTCTGTTGATACTGCGGTTGACGTCGCGAAAGAGTCCGCTGACATCATCCTTTTGGAGAAGGATCTGATGGTTTTAGAGCGCGGCATTTTGGAAGGCCGCCGGACCTACGCCAACATGATCAAATACATCAAGATGACTGCATCGTCCAACTTCGGCAATATGTTCTCCGTCATCGCGGCTTCCGCGCTGCTTAAGTTCCTGCCGATGATGCCGACGCATCTGATCTTCCTGAATTTGATTTACGACCTTTCCTGCACGGCGATCCCCTGGGATAACGTCGATGAAGAGTTCCTGGAAGTACCCCGTACCTGGGATGCCTCCTCGGTCGGAAGCTTTATGATCTGGCTTGGACCTACCAGTTCGATCTTCGACTGGACCACGTATCTATTTATGTTCTTTGTGTTCTGCCCGATGATAACGGGCGGACACCGATACAACGAACTTGCAAATTACTATACCGGCGATCAGCTGGCGCAGATGCAGCAGCATTACGCTTCGCTATTCCAGTCCGGATGGTTCGTGGAATCCATGTGGAGCCAGACCCTGGTCATCCATATGATCCGTACACCGAAGTGGCCATTCATTGAGAGTCATGCCTCTCTGCCTGTAACGGCGCTGACTTTTACGGGCATCGCGGTTTTGACGATCATCCCTTACACCGGATTCGGACGGATGATCGGATTGACCGGCATGATGGGAAGCTACTTCCTGTATCTGATTCCGTGCATCATTCTGTATATGCTGTTGGCTACCAGTATCAAGAAAGCATATGTGCGCCACTACGGCGAGCTGTTGTGAGATAAGGAGGTATTTGTATGAATGTAGATTGGGATGGATTATGGACAAATATCTTTGGTACAGCTTACTGGCACGGCATCGCCATGGGCTTTTGGGTCGGAATGACGATCGTCGCTATTGTCGTAGTGCTGATGAATGTCATTTACTGGTTCTGCTTTAAAAAGTTCGATCCTGTCAAGCACGCAGAGGAAGAGCACGAGAAGCTGATCAAGGAACGGGAGAGCATTGAAAAACAGGAGCATGAAATCGAGATCGAGAAAGAAAGAGAAATGGAAGAGTTGCTCGAGAACGATGACCTAAAGGACAAAAAGTAACACTACAAACGAAGCGGAGGCCTTTCACAGCCTCCGCTTTTTGTATTTAAAGCAGGACATACATATTTTGCCTGAAAAAAGTTTGCTTTCCGCAAAGAGTATGTTAGAATAAAATCGATGTTGCAGGGAGCATAACTCATTTTACAGGATTAGGAGGAAAAATTTATGAAGAAATGGGTATATTTATTTAGCGAAGGGAACGCGGACATGCGCGAACTCCTCGGCGGCAAGGGTGCGAACCTTGCTGAGATGACTTCGCTCGGACTTCCGGTGCCGCAGGGCTTTACGATCACCACGGAAGCCTGTACACAGTATTACGAAGACGGCCAGGATATCAATGATGAGATCCGGGGTCAGATCGAGGAATATATTGTGAAAATGGAAGAGCTCACCGGAAAAAAGTTCGGCGATATCCAGAATCCGCTTTTAGTGTCCGTCCGTTCCGGAGCCAGAGCCTCGATGCCGGGCATGATGGACACGATCTTAAACCTCGGCTTAAACGAGACGGTGGTGGGGGTCCTGGCGGAGCAATCTCAAAATCCGAGATGGGCGTGGGACTGCTATCGCAGATTTATCCAGATGTACTCCGATGTTGTAATGGAGGTCGGGAAAAAGTATTTTGAAGAGCTCATCGATAAGATGAAAGCAGAAAAAGGAGTCACCTACGACGTCGAACTGACAGCGGATGATTTAAAGGCGCTGGCCGGTCAGTTTAAGGCTGAATATAAAAAAGTACTGGGAGAGGACTTCCCGGATGATCCGAAAGAGCAGCTGATGGGTGCCATCAAGGCTGTTTTCCGTTCCTGGGACAACCCCCGCGCGAATGTGTACCGCCGTGACAATGATATCCCGTATTCCTGGGGCACTGCGGTCAATGTGCAGAGCATGGCATTCGGAAACATGGGCGATGACTGCGGCACCGGCGTGGCATTCACCCGTGACCCTGCTACCGGGGAAAAGCATGTGATGGGCGAATTTTTGGTCAATGCACAGGGCGAGGATGTGGTCGCCGGTGTTCGGACCCCTATGCCGATCGCAAAGATGGAAGAGGAGTTCCCGGAAGCATACGCGCAGTTTATTGACGTCTGCAATACACTTGAGAATCATTACAGAGATATGCAGGATATGGAGTTTACGGTTGAGCACAAGAAGCTCTACATGCTGCAGACCAGAAACGGCAAGAGGACCGCATTTGCGGCGCTTAAGATTGCCTGTGATCTTGTGGATGAGGGAATGAGGAGCGAGGAAGAGGCGGTTGCGATGATCGACCCCCGCAACCTGGATGCGCTGCTTCACCCGACGTTTGACGCGGATGCGCTCGCAAAAGCGACGCCGATCGGCAAGGCATTGGGCGCAGCTCCCGGAGCTGCATGCGGCAAGATCGTATTTACCGCTGACGATGCGGAAGAATGGGCAGCACGAGGCGAGAAGGTCGTCTTAGTCCGTCTGGAGACCTCGCCGGAGGATATCACAGGTATGAAGGTATCCCAGGGTATCCTTACCGTGCGCGGCGGCATGACCTCCCACGCGGCAGTCGTTGCCCGAGGCATGGGCGCCTGCTGTGTTGCCGGCTGCGGTGACATCGTTATGGATGAGGAGAACAAAAAGTTTACGCTTGGCGGAAAAGAATACCATGAAGGTGATGTGATCTCCTTTGACGGGACGACCGGCAACATTTACGACGGGGCGATCCCGACGGTGGAGGCGAAGATCGCCGGTGAGTTCGGCCGGATCATGGATTGGGCGGACAAGTACCGCACAATGAAAGTCAGGACCAACGCAGATACGCCGACGGACGCGAAGAAGGCGAGAGAGCTCGGCGCGGAGGGCATCGGACTTTGCCGTACGGAGCATATGTTCTTTGCGGAAGACCGGATCGAGGCGTTCCGCGAGATGATCTGCGCGGATACGCCCGAGGAGAGAGAGGCTGCGCTCGAGAAGATCCTTCCCTATCAGCAGGGCGACTTTGAGCAGCTCTACGAGGCAATGGAAGGTGACCCGGTCACGATCCGTTTCTTAGATCCCCCGCTCCATGAGTTTGTTCCCACTGAGGAGGACGATATCGAAAAGCTGGCGAAGGCGCAGGGCAAGAGCGTTGAGGATATCAAGGCAATCATTGAGGGATTAAAGGAGTTTAACCCGATGATGGGTCACCGCGGCTGCCGTCTGGCTGTCACGTTCCCAGAGATCGCAAAGATGCAGACAAGGGCCGTGATACGTGCTGCCATCAAGGTGTCCAATGCGCATCCTGACTGGAACATGGTCCCCGAGATCATGATCCCGCTTGTCGGTGAGGTAAAAGAGTTAAAGTATGTTAAGAACTTTGTGGTTGAGACTGCGGATGAGGAGATCGCGGCAGCCGGTTCCGATCTGAAATATGAAGTCGGCACGATGATCGAGATCCCGCGCGCCTGTGTCACGGCGGATGAGATCGCGACTGAGGCGGAGTTCTTCTGCTTCGGTACGAATGATCTGACCCAGATGACATACGGATTCTCCCGCGACGATGCAGGCAAGTTCCTTGGTGCTTACTACGACGCGAAGATTTTAGAGAACGACCCGTTTGTGAAGCTCGACCAGGTCGGCGTCGGTAAGCTCATGAAGATGGCACTTGACCTTGGCAAACCGGTCAATTCCGAGCTGCACTGCGGTATTTGCGGCGAGCACGGCGGAGATCCATCCTCCGTGGAGTTCTGCCACCAGATCGGACTGGACTATGTGTCCTGCAGCCCGTTTCGTGTACCGATCGCACGGCTTGCGGCGGCACAGGCTGCGATCGCAGATAAATAAGAGTAATGTATATAAGAGTGAAAGATGTGCACCGCAGATGGAATTCTGCGGTGCGTTCTTCTTACTTAAAGTGGCAGAAACGGAGACATCATGCGATCCTCTCAGATTGAAAATTTTTTTGCACTGGCACAATATAAAAATTTTTCCAAGGCGGCGGAATACTGCTTTATTACGCAGCCGGCACTGAGCAAAAATATCTGGAAGCATTAACATTCGGAAAGCCCAATCACGTGCCCTGTGTTATGACGGCAGCGCAGGTTGCGGGAATCCTTCCGAATGACCCATCGAATTCCCGGAACATTCTGATTACGATGCATTTGGAGTGCATTGGATTTATAGGGCGGATGGAGCAATGCCGGACAAGAGTCTGACTACAGATGGGATATGTGATAACAACTGTCCCTTATGATCACGCGGCAGGGCAGCTCGATGCGTATCGGCTCACGGTGCAGGCGGCTGATCCGGTCTAAGAGCAGACAGACTGCCATGTGTGCCATCTCATCGCGCGGGATATGGATCGTCGTGAGCATCGGCTTCGTGTCCTGTGACTCTTCGATGTCATCGATGGAGATGACTGAGATGGATTCGCGAACACTCTTTTTTTGCCCCTTTAAGATCTCCAGAACCCGGATGGCCGTCACATCATTGGCGCAGAACACGGCTGAGAAATCTGCTTTCCCGGCCGTTTTTGCAGCCAGAAGCTCTTCAAAAGCCTTTCCGGCTTCCTCCCGGGTCTGGTTGGTCTGACAGATCAGCTGGTAGTCCATCGATATGCGGTTCTGGATCAGTGTGTTGCAGTAGCCGATATAGCGGCTTTCGTAGGAACAGTCTCCGATATAAGCGATCTGCCTGTGTCCGTGCGAGAGCAGATAGTCCATCGCGAGACGCGCGGCCGTCTCTCCGTCGCAGATCACTTCATCCACATCAAAGTCCATGGAGTTTCTCCAGATCCCGACTATGTTTGGACTCTGCGTACGGATCTCATCCAGAAGTTTTTTGGAAGAGCGCCCGAGGATGATCACGCCATCCGTATCGGAGACGTTTTTCGGAAGTGATTCCTCCGTATACAGCACCTGATCGACGATCGTGTTCTGCTTCATGAGTTCCGCCTCCAGGCGACGGAACAAATCTAAAAAGAAAGGGTCTGTTTCCAGAGAGGCAACCCTTGCCAAAATGATCGTAACCGTCCGTGGGTCAGAAGATGACTCCCCGGGCTTCTTTAATTTTCTGGCTGCTTCGTTCGGATGATAGCCGATCTCCCGCGCAGCCGCCCAGATCTTGTCTCTGGTCTCGGGGGAAGCGCAGGTGGAAGAGGTGTCATTTAATACGCGGGATATTGTTGAAACGGAATATCCTGTCATTGCAGCGATCTGTTTTAAAGACATGCCGGCCTCCTTTTTTATTGTAGACGTTTGTCCGGATAGAGAAAACGTTTGCGTAAATTAAGGTTGAAATACTTTCTTGTATTTGCTAGTATAATCATGGCTTTCAAAAACCAAGGACAGTATATCACTGGCCTTCTAAAAAGTCAAATTAAAGCAAACGTTTGCTTAATTGGCCGAGTTAAAGGAGGAAATCACTATGAAACACAAACTCGCAAAAACCATCCTTACTTCCGTTGTGGTGGGATCCCTTGCATTCGCACTCGTCGGCTGTGGCAGCAGCAGTTCGGATTCCGATACAGGAGCCGGAGAAGAGACAGATGCACAGGTTGATGCGGAAGCAGAAGAGCAGGCAGACGAGTTGAATGAGGAAGTGGAGAGTGCTGAGGCCGATGCTCCGGCCGGTGAGGTTACGATCACCAATGTTTCCTATGACCCAACAAGAGAATTTTATGCGGCATACAATGAGATGTTCTCGGAATATTATAAGAATGAGACCGGTGTGGATGTGGAAGTTATCCAGTCTCACGGCGGTTCCGGTTCACAGGCGCGTTCCGTGATCGAGGGTGCCGATGCGGACGTTGTGACGCTGGCGCTTGCTCATGATATCACACTCATCGAGAATGAGGGGCTGATCGAGCCGGGCTGGATCGATGAATTCGAGGACAATTCTTCTCCTTATACTTCGACCATTGTCTTTTTAGTCCGTGCCGGTAATGACAAAGACATTCAGGACTGGGATGATCTGACAAAAGACGGAGTGGAAGTCATCACTCCCGATCCCAAGTCTTCCGGAGGAGCCTGCTGGAACTTCCTGGCTGCATGGCACTATGCCGACCTCCTCTATGGCGGGAACGAAGATGATATCCGCGCATTTGAGACTGCCCTGTACAGCAACGTGATCGTAATGGATTCCGGTGCCAGAGGTGCCACGACAACATTTGTTGAAAACGGCCAGGGCGATGTCCTGATCGCATGGGAGAACGAAGCTTTGATGGCTATGGACGAGTATCCCGGCGAATATGAGATGATAACACCGAGCGTCAGCATCAAAGCGGAACCCTCTGTGGCGATCGTCGATGAAAATGTGGAAAAAGACGGCACGCGTGAAGTCGCAGAGGCGTATCTTGGTTACCTCTATACGGATGATGCGCAGGAGATGATCGGAGAGTACTATTATCGCCCGACCAATGAGGATATTCTGCAGTCGTTCTCCGACCAGTTCGATCTGGACATTGAAATGTGTACGATCGATGATTTTGGCGGATGGGATCAGGCCTATGAGGACTATTTCCAGGACGGTGCCATCTTTGACCAGATTTATGCAGAAGCCGAATAGATTGGGTTGATATGTTATGAATTCAGCAACGCAGAAAAAAACAAAAACCAGAACCAGAGCCCGCGCCGGAGTAATCCCCGGCCGCGGGCTTACTTTGGGTATAACGGTAACGATGCTTTCCCTGCTTATCCTGATCCCTCTGGCTTCGATCCTTGCCTACTCCTTTAGGCTGTCCTGGGCAGAGTTTTGGGAGATCGTTACACGGCCGAATGTAGTCAGAGCTTTCGGCACGAGCATCGGCTGCGCTCTCATCGCGGCTCTTGTCAACTGTGTCTTCGGATTGATCCTGGCATGGATCCTTGTCCGCTATAAATTTCCGGGGAAGCGCATCATGGATGCCATGATCGAGCTGCCGTTTGCGCTTCCGACTGCCGTCGCGGGCATTACACTTTCCAGGATGTATTCCACACAGGGCGTGCTGGGAAGCTTTTTTGACCGCTTCGGGATCAAGATCTCTTACACTCAGCTGGGTATTATCATCGCGCTTATCTTCGTCGGAATTCCGTTTGTCGTTCGGGCGCTGCAGCCGGTGATCGAAAAGCTGCCTGCCTCGTTTGAGGAGGCGGCCACCATGCTCGGTGCAAAGAACGGATACACGTTTCGACGCGTGATCATGCCGGAACTTACCCCGGCGCTTTTGACCGGCTTCGGTCTGGCTTTGGCGCGCGGGATCGGAGAGTATGGAAGTGTGATCTACATTTCGGGAAACAGTGAAAAGAACGGGACACAGGTTGTCTCGTATATTATCATGCAGAAGCTCAACTCCGGAAGCGCGGATTACGAGGGGGCTGCGGCCATCGCTCTGATCCTGCTGATCATTTCGTTTGTGCTTCTGTTTGTCATTAACATGATCCAGCTGGTTGCAAGCCGGCGGACGAAGTAGGGGAGGGGATCGCATGGAAAATCAAAATAAGAAAAAATGGATCCCGATCGTACTGATTCTTGTTGGTGCCGCGTTTTTTGTGATCATGCTGATCCTGCCGCTGATCACGGTGCTCTTCCGTTCCTTAAAGGACGGTTGGGAACTGTATGCGTCTGCGCTCGCGGCGAAAAACACGCTCTCCGCGCTTAAAGTATCCCTGATCGCTGCGGGCATTGCACTGCTGGTCAACACATTCTTCGGACTGTGCGCATCGTGGCTCATCACCAAGTTTGAATTTAGGGGGAAACAGGTGCTCTCGACTCTGATCGATATCCCGTTTTCCATTTCCCCGGTGATCGCCGGCCTCGCGTTTATCATGATGTTCGGCCGTATGGGCTGGGCGACTCCGCTGCTCGACCGGTTCAATGCGTTTTTCGGGACGGACATCGCGCTTGTATTTTCCATACCCGGCGTAGTCTTAGCGACCATCTTTGTCACCTTCCCGTTTGTATCGCGCGAACTCATTCCGGTCATGTCTGCACAGGGGAACTCGGAGGAGGAGGCCGCAGCTATGATGGGAGCGGGAGGACTTTCCATTTTCCGCAGGGTCACGCTTCCACACATCAAGTGGACGCTTGCCTATGGGATGATTCTCTGTACCGCAAGAGCGCTCGGAGAGTTTGGAGCCGTGTACGCGGTTTCTAAGACCAGGGGACAGACGTTTACCCTAACCCTGGAAGTCGATGCCCTATATATGTCGGGAACTGCAGACAGCATCACACAGGCGTTTGCCGTGTCATCCCTATTGGTGATGATAGCCATCGCGATCCTGGTCGTGAAGCAGATCATAGAATATCGCGGGAGAAATGAAAAAGAGGAATAAACCGTACCGGGTGGCAGATTTTTTAAAGAAGATCCGGAACGAAAGCGGAGGCTTACTTTATATGTATGTACAGATGAACCATATCACAAAGAGATTCGGAAAGTTTGAGGCGGCAAAGGACATCACTTTTGGCGTGGACGAGGGAAAGATGGTTGCTCTTTTGGGGCCCAGCGGGAGCGGAAAGACGACGATCCTGCGGATCATTGCCGGCTTGGAACATCAGGATGAGGGCGATGTGATAATCGACGAAAAGGTGGTCAACAATGTCCCAGCCGGGGACAGGGGGGTCGGATTTGTGTTTCAGAACTATGCCCTGTTCCGCTATATGACGGTATATGACAACATCGCGTTTGGTCTGAAAGTAGAGAAAAAGCCGAAGGACGAGATTGATGAGCGTGTCACGGAGCTGATCCATCTGATCGGATTGGACGGACTGGAAAAACGCTATCCGAATCAGCTCTCCGGCGGACAGAAACAGCGGGTGGCTTTTGCGAGGGCGATTGCCCCCAGACCGAGACTGCTTCTCTTGGATGAGCCGTTTGCGGCCATAGATGCCAAGATCCGAAAGGAACTGCGGCAGTGGTTAAAGCAGATGATACGCCAGGTCGGGATCACAAGCATCTTTGTGACGCACGATCAGGAGGAAGCTGTTGAGGTGGCGGATGAGATTCTCGTCATCAACGAGGGAAAGATCGAGCAGATGGGAACTCCCAACGACATTTATAAGAATCCGAGAACCTCCTTTGTTGCCCAGTTTATCGGAACATCCACTGTGCTGACGGGTGTACGCGGCCTGAAGGGATTTGAGGACGTGTCGGACGAGAAACAGGTTGTCGTCCGTCCCGAGTTCGTGGAGGCGTTTAAGAGTGACAATGAGAAGTTTAAGTCCCTGATCCCCGACGCTGAAACAGGGACGATCACAGACATCTCATTTCGGGGGAGTTTTCTTGAGGTGACACTTGACGTAAAAGGGAATTCGCTCACGACAAACCGCTCCTTAGAGCGCAGGCCGGTTGAGATCGGAGAGCAGATGTATGTCCTGATCCACCGGATCTGTGTCCTGGACGGAGAGAACACGAATATCTATATGAATCAGCGGCTTAAAGATGTAGATATTGAATTCCTGTAAATAAAAAAATATATAGAAAAAGCAGATCATAAAGAAGAAAAACTCTAAGAGAGGAAAAGATGGTTAGTATGAAGTTGGTTGTGGTTGGCGGTGTCGCCGGAGGAGCATCCGCGGCGGCGCGTGTGAGGAGATTGGACGCAAAGGCAGAGATCGTAATATTGGAACGTGGGGAACACGTATCATATTCCAACTGTGCTCTTCCCTATTATTTAAGCGGAACGGTTGCCGACAGTGATGATCTGATCCTTATGAGTCCAAAGTCATTTCAGGCTCAGCATCAGATCGAAGCCAGGACCAACAGCGAGGTGATCTCCATTGACCGGGAAAACAAGCAGGTTCTGGTGAGAGACGGGCGCTCAGGCCGAGAGTATACAGAGTCCTATGATAAACTAGTGCTGTCCCCGGGAGCAAAACCGATCTTGCCGGGAAGTATTTCCGGAATAGATAAAGAGCAGGTCTTCACTGTGAGAAACGTTACGGATATCTGTGCACTAAAAAGCTGTCTGGACAAGCCCGATGTAAAGACTGTGGCTGTCGTGGGCGGCGGATTTATCGGGATAGAGATCGCGGAAAATCTGGTAAAGGACGGAAAAGAAGTCACGCTGATCGAGGCTCTGGATCAGATTCTGATTCCTTTTGACTACGATATGGTCCAGATCCTGCACAAGGAACTGGACGATCACGGGGTCAGCCTTCATTTGTCCAGCACCGTAACGGCCATTGAGGACGGTTGTGTCCGTGTGGAAAAAGACGGCAAAGAGTATACTGCACCGGCGGATGCGGTAGTCATGGCAGTGGGCGTGACACCGGAGACAGAGCTTGCCCGTGCGGCCGGGCTGGAGATCGGAGATTCCGGCGGGATGAAAGTAAACCATAATTATCAGACCAGCGATCCGGATATCTATGCCGTTGGAGACGGCATCGAGATCTTTCGGAAGCTGACACATGATCACGGACGTCTGGCACTGGCCGGACCGGCTCAGTGGCAGGCCCGCGCGGCGGCGGATCATATCTGCGGAAAAGCAGTGCGCCGAAAAGGGTATATCGGATCATCCTGTCTGCGCGTGTTCGACCAGAATGCAGCTTCTACAGGTCTGAATGAGAGAGAAGCTCTGAAGGCAGGATATTCCTGTGATTCCGTCATGGTCTTTCCAAACGACAAGCTGGCGCTCATGCCGGATAGTCATTATATGGCTTTTAAACTTACTTTTGAGGTTCCGACCGGATTGATCCTGGGGGCACAGGCGATCGGGAGAGGAGAGACGGATAAGCGGATCGATGTGATCGCAGCTATGATCACCATGGGAGCTTCGCTGGAAGACGTAAAAGAACTGGAACTTTGCTATTCCCCCGTCTATTCCACGGCTAAAGATGTGGTGAATCAGGCGGCTTTAGTTGGCTTAAATATCCTGGAAGAAAATTTCCGTCAGGTTCATGTGGATCAGGTCCGAAGCCTGGTAGAGCAGGGCGCATGTATCGTAGATGTCCGGGAGCCGGGTGAGTATAAGAGGGGACATTTAAAAGGCTCCATTAACATACCCTTAAGCCAGCTTTCGGACCGCATGGATGAGATCCCTCGGGATATCCCTGTATATCTGCACTGCAGGTCGAGCCAGAGAAGCTACTATGCCATCTGCCGTATGCAGGGAAACGGATACCGGAACTTATTCAATATCAGCGGATCATTTCTGGGTATCAGTTTGTATGAATACTATAATGACAAGATGATGGGACGTGAGCCGATCCTGACACAATATAATTTTAATTAAGAGAATAATCAAAGAGGTGCAGGGCGATCGCCCCGCACCTCTTTACATGCATACAATTATTTTTGTTGTCTTTCCAAACGGCGAAGACATGCCTAGTCTTCCTCGGCAGGGTTGACTCCTGACTGGATCTATTCGATTGCCGGAGCCGGAACGTCGTCATCGCCTGAATCGCCGTCATCTCCTTGATCGCCGCCCTCGTTGCCAAACGGATCCTCAACAACGGGGCCGTCATCCTGCTGACTATCACCTCCATTGGAAGTATCGCCATTGCCGGTATCTCCGCTTCCTCCTCCGCTTTCTCCGCCGGTATCGGCTGCAGGCTCTTCCACATTCGTCGTCTCTTCCACGATGGTGTTGTCCGATCTTCTGCCGCAGGCTGTCAGAGACATAGCCATTACAGCCACCAGGGCAAAAACAAGTATCAAATGTTTTTTCTTCATGGTCAAATTCTCCTTTTGCAGTTAGTTTACAATCTTAGCCATATTAGCACAGTTAAAGCAAAACTGCAAATTTTTTGCGTAAAATGGCGGGTTTTCGCGGAAAAGCCCTTGACATATCGACGGTTTATGTTACATTAATATAGAATATGATATGTAGTTTAGTATGAGAGTGGGTGCCGGCCCACTCTCAGTTGTTTATTTGCAAGAAAGTATTTTGATCACATGACAAAGAGAGAAACATATGAGGCCCGTACGGAGGAGTTGATCCTTCCGCTGATGGAAGAGTTCGGTTTTGAACTGGTTGATGTGGAGTTTGTAAAAGAGGGAGACACAAAATACCTGCGAACTTACATTGACAAGGATGGCGGGGTCACGATCCATGACTGTGAGACGGTGGCCAAAAGAATGAACGATCTGCTGGATGAGGAGGACTTTATCGAGGAATCCTACATCTTTGAGGTGAGTTCACCGGGATTGGACCGACCGCTTAAAAAAGAAAAAGATTTTATCCGAAATATGGGGAAAGAGGTTGAGATCCGCACCTACCGGGCGATCGAAGGCCAAAAAGAATTTTTCGGCACCCTTACCGGATATACAGAGGATGCCGTGACCATTGTTACGGAGGAAGAAGAGACGAAAACATTTGAGAACAAAGAGATTGCACTCATAAGACTGGCATTTGACTTTTAAGGACGATCAGAAGGAGGAAGAAAAAATGGCAAAGACCAGCAAGACTAAGACCCAGAGTGACAGCAACGAGTTGCTGGAGGCGCTTACGCTTCTGGAGAGAGAAAAGAATATCAGCAAGGAGGTTCTGCTGGAAGCGATTGAGAATTCTCTGATCACAGCCTGCAAAAACCATTTTGGGAAAGCGGATAATATTAAAGTTGAGATCGATCCTGACACCTGTGAATTCCATGTATTTGCGGAAAAGGAGGTCGTAGAAGAAGTGACCGATCCGGCTTTGGAGATCAGTCTGGCGGAAGCCAAAATGAGAGATGAGAGTCTGGAACTCGGAGATGTGGTGCGCGAAGAGGTAGAGTCTAAAGGATTCGGCAGAATTGCGACACAGAATGCGAAAAACGTGATCCTTCAGAAGATCCGCGAGGAAGAGCGCAGAGTGATCTACGATCAGTTCAGCGGCAAGAACAAAGATATCGTGACCGGCATCGTGCAGCGTTACATGGGAAGAAACGTCAGTATTAATCTGGGGAAGGCAGACGCAATCTTAAGTGAAAATGAGATGATCCGGGGGGAAACCTTTGAACCCACCCAGCGCGTCAAAGTGTATATTTTGGATGTAAAGCTTACTTCAAAAGGACCGAAGATCTTAGTTTCCCGTACGCACCCGGAGCTGGTGAAACGTCTGTTTGAAGAGGAAGTGGCTGAAGTGAGGGACGGTACGGTAGAGATTAAGAGTATCGCGCGTGAAGCGGGAAGCCGGACAAAGATCGCGGTGTGGTCCAATGATCCGGATGTTGATCCGGTGGGAGCCTGCGTTGGAATGAACGGATCCCGCGTCAATGCCATTGTTGATATCTTAAACGGTGAAAAGATCGATATCATCAGCTGGGATGAGAATGCGGCGCTTTTGATCCAAAATGCCTTAAGTCCTGCAAAAGTGGTCTCCGTCATCGCGGATGGAGATGAGAAGACGGCGAAGGTGGTTGTCCCGGATTATCAGCTGTCTCTCGCGATCGGAAAGGAAGGCCAGAATGCCCGCCTCGCGGCCCGTCTGACCGGGTTTAAGATTGATATCAAGAGTGAGACTCAGGCACGTGAGGCAGGAGACTTTGTAGATTACGAGACGGAATACGAGGATGAGTACTACGACGAGTACGACGACGAATACGCTGACGAGTATGACGATGAATATGCGGATGAATATGAAGGAGAGTACGCCGACGGGGAGTACGACGGCGAATACGCCGACGAGGAGTACGAGGGCGAATACGCCGACGAGGAGTACGAGGGCGAATACGCTGAGGAGGAGTACGA
>JAJBTQ010000036.1:0-294 GCA_020860755.1 Lachnospiraceae bacterium
CCGGATTCCGCCGCTTTCCACCCTTCCGCCGCGGCCTCCTCTTCCGCCTCAGGTTCGTCGCGCCACTCTGCCTCGGATTCCTCCTCCGACTCCGGTTCGTCGAGCCACTCTTCCTCTTCCCCGGACGCCTCCGCTTTGGGCTCTTCCTCCGCGGCCTCCTCTTCCGGCTCAGGTTCGTCCAGCCACTCTTCCGCGGATTCCTAATCCGCCTCCGGCTCGTACAGGGAATCTGCCGGGGGAGCCGCGACCAACTACTGGTGGGAGTAATAGGGGGAGGAGAGATAAGCAACGACG
>JAJBTQ010000036.1:304-4790 GCA_020860755.1 Lachnospiraceae bacterium
CTTTCTCTTGGTCTCGCTTGTGCTGTATTGCCAGTTCCTCCGCGGCCTCGTCTTCCGGCTCCTGTTCTTGCTTCCTCTCTTCCGCGGATTCCTCTTCCGACTCCGGCTCGTCCAGCCACTCTTCCCCGGATTCCTCTTCCGATTCCGGCTCGTCCAGCCACTCCGGCTCCTCGTCAACCGGTGTCTCAGCCGCCCGCTCTTCCTGGTCTGTTTTTACAATATCCTTTTCATCCTGTTTCTTTTCCATGTAAGGCCTTCCCTCAACCGGGCTGTCCCGAAGTGCCGCCCGGTCACACATTACATTATATCATCAGCATTCGCTGTTGTATCCCTTTTCTCAATCTTTTATCACGCTTCAGCTCACTTGTCCGATCAGCCCGCGTACATCCGACGCCCCTGATCTGCGCAGGTAGTCCTCGATCCCCTCCACGACCTTTACGCTTGCCTCCGGATCGGTAAAGTTCGCCGTACCGACGCTGACGGCCGTCGCACCCGCGAGGATCATCTCCAATGCATCCTCGGCCGTTTGGATCCCGCCCATGCCGATGACCGGAATGTCCACAGCCTGCGCCGCCTGATAGACCATACGCACCGCGATCGGATGGATCGCCGGTCCGGAAAGACCTCCGGTCCGGTTCGCGAGGACGAATGAGCGCGTCTCTACATCGATCTTCATACCGGTCAGTGTATTGATCAGTGAGACCGCATCTGCGCCGCCTGCCTCTGCTGCGCGCGCCATGGCCGCAATGTCCGTCACGTTGGGACTCAGCTTCATGATGACCGGCTGTGCCGCCACTTCTTTGCAGGCTCTTGTGATGGACTCCACTGCATTCGGATCCTGTCCGAACGCGATCCCTCCTTCCTTTACATTTGGACAGGAGATATTGATCTCGAGCATGTCTACCGGCTGGTTGGCCAGCCGGATCACCACCTCGCGGTAATCTTCGACAGATCTGCCGCACACATTGACGATGATCCTGGTATCATACTGTCTTAAGAAGGGGATATCCCGCTGAATAAAGAGATCGATCCCCGGATTCTGCAGCCCGATAGCGTTGAGCATGCCGCTGGGTGTCTCCGCGACACGCGGCGTTTCGTTCCCCGGCCAGGGGACATTCGCCACGCCTTTTGTGACCACAGCGCCGAGGCGGTCAAGATCCACAAACTCGGAATACTCCTCACCGGAACCAAACGTCCCGGAGGCGACCATGACCGGATTTTTGAATTCCACTCCCGCGATCTCTACCTGCGTATTTATCACAATTCTACCTCCCGGGCATCAAACACCGGACCCTCTCTGCAGACACGCCTGTTTTTTACGTTTGTATGATCATCCACTTCTGTGGCAGCACACACGCAGGCCAGACAGGCACCGATGCCGCAGGCCATCCGCTCCTCCATAGAGATCCAGCACTCCATCCCCTGCTCTTCGGTGTATGCTTTTAATGCGCGGAGCATGGGCGCAGGTCCGCAGGCATAGAGGACCTCTGCCGACAGACCGCCGGAGCGGATCGCATCGAGAACGGTCCCCTTCGTTCCGACGCTTCCGTCTTCCGTGGCGATCCATACCTCACCCTGTTTTTTAAAATCATCGGCCAGGAACGTGTCGCCGTTATTATACCCGAGTATGATGCTTTTTTCGCCTTCATACTGCTTTGCCAACTCCAGGATCGGGGGAATGCCGATGCCGCCTCCGACCAAGAGTGCCTTCTTTTTCTGCAGGGGAAATCCATGGCCCAGAGGTCCGAGCACGCGTATGGATCCTCCGGCCGTCTTCTCTGAAAACTCCTGCGTTCCCTCACCCGCAATGCGGTACACCATTCGTATCAAAGAGTCCTCACGATCGATCTCGCAGATGCTGATCGGCCGCGGGAGCAGCCGGCTGTTCTCATCACAGTAGAGCGAGAGGAACTGCCCCGGTGCAGCGCAGGCTGCGATGTGCTCCGTGCGGATCCACAGGCTGCGGATGTCCGGTGCGATTGTCTCCTGGCTCAGGATCTTTGCCTGTTCCATGAACTTCTCTGCCATGTAACCCTCTCTTTGTCCACTGCTTTTTTATATACTGCAACTGCCCTCTTATCTCGATGCGAGGGCTTCACTGATATCCTTGATCATGTTCTGGACGGCCAACCGGGAGGCATCTCCGAAATTCTCCGGCCCGAACTGCCCGTACCCGTCCTGCTGCCAGGCCGCGATGATGCCGCGGGAAGAGTTGACGATGGCTCCGAGCCCGTCCTCATTAAAGTAGTCGACCAGATCCTTTCCTCCGGCGCCCTGCGCGCCATAACCCGGCACCAGAAAATAGGTCTTCGGCAGCATCTTGCGAAGGACCTTGCCCTGCTCGGGATACGTGGCCCCGACCACAGCTCCCACGCAGCTGTACTCGCTTCCCATGCAGTCCGCACCCCATTCGGCGGTCTTCTCCGCCACCAGTTCATACAGCGGCCTCCCGTCGACAAGCTGATCCTGGAACTCTCCGCTGGAGGGATTCGACGTCTTGACGAGAACAAAGATTCCCTTCCCCTCCGCCTTGCAGACATCGAGAAACGGCCGGATCCCGTCCGTTCCCAGATACGGATTGACAGTCACAAAATCTTCATCAAAGGCCCGACAGGTCTGTGACCCCACCGTGACGCTCCCGAGATGACCGGCCGCGTAAGCCGCAGAGGTGGAACCGATATCCCCCCTCTTCACATCTCCGATAACGATCAGGCCCTTCTCATGACAGTAATCCACGGTCCTTTGAAACACCTGCACGCCCTCAGAGCCGAACTGCTCATACATCGCCGCCTGCGGCTTTACCGCCGGGATCAGGTCACAGACCTTGTCTATGATCTCCCGGTTAAACTCCCAGATGGCTTCCGACGCACCCGCCAGTGTCTCCCCGTAATCCGAGAAAGCTTTTTTTTGGATGTGCTCCGGCACATAGGAGAGCATCGGGTCGAGCCCGACCACAACGGGTGCTCCCGTTATCTTTATCTTCTCGATCAACAAGTCAATCATGATAATCTCTTTCCTCATAAGCGACTTCTCCGTCCACAATGGTCGCCGTCACTTTTCCAGTCAATGTCATGCCCGAAAACGGGGTGTTTCTCCCCTTGGAATAAAACTGTTCGGGGTCCACCACCCACTGCCGGCCGGCGTCAAACACAGTCAGATCCGCGGGTGCTCCCACCTCGATCACTCCTCCATCAAGGCCCAGTATCTTTGCCGGATTGTAGCTCATCTTTTCCGCCATCTGCATCATCGTCAGACGCTTCGACTGCACGAGATACGTGTTGGTCAGCGCAGCTGCCGTCTCCAATCCGACGATCCCAAAAGGAGCCTTCGCGATTCCCACAGCCTTCTCCTCGACCGAATGCGGTGCGTGATCCGTCGCGATCACATCCATGACGTTCTCAGACAGGCCCTGCCGCAGTGCCTCGACATCCTTCCGGGTGCGCAGCGGCGGATTCATCTTGTAGTTCGCATCGTCACCGGGAATATCGTCTGACGACAGGGAAAAATGGTGCGGGCAGACCTCAGCCGTCACATCCACGCCATCCGCGTGCGCCTCCCGCATCATGGTGACGCTCTCAGCCGTCGAGCAGTGACACAGATGCAGCGATACGCCGGTCTCTTTTGCCAGCAGGATATCCCGGGCCGCGATCACATCCTCGACCGAATTTGTGATCCCGGGAAAGCCCAAAGACGCCGCCTTCTCATCTGCGTTTAAGACGCCGCCGCAGACCAGATTGATGTCTTCGCAGTGAGCAAGGATGATCATCCCCTCCTCCGCCGCGATCCGCATAGCCTCCCGGTAGAGGCCGGAGTCCATCACAGACTTCCCGTCCTCACTCAAGGCAATACAGCCGGCCTTTGCCATTCCGCGGATGTCGGAGAGCTCTTTTCCCTCCATCCCCTTCGTCACGGAGCCAACCTGCAGGACATGTACCTTTGTCACCTCGGCAGCCCTGTTTGTCACGTATTCAATCACTTCCGGACAGTCCGCCACCGGCTTCGTGTTCGGCATGGCAACGATCGTCGTAAACCCTCCGTGGAGTGCCGCGGCTCCTCCCGTGGCGATATCCTCCTTGTAGGTCTGGCCCGGATCTCTTAAGTGAACATGCATGTCGATAAACCCGGGCATACAGTAAGAACCGGATGCATTGATCACACGGTCGGCGTCACGATCGAGCTGTTCCCCGATCTCGGTAATCACACCGTCCTCTGTGAAAACATCCGCTTTTCTCTCTGATTTATCACTGGGGTTTAATACTGTTCCGCCTTTGATCAAAAGCCGCATGGAGTCTGCTTTCCTTCCTCCGATATCTATAGTCAGAATGGTGACCCTAAAAGCTCAATTTATTCTATCATTTTTTTATCGGCAGGGCAATCTCTTTTCTACCTATTTTATGGAAAAATTTCCGGGTTTTTCCATTGAGGTTCTCTTTCCTGTGTTCCGGGCCTGGCAGCGCGGATGTGTGCGGGCTCCTCCCCATAGGTG
>JAJBTQ010000016.1 GCA_020860755.1 Lachnospiraceae bacterium
TAAAAAAAACATACCAAACCAAGGGGGAATATCTGATAAAATTGTAAATGATCGACGGAACAATATCCAAAAACAAATAAAAAAAGGAGGAGTAAAACATGAATTCAATGGAACGAGTGGTTATGACTTTAAACCACCAGGAAGCTGACCGGGTGCCGGTATATCCGATTATTGCCGGTGCGGCCAGGAGACTCGTAAATGCCAGTTATGAGGACTGGTCGAAAGATGCCGATATCTGTGCCGAATCCATGATCCTGGCGCAGAAAGAGTTTGATCTGGACTGCATTGTCACATTGATCGACCTGTCTATTGAATGCACGGCATGGGGACAGGAACTGATCTATCCGGCAGATGAGGCGGCACACCCCAATTACAAAAACGTCGTGATTAATAGTCTGGACGATTATAAAAAGATCAAAAAAGTTGATTATCGTACCTGCGAGCGGATGATGATGCACATCGATGTCTGCAAAAAGATAGTGGAGGCTGCCAACGGAGAATATCCGGTTGTCGCCTTTGTGTTTGGACCGCTTGGCACGCTGTCCATGCTGCGCAATCAGCAGGATATGTACATGGATATCTTTGATGACCCGGATACGGTTAGAGAGGCAGCGGCTGAAATTAACCAGACTTTAAAAGAGTATTCGACAGCCATCATGGAGACCGGCGTTCAGGGAATTATGTATGATACGCTGTTTTCATCCGGTTCCATTATGAGTAAGGATATGTGGGATGACATGGAAGGAGCTCTGGTTCAGGAGCTCGCGGAGCATGTACACGGAATGGGTGGTCTTGTCATGATTCATAACTGTGGCGACAAGATCTATTTTGACAAACAGATCGAACGTATGCACCCGGAGGGAATTTCGTTCCTGTATCCGCCCGATGACTGCAAAGATTTTGTGGAATGCAAGGAGAAATATGGCGATAAGACCACACTGATCGGTGCGGTTCCTCCGACCAATGTCGTGTTTGGAGATGATGAAACCTGGGAAAAACTCTGCAAGGAGCAGACTGACATCATGAAGAAAGACGGCGGGTTCATGCTTGCAACGGGCTGTGAGTATCCGGCGAATGCCGATTTTGATCGTGCCCGGAAAATGGTAGAGATCGCCAAAACATACGGAAAATACTAAAAATACCCACCACTCTGCTTCCGGGAGGGCCTGCCGCTTTCGCAAAAGCTATAGCCAGAGTAGGTAAATAATCCTTGATAAAGTAAAAAGTAAAAAGTATTGTATTTATTTAAAGAAAGTGTTAAATCCTCCCGGAAAAATATCTTATAATTTTCATACCACGTTTGTTTAAGCAAAACGGGCAGACAGAGAGAGGAGAATGAAAATTATGACAAGAAATATGATGGAGTGGGTAGACAGTATACTGGCGGAAGAACAAAAAAAGGGATTTCTGGTACTCTCCTTTCCGGCGATCCAAAAGATGGGGATCACCGTGAAGGATCTGATCGCCTCGAGCGATCTGCAGGCTCAGGCCATGAAGATCGTTGCAGACTCCACCCCGGAGGCCGCGGCGTCGGTCAGCATGATGGATCTGTCTCTGGAGGCAGAGGCATTCGGATCCACCGTACATTTCTCGGATGGTGAGGTGCCGACGGTAACCGGAAGCATTGTGAATTCCGAAGAAGACGCGGATGCGCTTGAAGTGCCGGAGATCGGTGCGGGGCGAACCCAGATATATATTGACGCGCTTGGGAAGGCAGTACAGCTGATCACAGATCGTCCCGTGTTTGCCGGCGTGATCGGGCCGTTTTCGCTGGCCGGCCGGCTGATGGATGTCTCGGAAGCCATGATCTACTGTTACGATGAGCCGGATATGGTGCACACCGTGCTGGAAAAAGTATCCGATTTTACCATTAAGTATATCAACGAATATAAGGCAGTCGGAGCGAACGGCGTTGTTATGGCAGAGCCCCTGGCAGGCCTGCTGTCTCCGGCTCTGGAGGAAGAATTTTCCTGTGACTATGTGAAAAAGATCGTAAATGCCACACAGGAAGATGATTTCCTTGTTGTTTATCACAATTGTGGAAACTGTACGGTCAAGCAGATCGAATCGATCGCATCAAACGGCTGCCGCATGCTTCACTTCGGGAACGCGATCGACATGGCGGACATGATGCCGAAGGTGCCATCCAATATCATTGCCATGGGTAATGTAGATCCGGCAGGCCAGTTCCGCAACGGAACGCCGGAATCCGTGAAGGAGGAGACCATCCGGCTGATGGAGAAATGTGCTTCCTATCCGAACTTTGTTCCCTCTTCGGGCTGCGACATACCGCCGCTCTCCAGCTGGGACAACATTATGGCGTTCTTTGATGGGCTGAACACATTTTACGCGGGTTAAATGTCCCGGGCATATGTTGTGGCTGCTGTTTTTTATAGGTGGTTGCGGCTGCCTGTGGGACATGATATAATTTTCTACACAATTTAATATGATTTCAGCAGGTGTCGGATGAGACAAAAGCGGCTTATCCGGTGAAAAGGGAAACAGGTGAAAGTCCTGTACGAACTCGTCACTGTAATCAGGGAGTATCTGCCGAATGCCACTGGGAAACTGGGAAGGCGGCGTGATATGATAATCTGTAAGCCAGGAGACCTGCCTGCTGATGTACGGGGACTTCGGTTCCGGGCCACGAGTAACTGGTTGTACTTTTCAGATGAGCTCATGACCCATTTGCCAACATGGCAAATGGGTTTTTGTGCCTTAATCTGCCATACTTCTTTGGTGTCGGCACCGCAATTCCCATATGGTGCAAAGAAAACCAGTGAAAAAGACACCAGAAAAAGGAGGAAAAAGGATGAAAAAAAGATTATTGGTGACATTGCTTTCCGTGACCACCGCTGCGCTGCTGTTAGCGGGCTGCGGATCGAGCAGCTCGACTGACACTGCCGAGGCGGATGCCGATGCCACGGAAGACGCTGTGGTTGAAGTCAGTGTCGAGGTAGAGCCGGCGACTGAGGAAGCGGAAGCGGGGGATGATCAGGAGGCCGCAGATCACGTGGCAGACTTGATCGACGCGATCTATGTCCAGGAATGGACGCCTGAGACATGGGATCAGTGCGAGGAGGCAAAGTCCGCCTGGGATGCGCTGACAGATGAGCAAAAAGAGATGGTGGAAGGCGAGGAGGCCGATCCGGAGTACTTCGGAAGAGACACGGGAGATGCCTCTTTGGACGATCCGCGCAATCAGGACGACATTGGCGAGAATGAGCTGCTGGTCGTAAGCTTCGGCACCTCGTTCAACGACAGTCGTGCCACCGACATCAAAGGAGTTGAGGATGCGCTGCAGGAGGCATATCCGGACTGGTCCGTGCGCAGGGCGTTCACGGCGCAGATCATCATCAACCATGTCTATGCGCGTGACGGCGAACAGATCGACAACGTGGATCAGGCATTGCAGCGTGCAGTTGACAATGGCGTAAAGAATCTCGTGATCCAGCCCACACATCTGATGCACGGCGCGGAGTACGACGAGCTGATGGAAGCGGTAGATGAGTATGCGGATCAGTTTGAGACCGTTGTGGTTGCAGAGCCGCTTCTCGGTGAGGTTGGCGACGATGCGACGGCTGTCAATGAAGACAAGCAGGCAGTTGCGCAGGATGTCGTTGCGGCGGCGGTGGATTCTTCCGATTATGACAGCCTGGATGCTATGGCGGAGGATGGCACTGCGCTTGTCCTTATGGGACACGGCACTTCCCATGAAGCCAATATCTCTTACACCCAGATGCAGGCAGAGATGGAAGACCTCGGCTATGCCAATGTCTTTATCGGTACCGTAGAGGGAGAGCCCGAAGGGACTTCCTGCGAAGAGATCATCGACAAAGTCCACGAAGCGGGATACACGAATGTAATCCTTCGTCCGCTCATGGTGGTGGCCGGCGATCATGCCAACAATGACATGGCCGGGTTAGATGACGACTCCTGGCTCAGCATGTTTGAGGCATCCGGCTACTTTGATAGTGTAGAGGTACAGATCGAAGGCATGGGCCGGATTCCGGATATTGAAGAGATCTATATCTCCCATACCGGAGCGGCTATGAACGGAGAGACACCCGCTGTCAGTTCTGAGAGTTCGGAAGAATCTTCCGAGGCTGAGCTTGAGGACGGCGAGTACACTGCAACTTTTAACACAGACAGTTCCATGTTTCATGTCAATGAGGCACTCGACGGTAAGGTTACCCTTACCGTCGAGAACGGACAGATGACAGCGCACGTCCCGCTCGTCTCCAAGAACATCGTAAACGTGTTTTACGGGACTGCGGAAGATGCGCAGAAGGACGGCGCGGACTTGATCGAACCTACCGAGGACACGATCGATTACGGTGACGGCACGACGGATGAAGTATACGCGTTTGATATTCCCGTGCCGGCCCTCGACGACGAGTATGATGTCGCGATCATCGGAACCAAGGGTAAATGGTATGACCACAAAGTAAGCGTTACTGATCCCGAGCCGGCCAAATAGGAATTTATCAGGGAGAAACAGGATGGAAAACGGAGAGTACACGATAGAAGTTTCGATGGAAGGCGGAACCGGAAGAGCGTCGATCACCTCTCCGACGACTTTGATCGTGGAGGATGGTTCCGCTACCGCCGAGATCGAGTGGAGCAGCCCAAACTATGACTATATGATAGTTGATGGGGAGACTTATCTTCCGGTAAATGATGAGGGAAATTCCGTATTTGAGATCCCGGTTTCTGGATTTGATGAAGAGATGACCGTGGTGGCCGACACGACAGCTATGAGCGTGCCTCATGAGATTACATACACGTTGGTATTTGACTCCTCTTCTATGCAGGAAACAGGTGGCGCCGGTGTTTCGGCTAATGAGACTGCTTTAACCATCGTAGTGGCGGTTGTGGTTGTTGTAGTGATATTGCTGGTGTATCGAAACTTTAGGAAGAAACGAATATGAATGGTTGGAAATGGAAGACACTTTCTTTTTGGTTAATACCGATCTTATTATTGACATCCTGCGGATCCTCTCAGGGTGTCATTCGTGACTCTGAGCGCTGGAATATCAGCAAAGAGCTGGAATATGAATCGAGCATGGAGCTTCAATATGCCACAGAATTTTCTGTGGATTACTATACGAATGGAGCAGCCCTGATCTGTACGGCGGATGACAGCCGTTTTTTGGTCCTTCCCGAGGGAGAAGAGACCCCGGATGACTTAGACGAGGACATTGTGACGCTTACCGCTCCGCTTTCTGACATCTATCTGGCGGGCACGGCAGTCATGGATATGTTCCGCGCCATGGACGGCATTGGAGCGATCAGCCTGTCCAGCCAGGAGGAGGATTCCTGGTACATTGAAGCCGCGAGAGAGGCGATGGAGGACGGGCAGATCGAGTACGCGGGCAAGTACAGCGCACCGGACTATGAGAAGATCCTTTCTTCCGGATGCCGTCTGGCCATCGAATCCACGATGATCGAGCACACACCGGAGGTCAAGGAGGAGTTGATCAGCCTGGGGGTCCCGGTATTGGTGGATTATTCCAGCTATGAGGAGCACCCTCTGGGACGCAGCGAATGGGTTAAGCTTTACGGAACACTGATCGGACACGAGGAAGAAGCGAAAGCGGCCTTCGATGCGCAGGTGGCTGCCATGGATTCGGTGGCAGGGGATGAGCCGACCGGAAAAACGGTCGCGTTTTTCTATATCACGACAAACGGAGCGGTCAACGTGCGCAAAACGCAGGATTATGTGCCAAAGATGATCGAGATCGCCGGCGGCACTTATATCTTCCCGGATCTCGGGGACGACAGCGCTTCGACATCCATGAACATGCAGATGGAAGAGTTCTATGCCGAGGCAAAGGACGCAGACTATCTCGTTTATAACAGTACCATAGAGGGAGAGTTAAACTCCCTGGAGGATCTTTTGGACTTAAGCGGTGTATTGGCGGATTTTAAGGCCGTTCAGGACGGAAATGTCTGGTGTATGGGACAAAACATGTATCAGGATTCCATGGAAACCGGCACGGTGATCCAGGATTTTCACACCATGCTGACAGTGGAGGATGCCACAGATGACGACTTCACCTACCTCTACAAACTCGAATAGAAGATTCCGATATACGATCGCCTTTATCATCCTGGCGGTTCTCGTGGTGGTCATGCTCATCGTGAACATCTGTCTCGGAAGCGTCCGGATCCCTTTAGCGGAGCTGAGCAAGGTCTTCTTTGGGAATAGCCAGGATATCACGGCCTCACAGATCGTGTGGGAGATCCGGATGCCAAGGGCTTTTGCCGCCCTGATCCTGGGCGGAGCGCTTGCTCTTTCCGGCTATTTGCTGCAGACGTTTTTCCACAACCCCATTGCCGGGCCGTTCGTGCTCGGGATCTCATCCGGGGCAAAGCTGGTCGTTGCCCTGGTGATGGTTTATTTTGTTGGGCGGGCCATGCATATGAGCTCTTTCGTGATGATCCTGGCGGCGTTCGTGGGAGCCATGATCTCAATGGGCTTTGTGCTGTTGATCTCCAGAAAAGTCTCAAGCATCGCAATGCTGATCGTCGGCGGGGTGATGATCGGATACATCTGCAATGCAATCACGGATTTCGTTGTCACATTCGCGGACGATTCCAACATTGTCAACCTTCATAACTGGTCCCTCGGCAGCTTTTCCGGCATTACCTGGGACAATGTCGCCGTGATGGCCGTGGTGTGTCTGGCTTCTTTTGTCGTGATCTTTTTCATGGCGAAGCCGATCAGTGCCTATCAGCTCGGTGAGACCTATGCGGTGGATATGGGCGTCAACGTCAGACTGCTTCGGGTGCTGCTGGTGCTGTTTTCCAGTATTCTGGCCGCCTGTGTAACGGCATTTGCCGGACCGATCTCCTTTGTGGGGATGGCGGTCCCGCATCTGGTTAAATTCCTGTTTAAAACGGCGAAGCCGTTGGTCATGATCCCGGCCTGTTTCCTGGGCGGAGCAGTTTTTTGTCTGTTCTGTGACCTGCTGGCAAGACTGGTGTTTGCCCCGACAGAACTCTCCATCAGCACGGTGACGGCGGTGTTTGGTGCTCCGGTCGTGATCGTGGTCATGCTGCGAAGACAGACGGTGCGAAACGAACAATAAACGAGGAAGGCGTTCGGAGGATCTCATGGAACAGTATTTTTTCAGAACTGAACAGATGACAGTGGGATATGACGGAGTCCCGCTGATCAACAACATAGAGATGCAGGTCGAAAAGGGCGAGATCCTCACGCTGATCGGACCGAACGGGGCCGGAAAGTCCACGATCTTAAAGAGCATTTCCAGCCAGTTAAAGCTCCTCTCCGGCACGGTGTATCTCGATCAGGAGTCGCTTTCTAAGATGCCGGACAATGAGCGGGCAAAACAGATGGCAGTTCTCTTAACGGACCGGGTGCGGCCGGAACTTATGACCTGCGAGGATGTGGTGTCCATGGGACGTTATCCCTACACCGGTGCGCTGGGGCTTTTGACTGACGCGGATCGAGTGATCGTGAATAATGTGATGGAGCAGACCAACACACTGGAATTTAAGGAACGGGACTTTTTAAACACCAGTGACGGTCAGCGTCAGAGAGTGCTCCTGGCGAGAGCGCTCTGTCAGGAGCCGGACATTCTGGTCTTAGATGAGCCCACTTCTTTTTTGGATATCCGCTATAAGCTGGAATTTATGGCTGTTTTAAAAAGGCTGACGAGGGAGCAGCATCTCGCAGTCGTCCTGTCGCTTCATGAGTTGGATCTGGCAGAACGGATCTCAGACAGGGTAATGTGCGTGAAGGGAGAATACATCGACCGCATCGGCACACCGAAGGAGATCTTTACGGAAGAATATATTGAGGAACTGTTTCATCTCTCAAAAGAGCTGTATGACTGGTATCGCGGAGACGAAAACAACGACATGATGTTTTAGAGAAAAAGGTGGCAAAAACGATGGCAAAAGTGATCATGATCCAGGGTACCATGTCGGGTGCCGGCAAGAGTCTTCTCGTTGCGGGACTGTGCCGCATCTTTAAACAGGACGGGTATCGGGCGGTTCCCTTTAAATCTCAAAATATGGCACTCAATTCCTTTATCACAAAGGAAGGCCTGGAGATGGGACGGGCACAGGTGGTGCAGGCGGAGGCGGCAGGCACAGAGCCGATCGTATCCATGAATCCCATTCTCTTAAAGCCGACCAGCGACACCGGCTCACAGGTGATCGTAAACGGGGAGGTCTTGGGCAACATGGACGCCCGGGAGTATTTTGACTATAAAGTGCAGCTGATTCCGGATATTCTGGCGGCATTCCACAAGCTGGAAGAGCAGGCAGATATTATCGTGATCGAGGGGGCGGGCAGCCCGGCTGAGATCAATTTAAAAGAGAATGACATCGTAAACATGGGCATGGCCGAGATGGTGGACGCGCCCGTTCTGCTGGTCGGCGACATCGACCGGGGCGGGGTGTTCGCTCAGCTGCTCGGCACGGTGATGCTCCTCTCAGAATCCGAAAGACAGAGGATCCGGGGACTTGTCATCAATAAATTCCGGGGAGATAAGACGATCCTTGATCCCGGGATCGCCATGCTGGAGGAAAAAGGGGGCATCCCGGTGACGGGAGTGATCCCTTACACGCGGCTCTCCATCGAGGATGAAGACTCTTTAACGGAACGCTTTGACAACAAGACGGCGTCTGTCATCGATCTGGCTGTGATCCACTATCCGAGAATTTCCAACTTTACGGACTTTCATGTGTTTGAACATCTGGAGAACATCTCCATCCGTTATGTGACCGATCCGCTGGAACTGCACCATCCGGATGTGATCTTTCTGCCGGGGAGCAAAAACACCATGGGAGATCTGCGGTGGATGCGGGAAACCGGTCTGGAGGCAGCCATAAAAAAAGAAAGCGATGCCGCAGTGATCTTCGGCATCTGTGGTGGATATCAGATGCTGGGCGCGGAGCTTTCGGATCCGTTTAACGCCGAGGAGGGCGGCAGCATGCGAGGCATGGAACTGCTTCCGACGCGCACCATACTGCGCTCAAAAAAGACAAGAACCCAGATCGGAGGGATCATACAGGAAACCGACGGCATATTACATACACTTGCCGGTATGCATGTTTCGGGGTATGAGATCCACATGGGGAAAACATACTATCTGGATGGGGCAGAGGATAATTATCTTATCTCAATGGAAAACGATGTGGACGGTGCCTGCCGGGGAAACGTGTACGGCACATATTTTCATGGATTTTTCGATGAGGGAACACTGGCAGAGGACTTTATCCGCGCGCTGGCAGAAAAAAAGGGCGTGTCTGTCTTTACGGGAGGATCGATGGACTACAGACAGTTTAAAGAGATCCAGTACGACCGGCTGGCGGATGCCCTGCGCGATAACATGGATCTGGACGCAGTGTACGGCATGCTGCGGGAGGCAAAGTACGAATGGAACGGGAACAGTTGATACAACTTGCAATTACAGAGCCCAACCGGGATCTTGCTGCGGCAATTCAACAACACTGGGACCAGATCGCGAAGCCCTTAGACAGTATGGGCCAGTTTGAACCGCTGATCTGCCGGATCGGTGCGATCTTAGAAGACGAATCGGTGGATATCGGGAAAAAGGCCGTGATCGTGATGTGCGCGGACAACGGGGTGATCGCGGAAGGCGTCAGCCAGTCGGAAAGCGAAGTCACGGAAAACGTGGCCGCGTCTATGGGACGGAGAACATCCTCTGTCTGCAGGATGGCGGCAGCGATCGGGGCAGATGTGTTCCCGGTCGATATCGGCATGTGCTGTGATCAGACACCGGCCGGAGTGATGGGAAAGCGTGTGGTCAATGGCACCCGGAACTTTGCGAAGGAACCTGCTATGACTGATCAGGAAGTGCTGGCTGCGATAGAGACCGGGATGAATCTGGTAAGAGACTGTAAGGAGCAGGGATACCGCATTCTCGCCACCGGGGAGATGGGCATCGGCAATACGACGACCAGTGCTGCCGTTGCGGCGGCACTTACGGGGTGGGATCCGGAGGTCCTCACCGGCCGGGGCGCCGGGCTTGACAATGACGGCCTTTCCCGGAAGAAACGGGTGATCGGGCAGGCCATGGATGACTATGGATTTTGCCGGCAGGGACAGGCAGACTCCGCGGAAAAAAGTTCAATGCCAACTGTTCCAACGCAGACAAGCCCGGAGGAGACACTGCGGGTACTGTCCTGTGTGGGAGGCGCAGATATAGCGGGACTTGCCGGTGTGTGTTTGGGCGGCGCGGTCTATCACATCCCTGTGGTGTTAGACGGGCTGATCAGCGCGGTGGCCGCGCTGGCAGCGGAGCGGCTGGCGCCGGGGACAAAGGCATATATGGTTCCGTCTCATGTGAGCAGGGAACCCGCGGCGGAAAAAGTGCTGGACCTGCTGGGTTTAACACCGGTGATCCGCGCGGATCTCTCGCTCGGAGAGGGAACGGGGGCCGTGATGATGTTCGCGCTTTTGGATGAGGCGCTGGTTGTCTACGGGGAGCCGGCCACATTTTCTGATATACAGATAGAACAGTATAAACGCTATGATACGTAAAGACGTTGATGGGAGAATCACATGATCTTGGTGACAGGAGGCTCAAACAGCGGAAAATCCGCCTATGCGGAAGCACTGCTGCAGGAACTTGAAGGAGCACAGATCCGATACTATATCGCCACCATGCAGGTATGGGACGAGGAGAGCCGGATCCGCGTGGAAAAGCACCGGAAGATTCGCGAGGGGAAGGACTTTCTCACGATCGAACAGCCCGCAGATCTGGAACAGGCTCTTGGCGCAATGCAGCAAAGCGGCCGGATCAGTGCTCTGCTTGAGTGCATGTCGAATCTGACGGCCAACGAGATGTTTCGGGAGACGGGGATCGAACCGGCCGACGCAGTGGCGGAGAAGATCCTTCGGCAGACCGCGGCGCTTGACGCGGCACTGGATCCGTTTATCGTAGTGACCAACAACGTCTTTGAGGATGGAGCCGTCTACGAACCGGAGACGATGGAGTACCTGCGGGCGCTGGGAGAGATCAACCGTCAGCTTGCGATGCGGGCCAAGCGGGTGATCGAGGTGGTGGCAGGGATCCCTGTCATGATCAAAGCGTCCTACAGCTAGAGTACTTGAACATAAAGACTTGCCCAACGCAAGGTTAGGAAAGGAAACGAAAGACTAATGTCATTGCTCAAATCCTGTGCGATCGCAATCGCAATGTATTCCAAAATACCGATGCCGCAGTTTGAGTGGGAAGAAAAGGAGATGCGCTACGCCGTCTGTTTTTTCCCTCTGGTCGGAGTCGCGATCGGCGCCTTAACCTGCCTGTGGTTTTTTATTGCCGTGCGTTTTTCGGTTGGAGTGCTGTGCTTTGCCCTCGTCGGAACGGCGATCCCGCTTTTAGTGACCGGCGGCATGCATATGGACGGCTACATGGATACGATGGATGCCCTGCATTCCTACCGGTCTACGGAGGAAAAATTAAGGATCTTAAAGGATCCCCACATTGGAGCGTTTTCCGTGCTGATGCTGGTGATCTATCTTCTTCTCTATATCGGAGCCTATTCCCAGATCTTTACGATGCGGGAAGCCGGGATCTTAGGGGTCGGATTCATCTTATCCCGCTGCTTAAGCGGCCTCGCTCTTGTAACACTGCCTTTGGCAAAACGGGAAGGGCTGCTCTTTACGTTTGCTGATCAGGCCGACAAGACGGTGGTACAGGTCGTATTGTGCATCGAGGCGATCGCCTGCGCGGTTCTCATGATCTGGCTCTCCGTGTGGACCGGAGTCGTGCTGCTTGTCGGGGCCGTTTTGATGTTCCTCTGGTATCGCTGGAAGAGCAAGAAAGAATTTGGTGGGATCACGGGAGACACGGAAGGGTGGTTTTTGGCGCTTATGGAATGCTGGTTTGTGATCGGGATCGCGATTGTTGGGAGATTTTAAGAAAGAGAGTTATAATGGAAGTATACATCGGCGGATATGCGCAGGGAAAACTTGCATATGTAAAGCAAGTACATCAGGAAGAAGATTTTTGTGTTGTTGAAGACTGTCACGATCTTCCGCGTGAACAGACAGACCGGCTTGTCCTGTATGGCATGCACCGGATGATCCGGGAACTGTTGGAAGAGGGACAGGATCCCCAGGCCTTTTTTGAAGAAGTGTTTGATCAATATCCGGACTGCATCGTGATATGTGACGAAGTGGGGAATGGAATCGTGCCTGCGGACCAAAAAGAGCGGGAATATCGCGATAAAGTGGGAGAGATACTTATTATAGCGGCCGAAAAAGCGGATAGAGTGGAGAGAGTGATATGCGGACTGGGACAACGTATCAAATAGAACTCCTGCTGCTGCGCCACGGTGCGACCGGTTCCAATGAGGAGGGTCGCTATCTCGGGCAGACAGATGAGTCCCTCTCCGATGCTGGGAAACAGGAGCTGCTCCGGAAAAAGTTAAACCTTTCCATGAAGCAGCCGGACCTGTTGTTTTCCGGACCGATGATCCGCTGCCAAGAGACGGCCAAGCTGCTCTTTGATACCCAGCCCATCCTGATCCCGGAGTGGACCGAGATGGATTTTGGAGATTTTGAGGGGAAAAGTTACCGCGAGTTGAGCGGTGATCCGGACTATCAGGCCTGGATCGACAGCAATGGTACGCTGGCCTTTCCCGGCGGAGAGAGTCGGGAGGAGTTTATAGAGCGAAGTAAGAAGGGGCTGGGCCGGATGCTGACAAAAGTCAGGGAATGGGAAGAGACGAACTGCCCGGCCGGGGATTTGGTTCGCACAGCCGCGGTCGTGCACGGCGGCACGATCATGGCCCTTTTAAGCTCCTTGACCGGCGGAGAATATTTTGATTTTCAGGTAAAATGCGGCGAGGGGTATCTGGTTTGTCTGAGTGCAGACGAACAAGAGCGGCCCGTGCTGCAAGACTATAAGAAAACGTAAGGAAACAGGCACCCATGATCTGTCACTGCATTGCATTTTTGGCTGGCTTTCTGCTGGATCTCATCCTGGGAGATCCGCATTGGCTGCCCCATCCCATCCGGCTCATCGGAAAAGGGATCGGTTTTCTGGAGAAAAAATTAAATCAGGGAGACCATCGGGTTGCCAGGGGAGCGTGGATGACGATCCTCGTGCTGATCATCACGGTGGCTGTGATTGCAGCCATTGTGATCGTCGCGTATCGGATCCATCCGATCGTGGGAGTGATCGTGGAACTGATCCTGACCTACTATGCGCTGGCGCTTCGCTCGCTCCGCTCGGAGAGCATGAAGGTATACCGGTGCTTAAAAGCGGACGATCTGGAGGGAGCGCGCAAGGCCGTGTCCATGATCGTCGGCCGCGATACGGAGCCGCTCGATCAAAACGGCATCACAAGGGCGGCCGTGGAGACTGTGGCGGAGAACACGTCGGACGGCATCATCGCCCCGATGATCTTTCTGGCGATCGGAGGCCCGGTCCTCGGGTTCTTTTACAAAGCAGTGAATACCATGGACTCCATGGTTGGCTATAAAAATGACCGCTATCTTTTGTTTGGAAGGGCGTCCGCGCGCCTGGATGATGTGTTTAGTTTTGTCCCGGCCAGGGTCACCGCGTTTTTGATGCTGGTATCCTGCCTGTTCGCGGGAAAAGAGTTTCACTTTTCCGAGGCCAGGCGCATCTACAGGAGGGACCGGCTAAACCACGCCAGTCCGAATGCCGCCCAGGCGGAGGCGGTCTGCGCGGGAGCACTCGGGATCCGGCTTGCCGGGGATGCCAGCTATTTTGGACAGATGGTTAAAAAACCGTATATCGGGGACGATACGAGGCCCATCGAAGATGAGGATATCAAAAGGACGAACCGTCTTATGCTCTGGACGGCGGTGCTGTGTGAGGTGATCTGTCTGGTGGTGCTTCTCGTGATCTGGGCAGTCTGAAAGGGCAGATCACAGATCAGATGCTCCGATAAGGGGAAACGTTATGGAAGAAAAGATCATACACGGCGGGGATATCTACCGCAACCGGATCCAACAGGATTTTTCAGTCAACGTCAATCCGCTCGGCATGCCTCCGTTTGTAAAAGAGGCGATCCGGGAGGCGGCGGATCTGTGTGAGCGTTATCCGGACATCCGCGCGGAAGAACTGCGGACTGCCATCGGAAGTGTGTATGGAGTGCCGATGGAGCAGATCCTTATCGGGAACGGTTCTTCGGAACTTTTGCTCGCTGTGGTGCAGGCGCTGAAACCGGAAAAAATCGTAATTCCTGTTCCGTCTTTTTTCGGATACGAGAGGGCTGCGCTCGCAGCGGACGGAGAGATCCGATATGTCCCGATGGCAAAGAAGCACCATTTTGGGATTGAGGATGCGGAGGACGTAAGCCGGCTGACACGGATGTTGACATCCGATGTCTCCCTGTTGTTTCTGGCAAATCCGAACAATCCCACGGGGAGATGTATTCCCCCGGAGCTGCTGGAAGAGGTGTTTACTCACTGTCTGGAGAATGGGATCCGGGTGGTCTTGGATGAATGCTTTTTAGAATTTGTCGAAGACGGAGAGAAACGATCCTTCCTTACCCGTACGGAGCGATGGCCTAATCTTATCGTGCTGCGGGCATTTACCAAGATCTTCGCGATGCCGGGAGTGCGGCTTGGCTATCTGTCCTGCGCCGATCCCGAATTTCGCGCTCAGATCGAAAGGCAGCTCCCGGAGTGGAACGTCTCGTTGCCGGCACAGCGGGCCGGCCTGGCAGCGATGGAAGTGCTGCGGAAGACTTCTTATCCGGAAGAGACGATCCGGTTTGTGAAAGAGGAGCGTGAGTATCTCGCTGCCGGTCTTTTGGAGACCAACGTGGCCGTGTTCCCGTCGGAAGTTAACTTTTTGCTGCTTTATACGGAGGAGCCGATCTATGACCGGCTGCTTACAAAAGGCATCCTGATCCGGGACTGCGCGAACTTCCGGGGCCTGGAAAAAGGTTACTACCGAGTCGCGGTGAGGACGAGGGAAGAAAACGACCTGCTGCTTCAGGCTTTGGATAAAATCTTAAAGGAGACAGACTGATGAACTTGGAGACGGTACTTCCCGCAGAGATCGAACGCAGAAGCTTCGAGATCATAGAGGAAGAATTGCAAAAAAGAAAGATTGTTTTGCCGGAGAAGGAAAAGCCGATCACAAAGCGGGTGATCCACACCAGTGCGGACTTTGACTACGCGGAGACGATGACCTATTCGGACAGTGCGGTTGATATCTTAAGCGATCTGATCCGGCAGGGGGCGGACATTGTCACCGACACGAATATGGCGCTCGCCGGGATCAACAAGAAGATCCTGGCGGAGTTCGGCGGCGAAGTCCACTGTTTTATGGCGGAGCCCGAGATCGCGAAAAGAGCGTCCGAGCAGGGCTGCACCCGCGCTGCCGCCAGCATGGAGTGGGCAGCGAAAGAGCTTACAAAACCGACGATCTTTGCCATAGGAAACGCGCCCACCGCACTGATCAGCCTGTATGACATGCTTGTGGCGGACTCGTACCGCCCGGCGTTTGTCATCGGCGTGCCGGTCGGGTTTGTCAACGTGGAGGCGGCCAAGGAGCTGATTCTGACCACAGACATCCCCAGCATCGTAAACCGAGGGAGAAAGGGCGGAAGCAATGTGGCGGCAGCCATCGTAAACGCGGTGCTGTATCAGTTAAAGAGGCCGTCTTAATTAAGGAGAAAGATGCAATACGGATTTACAACCGGCAGCTGCAGCGCGGCGGCAGCCAAAGCTGCGGCATACATGCTGCTGACCGGGAAAGCAATAGACAAGATCACGATCCGGACGCCGAAGGGGATCCCGTATGAGGCGGAGCTTTACTCTGTAAAGCGCGGCGAGAACCGGGTGTCCTGCGCGGTAAAAAAAGACAGCGGGGATGACCCGGACATTACGAACGGTACCCTCGTCTTCGCGGAGGTGGAGATCCTTTCGCAGGAGCCGGAGTTAGCCGAATCGATAAAAAAGGAGCCGTGCGATGGACAACAAAAGGCGCCGGACGACGCGCGGGTCAGGATCGAGGGCGGCGCCGGGGTGGGCACCGTGACCAAGCCGGGACTGGATCAGCCGGTCGGAAACGCGGCGATCAACCGGGTCCCGCGTGAGATGATCACCGCGGAAGTGCTGGATGTCTGCCGGCTCACCGATTTTGCGGGAGAGCTTAAAGTGACCATCTCGGTTCCGGAAGGGGAGGAGCTGGCAAAGCAGACCTTTAATCCCCGGCTCGGCATCGAGGGAGGCATCTCGATCTTGGGGACCAGCGGGGTCGTGGAGCCCATGAGCAGTCAGGCGCTTTTGGATACCATCTATGTAGAGCTGCGCCAGAAAAAGGCGGAGGGGTATCCCGTAGCCATGGTCTCCCCCGGGAACTACGGGCTGGAATTTATGCAGCGGACCTATGGTTACGATCTGGACCAAAGCGTAAAGTGCAGCAACTTCATCGGGGATACGCTTGACATGGCGGTGGAACTCGGGTTTGAGAAACTTCTCTTAACGGGACACATCGGAAAGCTGATAAAGCTCTCCGGCGGCATGATGAACACCCACTCTAAAGAGGGGGACTGCCGCATGGAGCTTCTGGCGGCCGCGGCACTTCGGGCGGACACACCGGTTAAGACGGTTCGGGCGATCCTGGACTGCGTGACGACGGAGGAGGCCGTAAAGCTGATCATCCGGGAAGAGACACTTGAGGAAACCATGGCATATGTGATGGAGCGCATCCGGTTTTACATCGAGCGGCGGACCGCCGGGAAACTTGAAACGGCCTGCATCGTATATGCGAATGAATTCGGCGAGCTCGGACGGTACGGGGAAGTGGAGGAATTTCTTCGGCTGGTTGAGGAACATGTGGAAAAAATCGAGAAATAGATTATCGGGACAAACCTGTGGAACGTTACGATTCATATGGCAATAATGGGAGGAAATCATGATATATTTTGTAGGCGCCGGCTGCGGCGCGGCGGATCTGATTACGGTGAGAGGGGCAGGGCTGCTCAAAGAGGCGGATGTCATCATCTATGCCGGCTCACTCGTCAATCCGGAACTGCTGTCCTATAAAAAAGAGGGTTGTCAGGTCTATAACAGCGCGACGATGACGCTGGAGGAAGTCCTGGCAGTGATGACAGAAGCGGAGAAAAAGGATCAGGTCACGGTGCGCCTGCACACCGGAGATCAGAGTGTATACGGCGCGGTAAGGGAGCAGATGGACCGTCTGGACGAAGAGGGTATCTCATACGAGAGCTGCCCCGGCGTCAGCGCCTGTTTCGGAGCGGCGGCATCCATGAACCTGGAATATACCCTTCCGGGAATCTCGCAGACGTTGATCCTAACCCGCATGGAGGGAAAGACAAAGGTACCGGAGCGGGAGCAGATCGAGTCACTGGCGGCACACCGGGCATCCATGGCGATCTATTTAAGCGCAGGTATGACCGGGGAACTGGCGCAGCGCCTGATCGAGGGCGGCTATCCGCCCGAAACCCCTGCGGCACTCGTCTACAAGGCGACCTGGCCGGAGGAGGAGGCCTATCTGTGTACACTGGATAACCTGGAAGATACCGCCAACGAACACGGGATCACGAAGACGGCTCTCGTGCTCGTGGGGGACGCCATCGCCCACGAACATTACCAGAGGTCGAGACTTTACGCGCCGGACTTTTCCACGGAATTCCGGGAAAAATCGCAGTGAGATCGGAGAGTAGCATGAACATCAGTGTGATCAGTTTTACAAAAAACGGAAACGCGCTTGCCAAAAAGCTAAAAGAAAAGCTTATGCGGGATGAGACCGCCGTGGTGGATCTCTATCAGGATGTTACCCTGGGTTCCTGGGTGGGGGAGCAGTTCGCGGCGGGCAGGCCGATCGTATTTATCGGCGCCTGCGGGATCGCGGTCCGGGCGATCGCGCCCCACTTAAAGAGCAAGCTTTCGGATCCTCCGGTGCTCGTGATGGATGAGAAGGGACAGTTTGTGATTCCGCTGGTATCCGGCCATGTGGGCGGAGCCAACGCGCTGGCTGCTCAGATCGCGGCATGCATGGACGCGGTGCCGGTGATCACGACGGCAACCGATCTAAACGGCTGCTTCGCAGTGGACCTCTTTGCAAAAGAAAATCAGCTTCGGATCCTGAAAAAGGAAGGGATCGCGGCCGTGTCGGGCAAGCTGCTGTCCGGAGAATCGGTCACCGTATCGGTGGAGGGGATGCAGCCGGATGGGACCAGAGCAGACACACCGGGTACGGAAGAACTTAAGATGCCAAAAGGACTGATCCTCAATGATTATCCGCCGTCAAAAGAGGTGGATATCGTAATCTCCGGGGACGAGGCGGAGCTTAAAAAGGCAGTCTGCCCCTTAAGACCAAAAAAGTACGCGCTGGGGCTCGGCTGCAGAAAAGGAAAGAGCGCAGCCGATCTGGAAGAATTCTGCCGGACAGTGCTTGAGAGAGAAAAACTGTCGTTTGAAGACGTGTTTGTCTTAGCCTCTATCGACGAAAAAAAAGAGGAGGAGGGAATCTGCCGACTGGTCGAGACTCAGCGGATCCCATACTGCACCTTTTCGGCGGAAGAGCTTAAGGCGGTGAAAGGGGACTTCCACGGCTCCGCGTTTGTCGAGGAGCAGATGGGTGTCGACAACGTATGTGAGCGGGCAGCTGTCCTGGCCTGTGGAGAAGACGGACGGTTGATTTTGGAAAAACAGGCTAAAGACGGGATGACGCTCGCCGTCGCCAGGCGGCAGTGGAGCGCCAGGAATCTAAATTGGGAGATCTGACCGATCCCGCCAAGACAGATTTAAGAATCAGAGAACGGAGAAAATAAATGGCACAGCAGATCTATATCGTGGGAATCGGACCGGGAGCGGAAGAGATGATGACCGCACAGGCGCTCTCGGCGCTTGACGCCTCGGATGTGATCGTGGGTTACCCGGTCTATCTTGAGCTTTTGGGAGAGCGCTTTAACGGAAAAGAGTTTTTGTCGACTCCGATGAAGCAGGAGGTGGAGCGCTGCCGGATGTGTTTTGAGGAGGCCAAGAAGGGCAAGACCGTGTCGCTCATCTGCAGCGGAGATGCCGGGGTCTACGGACTGGCCTCCCTCATGTACGAACTGGGGGTGGAATATCCCGACTGTGAGCCGGTTGTCATTCCCGGGATCACGGCGGCATGCAGCGGTGCGGCCGTATTGGGGGCTCCCTTAAATCACGACTTTTGTCTGATCAGTCTAAGCGACCTGCTGACGCCCTGGGAGACGATAGAAAAGAGGCTGATCGCAGCCGCAGAGGGAGATTTTGTCATAGCGATCTATAACCCCGCAAGCCGCCAGAGGCCGGATCACTTAAAGAAAGCCTGTGACATCCTGCTGACAAAGCTCGATAAGACGCGGGCCTGCGGATATGTGGAAAACATCGGCCGGCAAGGGACCGCTGCGTATGTGTGTACGCTCGGCGAACTGCGCGAGACGCAGGTCAACATGTTTACCACGGTTTATATCGGCAATTCTCTGACGGAGATCATTGACGGGAAACTGGTTACAAAGAGAGGATATCAGATATGAAAAAAGTACTGATCTTTGCGGGAACAACAGAGGGAAGACACTTAGCGGAACACCTGGCAAAAGCGGGCATCCCGACCTATGTCTGTGTCGCGACGGAGTACGGGGAACAGCTGATCCCACCGACGGAGGGACTGACCGTCTATCAGGGCAGAATGGACGAGGAGGAGATGCGGGAGTTTTTCTCCGGCCAGTCCTATGCGGTCGTTGTCGATGCCACACATCCCTATGCGACAGAGGTTTCGGAAAATATAAAAAACGCCGCACAGGAGAGCGGAATTCCCTGTCTGCGCTTAAAAAGGCGTACCGATTCGGCGGATGAGACGGAAGCGGTCTATGTCTCAGATACGGATGCCTGTATTGAGGCGTTAAAACAGGTGGAAGGAAACATCCTGCTCACGACCGGAAGCAAGGAACTCCCGGCGTACTGTGCGCAGGACGCACTGCGCGACCGCCTCTACGTACGGGTGCTGCCCAGCCCGGAAAGCATCGAAGTCTGTTATGCTAACGGACTTGCGGGAAACCAGATCCTCGCCATGCAGGGGCCTTTTTCCAAAGAGATGAATCTCGCTATGATCCGGCAGTATGAGATCAGCTGCCTGGTCACCAAGGAGACCGGAACAGCCGGCGGGTTTGCGGAAAAAATGGAAGCGGCGGTTCAGGCCGGGATCCGGCCCGTCGTGATCGGAAATCCCGACAGTGAAGAGGGACTCAGCATGCGGGAGGTGCTAAAGAGCTTGGAGCAGGTGACCGGCACGGCGCTCGAACAGGACAGGAGACTTAACATCTCACTGGCCGGCATAGGAATGGGAGACGAAAATACGATGACCGGGGAGGTCCGGCAGGCCATCCGGGAGGCAGATCTGATCCTCGGAGCGCAGCGGCTGCTCGAGGATATCCCGTCGGGGAAACAGACGAAGCCGGCCTATCTGGCAAAAGACATAATCCCGTGTCTGGAACAATATCTGGAAGAGACGGATCAGGAGCAGGATAACGTCTGTGTCCTGTTTTCCGGGGACAGCGGCTTTTACAGCGGCAGTACGGCCCTCTATGAAGCCCTGACAAAATGGGGCAGTTCCGGGGAAGTGCGAAACGCCGGGACTGCGGTGACCGTAAGTGTTTTGCCGGGGATCTCATCGGTGTCGTATCTGGCCGCGAAGGCAGGGGTTGCCTGGCAGGACGCGGCGATCGTAAGCCTGCACGGCCGCGAGGAACCCGGATGGAGGGCAAGGATACTCCACTCTGTGCGCTCGCATCAGGAGACGTTTGTGCTCTTATCCGGCGTGGAACAGCTGCACAAGCTGGGACAGCTTCTCGAAGAGAACGACCTTGCCCAGTGCCGGATGATCGCGGGATATCAGCTCTCCTATCCGGACGAGCAGCTCATGCCGTTATTCCCGGCGGAGTGCAGACAGGTTCAGGAGGAAGGGCTCTACACCTGCCTTATTTACAACTCTGAGTGGCAGGGGCGCCCCTTAACCTCCGGAATGAAGGACGCTGAATTTACCCGGGGAAAAGTGCCTATGACGAAAGAGGAGGTGCGGACGATCTCCATCAGCAAGCTAAAGCTTAACGACGGAGCCATTGTCTATGACATCGGGAGCGGGACCGGCTCCATCACGGCGGAGATCGCAAGGCTGTCTCCGAAGCTCCAGGTATACGCGATCGAAAAGGAGGCGGAGGCCTGTTCCCTGATCCGAAAGAACTGCGGTGAGCTGGGACTCGACAATGTCTGCCTGATCGAGAGGGGGGCTCCGGAGAGCTTACAGGTGCTGCCCGCGGCAACCCACGCGTTTATCGGGGGCAGCGGCGGCAGGCTGCACGAGATCTTAACGGCACTCTATGAAAAAAACGACCGGATGCGCATTGTGATCAATGCGATCAGTTTAGAGACGATCTCTGAGATCCAGACAGTCCTGGAGGAGTTCCCGGTCGCGGAGACAGAGTATGTACAGATCCAGGTGTCCCGAAGCCGAAAGGCCGGACACTACCATCTGATGCAGGGAGAAAATCCGGTTTTGATCGCATCCTGCCGGTTTGACGGGGAGGAAGAACAAGGTGAGCAGTAAGTTTGACACAAATCCGGGCTTTATACTGGCCGCGCCGAAGAGCGGGAGCGGAAAGACGACGCTGACCAGCGCGTTTTTGCAGGCTTTAAAGGACAGGGGCCTTAGGGTGCAGGCGTTTAAATGCGGACCGGACTATATCGACCCCATGTTCCACCGACAGATCATCGGGGTAAATTCCAAAAATCTGGACCCCTATTTTTCCGACCGGGATCAGCTGCGCGCGCTGTATGCCGGGGAGGCCGGGGAGCGTGACATCGCGGTCTTAGAGGGAGCCATGGGCTTATACGACGGACTCGGCGGCATATCCGAGGAGGCGTCCGCCTATCAGGTGGCCCGGGCACTTCATCTGCCGGTCATACTGATCGTGGATGCGCACGGGATGGGCCGCTCCGTGATCCCTCTGCTGGCCGGATTTTTGCAGTATGACCCGGAGATGCTGATCCGAGGGGTGATCCTAAACCGCACCACCGGAGGATTCTATGAGAGCATCGCGCCGGTCATCGAGCGGGAACTTCCCATTCCCGTGCTGGGATATTTTCCGAATGATCCGTCCCTGCACTTGGAGAGCAGGCATCTTGGCTTAAAGCTTCCGGGCGAGATCGACGATCTGCGGCAGCAGACCCAAAAAGCGGCCGGTATGCTGGGAGAGTGCGTGCAGATCGATCGGCTCTTACAGATCACGGAGGCGTTCTGCACGGACGAAGCACAGCAATACGGCTGTGGGACAGATCCTGTCGAAACGCCGTGTCCTGAGGCGGACGCAAAGGAAGCGGACACAATGACGGAAGACGCGAAGACGACACAAAGGAATGTCCGTATCGCGGTCGCGACAGATGAGGCATTTTGTTTTTACTATGAAGACAATTTAAAACTTTTGGAAAAACTGGGGGCAGAGCTGGTCTGTTTTTCCCCCTTACACGACGAGGCGCTGCCGGCAGATATTGACGGTCTGATCTTAGGCGGCGGGTACCCGGAGCTTTATGCCGGGCAGCTGGAGCAAAACGAGAGCATGAGGCAGAGCATCCGGGAGGCGCTTTTGGGCGACCTTCCGTCCCTGGCGGAGTGCGGGGGTTTTATGTATCTCCACGAGCGTCTGACGCTGCGGGACGGGAACACCTATCAGATGTGCGGCGTTCTTCCGGGGGACTGCACCGACATCGGAAAGCTGGTGCGCTTCGGATATATCGCCGTGACGGAAAAGAAGGCCTGTTTTTTACCCGAAGGGCAGTCGATACGGGGACACGAATTCCACTATTTTGACAGCAGCGCAAACGGCGGAGATTGTACGGCCGAAAAGCCGGTGCCACAAAAAAAGTGGGACTGTATGCATGTGACAAAGCGGCACTGGTGGGGATTTCCTCATCTGTACTATCCGTCCAATGAGGCTTTCGGGGAGCATTTTCTTGCGGAAGCCCGAGACTTCCGGCGGAGTGAGTGAGCGCGGCTAAAAAGAGAAGCCGCAGATAAGCAATTATATCAAAACAAGGGGAGGATTCATATATGAGCGGAATCTTGTATGGTGTAGGAGTCGGACCGGGGGATCCGGAGCTTATGACATTAAAGGCGGTGCGCTTGATCCGGGAGAACGACGTGATCGCGCTGCCGGGGAAAGAGCCGGCAGAGACGACCGCTTATAAGATCGCGGAGGGAGCCGTGCCGGAGATCAGGGAGAAAGAACTGCTCGCGATCTATATGCCCATGGTGCATGACAAAGAAGAGCAGAAGCGGTGTCACAGGGAGGGAGCGAGACAGATCGAGTCCTGCCTGGACGAGGGGAAAAACGTAGTCTTTCTGACGCTGGGAGATGTGACGGTATACTCCACCTTCACCTACATTCAGCAGATCGTGGAGGCGGACGGCTACCAATGTGAGCTGGTAAACGGGATCCCTTCCTTCTGTGCGGCGGCGGCGACGCTCGGCACATCCTTAGGCCTTTGGAATGAGCAGATCCACATCTATCCGGCCGTTCATCACCTGGAGGGAGAACTCTCGGAGGAGGGCACCGTGATCCTGATGAAATCCGGCAGTCATATGAGCGAGGTAAAAGAGCAGTTAAAACGAAGCGGCAGGGATGCCATGATGGTGGAAAACTGCGGGATGAAAGACGAGGTGGTCTACCATCACGTGGACGAGATTCCGGATGAGGCAGGGTATTATTCCCTGATCATCGCGAAACAGGATGCGCAAAACGGATAGAACGCAAGGTTTTTAAGCGGGAGCAAAGCAATGATCGAACTGAAAGGGCTGACAAAAAACTTCGGTGATTTCTGTGCGGTGGACGGGGTCAATCTGCGCATTGAGGACGGGGAGTTTTTCGGCCTTCTCGGCCCGAACGGCGCGGGCAAGACCACGACGATCCATATGCTTTCCACCCTGCTTTTGCCGACGTCGGGGGAAGTGTGGATCGATGGGGAGCTCCTTACGAGGAGCCGGAATGATCTGAAGCAAAAATTCAGTCTGATCACACAGGAATACTCTCTCCGCCAGGACATGAACATGGATGAGATCATGATGTACCAGGGACTGCTCTACCACATGAATCCCAAGGAGATCCGGGAGAAGAGTCAGGAACTTTTAGATTTCTGCGGCCTGACGGAGTACCGAAAACGGGGTATGCGCAGACTTTCCGGCGGCATGAAGCGCAAGCTGATGGTCTGCCGAGCGCTCTTGACGGATCCGCAGATTCTGTTTCTGGATGAGCCGACGGCCGGCATGGACGCGCTGGCCAGACGGCAGATGTGGGATCTTTTGACGCAGCTTAATGAACAGGGCCTGACGATCGTTTTGACCACACACTATATCGAAGAGGCGGAGATGCTCTGCGAGAGGGTGGCCATGATCGAACACGGCCGGATCGAGGAAGTGGACACGCCGGTTCGGTTTATCGAGCGCCTCGGCACATTTGCCGTGGACGAGATCGGGTCAGAAGGGATCCGTACGCAGTATTTTTATGACAAGGAAGAGGCACTTGCCTTTGCCGAAGGGATAGACGGGCAGTTTCGGCTCCGGGATACAGCTCTGGAGGATGTGTTTGTGACGATGCACCGGGAAAAGGAGCAGGGATAAATGGGAATTGTTACAGTACTTTGGGAAAAATGGGTGGAGTTTCGCAGGGACTTCTATAAGATCACCGTCGCGGCGATGATCGCACCGCTTTTGTACCTGCTGGTGTTTGGAATGGGGATCCAGACGATGTCCCACGGGCAGCCGTATCTGCTCTATCTGATTCCGGGCGTGGTGGCGCTTACTACCATGAACAGCAGCTTCGGGGCCATTGCGCAGAACATGAACGTGCAGCGGCTTTATGAGAGGGCCTTCGATCAGGTCATGATCTCGCCGACCTCGCTCTGGCAGTTTGTCATGGGACAGGTCTTAGCCGGGGCGATCAGGGGACTCTATGCGGGCTGCATCATTCTCATTTTGGTCATTCCGCTTCACACAGGGCTTGTGTTTAACGGGATCTCCTTCGCGCTGTTGTTTTTAAACGGCATGGTCTTTTCCGCCCTCGGGGTGGTCGTGTCGTTTCTGGCGCGCAACCATGCGGATGTGCCAAGATTCTCCACGTATTTTATCATGCCCATGTCGTTTCTGTGCAACACCTTCTTTTCCACGGACAACCTCCCGCACGGGATCCGGGAATTTTTGGGAGCACTGCCCCTGTCACAGACAAGTTTCGCGATCCGGTCGATCGCGTGGCAGGAAGCGTGGAGCCCGCTCGTGTTTTTGTGGCTGGCTGTCTATCTGGCCGTATTTTTGATAATCGCCATGTGGTTTATATATAGAAAGCAAAATCTGTAGCAGGTATAAAGATGGTAAGACGCATGAACGTAATCCTGAAAAACCGGAAAAAGTTGACCGCGATCGCGGGATGTCTGCTCCTTTGTATCCTGCTTTTTGCCAGTCCTGTTCGGGCGGCAGAAGTCGATGACGACAAGTTGGCTGACGGGGAATACAGTGTCTCCTTAGAGATCAGCGGCGGCAGCGGCAAGGCTTCTGTCACCTCTCCCACTCTGATGACAGTGGAGGATGGCGTGCCTTACGCCACCATCACCTGGAGCAGCTCCAACTATGACTATATGATCGTGGACGGGGTGACCTACTACAACCTGAGCGACGAGGGCTTAAACAGCAAGTTTGAGATCCCGATCCTGAACTGGGATTCCGCCGAGGAAGTGATTGCGGACACCCTCGCCATGGGCGATCCGGTCGAGGTACACTACAGCATTTATTTCTATTGGGATACCATCGGCAGCAAGGGAGAGCTGCCTCAGCAGGGGGCAATACGGATCCTTATCGTGGCGGCGATCATTATTGTGGGAGGCGGCATCCTAAACGCTGTCGTAAAGCGGAGAAGCAAATATTGAGGGCTTTTGGGGAGACCAAGAAGAGTATGAAAGGAAAACGCGCGATCCTTTTAGTGAGTTTCGGAAGCTCGTATAAGGAGACCAGGGAAAAAACACTGGAACCGATCGGGGCACAGGTGCGGGAGGCTTATCCGCAGTATCCGGTGTACCGCGCCTGGACGAGCAGGATCATTCGGAAAAAAATGCTGGAAAGGGACGGGGAGGATATTCCGGATGTCGCGCAGGCTTTGGAGCAAATGCGGGCGGACGGCATTTCCGAAGTGACAGTTCAGCCGACGATCCTGTTAAAGGCGATCGAATATGAAGGCATATTGACAGACTTGAAAGCGCAGCGAGAATTTTTTACCACCATCCGGGTCGGAGAGCCGCTTTTGTCTTCTGTCTCAGACGGAGAGCGCATCGTCCGGATCCTGGCCGAAAATCTGCCCCTCGGCGAGCAGGACTGTCTGGTGTTAGTGGGACACGGAACCGAGCATCCCGCCAATGCGATATACGGCTCGCTGAACAGATCCTTAAGGGATAAAGGGATCTCCAACATACACATCGGAACGATAGAGGCGGCTCCGACCTGCGAAGATGTGTTGGAGGAGGTAAGACGATCCGGATCGAGGCGCATCGTCCTGACGCCCCTTTTAATGGTGGCGGGCGAGCATGCCCACAATGACCTGGACGGTGCGGATGCGGATTCGTGGAAAAGCCGTTTTTTGGCAGCCGGATTTGAGGTTGACTGTGTGGTGAAAGGTCTGGGAGAGTACCCGGGCGTTCGTCAGATCGTGTTAGAGCACCTAAAGAAAGCGGTGAGCGGATCTGATGGGGAAGGATCGTTTACAGAAATCTGCAGATAAGAGGAGAGAATGGGACAAAACGATATGGGAATTGAGATGATCGGAATCGATCACAGCGCAGCCGAGATCGATATCCGCACAATTTTTTCATTTACAAGCAAGGATGCAAAGGCGCTGGAAACGCAGATGACACAGATGCCGGGAGTGGAGGGCTGTGTCATGCTTAACACCTGCAACCGCATGGAGCTCTGGATCAGCACCTCGAAGGAGTGGTCCGGAGGCCTCTATGAGAAAATGTGTGAGTTTCGCCGGGTGGAGGCGGATCGATACCGGAGCTACTTTACATTTTTACAGGAGCGGGAGGCGGTGTGGCACCTGTTTCGTCTAAGCAGCGGTCTTCTGTCGCGGATCCTGGGTGAGGACCAGATCCTGACACAGGTGGGGGAAGCTCTGGCCGCCTCAAGACAGAACTATACCACAGACTCCGTGCTGGAGACGCTGTTTCGGGATGCGGTGAGCGCGGGCAAAAAAGTACGGACGGAAGCAGCGCTTTCCCCTGTAAACCAATCGGTCGTGCACACGATGATCCGGGACTTAAAGGACAGCGGGATGACCTTTGCCGGCAAGCCCTGCCTTGTGATCGGAAACGGGGCCATGGGGAAACTGGCGGCAACGCAGCTGAAAGAAGAGGGAGCGGATGTGACCGTGACGGTGCGAAGCTTCCACAGCGGCATTGTGGACATCCCGGCAGGCTGTAAACGGATAGATTACGAGAGGCGAATGGAACTGTTTAAGACCTGTGACTATGTGGTCAGCGCTACGGTCAGCCCCAACTATACCCTGACAAGAGAGGTGGTGGAGCCGGCTGTAACAAAACCCGTGGTCTTTGTCGATCTGGCGGTTCCCCGTGACATCGACCCGACGATCCGGGATCTTAAGGGAGTCCGGATCTTCGACATTGATTCTTTCCGGGAAGAGGCTTACAGTGAGGAGCAAAGACAGGCGATCCGTGAGGTGGAGGCAATTCTCGAAGAACAGGTGGGGAAATTTTATGACTGGTATGACTGCAGGGACGTGATACCGCTGATCGGGATGCTGAAAGAAGAAATCGCCGACGATCTGGTGCCAAGGCTCACAAAACAGCTGCGGGAACTTCCGCTTGATCCGGATGCCCGGCAGCAGCTGTGGGAGGAGATCCGGGCGGCGGCGGAACGTACCGTCAACAAGATGCTTTTCGGAATGCAGGACGGACTGGACCCTGACGAGTTCAGGACCTGCCTAAGCTGCCTGAAAGAGCTGTATGAAGGGGAACAGGAGTAATCTATGAAACAGGAGATCGTCATCGGGAGCCGCGAGAGCAGGCTCGCGCTGGTCCAGACAGAGATAGTGAAGAAATATATAGAAGATGCCCATCCGGAACTGTCGGTTCGCGTCCTTCCCATGAAAACGGAGGGGGACCGGATCTTAGATCAGTCGCTGGAGACGATAGGCGGAAAAGGGCTGTTTGTCAAGGAACTGGATCTCGCTCTGACAGAGGGACGGAGTGATCTGTCGGTGCACAGCCTAAAGGACGTACCCATGGTCGTTCCGGATTCGCTTCCGCTTGTCGCGTTTTCCGTGCGGGAAGATCCGCGGGATGTGCTGGTTTTGCCCGAGGGGTGTGATGCGATCGATCTTTCCAAACCGATCGGCTGTTCCAGCAAACGCCGGATGATCCAGTTTGCCCGGATGTATCCCGAGGCTCAGTTCGCGCCGATCCGCGGCAATGTGCAGACACGGCTTAGAAAACTGGATGAGGGACAGTACGGGGCAACGATTCTCGCTGCGGCGGGCTTAATAAGACTTGGACTTACAGGGCGGATCAGCCGGTATTTTTCCACGGAAGAGATGATCCCGGCGGCGGGACAGGGAATCCTGGCGCTGCAGGGGAGAGCCGGGGAGGACTACTCGTTTCTGGACGGGTACGCAAACCGGGAGGCTGCACAGTGCGCTCTGGCTGAGCGGGCATTTGTGCGCGCACTTGGCGGAGACTGCACGACGCCGGTGGCGGCCTTTGGGACTATAGGAGGAGACACCCTGACGCTTCGGGCGATCTATCTGGATGAGGAGACAAAATGCCTTCACGAGGGCATACTGGAAGGAAATGCAGACGAGCCGGAACAGATCGGAACAGATCTGGCAGAGAGGTTCCTTTCCGAATAGAAAAAGAGGAATGAAACATGGCAGAGACGAAGAGACAAAACTGCGGAAAAGTCTGGCTGGTCGGAGCAGGCCCGTCGGACCCCGGCCTGTTTACCCTGAGAGGAAAACAGGTGCTTGAAAAAGCGGATGTAGTGGTCTACGACGCGCTGATCGGAGAGGGGGTCCTCTCCATGATCCCTGCCGGGATCGAGCGCAGATATGTGGGAAAGCATTCCGGCTGCCACACCTTGCCGCAGGAGGAGATAAACCGCCTGCTGGTCGACCTGGCCCTGGAGGGAAAGCGAGTGGTGCGGTTAAAGGGAGGCGACCCCTTCCTGTTTGGACGGGGCGGGGAAGAGATCGAGCTTTTGACAGAAAACGGGATCCCGTTTGAGGTGGTTCCCGGCGTCACGTCCGCGATCGCGGTCCCGGCCTATCAGGGAATCCCGGTGACACACCGCGATTTTTGTTCTTCCATTCATATCATCACCGGGCACAAGCGGGGCGATGCGGAGAATGGAATTGATTTTGAGGCTCTCGCGAAAACAGAGGGCACGCTGATCTTTTTGATGGGCGTGTCGGCCCTTCCGGACATCTGCCGGGGGCTTTTGGCGGCAGGGATGCCTTCTGATACGCCGGCCGCCCTGCTGATGCGTGGGACTACGGCCCACCAGCGGCGCATCGTGGCGACGCTTGGCACACTGGACGAGGAGGTACGCCGGCAGGGAAGCGAGACACCGGCCATCATTGTGGTGGGCGAAGTCTGCGGGCTCGCGGAAGAGTTCTCCTGGTTTGAGGACATGCCTCTTGGAGGGGTGAAAGTGATGCTGACCCGGCCGGAAGAGGCCGCCCGCGAGACGGTGGAGAAATTGAGGGATCTCGGCGCGGAGGTGACGGCGGTTCCGATGATCCGCACCGTGCGTCGTAAAAACCATGAGGCGCTTAAAAAAGCGCTTGCAAATCTGGAGCAGTATCAGTGGCTGGTGTTTACCAGCCCGACGGGAGTCCGGATCTTTTTTGAGGAATTATCAGAGAGGAAGCTGGATGTCCGGAAGCTTGGAAATGTGCGAATCGCCGCGATCGGCACCGGAACCGGCAGGGAGCTTTCGGCGAGAGGACTGTATGCGGATCTGACGCCGGATATCTATGACGGCGAGCATCTGGGCGAGGCTCTGGCCGAGGCCGGGGCGCCGGGCGAGTGTGTTCTCATCCCGCGCGCGGCGGTGGGGAATCCGGAGCTGGTTGAAAAGCTGGCCGGCATGAACGTGGACGATATTCCCACCTACGATACGGTCTTTGAACCGGTTGAAGGGGAAGAGACATACCGGGCGGAGTTTGAAAACGGGGAAATAGACTATGTGCTGTTTACCAGTTCATCCTGTGTCCGCGGATTTGCCGCGGCGTTTGCCGGCATGGACTTTTCCGGGATCCGGGCGGTCTGCATCGGGAAGCAGACGATGGCGGCGGCAGACGAGCTGGGCATGCAGACCTATGTGGCGGATGAGGCGGGCATCGACAGCCTGATCGACTGTCTGGTGCGGGTTCATCAAAGCCGGATGCCATGACCTGCAGAACAAATAAGAGTAAAGATACCTGCGAAGACGGACAATGATAAAGGAGAAACATACAATGGACATGACGATCAGACCGAGAAGGCTGCGCTACGGCGAGACACTGCGAAAGATGGTGAGGGAGACGCGGATGGATCCGTCTTCTTTGATCTACCCGATCTTTGTGCGGGAGGGAAGCGGCATCACAGAAGAAATCCCCACCATGCCGGGTCAGTACCGCTACAGTGTGGACACGATGGGAGAAAAATTGCAGAGCCTGACCGATGCGGGAATCTCTCAGGTGATCTTTTTCGGGATCCCGGACCATAAGGATGAGGTGGGCAGCGGTGCCTACGATGCAGACGGGATCGTGCAGCGGGCGCTGCGCCGGGCGAAACAGGATTTCCCCGAGCTGTACCGGATCACGGATGTCTGCATGTGCGAGTACACGTCGCACGGACACTGCGGTGTGCTTTGCGGCGAGGACGTGGACAACGACAGGACGGTAGAGCTTTTGGCCAAGACGGCGCTGTCGCATGTGGAGGCGGGAGCCGATATGGTGGCACCCTCCGACATGATGGACGGGCGGGTCGCGGCGATCCGCACGGCTCTGGACGCGAACGGATACATCAACACGCCGATCCTGGCCTACGCGGTCAAATATGCCTCGGCATTTTACGGGCCGTTCCGCGACGCAGCGGGATCCGCGCCGGCCTTCGGCGACCGGAAGAGTTATCAGATGGACTACCACAATAGCCGGGAAGGAGTCAAGGAGGCCCTGCTGGATGTGCAGGAGGGAGCGGACCTCGTCATGGTGAAGCCTGCCATGTCCTATCTCGATATGGTGACAAAGATCAAAGAGGCGGTGCAGGTGCCGGTGGCAGCCTACAGTGTCAGCGGAGAGTACAGCATGATAAAAGCCGCGGCGGCGGCAGGCTATATCGAGGAAGACAAGATCATCTGCGAGACGACTGTCTCTGCGTTCCGGGCGGGTTGTGACATCTATCTCACATACTTTGCGGAGGAGATCGCGGGGTATATGAGAGACGGAAGGATCGGCTGATCGTAAAAACCGGATTTATTAAAACCTGATTTCTTATATAAAAACCGGAGTTATTATAAAAAAGCCGGATGTATTATTTCAAAGATAACGGGCAGAAAGGAGCAAGACGTGACAACATCAGAACAGTTATTTGCAAGAGCCGTAAACGTGATCCCCGGCGGAGTGAACTCTCCGGTGCGTGCGTTCGGATCCGTAGGGCTGACCCCGCGGATGATCGCATCAGCAGATGGAGCACATATGACAGATGAGGACGGCAATGTCTATCTGGATTTTGTCGGCTCCTGGGGGCCGATGATCCTGGGACACAACCATCCGGCCGTGCGGGAGGCTGTGATCCGGGCCTGTGAAGAGGGCTTAAGCTTCGGAGCTGCCACAAAACGGGAAGTGGAGATGGCGGAATTAGTCTGCGGGAATGTGCCGAACATCGACATGGTGCGCATGGTGAATTCCGGTACTGAGGCCGTGATGAGCGCGATCCGTGCCGCGCGGGGCTATACCGGCAGAGACAAGATCGTAAAGTTTATGGGCTGTTATCACGGACATTCCGATGCCCTGCTCGTGCAGGCAGGCTCCGGCGTCATGACGGCGGGGATCCCGGACAGCGCGGGTGTGCCGAAGGGCTGTACGTTAGATACCCTCTCCGCCATATACAACGATGAGGCTTCCGTGCAGCGCCTGTTCGACGAATTCCCGGATGAGATCGCCGCGGTGATCGTGGAGCCCGTGGGGGCGAACATGGGTGTTGTCCCGCCAAAAGAGGGATTTTTAGAAGCGCTTCGCGCCATGTGTACAAAATACAATGCAGTGCTGATCTTCGATGAGGTGATCACCGGATTCCGTCTCTCCTTCGGCGGTGCGCAGGAGTATTACGGCGTGGACGCCGATCTGGTCACGTACGGGAAGATCATCGGCGCGGGGATGCCGGTGGGCGCCTACGGCGGAAAACGTGAGATCATGGAGAACGTGGCCCCTCTGGGACCGGTCTATCAGGCAGGGACTCTAAGCGGCAATCCGGTCGCCATGGCGGCGGGGCTGGCCCAGCTTACCGTGCTGCATGAGCAGCCAAAGCTCTACGATGAGTTAAACGCGAAGGGGGACTGGTTCTTTGGAGAGGTCTCTAAGATCGCCGAAAAGGGAAAGATCCCCGCGATGGTCAATTCCTGCGGTTCCCTTGGATGTCTCTTTTTTACGGACATTGCCGTGACAGACTATGAGTCGGCAAAGACCTCCGATACGGAAGCCTTTGCGGCCTATTTCAGATACATGCTGGACCACGGGGTCTATCTGGCGCCGGCGCAGTTTGAAGCGATGTTTTTGTCTGTGGCACATACCCGGGAAGATCTTATCGGAGTGCTGGAGCTTATGAGAGCATATTTTGCGGGAGAATGAATGATGTACTTTCCTTTGTTTGCAGATATATCACAAAAAGATATCCTGATCGTGGGCGGAGGGCCTGTCGCGGCCCGGCGCGCGCACACGCTGCTCGCGTTTGACGCCCGGATCACCGTGATCACACCGGAGGCGACACAGGAGCTTCGCGGGGAGGAAGCAAACGGACGGCTCTCCCTTATTTTGCGCGCATTTGAGGAGGACGATTTAGACGGCCGGGATCTCGTGTTGGCGGCGACGGATGAGACTGCATTAAATGCCCGGATCGCCGGATCCTGCCGGGAAAAAGGGATCCCCGTCAATGTGAGCAGCGATCCGTCGCTTTGTGACTTTCAGTTCCCGTCCGTCGTGATGGACGAGGATGTCGTCATCGGGATCAACGCGTCAGGCAAAGACCACGGCAGAGTAAAAGAGATGCGGCAGAAGCTGGAAGATGTCCTTGCCACGCCGTCTCTCTATGACGAAACAAAGGAATAATATCGACGCGGTTTGGCAAACGGGGAAGCGCGGGAAAACTGACAATCAGATTACTTCATCAGCACGATAAAAAAGGATAGATCATCAGCACGAAAAAAGAATAGACAAGGTGACATGACAGGAAGTATAATGCAGTCAGGAGGAAGCTTATTATGAATGCAATGACACCGAAAGAGCGTATGCTCGCCTTTTTTCACCATCAGCCGACAGACGAGCTGCCGTCGGACGATGGTCTTTTTATACTGTTTGACGCGGAGACATATGCGGAGCGCCCACCCCACGAGACCGGCGGCACTGACTGGTGGGGCGTCGAATGGAAATACGAGCCAACCATAAACGCTATCTCTCCCGACCACTCGAAGCCCCCTGTTATGGAGGACATCTGTGACTGGCGTGAGGTTCTTCAATTTCCGGATCTTGACGCCTGGGACTGGAGCCGGGTGGAGGAGATCGACCACATCAGCGAGATCGACCGCGCGAACAAGGTGTTTGAGATGATGTTCTTAAACGGCCCGTTTGAGCGCATGCATATGCTGATGGGGTTTGAAAATGCCCTCGTTGCGCTGCTCGCGGAGCCGGAGGAAGTGGAGGCGTATCTGGATGTCTACATGGACTGGAAGATCCACCTGATGGAAAAGGTGATCGAGATCTACAGGCCGGATGTCCTGATGTTTCACGATGACTGGGGGACACAAAACAACATGTTTTTCTCTCCGGATCTCTGGAGAGAGATGTTTAAGCCGCAGATCCAAAAGGCAGTGGACCGCTGCCACGAGCTCGGCGTGATCTTCGAGATGCATTCCGACGGGATGATCGAGGACATCGTACCGGATTTTGTGGAGATGGGCATCGACAGCTGGCAGGGGCAGGAGATCAACGATGTCGCGAAGTTAAAGGAGATCACCGGTGATCGCTTAAGCTACCACACCACCCCGGACTATCAGAAATATTATGCACAATCCCTTTCCGTCGGGATCACGGAGGAAGAGGTGCGAAGCGAAGTGCGTAAGACCCTGTACCGCAATGCGAAGGATTACTGTTACTGTCCCATGTTCCTGCCGTTTGGCGGGTGGACGACCGAAGTGATGATCGATGAGGTCAACAAGTGCGGCAAGACGATTTATCAGAACTAGCAAAAAGGTGATTTGACGGAACAAAACGAAGCGGGCCGATCTTCATGGATCGACCCGTAATTTTTATGCGTGAAACGCCGGATTAGTTTTTTATAAAATTGTTTGTAAAGATCTCCCGCATGGGATTGTAATTGTCTATATTCCAGGCCAGAGTCAGGCTGGGATCGCTGACCTGCTCGATCTCCAGAAAACGGACGGAAGGGTTCTTGCGCATGCTGTTGCGGCCATCCAAGATGCACACTCCGACGCCGGCCTCCACCCAGAGCATCTCCTCCTGAAGCGAAGAGGCAAATTTGATCTTTGGCATAACGCCATACCTCTTAAAAGCATCCATGATCAGGTGGGGGAAGTCTCGGAGTCTTCCGGGGAGACCATCATAAATATATCATCCTTAAAGTCGGACAGCTTGGCGCTTTTTTCACCGGCAAGTCTGTGGCCTTTGTGCACGACCATATAATCCTGAGTGTGTTCAATGATCTTTGTCTGAATCTTTTCCCGATTTTCCACATCAAAATAGAGTGTGAGGATCAGATCGAGATCTCCGCTGTAAAGCTTCTCGATCAACAGGTTGAAGCTGTAGTTGCGCAGATTGATCTTGACCTGGGGATAAAACTGTTCAAAGTAGCGCAGGACATCCGGGAACAGATCCCCCACATCGACACCGTCCAGAATGCCGATGTTCAGTTCCCCGCTGATGCCGGCAAAGCTGTTGGCGGCTCTGGCGACAGCCAGATTGTAGTCGTCATAGATCTTTTCAAACTCCTCCAACAGGACAACACCGGGAGGGGTCAGCTTGACCGAGCGGTTGTTGCGGATAAAAAGCTGCATGTTGAGCTCTTTTTCTATGGCGGCGATCTGGCGGCTTAACGCGGGCTGCGTGATAAAAAGCTTCTCCGCTGCTTTGGTAAAGTTCAGACACTTTGCCGCCGTGATAAAATATTTCATCTGTGTGATCGTCATATACACGACTCCAATCTACTGTTTTATCCTGTTTATTTTAGCATAATCAGAGGAAAAATATAAGCACAAATATGCGGCGCGCCTCTTAAAAAAGACGCGTCACACATCTGTGCCGACAGAGAGTTAAAATAATTAAGAAGATTATAATACAGATTAGTTTTGAGGGTGTGTCTTTAAAAATTCATGCGCCGCTATGCTCATGGCCGCCACGTTTTCCGGCTTTGCATCGGACGGGATATCACATCCGGTTGCGATAATGCAGCCCCAGGGTCCGATATCCTCGAGCAGCTTTGTGACATAGTCCGCCACCTCATCCGCCGAGCCAAATGTCATCAGCTCACAGGGTACATCGCCCAGGATGCAGACATTGGGGCCGAGCACTTCACGGCACTTGCGGATGTCTGTCTTGGAGTCCAGCGCTATGATATACGTTTTCTCCGGAAGCCGGGCAAACTTGTCAAGATTCAGCGTCCAGTTGGAGTCCAGGTGGAAAATGGGGATCACGTCCATCTCGACGCACAGATCATAGTACGCCTTAAAAGAAGGCCACACAAACTCATCAAACATGGCGGGAGACATGAGATCCGGACCGGTCCTCCAACCGCCGATCCATACGCCGATCGCATGGGTATCGATGATCTGCTGGCGGTAAGCTGCCAGATTGGACTCAAGTACCAGATCAAAGATCTCGTGCATCAGCTCCGGCTCATCCATGAGATCATCCATAAAGAAACATTCCAGAGAACGTCCGCCGCAGAAGTACTCAAACGGAGTGATCATCAAAAAGTCGCAGATGCAGGGAATGCCGGCCTCCGCGAACTTGGCGTAGCAGCGGGGAATGGCCTCAAAGAAAGGAATCAGGTTCTCCCAGTTGTTGTCGCACTTTTCGGCGATGAACTTCTTCTGCCAGGCATCCCAGCCCATTTCCTTGATGTCTTCGTATTCTTCCGCCTGCATATTTTCGCTCTCCTTGATCTGCCACATCTCGTCATCGCCGAGCTCCTTTCCCGGATAAGCAGCCTTGGACAGCCACTGTGTGCCGAGAAGATAGGGCGAAAAGATGACATTCTGTGTCGCATCCGCATCGAGAGCAGTAAGTTCCGCCAGATTGGCATCACAGGCCAGGTCAAAGTCTGTGATGTAATCCTTCATCAGGACACCCTGACTTTTTGCCATGTAGCCGTTCCCGCAGGGCGCCACCGGAACACGGTCCACCGGTTCGCAGCGCATTGCTTTTCGGATGCGTTCCAGATTTTCTTCGTATTTACCCATAATGTACCTCTCCTTTTCAAGTATGTATTTATAATGAAACAAACACTCTTTCTACTATTAGTATAATAG
>JAJBTQ010000015.1:0-30007 GCA_020860755.1 Lachnospiraceae bacterium
ATATATAATGGGTAAAATATACGTAAAGTGTTTGAACATATTAGATCTCTGAAGCGATAAAAGGAGAGAGCAATAAAGATGAAGCGAAACAGGCGATCCAGAAAGAAAAACAGATTTTATTCCGCGCTGGTGGCAATGCTGATGGTTGTTGCCATGGCAGGGACCACCGTCTCCACGGGGATGGCGGCGGAGATCTCGGGCGATTCGGATGCGGGAGCGCCCACAGCCTATGCGGCGGTGGAGGACACGGCCTCAGTGGCCGACTCCTATGCTTCCTACGCCGGGCTGGAAGAAGGCGCGCAGGGTGACTTAGGCAGATCCGATGCGTATGAATCGGCCGGTGATGCCGTGGAGGAAATGCCTGAAGAGGCCGTGTCGGTGATCGATGAGGATGCGGAAGATGTGGTGTCAGAGATGCAGTCTGCCGGCTCCGACGCCGATATGGAGAGCGGCGCGGAGGCGGACGAGGAGAGCGTCAGCCTGACCGGAATGGGCGACGAGAGCGTTTCCGTGGCGATCGTTTGGGACGATGAGAACGATAAAGACGAGCGCCGTCCGGAGAGCGTCGAAATCCGTCTGATGGTTGATACCGGCGCGCGGGACGCGGACGGAGCTCCGGTGCTTCTCTCCGCGCGGGACGCCGGGGATCAGGAATATACTGCCGTCGTGACGGAAGAAAATGCGGACGGGGACGACTCTGTCTGGAAATACACCTTTACCGACCTGCCGGCAACGACCGCGCAGACGGATCTTAGCGAATCGTCTGACCCGGACGGGGAGGAGTCCGTGGAAGAGGGCGAGTCGATCTCCTACGCGATCGAAGCGGAGGATGTAGTCAATTATGACGCGGAGACCACCGGTGACGCGGCGGAGGGATATATCGTCACGTATGCCAGTGTCGAGGACTATCTGCCGGACGGTGACGGGATCTATGGCCAGGTCGTCTTAAATCCCTCCAACAAATTGCTCAATGTGGGTGCCACCAACGGTGCCAGCCGTCAGACAGTCGGTAGCTTGCGCAGTTACGTTAACGAGGATGGCATGTTGACAATCTACCTGCCCGGCCAGCTGGATGAGTCGCAATATGGAGGGAAAAACTATTCCCTTTTGACCGGTGAAGGAGGAGCTTCGTCCGGTGACGGTGTTTTTTCATTAGGAAAATTTTCGAACAACTACCCCCCTCACATTGCTGGGATGGTACAACATAGCTACCGGGGAATATTATGATGTGCGCGGGATATCCGGCGGTTTGGAGATCACCGTGGATATGAAGGAGGAAAATGTCTTTTACGCGGATTATGACCCCTCCACTTATGATTTCGCAAATTCTTCGAGCAGCAATCTGGCTTCCACGGTCTCCACGAAGGATTTCGTGTCCATGAAGCTGTTTGACTACAACGAAATGTTCAACCTGTACAGCGCGTCGCTCGAGCGGATTGTAGAGGCAACTGGCAGTAGTTACGACTGGGGTGAGAACTGGCATGAAAGCGGGAGCCTGCACGATCAGCCGAACGCGACAGCCGTGACGCACGACGACGAACATGAATTCAACGACGATGCGTTTACCAGCCGCGGAAACGTGATCAGCAGTAGTCTCCTGTTCCGAAACAAGGGAAAAAATTCTATTGCATATATCGCAGAGCCCGCATCATGGAACGGTGGGGATCCCAGTGTGTTGCAGAACGCGACAGGGCTCTGGGGGATCGAAAGCCCCGATTACACGGAAAACAATCTGCTCAACATGCTCTTTAACCCGGATTCCAATGCGCTGGGTGTGACCTATGTCGGGGAGGCGGACTATCTGTTCTCCTATGATGAAGATACCGGCATCTATTCCTACAACTCCGCGAACAACGCGGTGGCCTACAATCAGACTGAGGAGCGCTTCTATGTTTCGAACAGCACAGAGACATTCAAGAACAGCAGCAGCAACACACCCACCGGCGGTGCTGTTTCAATCTTCAGCCCGTTTACGGATTTGAAAGAGAGTAAGACTGGCGCTGACCAAGTCAACTTTTGGTTCGGCATGGACATGACCGTGGACTTTACCCTTCCGGACGCCACCGGCACCGTCGATTCGCGCAACGTGGGGACGGACGGAGAGGATCTGTTCTTTACCATCTCCGCCGACGATGATGTGCTGGTGTTTGTGGATGATGCGCTGGTGCTGGACATGAGCGGCAGTCATGTGGAGACGAAGGTGAATGAGTCAAAAGAGGCACAAACGGATCTGGTCGCCTCTTATGAGGCTACGGGTACGATCGATTTCGCGACCGGGGAATATGCCTGTTATATCGAAGGGAACGAGTCGGCCACGACGAAGAGCGGCACTCTGAGTTTGGATGCCGGCGAGCACACCATAACGGTCTACTATCTGGAGCGCAGCGGCTCGGAATCCAATTTCAGCTCGTCCTTTAACATTCACAACGATTATGTGCCCGTAAACGGAACGGTGGTCTGGGACGATGCGAATGATCAGGACGGCATCCGGCCGGAGAGCGTGACGGTTCATCTGAAAGCGGACGACACCGAGGTGGACAGTGCGACAGTGACGGCCGAGGACGACTGGTCTTTCAACTTCAGCGGTCTGCCGAAGTATGACAATAATTCAAATGAGATTGCGTATACCATCACAGAGGACGCCGTGGAAGGCTATGAGACCGAGATCTCTGGAGATACAGCAAACGGCTTTGTGATCACGAACTCTCATACGCCAAAGAAAACAGAGGTTTCCGGTACGATCACCTGGGCGGACGGCAATAACCAGGACGGCAAACGCCCTAATTATGTAGCGGTGCAGCTGTTCGCGAAAGATGATGGTGGCGGAATCCTGGACACCTGGGATTTTGAGATCCATGCGCCGGAGGATCCCACTTACGATAATGACGGAAACGAGGTCTGGACCTGGACACAGGAGGATCTTGATCATTATTATGATGGCGGAAAAGACGTTAAGTATACAGTGATCTATACCGCGAATCTGGCCGACGGCTATGAGCAGGAGAATCCGAATGATCTGGATACGATCTATTCCTATACACCTGAGACGACCACGATCTCCGGCAGCAAGACCTGGGTAGATAATAACAACGAAGAGAGTACCCGGCCGGAGAGCATCACGATCCGTCTGCACGCAAACGGTGATGAGCAGGTCTATGAGCAGACCGTATCTGCGGAGGATGGAGCCACATGGACATTCGAAGATGTGCCGGTCTATTCGAATGGTCAAAAGATTGACTACACGATCACAGAGGATGCGATAGAAAACTATGATTCCACCTATGACAGATGGAATATCACCAATACGCTCGATCGTGGCAATACGAGTATCACAGTTATGAAGGACTGGGAGGATTCCAATAACCAGGACGGCAATCGACCGGAATCGGTCACGGTCTCCCTGTGGGCAAACGGAGACGCGACCGGTGAAACGGTAACCCTTTCCGCGGAAAATAACTGGGAAGATCATTTCCAGGTGCCGATTGATGAGGCAGGCACCCGGATTAACTATACGATTACAGAGGAAACATTCGGCGAAGATTATGAAACCCATATCTCCGGCAATGTGGCCGAAGGCTTTGTGATCACGAACTCCTACACGCCGGAAGAGATCAATGTCACCGGCACCAAAGTCTGGGAGGACGCCAATGATCAGGACGGCATGCGCCCGTCTTCCATCCATGTCCATCTGCTGGCCAACGGTGTATCGGTGGATGAAGCGAAGGTGACAGCGGATGCGAACGGCGACTGGACGTTCGCCTTTTCCGATGTGCCGAAATACGCGAACGGAACCGAAATTGAATATGCCGTAGAGGAAGTCTTCGATTCGCACCTGTCGGATGTTTACACGTGCGAAATCATTGGCAATATGGAAGAAGGCTTTACCATCACGAACTCACATACACCGGAGTTGGTAAACGGTGACGGAACACTGACGGCTACGAAAGTCTGGGATGACGAGGATGACCGGGACGGTCTGCGCCCGGACAGCGTTACGGTGCATCTTTTGGCCGACGGCACAGAGATTGATTCTGTGAAACTGGGAAGCGAAGCAGACCCGACCGGGCTGTGGCAGAATGTTAAATCCTTCTTTAACGGGACACAGACACTGGATGAGGAGGTTGACGGGTGGACGGCTACCTTTACCGACCTTCCGAAGTATGCAGATGGAAAAGAGATTACCTACACCGTCACGGAGGACATGGTGACTTCTTACCAAAGCGTCGTGACCGGCAGCGCGGCAGAAGGCTATCTCATTACGAACACACACACCCCCGCGACGATCGAACTGTCCGGGGAAAAGGTCTGGGAGGATGCGAGCAATCAGGACGGCAAGCGGCCGACCTCCATCACGATCAATCTGTTGGCGGACGGCAAGGCGGCTCTGGATGAAAACGGCGATGCCATCACGGAGACGGTGATCGGAGATGACGACGATGACTGGACCTGGACCTTCTGGGATCTGCCGAAATATCGCGACGGCGGAACGGAGATTCAATATACGATGGAGGAGGACACGACAGGCCTCGCGGATAATTATACGACCGAGACGACCGGCAGCATGGAGGAAGGCTTTACCATCACGAACTCCTATGAACCGGAGCTCTACAATGGGGACGGCACGTTCAAAGTAGTGGTGGTCTGGGACGATGAGGCCAATAACGACGGCATCCGGCCGACGGAAGTCAATGTTAAGCTGACGAAGAACGATACGACCGTGGAAGGGGCAGAGATGACCCTGACTGAGGCCGATGGCTGGACCGGAACGTTTACCGGTCTGCCGAAGTATGAGAACGGCAGCGAGATCAAATACGCCGTTAAAGAGGATGTGAAATCCGGCTATACGTACCGGATCGAACTGCTGACCGATGATAACGGCAACACTTATGTGCAGCTTACGAATGTCCATGTCTCCGTGAAGGAGAACATCGAAGTCACGAAGATTTGGGATGATAACAATAATCAGGATGGCAAGCGCCCGGAGTATATCACGCTTCGTCTGCTGACGAACGGGAACTTATATAAGGAAAAGGTGCTGTACGCGGACACGGATGGCGTGACGGTCAGCGAAGACGGAAAAGTCTGGACCTACACGATGAGTGATATCCCGGTGGACAAAAACGGCGAGGCCATCGAGTATACAATGCTCGAAGTCGATGTGGACAATTACGGCACGCCTGTGATCGAGACGATCCGTGGGGACGAGATCACGGATAACGGCGTGACCTATCAGCCCTATTCCTTCGTGGTGACGAACAGCCACACGCCGGAGCAGATTGACATTACCGGAGAGAAAGTCTGGGACGATGCGAACGATCAGGACGGCAAGCGCCCGCACTATGTCGAGCTTCACCTTTTCGCCGACGGTGTTGAGGTGGACGGCCTGGATGTGACGGCGGCAGATGATGCGGACGGCGACGGCAACTGGGAGTGGGCCTTCACCGGTTTTGATAAATATAAAGATGGGAATGAAATTGCCTATACTGTTACCGAGGATGAGGTAACCGGATACGATACCGAGATCACCGGAAGCGCGTCGGAAGGATATACCATTACAAATTCTTACGAGCCGGAGACGACGACCATCTCCGGCAGCAAGACCTGGGAGGATGATGACAACGCGGAAAATACGCGTCCGGACAGCATTACCGTGCGTCTGCATGCGAACGGGGAAGTTGTCAAAACACAGGACGTGACGGCAAACGAAGGCTGGGCCTGGGAGTTTACAGATCTTCCGGTCTACTCGAACGGGACACATATTGATTACACGCTCACGGAAGATGCGGTGGATCACTATAATACCACCTACACCTTTGGCGATGACGGCAGCTTAAATGTGACGAACACCCTCGGCCCGGGCAACACCAGCCTGACCGTGGTGAAGGACTGGGAGGACAACGATAACCAGGATGGCATCCGCCCGAGTGAAGTCACCGTAGCACTTTTAAAAGACGGAACCGCGACCGGAGATACCTTAACACTCAGCGATGCGGATCACTGGACAGACACATTCGACAATCTGCCGGAATATGAAGGCGGCGTACGGATAAATTATGCGGTGCAGGAACTCAGCGTCGATGGATATGAAAGCGTAATCACCGGAGATGCGACAGAAGGCTACGTGATTACGAACACTCACACGCCTGATACGATCGAACTTTCCGGAAGCAAGGTTTGGAATGATTCCGACGATCAGGACGGCATCCGTCCGGATCACGTGACGATCCATCTGCTGGCGAACGGCGAGGCACTGGAGAGCAAATCCGTCACTGCGGCCGATAACTGGGGGTGGACCTTCGAGGGCCTCGACAAGTACGCGGCCGGCGAAGAGATCGCATACACGATGGAAGAAGTGTTTGTCGCGGACGGCTATGAAGTGGATCCCGGAACCGCCGGGAATAACTTTACCTTTACGAATACCCACGAGCCGGAAAAGATTGACATCACCGGCACAAAGACCTGGGATGACGATAACAACCGGGACGGCATCCGTCCGGCGAGCATTAAGATCAGTCTGCTGGCAGGTGATGCGACGGTGGCGAGCCAGACCGTCACGGAGGCGGATAACTGGACCTACACCTTTACCGATCTCGATAAGTGCGCAGACGGAGAAGAGATTCATTACAGTATTTCGGAGGAGGTGCCGGATGGCTACCATGCCTCCTACACGCACTTCAGCTACGATGTGACGAACACCCACTCACCCGAACTGTTCAACGGCGACGGCACGCTCGGCGTCATCCTCCGCTGGGACGATGAGGACGATCAGGACGGTCTGCGCCCGAATCGGACAACGATTACCCTGATGTTAAATAATGTGCCGGATGAGACGATCACGGTGGTCTTAAGCGATGACAACACGGACGAGAACGGCAACTGGATCGGAACGTTCACGGATCTGTACAAATATGCCGACGGCGAAGAGATCGAATATAATGTCGAAGAAGGCGTCATGAACGGCTACACCTACACGGCGGACCTTCTGTACGATGAGGACACCGGACTCTACTATATTGAGATCACGAACACCCATGCCGCCGTGACGAGTGATATCACGGTGACGAAGGTCTGGGACGACAACGACGATCAGGACGGTATCCGTCCGGACAGGGTGGTCGTCAATCTGTTTTCCAATGGCAGTGCGGTCAAGAGTGTTGCGCTCTCCGAGAGCAACGTCGGCGTGACGGTAACCGAAAACGGCAATGCGTGGTCGTACACCTTTAGAGATATGCCGGTCGACCAGAACGGTGAGCCGATCATTTACTCGCTCGATGAGGTTGACGTGGGCAGCTACTCTCACAGCATCGATACGACTACGACGAAAAAAGTGGTTGATTATGACGGACATGAATTTTCCTATACACAATATGACTTTACCGTAACAAACAGCCACACTCCGGAGACGGCCGTGGTAAGCGGCGAGAAGATCTGGGATGACGCCAATGATCAGGACGGCATCCGCCCGCACTCCATCACGATCGAGCTGCTCGCGGACGGCATTCCGGCGCTTGACGAGAACGGCAAGGAGATCACCCAGACGGTGACGCCGCACACGGACGGCAGCTGGAACTGGACCTTTACCGATATCCCGAAGTACCGGGATGGCGGAACGGAAATCGTATACTCCTTCGAGGAATTCTCGGTGGAGGGCTATGAGACCTCCTATTCCGCGGATGGTCTGACGGTCACCAATACACATGAACCGGAAATGACGTCCATCTCCGGCAATAAGGTCTGGGATGACGATAATGATCGGGACAGAGTGCGTCCGAGCGAGATCACGGTGAACCTCTATGCAAACGGTCTGGTGAAAGAAACAAAGACCGTGACGGCGGCGGATGACTGGAAATGGGAATTTACGGATCTGCCGGTGAACGCGGATGGCAAGAAGATCACCTATGTCACGACCGAGGTTGCGATTGATGAATACGTTACGACTTACTACGGTTTTACCCTGACGAACACCTATGAGCCCGGCAAGACCAGTGTGACGGTCGTGGCCGACTGGGAAGATGAGAATGATCAGGACGGCAAGCGTCCGGACAGCATTACGATAGAACTCCTGGCGGACGGAAAACCGGCGCTCGATGAGAATGGAGATCAGATCACCCTGACCCTTACCGAGGATGAGAACGGCATCTGGGAAGGCACCTTCCAGCATCTCTATGAATACAGCGATGGGACACGGATCAAGTACACGATCGGCGAGGTCACAATAGACGGATACGACTGTGAGGTTAAGGGCGATGCAGGCACAGGCTTCTCGCTTACCTTTACGCATACGCCGGAGACGATCGACGAGATCACCGGCTCCAAGATCTGGGACGACGCAGACGATCAGGACGGCCTGCGCCCGGAGAGCATTTCGGTGCATCTGCTGGCGGACGGAGAAGAGGTCTTGACGGCGGATGTGACGGCGGACGGAGTTGGTCCTCTTAAAGCACTGGGTTCACTCTTTACGTCCGGGAAGGTACTTGCAGCGGACACAGAGTGGTCCTTTGCCTTTACCGATCTCCCGAAGTACGAGAACGGGCAGGAGATCACCTATACGATCAGTGAAACTGCGGTGACCGGCTACGGCACATCCATCACCGGAGACGCGGAGAACGGTTTTGAGATCAAAAACACCCACATCCCGGAAACGGTGAGCGTTTCCGGCACCAAGGTGTGGCGTGACGGGGATGACCAGGACGGCAAGCGTCCGGATAACATTACGGTTACTTTGCAGGCGGACGGAAAGGACGCACAGAGTCAAAACGTCACCGGAGACGGCGATACCTGGGAATGGGCCTTTACCGATCTTCCAAAGTATGCGGCAGGAGAAGCGGTCGAATATGCCGTCTCCGAGGTTGCAGTGGATGAATATGACACTGCCCTCTCGGGCGATGCTGCGAGCGGCTACACTATCATTAATACGCATACACCGGAGACACTGACGATCTCAGGTAAGAAGACCTGGGATGATGAGAACAATCAGGACGGCCTGCGGCCGGGCTCGGTCACGATCCGTCTTCATAAGAACGGAGAAGTGGTCGCCACGAGAACCGTGACGGCGTATGACGGATGGAGTTGGACATTCTCGAATGAGCCGAAGTATGAAGACGGTCAAGAGATCGCCTATACGATCACCGAGGACGCTATTGATGATTACAGTGCCACCCTTGACGGCTATGACGTGACGAACTCCTACACACCGGGGCAGACGAGCCTCACGGTAGTCAAAGACTGGGAGGACGCAAACGATCAGGATGGCAAGCGCCCGGAAGACATCACAGTCAAACTGCTGGCAGACGGTTCCGAAACGGATGAGACTCTGACACTCAGCGAAGCAAATGGATGGGAGGACACCTTTACCGGACTGGATGAATACAGCGAAGGCAAACGGATTGAATATACGGTGGAAGAGGTCACGGTTGATGATTACACCAGTGAGATCACCGGCAGTGAGACGGAAGGCTATGTGATCACAAATACACATGAACCGGAGACGATCGATATCACCGGCAGCAAGATCTGGGACGATGCGGATGATCAGGACGGAAAACGTCCGGAGAGCATCACGGTGACCCTGCAGGATCAAAACGGGAAAACGGTGGACACTCTCGATGTGACCGATGAGGATGAATGGACGTGGAGCTTTGCGGTTGACAAGTATGCGGGCGGACAGGAGATCGACTACTCCGGATACGACATGAAAGAAGCCGCGGTAGCGGACTATACGACCGAGATCACGGGCAGTGCGGAGGATGGATTTGAGATTACAAACACGCACGAACCGGAGACGATCAACAGTGACACCCATGTCATCGCGGTAACTCTTCGCTGGAACGATGACGACAACACAGACGGCCTGAGGCCGCTTAGCGTCACACTTACGCTGATGGCGGACGGTGATCAGGTTCTTGATGAGAGCGGCAATCCCGTGACGCTGGTACTCGACGGCAGCTCTGTGGACGAGGACGGAAACTGGGTTGGAGAGTTCGACCTTTCCGGGATTGATCTTTATCGATACAAAGACGGCCTGGAGATCAGCTACACGGTAGGCGAAACAGATGCCAATAACGAAGATTTATCGGCCGACGGCTACACCAGCCGGACAGCGCTTATTTACGATGCGGATACCGGAACCTGGCATCTGGAAGTCACAAACAGCCACACGACCGTGACTCAGGACATCACCCTGATCAAGAAGTGGGATGATGCGAACAATCAGGACGGCAAGCGTCCGGACTCGATCCATGTCCACTTAATGGCCAATGGGGATTCGATTGAGAGCGGTGATATCACGCTGACAAAGAGTGATGTGAAGGTAAGTGATGGCGGGAACACCTGGACCTACGTCTTCGAGGAGATGCCGGTCGATGAGAACGGCACACCCATAGAATACACGCTCGAAGAGGGCAGCGTATCCGATTATGTCAGCGATGTGGCAACGGAAAGGGGTGCTGAGATAACCGAGTCCGGCGTGACCTATGAGCCCTATACCTTCACGATCACCAACAAGCATGAACCCGAGACCATCGACATGTCCGGGACCATTGAATGGGATGATGACAACAATAAGGACGGAAAGCGACCTGAATCTGTCAAGGTATATCTCTACGATGAAGACGGCAACCTGATCTCCGAAACGACTGCTAGCGCTGAGAATGGCTGGACGTGGAGCTTTACCAACCTTCCGAAGTATAAGGACGGAAAAGAGATCGTTTACAGGGTCGAGGCAGAAGATTTGCAGAGCGATGGCTATACTGAGAAAGTGGACGACAATACTACAGTCATCTATACACTCACGTCCGACCAGGGCAACGGCGGCAACCCGACCGGCGGCGGAAACCCGAACGGCAAAGGCGGAACGGGCGGCAACGGCGGCAATGGCGGTACCGGCGGTAACGGAGGTTCGGGCAAAGGAGGTTCGAGCGGCAGCGGCAGCAAGACGACCGGGGCCGGAAACAGCCGGACCGGCGACACCAACATGCTCCCGATCCTCCTCATCATTATCTTCATTGCGGCAGCAGCCATTGTTGTGACTCTGGTTGTCCGAATGACAGGCAGCAAGAACAGAAAATATCTGGAGAGACATTGAACGGGTGTCGCGAGAGAATAAAGGAACTTTATCATGGCGCTGATCTTTTTTGACATCGACGGGACGCTCTGGGATTTTAAAAATGTCATCCCCGAGAGCACAAAGACGGCGATCCGGCTCTTAAAAGAAAACGGACACAAGCTCTTTTTAAGCAGCGGCAGGACAAAGGTATTTATCCGGAATGAGGAGCTGCTGAGTATGGGCTTTGACGGGCTCTTGGGCGGCTGCGGGACCGAAATCGAGTATAAGGGAGAGGAACTGCTTTGCCACACGATCGATCCCGAGGTGCTGGCGCGGGCGGTGAAGATGTTTGACGCGCATGACATGGCCGTGATGATGGAGTCGCGGGATGTCCTCTTTTTGGAGGAGGACAAGTTAAGCCGTGACGACTACGGAAAATATATCGTAGAGTCAATGCGGGACGTCACCCGGCCGGTCCGGGGCAACGAGACAAGCGAAGAAGTCTGCAAGTTTACTGTCCTGATCGAGGGAAGAGAGTACCGGGAGGTCGTGGAGGCGCTTTCAGATGACTTTGAGGTCATGGTTCACGGGGGTTTTGTCATAGAAGCGGTTCCGAAGGGATACTCCAAGGCGAGCGGGATTGCTTTCCTCTGCGAGTATCTCGGTGCGGACAAAGCCGATACCTATGCGTTTGGCGACGGCGCCAACGATATTGAAATGCTGGACTATGCCGGGGTCGGCATTGCAATGGGAAATGGGACTGACGCGGCTAAGGAGCACGCGGATTACATCACAGATGATATCCATGCGGACGGACTCTACAACGCGTGCAAACACTTCGGACTCATATAAGATGGCGAAAAACCCTTAAAAATTAAAAAAGAAACCGGTTGAGGTCTTGCAATAAGGCAATGATTTATATATAATATATGCGATTAGAAAATGCGGGGACTGTGTTATGCGGTCCCTGCGTTGTGACGAATGGCCGATTTGTTTGGAGCAAAACACGGACATCGTATGAAAAACAGAACGGACAAGTAAAGGAGGAGCTATCATGAAATTAGTACCGTTATGTGACAGAGTCGTGTTGAAACAGCTGGAGGCGGAGGAGACGACCAAATCCGGCATTATCTTAACCAGCGCTTCCCAGGAGAAGCCGCAGGAAGCCGAAGTTATCGCAGTAGGCCCCGGCGGCCTTGTGGATGGCAAACAGGTTGAGATGCTCGTAAAGCCGGGCGATAAGGTGATCTATTCCCGCTATGCCGGCAACGAGGTAAAGCTGGAAGACGAAGAGTTTATCATCGTAAAGCAGAATGATATTCTGGCGATCGTGAAATAAGTAAGGAGGAAGATATATCATGGCAAAAGACATAATGAATGGTGTAGATGCAAGAAAAGCTTTAGAGGCAGGCGTTGATCAGCTTGCCAATACAATCCGTGTAACGCTTGGACCGAAGGGCAGAAACGTTGTGCTTGACAAGCCCTACGGAGCACCTCTTATCACAAACGACGGTGTGACCATCGCAAAGGACATCGAACTCGAGGATGCTTTTGAGAATATGGGCGCACAGCTCGTAAAGGAAGCAGCGACCAAGACGAGTGATGTGGCAGGCGACGGAACAACGACAGCCACAGTCCTGGCACAGGCGATGATCCAGGAAGGCATGAAGAACCTGGAGGCAGGTGCCAACCCGATCATCATGAGACGCGGAATGAAAAAGGCGACGGACGTGGCGGTTAAAGCCATCGCTTCCATGAGTCAGAAAGTAAACGGCAAAGACCACATCGCAAAGGTGGCAGCCATCTCCGCAGGCGACGAGGAAGTCGGCAACATGGTAGCGGACGCGATGGAAAAAGTGACCGGCGACGGTGTCATCACGATCGAGGAATCCAAGACCATGCAGACTGAGCTCGACCTCGTGGAAGGCATGCAGTTTGACCGCGGATATATTTCCGCATATATGGCAACCGATATGGACAAGATGGTTGCGGATCTGGACGATCCCTACATTCTGATCACCGACAAGAAGATCAGCGTGATCCAGGACATCCTGCCGCTGCTCGAGCAGATCGTGCAGGCCGGAAAGAAGCTGCTCATCATCGCTGAGGATGTGGAAGGCGAGGCTCTCACGACCCTGATCGTGAACAAGCTGCGCGGAACGTTCTCCGTAGTAGCGGTCAAGGCACCGGGCTACGGCGACCGCAGAAAAGAAATGCTGCAGGATATCGCGATCTTAACAGGTGGCCAGGTCATCTCCGAGGAAGTCGGCCTTGACCTTAAGGATGCCACTATGGAAATGCTGGGACGCGCAAAGTCCGTGAAAGTAGAAAAAGAAAATACGATTATCGTGGATGGGTACGGAAAGAAAGGCGATATCAAGGCCAGAGTCAACCTGATCAAGGCTGAGATCGCGGATACGACATCCGACTTTGACCGTGAGAAGCTGCAGGAGCGCCTGGCAAAACTTGCCGGCGGCGTGGCAGTGATCCGTGTCGGTGCAGCGACAGAGGCTGAGATGAAGGAGAGCAAGCTCCGCATGGAGGATGCCCTGGCAGCCACAAAGGCAGCAGTTGAGGAAGGCATCATCGCGGGCGGCGGCTCCGCCTACATCCATGCATCGAAAGAGGTCGCCAAGATGGCCAAAAAGCTGGACGGTGATGAGAAGACGGGCGCCAATGTCATCTTAAAGGCACTGGAAGCTCCTATGTACTTCATCGCTGCGAATGCAGGCCTTGAGGGATCCGTTATCATCCATCAGGTTCATGATTCCAATAAAGGCATCGGTTTTGATGCAACGAAGGAAGCTTATGTAGATATGGTCAAGGAAGGTATCCTTGATCCCGTGAAAGTGACAAGAAGCGCGCTTCAGAATGCAACAAGCGTCGCATCCACACTTCTCACAACCGAGGCAGTTGTCGCAGACATCAAAGAAGACGTACCTCCTATGCCGGCCGGAGGCGGTGCCGGAATGGGGGGTATGATGTGAGCGATAAATCGCTCCGGCGCACGCACTAAGGCGGAAAGAAGCCCTGCGGGAGAATTTATTCTCCTCGCAGGGCTTCTTTATGTCTTAGGTCGTATGGCGTAGCCATACGGACAACGAGCGACGCTTGCGTCGCGAGTTTAGGCGTGTGCCGTTTTAGTATGCAGCCATACGGACATTTCTTACATAAATCTTACCTCCACCCCTTTTTTTTACATATTTTATATGCTATAATTTCTACCGTAATTGCTTATACAGTTGGAAGGAAGAAGGGGGAAACAAATTGGGCAAAGTAGCGATCGTTACAGACAGCAACAGCGGCATCACACCGGAGGACAGCGAAAAGCTCGGCGTTATCGTGCAGCCTATGCCGTTTTACATCAACGACCAGATGTACCTGGAATTCATCACATTAAACCAGCCCGAGTTCTTTGAACGGCTCGAGGAGGGTGCGGAGATCAAGACCGCTGCACCGGCAGTCGGTGATTTCATTGAGCTCTGGGACGGACTGTTAAAGGATTATGACGAGATCGTTCATATTCCCATGTCAAGCGGGCTGTCCGGTACCTGCAACACGGCACAGGTGCTGGCTCAGGACTACAAAGGAAAAGTGTTTGTGGTCGACAACCAACGCATCTCTGTCACGCAGCGCCAGTCTGCCATTGACGCGAAGGCGCTGGCAGATGCAGGGAAATCCGGACAGGAGATCTATGACAAGCTGATGGAAAACGCGCATGACTCCAGCATCTACATCATGCTGGACACGCTTACTTATCTGAGGAAAGGCGGACGCCTTACGCCTGCGGCTGCAGCGTTTGGCACACTGCTTCGGATCAAGCCTGTGCTTCAGATCCAGGGCGATAAGCTTGATGCGTTTGCCCGTTCACGTACAGTCAAACAGGCAAAACTGACCATGATCAATCAGATCATGGACGACTGCAAGAACCGCTACGGCTCTGAAGACGGGTCGGATATCCACATCGCCATGGCGCACACGAACAATCAGGAGGCGGCCGAGGAGTTCAAGAAAGAAGTCTTGGAGGTCTTCCCGCGCGACCCGGATGACATCGTGCTCAATCCGCTTTCCCTTAGCATTGCCTGTCATATCGGGCCGGGGTCCCTGGCCTTGACTGCGACAAAGCCGATCACGATCGATTAAAAAGAAAGCTGCTCCGCTTTAAGTTACAACAAACAACGATTTAAGCATGAAAGAGAAGAGGGTTTATGAGTAAAGTAGCCATCGTAACCGACAGTAACAGCAGCATCACACAGGAAGAAGGAAAACAGCTTGGCATCTCCGTGATGCCGATGCCGTTTTACATAAACGGGGAGATGTTCCTCGAAGATATCACGCTGACTCAGGATGAATTTTATGAGAGGCTACAAGAGGGCGCGGACGTCACGACGGCTGCCCCGGCGGTCGATGACTACATTCAGCTCTGGGACAGCCTGCTCACCGAGTACGATGAGATCATAGACATTCCCATGTCGAGTGGATTGTCCGGCGCCTGTGCCACGGCGCAGATGCTGGCAAAGGATTATGACGGAAAAGTGTTTGTCGTGGATAATCAGCGGATCACGGTCACCCAGAGCCAATCCGTTCTGGATGCGATCGCGCTGGCGGATGCGGGAAAGTCCGGTCAGGAGATCTACGATAAACTGATGGAAAATAAGATGGAATCCAGCATCTACATCATGCTGGATACGCTCTACTACTTAAGGAAGGGCGGACGCTTAACGCCTGCGGCCGCAGCGCTCGGCACTATGCTCAGGCTCAAGCCGGTACTGCAGATCCAGGGAGAAAAGCTGGATGCGTTTGCCAGAGCGCGGACCGTCAAACAGGCGAAACTGATCATGATCAATCAGATCATGGATGACTGTAAAAACCGTTATGGCTCCGAGGATGGTTCGGGAGTCCACATTGGGATATCCTATACGCACAATCTGGAAGAGGCAAATGAGTTTAAAAAAGAAGTGCTTGAGGTCTTTCCGCGTGATCCGGATGATATCCTGATGGCGCCGCTTTCTTTAAGCGTCAGCTGTCACATCGGGCCGGGATCCCTGGTGCTTACGGGCACGAAGCCGATCACGATTGATTAAAGGCAGCAGGATAAGAATCACGGATCCGGGAGATATGAAAACAGATGGATTATAATTCTCTGATAGAAAAAAGATATGTGGGATTTGTCAAAGAGGTCGGGTATAAGACGACAGAGATCCGCGAAGGTTATGCCAGAGGTGAGTTGATCCTGACCGAGAAGCACGGGAATCCCATCGGCTCCATCCACGGTGGAGTATTTTTTACGATAGCGGACAATACCGGAGGTGCAGCGGCGACGAGCCGGGGACAATATGTCACCACGGTGTCCGGTGAGATCCATTATCTGCGTCCCGCCATGGACTGTAAAAAGCTGATCGGCGAGTCGCGGGAGATTAAGGTCGGAAAGAGCCTTTGTGTCTACGAGATCATGATCTCGGACGAGAACGGAACAGAGCTCGCGGTCGCGACAATGACTTATCAATATATCGACAAATTTGTAGAGTTAGACTGAGGGAGAACATACGGATGGTTACAGCGATTGTAGGAGCCAACTGGGGTGATGAAGGGAAAGGCAAGATCACCGATATGCTCGCACAGGAGGCGGATATCATCGTCCGTTTTCAGGGCGGAGCCAATGCAGGCCATACCATTGTCAATGACTATGGTAAGTTTGCGCTGCACGCGCTTCCTTCCGGCGTTTTTTATGGGCATACCACGAGCATTATCGGAAACGGGGTTGCCTTAAATATCCCCAAGCTGTTCGACGAGATTCATCAGCTTACCGATAGCGGAGTGCCAAGCCCGAAGCTTTTGATCTCGGACCGCGCCCAGATCGTCATGCCGTACCACATCCTGCTTGACCAGTATGAGGAGGAACGGCTCGGAAAGAAATCGTTCGGCTCCACAAAATCAGGCATTGCGCCGTTTTATTCCGATAAGTATGCCAAGATCGGATTTCAGGTGAGTGAGCTGTTTGACGAGGAGGTCTTAAAAGATAAGATCGCCGGTGTCTGTGTAAAAAAGAATGTCCTGTTGGAGCATCTGTATCACAAGCCGCTTTTGGATCCGGATGACCTTCTGGCAACGCTTCGGGAGTACCGCAGCATGGTGGAACCCTATGTCTGCGATGTCTCCTCCTATTTGGATCAGGCCTTAAAAGACGGAAAAAATATTCTGCTCGAGGGTCAGCTCGGCACGCTAAAGGATCCGGATCACGGAATCTACCCGATGGTCACATCGTCCTCCACGCTGGCTGCGTTCGGCGCGATCGGCGCCGGAATTCCCCCGTACGAGATCACCAAGATCGTCGCGGTGTGCAAGGCATACTCCAGTGCAGTGGGCGCAGGAGAGTTTGTCAGCGAGATCTTAGATGAGGAAGAGGCGGAAGAGCTGCGCAGGCGCGGCGGCTCCGACGGCGAGTACGGCGCCACGACGGGACGGCCCAGAAGGATGGGATGGTTTGACTGTGTGGCAAGCAGATACGGCTGCCGCCTGCAGGGAGCCACAGAAGTGGCCTTTACGGTCCTCGATGTGCTGAGCTATCTGGACGAGATCCCGGTCTGCATCGGGTATGAGATCGACGGAGAAGTGATCAAGGATTTCCCGACTACGGTGAAGCTCGCGAAGGCAAAGCCTGTCTATCAGCTCCTCCCGGGATGGAAGGAGGACATCACCGGCATCCGGGAGTATGAAAAGCTGCCGGAAAACTGCCGGAAGTATGTCGAGTTTGTGGAGAAAGAGATCGGCTATCCGATCACTATGGTTTCCAACGGACCGGGCAGGGACGCGATCATATACAGAGAAAAATAAAGATTTGAGATCCCGTTTCCGGAAGGAAGCGGGATTTTTTTGTCGAAATTCCCTAGAAAATGAGAAAATCCGCTTTTATTTTTGTCTAATTTATTGTAAGATAAAGGCATCAGTTGAGATACAAGAACAGGGCTTAGGCCTTACATCTGACAGAAAGAGGGTGGAATAGAGTGGGAAAAGAAATTATTGCTATGCTCCTTGCCGGTGGGCAGGGCTCACGACTTTACGCGCTGACTGAAAAATTGGCGAAGCCGGCAGTTCCGTTTGGCGGAAAATACCGGATCATCGATTTTCCGATCTCGAACTGCGTAAATTCCGGGATCGACACCATCGGTGTCCTGACGCAGTATCAGCCGTATATCTTAAACGAGTATATCGGGACCGGGCAGCCGTGGGACTTAGACCGCTTAAACGGCGGTATCCACATCCTCCCTCCCTATCAAAGGTCCAGCGGCTCTGACTGGTATAAGGGAACGGCCAACGCGATCTATCAGAACATCCCGTTTATCGAGCGGTATGATCCGGAGTATGTGATCATTCTGTCGGGAGATCAGATCTGCAAGCAGGACTATGCCGATTTCCTGCGTTTTCACAAGGAGAAAAACGCGGAGTTTTCCGTGGCAGTCATGGAAGTTCCGTGGGAGGAGGCGTCACGCTTCGGCCTGATGATTACAGATGAGAACGACAGGATCCTTGAGTTCCAGGAAAAGCCAAAGGAGCCCAAGTCCAATCTGGCTTCCATGGGCATCTACATCTTTAACTGGGATGTGCTTCGCAAGTATCTCGAGGAAGACGAGGCGGATCCGGAGTCAGAGAACGACTTTGGAAACAACATCCTGCCGGATCTTCTCAGTGATGGCCGGGAGATGTATGCCTATCACTTTGACGGATACTGGAAGGACGTCGGGACCATCCCGTCGCTCTGGGAGGCGAACATGGAGGTATTGGATCCGGCCCACAGCGGCATCAACCTCTTCGAGGACAACTGGAAGATCTACAGCCGGAACGCCGGCATGACCGGACACAGGATCGGGGAGCACGCGACGATCAATAACTCTATGGTCACGGACGGCTGCCGCGTGGACGGCGAAGTGACTCATTCCATCCTGTATTCCGGTGTGAGAGTAGCACATGGAGCGGTCGTACGGGACGCTGTCATAATGGGCGGTTCCATTATCAAAGAGGGAGCTGTCGTGGAGCACTGTATTGTGGCGGAGAATGCGATCATCGACGAAGATGCCCATGTCGGGGTGACAAAGGAAGGCGAAGAGCAGGGTGTTGCCACCATCGGTCCCGGTGTCTATGTCGGGAGCGGCGCGCAGATCGGCTCCAACGCGATGGTCAGAAAAAATGTAAAGGACGGTGAGGTACAATGGTAAAGAGTGCATTAGGTATTATTTTCCCTAATCAATATGATGAGCTCGTTCCGGAACTGACCAGTGTGCGTCTGATGGCGTCCATTCCGTTTGCGAGCCGTTACCGCATGATCGACTTTGTGTTATCCAGCATGGTCCACAGCGGGATCACGAACATCTCCGTCCTGGCCCGGGAAAACTACCACTCCCTGATGGATCACTTAGGCTCCGGGCGTGAGTGGGACCTCTCGCGCAAAAACGGCGGGCTGACGGTATGGCCTCCGTTTGCTGAAAAATCAATGGAGATCTACAAGGGCCGAGTCGAGGCGTTGGTCCATATCACCGGATTTTTGGAAGAGCAGAAGGAAAAGTATGTGATCCTCTCCGATACGAACATCGCGACTATGTTCGACCTTAGAGCGCTCATAGATTATCATATAGAAAATGAGGCAGCGATCACCTGCGCCTACACGGAGCAGCCCCTGCCGGAGAGCATCCGGACCGCCGAGGAACTGAGCAAGGGGATGCACTATACGTATGAGGTCGAAGACGGCGTGATCAAGGATATCTTCATCAATTCACAGGAAGAGGGTGTGCAGAACTACGGTATGAACATCTACTGCGTCGAGAGGGAGCTTTTGATCAAGATGGTCAAGGAGTCCTATATGCGCGGCGGAGTGTATTTTGAGCGGGATATCTTACAGCATATGATCGATCAAACCAAGGTGGCCGGCTATAAGTTTGACCAGTACTACGGCCGCATCACGGATATGAAGTCTTACTTTGATGAGAACATGCGGCTGTTAAAGGATGAGAACTTAAACGCGCTGTTCTGCCGGCCGATCTATACGAAGCTGCGCGATGACAATCCGACGCGATACTATGAGGGAGCAGTCGTGCGCAATGTGATGGCCGCCGACGGATGCGTCATCAAGGGCGACGTGGAGAACTGTGTCCTGTTTCGGGGTGTGAAGATCGAGCAAGGAGCCGTCGTAAAGAACTGTGTTCTCATGCAGGATACGGTCATCGAAGAAAATGTCTGCTTAGATCACATCATCATTGACAAGGACGCCAGGATCACGGCGGGAAAGGAGCTCAAAGGGACCGAGACCTTCCCTGTGTTTGTCGCGAAGTCTCAGGAGGTTTAGGACACGCCTGATTCGGGAAGAGTGGTTTGATCATAACACAGATAAGGCCCTTCGCACTTATACGTGCGAAGGGCCATGATTTTTGAGTATTTGCCGGGGATCCGTCTCTTTGGGCTTCTCGTCTTCCTACTGTTCCCCGTCTTCGGTTTCTTCCTCTTCTTCGGGTTCTTCGTCTTCCTCCGATTCTCTGTTTTTGGTTTTTCCCCCCTGCTCTTCTTCCTGGCGCTTTTTATAGGCCTTTTTTAACTCCTCCTCCCGCTCGCGGGCCTCGGGAGAATAGTTTTCTTTTAAGAGCCTGTAGATAAACTGGTATGCCCAGATCAGTACCGGGAGTACGATGGTGGATACAACGGCCGCCCAAAACATGTTCATGGTCATCTCACTGCCGATGATAGCCAGCACCAGAGTGGAGACATATAACGCTACAAGGGCGATGACGCCGACAAGTGCTATGATCCGTCTAACTTTTTTCATGCCGCTGTCCTCTCCGGGAGTCTGGCGCGTTTCGCCGCAGTTCCAGACAAAACACCCTGCCAAGTGCACATATTGTACCACAGTACGGACGGAAAGTCCACGAGGGCAGGAAATTTAAGGGAAAAGGGTTTGAAATATACAACGTTTTGATGTATACTAGGCGTGCGCGCAAATAGCAGGAGAGGACGCTTAAAAAAGAGAGATAAAAAAGGCGGTAGTGATATGGGATTATTACAGGATTGGAACAAAATTGCTTTCAATGAAAGGGCGGACAAGGAAGAGCTTCGAAAGTTCTGGGACCGCTATTTCGTATTGGAAAAGGGCGTTTACGAACAGCTGCTGGAAAACCCGGATGAGGTGGTCGAAGGCACGGTAAAAGAACTCGCCGATAAGTACGATCTGGAAGTCATGGCCATGGTCGGCTTTCTGGATGGGATCCAGGAGAGCCTGATCACGCCGAACGATCTGGACGACTTAACCGAGGATTCCCATGTAAGCCTCGCGTTTGACAAAGAGAGGCTTTATAAGAACATGGTCGACGCGCAGGCGGATTGGCTCTACGAGCTCCCCCAGTGGAAAGAGATCTTCACCGAGGAGCAGCTGCATGAGCTTTATATTGAGCAGAAAAAATCGGGCACTGTGGTCAAGGAAAAGAAGATATACCCCAATGATCCGTGTCCATGCGGGAGTGGAAAGAAGTACAAGAAGTGCTGCGGAAGGAATAAGTAGAGCGGCGGGAGGATATACGGCATGAAGATTACATTAAAAGACGGTTCGGTCAAAGAGTGTGAGTCGGGAATGAGAGCGATCGATATCGCGCAGGAGATCAGCGAGGGTCTGGCGAGAGCCGCCTGTGTGGCTGAGATCAACGGTGAGATCAAGGATCTTCGAACCGTGATTACGGAGGACTGTGAGCTGAATATCCTGACAGCCGATGATCCGGACGGGCTCGCGACGATCCGCCACACGGCTTCCCACGTGCTGGCGGAGGCCGTAAAGAGGCTCTATCCGGACGCGAAGCTTGCCATCGGGCCTTCCATCGAGAACGGGTTTTACTATGATTTTGAGGCGGAGCCTTTTTCCAGAGAGGATTTAGATGAGATCGAGCGCGAGATGAAAAAGATCATCAAAGAGGGACACTCTCTTACAAGGATCACGCTCGGGCGTCAGGCCGCCATCAACTATATGGCCAACCGCGGAGAGACTTACAAGATCGAGCTGATCGAGGATCTCCCGGAGGACGCGGAGATCACGTTCTATGATCAGGGCGCGTTCACGGATCTTTGCGCTGGCCCGCACCTGATGAGCACCAAGGGGATCCACGCATATAAGCTGACATCCTCCTCCATGGCTTACTGGAGAGGCGATTCTGACCGGGCGCAGCTGCAGAGGATCTACGGCACCGCGTTTAACCGGAAGGATGAGTTAAACGAGTACCTCGAGTATCTCGAGGACATCCATAAGCGCGACCACAACCGGCTCGGCCGGGAGATGGAGATCTTTACCACCGTCGACGTAATCGGACAGGGGCTTCCGCTCCTCATGCCGCGGGGCGCGAAGATGGTTCAGAAGCTCCAGAGGTGGATCGAAGACTTAGAGGACAATGAGTGGGGATACGAGCGCACGATAACACCGCTCATGGCCAAGAGCGACCTCTACAAGCTCTCCGGCCACTGGCAGCACTATAGGGATGGCATGTTTGTGCTGGGCGATGAGGAGAAGGACCGGGAGGTGTACGCACTCCGTCCGATGACTTGCCCGTTCCAGTACTATGTATATAAGGCGTCGCAGAAGTCCTACCGCGATCTGCCGCTGCGCTACAGCGAGACATCCACGCTTTTCCGAAACGAGGAGTCCGGAGAGATGCACGGACTGACCCGCGTGCGCCAGTTCACGATCTCCGAGGGGCACCTGATCGTGCGTCCGGATCAGATGGAAGAGGAGTTTGAGGGCTGTCTGGCACTGGCCCACTACTGCCTCGAGACGCTGGGGCTTGAGAAGGATGTGACGTTCCATCTGTCCAGATGGGATCCGGACAATCCGAAGAAGTACATCGGAGACGCCAAGGTGTGGGAGGAGACGGAGGACAGTATCCGCAGGATTTTGATCAAGCTTGATATCCCGTTTGTAGAGGATATCGGAGAGGCCGCTTTTTACGGGCCGAAAGTCGACATCAACACGAAGAATGTCTACGGCAAGGACGATACCATGATCACGATCCAGTGGGATGCGGTCTTGGCAGAGCAGTTTGATATGTACTTTATCGACGCCAACGGAGACAAGGTCCGGCCCTACATTATCCACAGGACATCCATCGGATGCTATGAGCGGACGCTGGCCTGGCTGATCGAAAAGTATGCCGGAAAGTTCCCGACCTGGCTCTGCCCGGAGCAGGTCCGCGTGCTGCCGATCTCCGAGAAGCACATCGCATACGCCGAGAAAGTAAGAGCGGAGCTCGCCAAAAACGGCGTGGATGTGACCGTTGACAGCCGATCCGAAAAGATCGGACACAAGATCCGGGACGCCAGCAAGTACCGCCTGCCCTATATGCTGATCGTCGGCGAGAAGGAAGAGGAGGACGGCACCGTGTCCGTCCGGAGCCGCTTTGAGGGCGATGAGGGCGCGAAGCCTTTGCAGGAATTTGTAGATGCGATCTGTGAGGAGATCCGAACGAAGGAGATCCGGCAGGAAGCACCACAGGAGAAAAAGTAAAGCGCAGGGTTCCTTGCTTAAAGGAACCCTGTTTTAGAAAGAAAGGGTAAAACATGCTGACATTTGGAATCGATTGGGATGATGTGATCGCTCCCTTAAACGACCGCGCGATCGAGATGGCAAATGAGGAGCATCACTTTGACCCGCCGCTTACGCTCGAGGATATCACGTCCTGGGAGAACACGGGGCGGGCCTCCGTGATCAAAAAGTACTACGACGATCCGCGTCTCTATGACCGGCAGTATGTGCCGGAGGAGTCGAAGGACTTTATCCGCCGTCTTCAGACAAAGGGGATCGTGTACATCATCACCGCGGCGTATCCGGAGTATTTAACGCGCCGGATGCGGCAGATCCGGGAGGCGTTTCCGGATTTTCCGGAGGAAAATATCATCATGGGCGTTCACAAGTCTATGGTCCACGTGGATATCGCGCTGGATGACGGGCCGAAGAACATCCTAAAGAGCAACGCCCGCTTTCCGGTGCTCATGCGCAAGCCCTGGAACACGGAGCTGACCGGACTTTTGGCCGTAAACAACTTTGAGGAGTTTTTTGTGCTGCTCGACCAGATCAAATCCTCGATGATCGAGGATAGGGTCGAGGCAAAGCGCCCTTCGATCATCGCGCTTGTCGGACCGAGCGGGACGAATAAAAATAAGATTACGAAGGAGCTTTGCAGGCGGGATGAGTTTATCATGCCCAAGGCCTACTCGACCAAGCCGATCTCCGACGGGATCCACGAGCAGATCACGATGGAGGAGTTTATCCGGGAAAAGGAGTCTTTTATCGAGACGACGATGTATGCCGGATACGCTTACGGCACAAAGTGGGAGGATATGACAGCGCTTATGGAGCGGGATCACTATGTGGTCATGCCGATCGACTTAAGCGGAGCGATCGCCTTAAAGCGGCATTATCCGACTGTGATCATTTTCTGCAAGTGCAGCAGGGAGCGCATGATAGAGAGCATCCTGGAGAAAAACATGGACAACCGCGAGAAGACGCTGCGCCTGATCGCGCTGGAGAATGAGCTCAAAAACGCGGATCTGTGCGACTATGTGATAAACACCGGGCACGAGGACGCGGTGCAGCGGATCCTTGACATCTGCGGCGTGGCGGGTTAGAAAATGGAAACGGATATGGACCGGGAACGACTTGAAAGACAACTGAGCTTCGCTTTAGAGGCCGATAAAGAAAAAAGGATCACGCGTCAGAACTACAATTCTGACGGCGTGACCTTAGAAAACGACGCCGAGCACGCCTGGCATATGGCGGTGATGGCGGTTCTGCTGTCGGAGTATGCCAACGAGCCGGTCGACCTTTTAAGGACCGTGAAGATGATCCTCCTCCACGATGTGGTTGAGATCGACGCCGGAGATACCTATGCCTACGATGAGGAGGCAAAAAAGTCTCAGGAGGAGCGGGAGAGTGCGGCAGCCGATCGCATCTACGGCCTGCTGCCGGCAGATCAAAGAGATGAGTTTTTTGCACTCTGGCGCGAGTTTGAGGAGCAGAAAACGCCGGAGGCGCGCTTTGCCCGGACGATGGACAATCTTCAACCGATGATGTTAAACGATGCGTCCGACGGAAAGAGCTGGGTCGAGCACGGTATCCGACTGGATCAGATTCTTGAACGCAACAAAAATTCAGCGGCCGGTTCAGAAGAGCTTTGGCAGTTCGCGCGGGAAAACTGGCTTGAAAAAAATGTGGCGCAGGGCCACATTAAAAAGGAGGATATTTCATGAAACAATGTATGGATTCGGACAATCTGCACCGCCGTTTAAAAAAGATCATCGGGCAGGTGCAGGCGATCGACCGGATGGTGGACGAGGACGTTCCCTGCGAGGATGTCCTGGCACAGATCAACGCCGCGAAGTCGGCGCTTCACCGCTGCGGTCAGGTAGTCCTGGAAGGTCATATCAAGCACTGTGTCCGGGACGGCATCGAAAATGGTGACGCGGACGAGACGATCGAAAACTTTACAAAGGCCGTTGAGAGGTTTGCGAACTTCAACTAAAAACGGTCTGTTCCCCGGCGGGGGATCTTGATCCGTGTCCGGATTAAATCTTTGAAAGAGCGGCTTCATCCGCCACGAGCGTAAAGCTTTTATGCAGCTGCAGGATGGAGGCGGGTACCTGCGGCGTCACCGGCCCGAAGAAGGCCTCCCGCACGATGGCGGCCTTTGCCTCACCGCTCACCACCATGAGCACGCGTCTTGCCTGCATGATATCGCAGACGCCCATCGTGTAAGCGAAGCGCGGCATATTCTCAGCCGGTTTGAAAAACCGCCGGTTGGCCGTCAGAGTTTCTTCTGCCAGCGCGGTTTGGTGTGTCCCCTTGGTAAAACAGGTGTCCGGCTCATTAAACCCGATGTGTCCGTTCGGTCCCAGCCCTAAAAGCTGCAGATCGATGCCGCCAAGCGACTTGATCAGGGCGTCGTAGCGCGCACACTCTGCGTCGGCGTCCGGGTTGACTCCGATGGGGACATGCGTGTTGGACGGATCGATATTGATCTGATCAAAAAGGTTTATCTTCATAAAATGCTGATAGCTCTGGATATCATCCGGAGCCAGGCCCACATATTCATCTAAGTTGACGGTCTTGACCTTGCTGAAGTCGAGATCGCCTTTTTTATACCATGCGATCAGCTGCCGGTAGGTCCCGACGGGACTGCTCCCCGTGGCGAGCCCGAGTACGGACTCCGGGTTAAGGATCACCTGGGCGGAGATGATATTGGCTGCCTGACGGCTCATGTGATCGTAATCTCTTGTCTTAAGAATCCGCATTATGCACCTCTTTTCCGTTGATATACACCGCACGCACCGAAAGATCCTCATCCAGCAGAATGAGATCGGCCCATTTCCCCTCCTCGAGGGATCCGATATCGTCGTCCCGTCCGATGACTCTTGCGGGTGCGAGGGTGGCAGCTGTGACTGCTGCTTCGAGCGAAACCCCGAACGAGACGGCACGGCGCAGTCCGTCCATCAGATGGATGGAAGACCCTGCGAGCGTATCTGTTCCCGAGAGCACGGCCCGTCCGTTTTTCATTGTGATGGGCTGACCACCCAGCATGTAGTCGCCGTCCGGCATGCCGGCACAGCGCAGGGAGTCGGAGATCAGGATGAGACGTTCTCCGAACAGCTGCTGCGTGAGACGGATGACGGCGGGGTGGATGTGAAGGCCGTCGGTGATCAGCTCAGCCGTCGCACCGGAATCATAAGCGGCCGCGATGACGCCGGGCTCCCGGTGGTGAAGCGGGGGCATGCCGTTGTACAGGTGCGTGGTGTGGCTGGCGCCGGCTGCAAATGCGGCCATCGCAGTGGCGTAATCCGCCGTTGTGTGCCCCACGGAGACGGTACAGACTCTGCTCGCCTCCGAGATAAACTCCATGGCGCCGGGCTCTTCCGGAGCCACCGTGACCAGCCGGACCCTGCCTCCGGAGGCCTCGTTTAAGCGATAAAACATGTCAATGTCGGGGGTGTGGAGATCCCTGGCTGCCTGCGCACCGCGCTTGGCATAGCAAAGGAACGGGCCCTCCAGATTGATGCCCGCGATCCTGGCGCCGTCTTTTGGACGCTCCATAGCGCGGATGGTCTGCATCGCGCGGGTGAGCACCGGCTCCGAGAGCGTCATCGTGGTCGGGCACCAGGAAGTGACGCCGCCTGCGGCGTAATAGCGGGACATGGCGAGCATGCCGTCCGGATCTCCGTCGCTGGCATCGGCTCCTGCACCTGCGTGTGTGTGAATGTCGACCAGGCCCGGGATGATCATGCAGCCCGCTGCGTCGATCCCTTCATCCGTTACATTGGCTCCTGCGGCTGTAATTGTCTCCTCAAATTCGATGCCTCCCTGAACAAACTCCCCGTCACAGAATACGCTGGCATTGATAAAACGCATCTCGTCAACTCCTCTTTCAAACTCTTCTGATACAGGCCTTCTTAAGCAAGCTCCGGCAGGCTGGCAGCCGCAGCTGACTGACCAACCCGGCGGAACTTTTCATCCGGAAGGGAGGGGGTGATCCTTCCGCTTAATTCCGGGTACTCATCGGCGAGGACCCGTCTGGCCTCCGCCAGGATGAGGTCTCCGCCCCTGCCGCTCATGACCCGGCCCAGCAGGAGTACATGCCTGCATCCGTACAGACCAAAGTAGTAGGCGAGAGAGTGGCCCAGATAGACACCGATGCTTGCGTATATCTCTGCCGCTGCCGGATCGCCCGCCTCCATTCTCGCCTGTACGACCTTTAATTTCTCTGCCGGAGACAGGGACTCCTCAAGATCGATGCCCGCGCGGGGCGCCAGCTTGATCACGGCGTCCTGCGAGAAATATTTTGATCCGCAGCCGATGTCCCCGCTCCACTCGTCCCGCAGGGTGTCCGGCTGACAGTCCACGGGAACAAAGGCGAGCTCGTTTAACCAGCCGGTGACCCGTCCCCTGTCGTCCACGAAACCGACCGCCTCGCTGGTGCCCATAGCGATGCCCAGCACATTCGGCTCGCCTAAGCTCATGGCACCGGCAATGGCGGAGACGTCGCCGTCGTTTAAGACCTCAAACGGAACATCCCCGAACGTGTCGGTGATGGCGCGGATATAGATATCTTTCACTTTTGTCTCGAACAGATCGGGCGGGACCTGCAGAAACAGCGAGGCACTCATGGTTCTGTTATTGATATAGACGCCGGCGGAAGAGACGCCCACGGCCTCTACGCGCGGCAGATGAGAGGCTGCGGACCGAAGCGCTTCGACGATGCCTTTGTAGTGATAGTCCGGGTCGGCATTCATCTTGGGAAACCAGACGACCTCCTCGGAATACACACTCTCACCGTCGATCACGGCGCTGACTTTGCGGTCGCTCCCGCCGGCGACGAATCCGATGCGGCAGCCGTTTAAATGGCCGCCCATCTTTTTGGGGTTATAGACCGGATCGGGGACTTTGTCTGTTTCTACGACCTCAAAGGGGTGTTCGAACACATCGGACATGTAGTTAAAGTCAAACTCCTGTTCACCGCCTTTTGCATAGGTGTCGTGCAGACAGCTCCAGGCAAAGCTGCTTCCGGCGACATACACGCGAAAGCCGCCTTTCATCCAGAGCATCGTTTTGACCAGGCGGTTTAAGTAGTAGCAGTCTGCCTGTGTCCGCTCCGGCGTTCCGAAGATCTTAGTGTGGCAGACGGCAATCTGTCCGTCGCTTCGCTCCACGGCCAGGGAGACCGGCTGAGAGGCCCCGGCTAAAAAGGCGCGGTTAAACTTTACAATGGGCATAAAGTCCGGGTCCAACGGGGGCCTGTTTTTGACGTCAAATTTGATTCCGAAACGGTTCATGAAGCGTCCTCCTTTTTAGTCACAGAAAAAATTCTTTTTCTCATGATACGCACTTTACGGACTTTACGCAAGAGAAAAATGAAAATTATTTTCACAAATGAAAAAATATTTTAAAAAACCCACGGAAAAACGGCCTTCTTTGCTTGAGAATTTTTTAATTGAACGTTACAATGAAGAAAAATTTTAGAGAAAAAGAAAATAATTTTCAAAATCAAGCGGGGAATCCCGGAAAGAGAGGGGCATGGACAAACAAAGATTTCTGGAACGACACCAGTGGGTGCGGGACGAACTGCGAAGCAGCGTAAATTTTTGGCTGGAGTATGGGATGGACTACATCAATGGCGGTGTCTACACCTGCTTAGACCGCGAGGGGAAGATCTTCTCAACGGACAAGAGCGTGTGGATGCAGGGCCGGTGTGCCTGGGTCTTTTCGTATCTGTGCACGGCATACGGAAAGACGGATGAATGGCTGGAGGCGGCCCGGCGCTGCCTTAACTTTCTCGAGGAGCACTGTGTAAATCATGAGAAGGGGGACCGCCTGTACTTTACCGTCACCGGAGACGGACAGCCGCTTCGCCAGCGCCGCTACTGCCATTCCGAAAACTTTTATATCATGGCCAATGCGGAGTATTACGCCAACACCGGAGAGATCGTCCGCATCGAGCGGGCCCGCAGGGCCTACGAGATGGTCTGGCAGTTAAACAACGGCCTCATCGAGGATCCGGTGGGGCTGCCGCCGAAAGTGGAGCCGCAAACACGCCAAAGCCGCGCGTTCGGGGATCCGATGATCTACTTAAACGTCACGGCTGTCATGCGCCGCTGTGACCCGGAAAACAGTAAGCTTTACGATGCCCGTGCGCGAGAGTGCGTCCGGCAGATCTTAGACTATCACTTTCATCCGGAACTTGGGTGCACGCTTGAGACGGTTGGGCTTAACGGAGAGCTGCAGACCGATACCGTGGCCGGACGGGTGGTCAATCCGGGGCACGATATCGAGGGCAGCTGGTTTTTGGCACAGCAGGCCCGCCTTACCGGCGATAAGGAACTGTACCGGGATGCGGTCCGGATCTTTGACTATGCCGTCGAGGCCGGCTGGGATCCTGAATATGGCGGTTTGCTGTACTT
>JAJBTQ010000015.1:30017-36587 GCA_020860755.1 Lachnospiraceae bacterium
CTTTATCGACTGCCTGGGATGTCCGCCGGAATCGTATGAGCACGACATGAAGCTTTGGTGGCCGCACTGCGAGACGCTGATCGCCTCTTTGATGTTCTACCGGGATACCGGGGAGGAGCGCTTTTTAGACTGGTTTGAAAAGACGGCCGATTATGTAAAGCAGCACTTTGCTGATCCGGAGTACGGCGAGTGGTTCGGCTATCTGCGCCGCGACGGTCTGCCCACGCAGCCGCCGTGCAAGGGGAGCACCTTTAAGGGGCCGTTTCATGTGCCGCGCTGCCTGATCCTCTTGGATCAGATGATGGATGAGATAGAAGCTGCCTGGTAGAGATTATCCGGCAGAGATTACCAGGTTGAGATTACTTTGAAAAATATTTGAGGAAGGAGGTCTGCGCTATGGATGAAAAACCGCAGATGGATAACCTTTTTACCAACTTAAGCAATGGATACTATCACTTTACCGCGACGGAGAAAAAAGTGGCGGACTACGTGCTCAGCAACAAGACCGGGGCTCAGTATATGTCCATTTCCGAGCTCGCAGACGAGTGCGGCGTGGCTGAGGCCACGATCACACGCTTCTGCCGCCGGCTGGATCTGCCGGGTTACAGCGCGTTTAAGCTCGCGCTGGCGAAAGCCGTGGCGGAAGAACAGGGCGGAAGTGCCGTTGCTCCGGAGGACCGGATGGGCGAGATCACCGCACAGGACTCGGTCACGGAGATGGCGCGAAAGCTGTGCGGCACGGAGACGGCCGCCATCACACAGAGCCTGAGCCTGCTCGACCCGGAAGCGGTCACAAAGGCGACGGACCTGCTCTGGAACGCGGGACGTGTCTTATGCATCGGACACGGCGGTTCCATGATCACGGCCATGGAGGCGGCCCACCTCTTTTCCTCGGTGTCCACCAAGTTTTCGGTCCTTCAGGACATTCACATGCAGTTCTCGACGGTGTCGCTTTTGGAGCCGGGAGATGTCCTGCTGTTTTTCTGTTATTCCGGATCCACGAGAGAGAGCGTGGAGCTGATGGATCTGGCCAGGTCCAGGGGGGCTTCCGTGATTCTGGTCACGCGTTTTTACCGTTCTCCCGGTGCGACAATGAGTGATGTGGTGCTCCAGTGCGGTTCCAATGAGGGCCCGCTTCAGCTGGGCAGTGTTTCCGCCAGCGTCGCGCAGCTTTTTGTGATCGATGTGCTGTACAATGAGTTTGTCCGGCGCGATCCGGAGGGAACGGGCGCGAAAAAGGAGAAGATCGCCGAGGCACTGGCAGAGAGGCATTTGTAAAAAACATGTTTCAACAGTTATTTGATACCGACAACTCATTTTGGACGCTTCTCGGAAAAATGGTGGATTTTGTCGGCCTGGGCCTGTTCTGGGCTCTTTTGTGCCTGCCCATCGTCACCATCATTCCCTCGACTTCCGCTTTATATTACACCGTGGTCAAGTGTTTCCGGCAGAGGAAAGAGCGGGCGTTTCTCGTGATGTGGAAGACCTTTGTGTCGGACATAAAGAAGGGCATTGCCGTAACGCTCATCTGCCTTCCGTTCGCCGTAGCCATCGTGCTGGGCGATTTTGTCATGGTGAACCATATGGGCTCGGATCTCGGTCAGGTCATGTACATGGCATATTATGTGGTGATGCTGGTGGCGTTTGGCTATCTTTGCTGGATCGCCGCCGTGATGGCCCGGTTTGAGATGAAGATCAAAAGACTGTTTTACACCTCGTTTGTCCTGGCACTCAGGCACCTGCCGTCCACCGTCGTGATGCTTATCGTTAACTGGGTGCTCCTTATGTGGACGCTGCAGATGTGGTGGCCGATCTTTTTTACTCCCGTGCTGGCGATGCTGTTGTCATCCCTGCTTTTGGAGCGCATTTTCCCGAAGTATCTGACCAAGGAGGAGGCTGAGGAGTTCGGGAGCAAACCGCCGGAAGAGCAGTATTGGGATCAGAGTCAAAACTAAATAAAGACGAAAAAAAGAAACGGTAGGCGCGGATTTTTATCCGCGCTTTTTTTTGCTCCTTTTTTGTCGTTTTTTATCGTCTTTTCCATCGAAATTAAGCGACGCGTGGGTGATAAAACTATTTTCATAGTCACATAAATATTAAAATAATTTTCAGATTTTTCTTGACACTACAGGGTATCTCTTGTAATATTGTCCATAACATGAGGAATTTCTCTTGTTATTATTGTTAAAACTGACGCAGAACAAAAAAGGAGGACTAACCATGAAGAAGATTCTTGCAATCGCATTGGTATCTGCTCTGGGCCTTTCACTCGCCGCTTGCGGCAGCTCGTCTGACTCGGGTGCTTCCGGCGCGGAGGATACCGGGAGCGCGGACGCAGCTGAGAGCACGGAGACGGCAGCTGAGAGCACGGAGACGGCTTCCGAGAGCGCGGGAGACGCGAATTCCATCACACTTTGGACGTATCCGATCGGCAACTGGGGTGATGAGACTACTGTTAACGAGCTGACGGCTGGATTTACCGAGGAGACCGGAATCACCGTCAATGTTGAGTATCTGAACTATGACGACGGTGATGACAAGGTCAACACCGCATTAACGGCCAACCAGGGCCCCGACGTCATCATGGAAGGGCCGGAGCGTCTGGTCGCAAACTGGGGCGCAGGCGGTTACATGGTCGACTTATCTGACATTATAGACGAAGATGACGCGAACGAGATCTATGAGAGCGTTATGGTACCCTGCACCAGCACGGACGGTGCTGTTTATGAGTACCCGCTTGTCATGACGGCGCACTGCATGGCGGTCAATTACACTGCGTTTGTTGAGGCCGGAGCCGATCAGTATCTCGATCTGGATTCGCATACCTGGACGACGGATGATTTCATTGCCGCGATGCAGATCATGTATGACTATTACGGCGATACCATCGGTTCCGTATACTGCGGCGGCCAGGGCGGCGACCAGGGCACACGTGCACTGGTCAACAACCTCTACGGCGGCACGTTTACAAACGCGGAGCATACCGAGTACACCTGGGAGGATGAGGCGAACATCGAGGCGCTGGAGCAGCTTATGAGCATGGATTCCATGAACTTTGATTCCGCTATCGTCGGAGCTGACGAGATCGCACTGTTCTATCAGGGCATCTTAAAGGTAGCTTTCTGCTGGAATATCGCACAGCAGCTTGACCCGAACTCTGCCGGCACCGGCGCAGGCCTGACCATGGATGGGGATGAGATCGTCTTTATGAGCTTCCCGTCCGAGAGCGGCACTTCCGAGCTGTGCGGCGGCATCTGGGGCTTCGGCATCTTCGACAACGGCGATGCGAACCGGATCGAGGCATCGAAGGAATTCATCAAGTATATGTGTGATTCCGAGCACACCGAGGACGCGGTGATCGCAGCGAACTACTTCGCGGTCCGCGATTCTGTTGACGGCACTGATATCAGCACCATCTGGGCTGACAACGAGATCATGGACGAGTACGGTGTCCTGATGCAGTACATGGGTGACTACTATCAGGTAACCCCCGGCTGGGCTGAGGCGCGTACCGCATGGTGGAACATGCTCCAGCAGGTCGGTCAGGGCGGCGAGATCACTGAGACGGTCGCTCAGTTTAATGCGGAGGCCAATGCGGCAGCCGCGCAGTAACAACAGAGTTTCCAAATATAACGTTTTCATGTTGTTTTTACAGAAAAAGCACCCCGTTTCCGTCAGGAGAGGGGGCGGGGTGCAGGGCTTTTTGGGGGAGATTTGATACTTTGTCTTTCTCCATTCACAAGGAAGGGAGTGAGTAAACTTGACCAAGACACGTGCCAGAAGAGGCGTAAGATCGGATATGAGCCGTGCGCTGGTTCGCAGGGAGACGACTTCCGCATACATTTTTCTGATCCCCAGCCTGTTTTTCTTCGTGGGCTTCGTGATCATCCCGATGGTGATGTGCGTTAGGACCAGTTTCTTCGACTCTACGCTCAGCGCCAACACGGCCGACACCTTTATCGGGTTCGCCAACTATAAGGAGATCTTTGGGGATCCGATCTTTCGCAAAGCGATGGTAAATACCCTGATCATCGTTGTGGTGAGTGTTCCCGTCGTAACGGCATTTTCCCTCTGGGTAGGCTCCGCGATCTATAAGCTGAAAGGGCCGGTGCTCAGCACATTTCGATGCATCTTTTATCTGCCCGTGGTCACAGGCTCTGTGGCGGTTACGGTTGTGTGGAGGTGGATGTTCAACCAGTATTACGGCATCTTCAACTATCTCTTGAAGGGGACCGGTGTGATCGACCAGAACATCAACTGGCTGGGCGATCCGCGGTTTGCGCTTTGGTGTATCATCCTGATCCTGATCACGACTTCCGTGGGTCAGCCGATCGTGCTGTACGTATCGGCGCTGGGCAATGTGGACGCCACGCTTGTAGAGGCGGCAAAAGTGGACGGTGCGAACAACCGCCAGGTATTCTGGCAGATCCAGTGGTCGCAGATCATGCCCACCACGCTTTATGTACTGGTCATCACCACGATCAACAGTTTCCAGTGCTTCGCACTCATTCAGCTGTTGACATCCGGAGGACCGAACTACGCGACAGAGACGGTCATGTACTATATCTACTACAGCGCATTCAAGCTCTATCGCTTTGGTTACGGCAACGCCATGGGGGTTATTTTGGCGATCTGCATAGCAGTCATCTCAGCGATCCAGTTCTGGTTGGCGAGAGAGCGGTAAGGGGGTGTTTGTATGGAAAAATCATCAGGAGTATCTCATGTAAGCGTATATAAGATTATTTCCCTTATCGTTTTGATCATTCTGGGATTTCTGTTTTTGTTCCCGCTGTACTGGATCGTCACCGGCGCGTTTAAACCGGCGGCGGATGTCCTGTCGACGACCCCGATCTGGTTCCCGCGTGAGTGGGTGCTGGACAACTTCGCCAAGTTGTTCTCCATGCGCTCCGCACCGCTTTTCGAGATCGGATCCCTGACCGGGCCCACGGTTCCCGGCGCGATCCGCTGGCTGGTGAACACAGTCTTTATGGCAGTCGCTGCGCTTTTGCTTACCTGTATCACGGCCTCCATGGCCGGCTATGCGCTGGCGAAGAAGCGCTTTATCGGCCGCGGCGTGTTGTTTGGACTGGTCATCTGTGCGATGGCTCTGCCGAAGCAGGTCATCCTGATCCCGTTGATCCGGGAGATGTCCACCCTGAGTATGTATGACACCATTTGGGCCGTGATCCTGCCCACGGTCGGCTGGCCGTTCGGCGTCTTCCTTATGAGACAGTTTTCCGAAGGGATTCCGGGAGAGATGCTGGAAGCGGCCAAGATCGACGGTGCCAGCGAGGCGCGTATCTTTACACAGATCGTATTCCCGATGATCCGTCCCGGTGTCGGCGCTTTGGCGATCTTCACTTTTATCAACAGCTGGAATGACTACTTCCTGCAGTTGATCATGTTGACCAGTAACAGCAACCTAACGATCTCGTTGGGAATTGCTACAATGCAAGCGGAGAACTCGACAGATTACGGGCTGATCATGGCGGGAGCCACATTGGCAGCGATCCCGATCATAGCCATTTTCATCGCGTTCCAGAAGTATTTCACACAGGGGATTACGATGGGCGCGGTAAAGGGCTGATCAGACGTCCTGCAAGGTTGTTTGCTGCAGGAAAAATGAGGTATCAGTTTTGAGAGATATCAGTAAATATCAGGGAATCCTTCCCGCATTTTATGCCTGCTACGATGCTGCCGGTGACATTTCACCGGCAGCCGTGCAGGCTTTAACCAGTCATTTGATCGCTAAGGGGGTCCGCGGAGTCTATGTCGGCGGTTCCTCCGGTGAGTGTATCTATCAAACGCTTGAAGAGCGCAAGCTCGTGCTCGAAAACGTCATGAAAGCATCCAATGGCGCACTGACCGTGATTGCGCATGTGGCATGCAACAATACCCACGATTCACAGTTGTTGGCGAGGCATGCCGAGCAGATGGGCGTCGATGCGATTGCAGCGATTCCCCCTATTTACTTCCACCTGCCGGATCATGCGATCGCAGATTACTGGAACGACATCTGCTCGGCTGCGCCGAACACGGATTTTGTGATCTACAACGTTCCCCAGCTGGCCGGTGTTACGCTGACCATGCCGCTCCTTCGGGAGATGCTTAAGAATCCGAATGTGGTCGCGGTAAAAAATTCTTCCATGTCGGTACAGGACATTCAAAAGTTTCTCTATGAAGGGAGCCGTGACGGAAGAGAGTTTATCGTGTTTAACGGTGCGGATGAACAGCTTATCAGCGGTCTGGTGATGGGCGCAGCAGGCGGCATAGGCGGGACTTACGGCGTCATGCCGGAATTGTACATAAAGCTGTTTGATCTGTTTCGGCAGGGAGAGCTTAAAAAGGCGCGTAGTCTGCAGTTCGATGTGGACGAGATCGTTTATGAGCTTTGTTCCGGCCGCGGCCACATGTATGCGGTCATAAAGGAAGTGCTTCGGCGCCGCGAAGGTCTTGATCTGGGAGGGGTGCGCCCTCCGCTCCCGGGCGTGGACGCCAAGGACGAGGAAGTTATCACGCGTTCGGTCGCGCTGATCGATGCGGCAATAAAAAAGTGGAGATGATCTCCTT
>JAJBTQ010000006.1 GCA_020860755.1 Lachnospiraceae bacterium
TGGATAGAGCACTTGGCTACGGACCAAGGTGTCGGGGGTTCGAATCCTCTCACGCACGTAGGGGGCCTCCGAATATTTCGGGGGTCCTTCTAAATTCGGACAGCCGTGTGGAAAGTTCACGATTTTTTCACACATTGAACATAAATTTACAACAATCAAAATTTATTATAAAATCATAAAAATTCAAGAGACACCTGTTTTGGAAATGATTGGAAAAAAGCAAGGAGGGTATAAAGATGTTTGAAGATGAAGATAGGAGAGAAGAGCAAGGTACCGAAGGGTATCAAAATGAAAATACACAAAATGAAAATGCACAACAGGATGATTCCACATACCGGATGAAATTTGATCATCAGGAGCAGCAGTATCAGCAAACTGAGCAGTATCAGCAGACTGAGCAGCAGTATCAACAGACTGAGCAGCAGTATCAACAGACTGAACAGCAGTCTCAGCAGGCTGAACAGCAGTATCAGCAGACTGATGATCAGCAATATCGGCGCCAGTCGTCCCAGGAGCAGTATTCCTATACTCCGCAGGGCGATCAGTCGGACAGCGGCGGCCCGAATAAACCCAACAGAGGAAATAACAAGAGGAGACATCCAATTTTAGCGGCGATCGGCTGTGCCGTGGCCTGCGGCGTGATCATCGGTGTCTGCATCATCGGATCGTTTGCGATCGGACGGAACCAGTTTTCATCGTCCCCGGACTCTGTTACGGTAACAACCAATCAGGACAAGCTGGAATCGTCAGCGGAGCCGAGCGTTGCCGCCGAGGCGGAGCAGACAGCTGCGACCGGCGAGTATACTGTTTCACAGATTGCTGAGGAGTGCGGCAGTTCTGTGGTTTCCATTACAAACTTAAGCGTACAGGATGTCATGACCATGTTCGGTTACTATCAGGAGGAGCTCGAAGGGAGCGGCTCCGGCGTGATCGTAGGTATGACAGACGACGAACTTTTGATCGCGACCAACTACCATGTAATAGAGGATGCGGATGAGTTGACCGTCTGCTTCTTTGACTCAGAGGATGCCATATACAGCGCACAGATCAAGGGGTCCGACCCCAACAACGACCTTGCGGTTGTCGCCATCCCGGTCTCTGACATCAGTTCAGACGTGCTGGAAGCGAGCTCGATCGCAACGATCGGTGACTCCGACAGTCTTCAGGTTGGTGACAGCGTAGTGGCGATCGGCAATGCGCTTGGCCTTGGTCAGTCTGTGACATCCGGCATCATCAGCGCGGTGGACCGCGAGGTGACGATCGACAACTATACCGCAAACCTGCTTCAGACGGATGCGGCGATCAACCCCGGCAACAGCGGTGGCGCACTCTTCAATATGAAGGGAGAACTGGTCGGCATCAACAGCGCGAAATATGCCAGCGAGGAGATTGAGGGCATGGGATTTGCCATCCCCACATCCACCGCTCAGCCAATCATTGAGACCCTGATGGCTCAGGAGACCCGGGCAAAGCTGGATGCAAACTACGGTTGGCTGAACATCTCCGGCAGAGATGTCACGTCGGATGTGTCCCAGGCCTATGATATGCCGGTTGGCATCTATGTTTCCGAAGCCTATGAAGGAGGAGCCGCAGCCAATGCGGGGATCCAGGGCGGTGATATCATTACGGCGCTTGACGGCATTGCCGTGACAGACATCAGCACGCTCAGAGACAGGCTGCAGTACTATGCGGCAGGCGAGACAGTGGAAGTCACAGTCGAGCGCAACAACGGAAACGGATACGAAGAGATGAATTTTGAAGTCCAGCTGGATAATGCCTCCGAACAGGAGAGTGCCACCACCGAATATTCTGACGGTGAGGGTGAAGAGTATTATGACGAGTACGGCGGCGACTACTACGGATACGAAGACTTTGGGGATTTCTTCGGAGGATCCGGTAACGGTAGTTACTACGATTATAGTTACTAAAATCAGATATATCTGACAGACGGAGAGATCCGTTTGGGGAGAGAGTTATGGAAGATTTTTTAAGCGTACTGAAATTACAGCTGATGGACCGTCTGGAGCCGAAAGAGCTCGACGAACAGCTCGCTCTGTACGAGAACTATATCAACGAGCAGCTGGAAGAGGGCCAGACGATGGAGCAGGTACTCGCCCGGCTGGGCGATCCCGCAAAGGTGGCCGACATGATCGTGGAGCACGAAGAGGGGATCGTAAAGCGCCATGAGGTGCTTGAACGGCCGGAAAAAGAGACACCCCTGCTCCAACGTGACATGACAGAAGAGGAGGTCAACGCGCAGATCAAAAACCCTCCTCCGGGCATGGGAGTCCATGCCGAGTTTACGGAAGATGAGGGCTGGGACGTGCGCGTGGGGAAGTTTAAATTAAACGGCTGGTACGGCACTCTGATCATTGTAGGTGTTGTGCTCGTGATCTTCATTGTGATCTCTCAGCTGATGAACCGTTAAAGCCCAGGCGGCAACTGCGGTGAAAACGCAAAAAAATCCAGAACAGGCTGCGAAAAGCAGCCTGTTTTTTTGTGCGGTTGACAGTGCTTTTTAAAAGCGATTATAATGGACTGACGGAAGGAGACGCGCATGGAATTATACGAGTTTATTTCGCCCTGCCACTTTGGCATGGAAGCTGTCTTAAAGCGGGAGATCTATGATCTGGGCTACGATGTCGTCCGGGTGGAGGACGGAAGAGTGACGTTTGCCGGAGATGAGGAGACGCTGTGCCGGGCCAACATCAATCTGCGCACGACGGAGCGCGTGCTCTTAAAAGCGGGAGAGTTCCATGCGGAGACGTTTGATGAACTGTTTGAGTCGGTTAGGGCTATTCCCTGGGAGAAGTATCTGCCGGTCGACGCCAGATTCTGGGTGGCCAAGGCCTCCTCGGTGAAGAGCAGACTGTTCAGCCCGTCGGACATCCAGTCCATCGTAAAAAAGGCGATCGTGGAGCGGATGAAGGAGCACTACGGTATCAGCTGGTTTGAAGAGACCGGCGCCTCCTATCCGCTGCGGGTATTTTTAAACAAAGATGAGGTCACGGTCGGCCTGGACACTTCGGGGGAATCTCTGCACAAGCGGGGGTATCGGCTCTTAAGCAGCAAGGCGCCCTTAACGGAGACACTGGCTGCTGCCATCATTCTCTTGACTCCCTGGAAAGCGGACCGGATCTTAATGGATCCGTTTTGCGGAAGCGGAACGATCCCGATCGAAGCGGCGATGATCGCGGCCCGCATCGCACCCGGCATGCACCGGGAGTTTCTGGCGCAGAGCTGGACGAATCTCGTCGATCCTAAGCTGTGGCGGGACGCCTTTGCGGAGGCGGAGGATGAGGTGGACACTTCGGTCAAGACGCGTATTCAGGGCTTTGATATCGATGGGGATATCGTCCGTGCGGCGCGCGACAACGCACAGCGGGCAGGCGTGGACGGGCTGATCCATTTTCAGCAGAGAGATATCTGGGACTTAAGCCACCCCAAAAAATACGGCTTTGTGATCACAAATCCGCCTTACGGAGAGCGGATGGAGGAAAAGGAATCCCTGCCGGAGCTCTACCGTGAGATGGGAGAAGCGTTTGGGCGTCTGGACTGCTGGTCGGAGTACATCCTTTCTGCCTATGAGGACACGGAGCGATGTCTCGGGAAGAAAGCGGACAAGAAGCGGAAGATATACAATGGCATGCTGCGCTCGACGCTGTATCAGTATCTCGGGCCGAAGCCGCCGAAAAGAGGCGGAACGGACGGGGAAGCAGCAAGCCGGGCCGGGGAGAGAGGAGAGTGAGATGAAGATCATCTTTGCGACCGGAAATAAAAACAAGATGAAAGAGATCCGGCAGATCCTGGGGGATCTCGGATGGGAGATCCAGTCTATGGAGGAAGCCGGGATCGATGTGGACATTGTGGAGGACGGCAATACCTTTGAGGAGAATGCTCTGATCAAGGCGAAGGCTGTGGCGGCCTGCTGCGACGACATCGTACTGGCCGATGACTCCGGGCTCGTGATCGATGCGCTGGGCGGGGAGCCGGGGATCTATTCCTCCCGCTATGCCGGAGAGGATACACCCTATGAGATCAAGAACCGGATGATCTTAGACCGCCTTGCAGGCGTGCCGAAAGAGGAGCGGACCGCACGGTTTGTCTGTGCCGTGGCAGCTGTAGTGCCGGGGCAGGAGCCCATTGTCGTAAGGGGAACGTTCGAGGGCTATATCGGAGATGAGCCGGCCGGCGAGAACGGATTCGGATACGATCCGATCTTTTATGTTGAGGATCGAAACTGTTCATCGGCACAGCTGACTCCGGAGGAAAAAAATGCCCGCAGCCACCGCGGGAATGCACTGCGTCAGATGCGCGAAAAATTGGCGGAAATACAGGAATGACAGCCATTTTTCAACCCGAAAAAGTTATTGACATTCCAGGGGTCATACCATATAATATATCTTGCGTTGCACACAAATTTAAAACGCATGGGGTACAGGCGAAAGCGGGGTGTAGCTCAGCTTGGCTGGAGCGCCTGGTTTGGGACCAGGAGGCCGCAGGTTCAAATCCTGTCACCCCGATTGGTGATCATGCGGGTGTAGTTCAATGGTAGAACACCAGCCTTCCAAGCTGGATACGTGGGTT
>JAJBTQ010000019.1 GCA_020860755.1 Lachnospiraceae bacterium
CTCCACATCTGCCTGGAGCTTCCGGTTCAGCTGCTGGATGCGGACGGGAACGTTCTGGAATACTTCGGGGAAAAAACAGTATACTGTCAGCACTTTATTTCTCACCTCTCCGACAAAAATACCTGCAATGAGATTCATGCCGCGGCCGGAAAATATGCCATGAATCTGGGGGGATCTTATATTTTTTCCTGTCACTCCAACTTAAGCCACATCGTGTTCCCGCTGATCAACCATGAAAACCTCTTCGGGTCCATCCTGATCGGCCCGTTTCTCGTGGGTGAAGTGGATTCTACACTGGTCCTCGACGTGGGAAAGCATTACCCTTCTTTTTCCCTGGAGGATCTGATGGAGCTGTACGACGATGCCGTCTCGGTCCCTCAGGTTGCCCCCGAACGGGTGACACAGATCAGTCGTCTGTTATATTTTCTCATGTCAGGCATGATCACAGACGCCAAGGAACAGTTTGTCATCAATCAAAAAAAGATGCATCAACAGTCGATGATCAGCGAATCGATCCAGATGTACAAGACGCTGACCCGCACTGAACCGGATCCCTATCCTCTGGAAAAGGAACAGCAGCTGCTGAGCAAATTAAAAGAGGGAAACTTAAAGGATTCCAGTGCGCTCTTAAATGATCTTCTGGGATATGTGTTTCTTTCAGCAGGCAATGATCTGGAAAAGGTGAAATACCGTGCACTGGAGCTGTGCTCCCTGCTGTCCAGGGCAGCCATCGAAAACGGTGCAGCTTCCAACCAGATCTTTTCTCTCAACAATCACTTTATGCAGAACATAGAAAACTATACCTCCATGGATGATCTGTGCTATGCCATGATCGAGATCCTGACGGAATTTCTGGAATGTATGTTCCCGCCGGTCAAAGAAAACAACCGGTTGATCCGCGATGCCATGAACTACATCTCCGCTAATTTTGCCTCCCCTCTGACCCTGCAGGAGGTGGCCGATCATCTGCACTTAAACCCTTCCTATTTTTCGCGAATCTTCAAGCAGTCGTTTGGTTCGACCTTTAAAGAGTATGTGACCCAGGTCCGTATCGAAGAGGCCAAACGCCTGCTCTCAAACACGAGCTATTCTATTTTAGACATCGCAGTGGCTTCAGGATTTGACAATCAAAGTTATTTCACAAGCGTATTTAAAAAATATACCGGCATGACGCCGGGACAATTCAGGAAATAAAAAAAGACATTCTCCCTCACCCGGAAATATGTCTTTCCGTTCTTATGGCAAGTCTCCTGACTCGGCATCGTCTGGGCAGATCCCCTTCCCGGCTTGCGCCAGTGGGTTGTCGATCATTCCATCCGCCTTACAGTAGAGGTGGCTGTTCCGGATTCTCACCGGATTCCTTTTTCATCCCATCCCCGACAGATCCGGGAGCGGGAACCATAATACGGCACATATTTAGTTGGCTAAAATGTCTCGTCCCTGCTATTTAGCAAGAACCGCTTCTTTTGCGACCTCGGCACACGTCGCCGCATCCGGGGTATAATAGTCTGCTCCGATCTCTTCCGCGAAGCTTTCGTTTACCGGTGCTCCGCCGACCATGACGATGTACTTATCCCGTACCCCTTTTTCTTTCAGGAGTGAGATCGTTGCTTCCATGTTGGGCATGGTGGTGGTTAAAAGTGCCGACATGCAGATCAGGTCCGCATTGTTGTTCTCCGCCTCTTCAAGGAAAGTCGCAGGCTCAACATCCACGCCGATGTCCACAACTTCAAAACCGGCGCCCTTAAGCATCATGGCCACCAGATTCTTGCCGATATCGTGCAGATCTCCCTGAACCGTACCGATCACAACTCTTCCGACCGGCTCATTTCCGACTTCTATCAGCTTCGGCTCCAGAATACTAAGACCCGCGTTCATGGCACGCGCTGCGACCAGTACTTCCGGTACAAACACTTCGTCGTTTTTAAACTTCTCACCGATAATCGACATGCCGGAGAGCAGTCCGTCATTTAAGATGGCCTTCGGATCCTCGTTGTCATCCAGCGCCTGCTGAACTAGAGCCTTGACATCCTTGGCTTTTCCCTTTTGCAGAAACTCAGAAATCTCTGTAATGGTGCTCATAAAAATTCCTCCTTATTTTATTTTTGGTTTTATAAAGTATATCCCCCTCGGGATAATCACTTTTGCAAATATTTGCCGTCCGTATCAATTTTTTTACTTTTTAATCAAGTTTTAAAATAGGACACAGCCAAAATACGTCACCGTGTCTTTCCCATTGATATAGTTGATATGTACTGTTTTCGCCAGTGCATATACTTCGACGCCGTAGCTTTCCACCGTGGGATATATCTCCTGGGGAAATCTGCACGGCTCATCGGGATACGTACATTTTTTGCAGCGGGTACAGCCGTCGCCGGAGAGGATCAGTACGTCTCCGGAATAGATCGATTGGAAATATTTTACAACCTCCAGGCTTATCCTGGTGTGCGCCTCACGCCCGGCCATCATGCCCTCAAAATCAAATGAATCCTCCAGATCATGCTTGGTCGTGTAGGTAAAAATGTTATCATAACTCAAGAGCTTCTCCCGGCACTCTTCCAGGGTGCCTACTGCCGGAGGACATGCCCAGCTGTTCCCGTATCTTCCGCAGGAGTTCATCTCACAAAGGTCGCGAACGCCCTGGTGGATGCTCAGCTTATCCGTGGTCGTAAAGCCAAACTGGTGGATGCCAAGCTCTTCCTGTTTTTCCGCGATCTGTTCTTGTAAAGTGCCTATATTGTCCATGGTGGTTTCCCTATAACTTTTGAATGATATCTATAATTTTTGAATGATACTACGAAATTCGTAAAGCCGGATGCGAGCACCCGCTTTACGACTTATCGTCCCCTAGTATCATTCAAAGAACATATATTCCGTATAAAAGTTATTGAAGTCCTTATCCGCGCCCAGCTGAACCTCTGTTGACACATCGATGATCCGCGCGATGCGCGCCTCCGCCTCCGGGTCGGTCAGAAACTCCGCACAGCCCTCCAAAGAACTGTTCCCGACTGCGACGGTCCGCTCCAGCAGCTCCTCCGGAAGCAGGCCTATCCCTGCCGCTTTTTTTAAATCCATCCGATAGCCGAATCCACCCGCCAGATAGACACATCCGATGTCATCGTATGTGGCACCGTAGTGCAAAAGCAGTGTCTCTAATCCGGCGCGAACGGCCGACTTCGCCAACTGGATCTCACGGACGTCTTTCTGGGTAAAGACGATCTGCTGACCCTCCGCCGACTCAGCCAGCGGAAATCCATCGTCAAAATAATCCTCATCCAACATGCCGGTCTCATCGATCAGCTCTTCTTTTAACAGTTCACAGGCCGTCTCGATCACGCCTGTGCCGCATAAACCCAGCGGTTCTGTCCCGCCGATCGTCTCCCAGCGCACGTCGTTGCCGTTTATCTCCACCCCGCAGATCGCCCCGTGCACGCTCCCCATGCCGCAGGAGATGTTTCCGCCCTCAAAGGCCGGACCGGCGGCAGTGGAAGTGACAAGGATCTTCTCACGGTTTCCGATCGCCATCTCTCCGTTGGTCCCCAGATCGATCAGTACATTCACGGAATCTGTGCGGTCAAATCCGCAGGAGAGCAGACCTGCCACGATGTCCGCGCCCACGTAAGTGGAGATCCCGGGCAGAAGTGTAACGGGAACTGACAGGGAGGGACTCTCTCCCAGCTCCTCTGCCATGGCCTCTCCGAAAAGAGTGTCAAAATCTGTCCGGATCAAACTGATATCCACCGGGTCAAACGGATAGACCCCCAGCGTCTCGCAGGGAAATTCCATGAGCAGATGCTCCATTGTGGTGTTGCCGGAAACAGCGATCTGCCCGACCTCGGAAAGATCCATCTCAGACTCCTCCAAAAGCCGGATCAGATCCGCGCACAGATCCCTTCGAATGCTGTGACTTAACTCAGCAAGCTTTCCATCGCAGGCTGCCTGGATCCGCGAGATCACGTCCGCTCCGTAAGCGCGCTGATGGTTCACGGAAGTCACGGTGTGGGCGTGTCGGGTCTCACCGTTAACGCGGCCGACCAGACTGACCGCGAGAGTGGTGGTGCCGATATCAATGGCAATGTCGTGACATCCTGCCTCGTATGCCTTTTGCGGCGCATCGGTCCCCTCCGGTTCCGAACCCGCACCCCGGTAATCCGTAACGACTTCAAAATCCGCCTCATCGCTTCCCAGGATCTCAATGCGGCAGTCTCCGGTCGGATAAGCCGCACAGGCCAGACGTATGCCCTGCTCTAACTGGCGCTCACTGAAAAACTGCCGATCACTCTCTCCCGCTTTCGTGACACCGTCATACATCACCACGCCGCATTTCCCGCATCGGCCTTTCCCGCCGCAGGCAGCGCTGATGTAGATCTCATGCTCCGAGAGAGCTGTCAGCAGGGATTCTCCAATGGTTCCCTGTATGACTTTTTCTGTTCCATTCCTTAAGATCGTGATCGTGTAGTTTTTCATAGCCATATTC
>JAJBTQ010000024.1 GCA_020860755.1 Lachnospiraceae bacterium
CACTTTTCAACTGTAAAGAGAGGTCGTTCGGAACTATATGAACCGAACTTCCTTGCTATAAGCTTGTATGACACAGTCAAGATGTATCATTCTGTATGAAGTTTTCAGGGTATCATATTCCTCGATAGCTCAATGGTAGAGCCCGCGGCTGTTAACCGCGTTGTTGCAGGTTCGAGTCCCGCTCGGGGAGTGAAAAATCCCGGTAAACTATATGTTTACCGGGATTTTTATTTTGAAAGAAATAGCTTTGTGTTTAAAACCGGAACAGCTTATTTATTGCTCCAGGCTCCACGATACGATGGTTCCGTTCTGATGTGAGATGTGGAGCCGGTCTCCGACTCCTACCAACAGGATGTCCTCGTGGTCGGCCACACTGATCTTATAGATCTCCTGATCCTCTGTGATCAGATAGCAGTATGTGTTGCCGTTTATATCAATGAACTGTATGGAGGCGACGGTAATATCGGCCTCATCGGATGGAGCGCTTTCGTCAACGACAGGGGCACTGCTTTCGGATATATCTGTGCTTTCCGTGTCGACAGGATTGGTATCGACGCTTTCGGCAGTATCGGTATCGTTGCTTTCGGCAGTGCCTGTGCCAACGTCACTGTCTGTGGGGACAGATTCGACGCCTGTCGTGTCTTCTACGTTCTCTATAAGGCCTTCGGTTTCTTCTGCGTGGAGAAGCATTCGGTATTGGTTGATGCACTCTTCCTGCGTAGATGCGGTGGCTACGATATTATACTGCTCCACGTTTACGGCAGCATACAGTTTCACCAGCCCGCTGGCATCCTTCATTACCATGATATAAGTAGGAGTGCCGTCCACATTGATCAGGGAGGGGAAGCTTGACTGGTAGCCCTTTTCCTGAACCTCACCCTCGGCTGCGTTCATGGCTGACTGTTCATCGGCGCCTGCGATCGTATAATAGTGCGTTTCACCGGTCCGCTCGTCGGAAAGGATAAATCCGATATTGGAGCTGTCATTGTTGATGGAGGTGACTCCGGTATAGATCCAGATATCCCCGTCCTTGGCAACATATCCGTAATCAACAGCCGGAGGATCGTCATCCATTTCGGTGCGGGAATAGGTCGTGATCTGTTTACAGCCCTGCTTTCCGAAGAGGCTGTTCCAAAAACCGTTGGAGTAAAGACCGTACCAGTCATAATATTCACAGATATTGCTCCCGGTGTATACGATATCGACCCATTGGGGCACCTCGTCTACGGTATAATAATCCATGTCTCCGGTGGTTGGATCCATGATGATGGCTCCCTTGGGGACTTGTGCCTGAAACAGGCCGATCGTCGGTTCATAGACGGTGGTGATGTAATACGGATTTCCCTCCTCGTCAACCTCGAAATGCAGATCACCGGTGATCTTGGTCGGATAGTGGAAATAAATGCGCCGCTCAGCGGTTTGGAAAAAGTATGCCGAGGGCACATATACCATTCCCACATCCAGAGGGTCATAGGATGCCGACATGGATACCGGATCTACGGTGATGTATCCCGGGACACCGTTGGAACGATTGTTCCACCATTTCCAAAAGCCGGCATACTCGAGCTCGGATACTTTCACGGGTGATCCCTGATAGTCGATCTGGGCGTAATCCGTAGAGACATTGTACTGGCTGACGACGCCGGATAACGTCCCAATCTCCCGGTCGCCCAGCATTTTTGCCGAGTCCGTATCCATCAGGGCGATAGAGTCTGTGCTGAGCGTCTGCTGCAGGTCTTCCTCAAAATCCGCGTCTTTGATGGAGATCACGGAGGCATAGCCGTGAGCGTGAAAGATTTTTGCGCCGCAGATCCCGGCTACGATCGCTGCGACGATGAGCGCCACAGGAACAAGCATGGCCGTCCGCTTTGCTCTGGTCGAACCCAGCTTCACGTAAAGGTTGATACAGATGGGAAGCGAGAGAATGATCAGCATCACCCAAAAATTCACAGACCGGATATTCAGCGGGACATACATGAAGTACAGCGCTATGAAGAGAAATACAGCGGAGATAATGATCCCCGCGAGAGGCACCTTTCCCTTGTCGCTTGCCGTACTATTGTCATTCTGCTCCCAGACTGTGGAGTCATCGTCTTTATTGTTTCTGAAAAAACTCTGAAAAAATATATTTCCGAATCTCATACTTTTCTCCGTATTCTATATTCAGGGAATGTTTGAAAACTTTATGATAAGCATACCTCAAAAACAGGAATTTGTACATGGTGAAAAATCAGTAAATTGATTGTATTTTGTGTTAAAGCAGGTGGAAATAAGATGGATGATCCGATTAAAAAACATTATTGGTTTTAATTATGCATCGTCATGTATTATAATTAACAATATAGACAACGGGCAGGAGGAATCAGAATGAGGAAAGTGAGAATTGGTGCCGGAGCCGGATATGCCGGGGATCGGATTGAGCCTGCAATTGATCTTATGAAACAAGGCAATTTGGATTATATTATTTTTGAATGTCTGGCGGAAAGGACCATATCGATCGCACAGCAAAGAAAGCGGAATAATCCGGATTTGGGTTATAATGATCTCTTTGAGTATCGCATGGATCAGATTTTGGATGCGTGGAGAGATTTTCCGGTGCGTATTATTACGAATATGGGCGCTGCCAATCCGAAAGCTGCCGCTGAAAAATGCAGAGAGATGGCTGACCAGAAAGGCCTTGAAGACATCAAAATTTTTTATGTTACCGGAGATGACATTACAAGCAGATTAGATGAGTATATGGATTTTATTACGATGGAGACCAAAGAGCCGCTTTTGGCGATTCACGGGGACATTATCTCTGCCAACGGCTATATAGGCTCGGATGGCATCGTAGAAGCGCTTAAAATGGGGGCTGACATTGTGATCACGGGACGCGTCGCTGACCCGGCGTTGACATTAGCTCCCTTGATTTATGAATTCGGTTGGAGTATGAATGACTATACCCGATTGGGGCGTGGCATTCTCGCTGGCCATCTTTTGGAGTGCGCCGGTCAGGTGACAGGCGGATATTATGCAGACCCTGGGTTTAAGGAGGTACCTGATCTGTGGAATTTGGGATTTCCGATAGCGGAGGTGGATGAGGATGGAGTCTGTACCATTTCTAAATTGGAATCTGCCGGGGGAGCAGTTTTGGAAGATATCGTAAAAGAGCAGATTTTGTATGAGATTCAAGATCCGGAAAATTACTTTACGCCGGATGTTGTCGCGGACTTTTCTCAGGTCAAAGTGGAGCAGACCGGAAAAAACCAGGTGACCATAACCGGGATCGATGGCAAGGCACCGAATGGATATTTTAAAACCAGCGTAGGGTATCATGATTGTTTTATTGGCGAAGGGCAGATCAGTTATGGCGGCTCCAATGCCTTGCAAAAAGCTGAAATGGCACGGGATATTCTGGAGCATCGCTTCGCCATCACACAGTTGGAGTTTGAAGAGATCCGATATGATTATATCGGCATAAACTCTCTGTTTGGGGACAAGATTTCCCGCAGCATATCAAGCAAATTAAATCCTTCTGAAGAAAGTGTTGAAGTAAGGCTTCGGGTTGCTGCCCGGACACGGGATTTTTACACAGCTGAAAGAGTCGGCGGGGAAGTAGAAGCATTATATACCAACGGCCCCTGTGGAGGCGGTGGAGTAGAAAAGAGTGTCAAAGATGTTATTGGCATTGCATCCATCCTTATTCCGGCAGCTCATTTTTTAGTTGCGGCCGTGCCGGTATAAGAGATATTGTAAACGATGAGAGGACGTATTTTGATAAGGAGGCGCATATGAAACTGAAAGAAATTGCTCATTCGAGAACAGGAGATAAAGGGAATATTTCAGTGATCTCCGTCATCGCGTATAAAGCAGAAGATTATGGCAGATTGTGCAGCCAAGTGACTGAGGAGAGAGTCAGAGACTATTTTTCGGAGATTGTAAAGGGGAACGTCACGCGCTATGAACTGCCTGGTATCTTTGCACTGAATTTTGTGATGGAAGATGCGCTAGGAGGCGGCGTAACGAGGTCGCTTGCAATTGATAAGCACGGGAAAACCCTGGGCTGCGCACTGCTTGAGATGGAAATTTAAGGCGGAGCAGATCCGGTAGAAAACTATATAAATGAGGGTATAGGATATGAATGAATATAGCAGAGTCCCTGTTGCAGAAGAGGAAAAAAACCGCAGTTATTATAAGTACTTTATGCGAGAACTCAAAGATATTCCGGAGGTGAAACAAAAGGTTCTGGAACATCCTTTACTGCCGGAGGGAGACGGCTTGGAGCCGGAAGACAGAAATAAAATTTTTGAGCCGGGAACCCTGCCGGATGAAATGGGTGTTTCGAAAATGAAGTCGGGGGGATATTGCTTTGCCAATCATACAAAATTTCCGGAGGCTAACGGAGAAATGCTCCAGTGGTGGTTTGCCTGGCATCCCTTGGAATGTCTGAGATATTCTATTTGGGATCCGCGTGACCATTATGAGGTGGCCGTTTCCGATAAAGACAGAAAAAAGCTGTTGGATCCGCAGGTGTCAAACCTTGAGAAATGTCAGAACGTACAGCATATGAACAAAGAGTCTGTCCTGCTCGGAACAGATCCCATTCAGGTGAACTTATCTTTTAAAAAGCCGTCAGATATGGGGTTTGAAGAACAGTGGATCGGAACGGAAAAGTGCTCGTTTTTCCTTTGCGGAAATGTGATAAAACCAGAGGGAGACGGCTTGCCGATTGTTCTTATGCATACAGCCCGGGATTTAGAGGATGGCTGTGAACTGCGCAGCAGGATATGGGTGGGGTACCAGATTGTCAACGGAGAGGTATGCTGTGTGGCCCCTGAAAATTTTGAACTGTCAGAAGAACAGCTTCGCAGCCAGCTCCAGCATCATTTTTTCGAATTTACCAATTTGGCAGAAATATTGCCGGCTATATATGCGGAAGAAAAAGATCACTGGGAGTAACATTTTCTTATCCGTTAATTGTCCCTGCCTTTATCTTTCTGTGTTACAATACAACATGAATTGTCTACAATAGACTTTGTAGATTTGCTTTAGGAGATTTATAAAGGTTATGTTTGCACAAAATTCAAGTGGTAATAAGAAGGATAATCAGATTGTAAAATTATACGATGCTTTGGAGGAGAGCGGTTTTTCCGTTGCGATCACCGGAGCGGGGATCTCGATCGCGGCCGGAGGAGTATCCTATGCGGGCATGGGAGCGCGCGGCGGTATAGGCATGATGGGGCGGAATCCTGAGAATATGTATAATGGGCTTTACCGGGTTTTCTTAAGCGCCGCGTTCGAGCACGGACCGACTGAGGCGCACAAGGCCCTTGCGCGATTGGAAGAGATGGGGAAATTACAGGGCATCATCACTACGAATGAGGACTGTATCCATACAATGGCCGGCTCCAAAAACGTGGCTGAGATCCAGGGCAGTTTTCAGATAAATACCTGCAACGACTGCGGGCATCGTGTCTACGACTATGAGATATGGAACCACGGAGAGATGCCAAGATGTCCGGAGTGCGGAGGTGTCCTGCTGCCGTACAATGTCTACAGCCATGTCGGACTGTGGGAAGAGGATGTGAAAAAAGCGCAGGAATGGATGAGCCAGGCGGACCTGATCCTGATCATCGGCACATCGGGATATTTTGGATCGGTGTATTGGGATTACAGAAAACGAAATGCCAGGATCATTCAGATCAACCAGAAGCGGACCCATTTTGACTCGATCGCCGAATTAAACATTCATCGGGACGCGGATCCGGTGTTTGAGGAATTGATGAAGCTGGAAGAAAGTGAGGAAAAATAACGATGAGTTCTTTTACCATACAGGGGAAGAAAGTAGATGTCTTGCCGGCCTCCGAGCCCGGAAGTCCCATAGTTTACCTGCATATGTTTGGCCGTGAAGGGGACAGGGTGTTTCAGGAATTACAAAATGAAAAGAGCCCGGATCTTACCCTGGTAGCCATCAGCAAATTGGATTGGAATCATGACATGGCGCCCTGGGAATGCCCGCCGCTTTCCAGAATGGATCAACCCTGCACCGGCGGGGCGGATGAGTATCTGGAGATGTTTATCCGGGAAATCCTGCCGGAAGCTGAAAAAGATATAGAGGGGGAGCCCGCGTGGCGAGGTATTTCCGGCTATTCTCTGGCCGGCTTATTTGCGGTGTATTCCATATATCGGACAGACCTCTTTTCCCGGGTTGCCACAATGTCCGGTTCTCTGTGGTTTCCCGGGATCAAAGAATATATCTTTTCCCATGATCCGATGATCCGCCCGGATCATATGTATTTTTCGCTGGGGGATAAGGAGAGCAAATCCCGAAATTCTTATCTGAAAACCACGCAGGATAATACCGCGGAGATTCAGGCGTTTTATGCCGATCAGGGCATTGACTCGATATTTGTTCTGAATCCGGGCAATCACTATGCCGGACCGGTAAAGCGGATGGCTGCCGGTATCGACTGGATCTTAAGGCGGGAAGGGACCGAATGATCATGGATGCAATTTATACACTTTTTCAATCTGTGGTCGATTCTTATCCGGACGACCCGGCGATCATAGAAGATGACCGGGTGTTGACCTTTCAAGAGTTTTCCCATATGGTGGACCGGATCGCTTCCGGGTTTCCGGACGATATTCACAGTGTAGGCATTGTCATGCGCCATCGGGCAGAGATGATCGCCTCTATTTTTGCTGTGCTCAAATGCGGTGCCCGATATATCCCGGCAGAACCGGATTTTCCCACCGGACGGATCCGCGATATGATGACGGAAGCCGAGGTTGATTTTGTTCTGACCGAGCCCAGTTTTTTGTATAAACTGCAGGGATTTTCCACCAGGATGGCGGAAGCCGGATCCGGCGGAGGGGAGATGGCCGAAACAGACTGTGCGGAAGCGATAGATCCGGAAAGCCCCGCCTATGTTTTGTTTACGTCCGGGACAACGGGGCGCCCGAAAGGCGTCTGCGTTCGAAACCGCAATGTCTGCCATTATGTAAGAGCTTTTGAAAACGAATTCCACCCCGGCCCCGGGGATGTTATGCTGCAGTATTCTGTCTGCTCGTTTGATATTTTTGTGGAGGAAGTGTTCGCCAGCCTGCTGAACGGAGCTGCTCTGGCAATCCCCTCGGATGCGGACAAAGAAAATGTTTTGGCGCTGATGTCCTTTGTCGCGAGGCATCAGGTAACTATCATATCCGGCTTTCCCTATCTGCTGGCCGAATTGAATCACCTGCCTGCGATCCCAGCCTCCCTGCGGCTTTTGATCAGCGGCGGTGACGTTTTGCGGGGGATCTATGTCGATAACCTGCTTTGTCAGGCGCAGGTTTATAATACCTACGGACCCTCTGAGACTACTGTCTGTGCGTCATATTACTGCTGCAATCAGGGAGGTGTCTTAGAGGATGGGACCTATCCCATCGGCCGGCCGGTCAAGGGAGTGGATATCCGCCTCCTGGATCAGTCCGGAAACGACGTTCCCGCCGGAGAGACCGGTGAGATCTGCATTTACGGTGATGGGGTATCCATGGGCTATATCGGAGACCACGAGGAGGAAAACCGGGCTTTTGTCACTCTGCCGGATGGCAGCGTTATGTACAGGAGCGGGGATCTGGGCTACTTTCTTCCGGACGGGAACCTGGCCTTTTTGCACCGGATGGATGACCAGATCATGATCTATGGCAAACGGGTGGAGACCGCAGAGGTGGAATCCCGGCTCTACCAGTGCAAAAACGTCCATCAGGCCGTGGTCCGGGCGATGGTCGATGACGAGGGGCTTTCTTATATGGTGGCCTATATCGTGCCCGCCGGGCCGAGCTTAAATATTTCCGGGATCAAAGAAGAGCTGGCGGAGAACCTTCCTTCGTTTATGATCCCCGAATTTTTTGTGGAAATCTCAAGTGTTCCCGTAAATCCAAACGGAAAAACTGATGTAAAAAAATTGCCGATCGTAAGAAAAGGAGGCAGCCATCATGGAAATTCGGATACAGAAAGCTGACCTTACAGACCTGGATCTTTTAATGCAGTGGCGGATGGAAGTGCTGCATGAAGTGTTCCCTTCTTCGGAATATTTCTATCCGGAGGGACTTGAAGAGGAGAACCGATCCTATTATGAGAAGGCATTGGCGGCCGGAACGCATATCGCCTGTTTCGCCCATGCGGACGGGGAGATCGTAGGCTGCGGCGGCATGTGCCTGTATCAGGAAATGCCTTCGCCGGACAACCCCGGCGGCTGGTGTGCTTATATTATGAATATCTATTGCCGGGCTGCATACCGGGAACAGGGGGTGGGCAGTTCCATCATTCACTGGTTGTCGGAGCAGGCAAAGGAGCGGGATATTACAAAGATTTACCTGGAGACATCTGAGAGCGGGAGGGGCTTTTATGACAAGATCGGCTTTTTGGAAATGCCGGACATGATGATCATGCCGGGATGATGTCTTGGCAAAAATAATATTTGAGAGCTTGCAGACAGCGCGTTTGCAAGCTCTTTTTTACTCAACTGTAATGTACATAACATGAAATACTATGTGGTAAAATATACCCGCTATTTCTAAAGGAAAATGATAAAAAACAGAATAAATATATTGCACTCCTCCGTCCATGATGATATACTCATATTACCATAATATCGTGTAAAACTCGTCGGTTTTTTTAATGCTTTGCACTACGAAAGGAAAAACGATATGAAAAGAGTGAGGAAAAAAGCACTGGCATTCTTTTTGGCTGTTTCTGTCGTGTTTACCATAGGCGGGATGACAGCGTTTGCGGAGGAAGATACCTTATTCAGTGAGGGATCAGTAATGGATGAGAGCAAATGTGAAGATGCGGATCTGTTTTTAGAGGAGGCCGGTGAAGACCCGGATCTGTCACCGGATGAGGTATGCGAAGATCCGGAGCTGCCTGAGACAGGGGAGGATTCTTCGGGAGAGCTCACTGCGCAGGCTGCGCCGATCAGTGTCGAAGCCGGAGAACCGGATGAGGATGTGATCGTTTTGGATAATGAGGAAGGGATCGTTTTGGATAATGAGGATCCGAAAGAGGAGGATGATTACGGTATCCAGCTGCTGGCAGGCGAGACCTATACGATTGAGGTGACAGATACAAAAAGTATTACAGGGACTTCTGCCAATTACAGCAATTCCTGGTCCAGTTCGAATACGGATGTGGCAACGGTCAGCGGTACCGGAAGTACAGCAGTAGTGACCGGACGCTCGCCGGGTACAGTGACCATTACGCATAGATATCAAACCTCTTATTTTGCCACAAGTCTTACCGAGACCTGGACGGTCATAGTCAGCAATACCGTTTCCGTGTGTGTTTATGTCTCCAGGGCCGATATTTCCTATGCGATGCTGGATATCCTCGGGATCGATCCGCATACCATAGATTCCTACGGGTATTTTCCGGTGGGCATCGTCTACCTCGACGCTTCGTATATTACCGCGGATAAATGGGATGCGGCAAATACTGAGAAGGCGCCGCTTATCAACAGTGAAGAGGATTGGCAGCTGCTGCTTAGGGATCTGTCCAACATTGATACCAGTGAAGCTGTTTTCCGAGATGAATATAAGGCAAATGCAGGGAACAATATCGGTCAATATCTCTCTGCCGCGGCAGATTATATCGGACACGAGGGCGGTTCCGGCTATACAGCTCTTTTCCGAAATGAGAGCGAGGACGAGTATACGATTGAAAACACGAAGTTTCATCTGGATCTGTTGTTCCATACCAACAAGGTCACTTATGTCTATGGAGACAACGGATATTCAACCGGGGATGCCATTGACGGTCGGGAAGCAACAGATTCCTTGCCGTATATTCGTTATACAGATGTGGTTCCGATCGAGGCTTCCTCTTTTCTCCCGGAAGGCTTCGTATTCGAAGGTTACTATAAGGATGAGCATTTCCTGGAACCGTGGGATGGCACGACATCTCTGAAAGAGGATTTGATCGTATATGTCAAGGTAAGTCGTGTGATCAGCATAGATGTTGAGAAGATCTGGAGGGACGGCGGCAACGAGGCCGGAGACCGCCCCGAAGCGGTCACAGTCGTGTTACTGGCAGATGGGGAAGAGGTAGTCGGAGAGTACGGCAGCCTGACCTTATGCGAAGCGTGTGGCTGGAGCGGAGTCTTCGAGGATCTGTATGCCGAGGATGAGAAGGGATCAGAGATCGCCTATACAGTCGAGGAGACGGAAGTGCCGGACGGCTACAGCAGTGAGATGAGCGGTGATCAGGAAAGCGGATATTGCATTACCAATACCAAGCTTACGTCACTTGTCGTTACAAAGGCATGGAACGATGCAAGCGATCATGACGGAATCCGGCCGGACGACCTTGCGATCACTCTTACAAGCAATGGCGATGCGACGGAGCAGCGTTTGACACTGCGGGGTGACGGAGACAGCTGGAGCGGAATTTTTAATGATCTTCCCGCTTATGATGAGAACGATGATAAGATCATCTATTCCGCCACAGAAGAGGTGCCGGATGGCTATACCGCCGTGATCCGTACACTCAGAGAGGGGAACGTTCTGATCACCAATACCCATAATTCGCTGCTCGTTTCCGACCTGACCATCACCAAAGTGTGGGACGATGCGGATGATCAGGATGGCATACGGCCGTCTTCCATTACGGTTGAGCTCCAGCATGACGGCCAGACAGTGACGGACGTCTATGGAACCCCATGGACGGCGGAACTGACAGCGGAAGATATAGATGAGGATGGAAACTGGACGATCGATGTCTCGGATCATCCGGTCTATGAGATGGAGGGTGGTCTGGATATCGGCTACACACTGCATGAGGATGATGTCGCTGCAGGCTATGAGACCACTGATGTCGATGTTACGATCTGTTCGGAAGAGGTGGAAGGAGCGACGGTGTACACCGGTACGGTGACCTTGACCAACAGTCACGAGCCGGACCCGGAGGGTGAGCCGGATCCTCAAGACGCCGGCGACAAAGAAGACAATAAGGAAGACAGCGGTAATGTCGGAGACGACGACGGCGGCAATGACAGCAACCGCAGCAACGGTCACGGCGGCAATGCCGGAGACGGTGGACATGGAGGAAAAGGCGGCAAGCACGGATATAACGGCGACGGCGGCGCTGATACTGCAGAGGTCACTAATCTTTCCGATGCACCGGCCTCCAAAACCTCCGATACCAATGCACCATACCTGTATCTGTTCCTTATTATTCCGGCAGGCGTCGCGATTGTGATAGTCGGTGTGCGCAGACGCGCGGCGGGACAGTGACGGCCTGACTGGCCATAACAGAAAATGTTTTAAGACCAAAAAACCCTGAAAATAAGTTGGAGGCTCTGAGAAAAATCTCTCAGAGCCTCTGCTTTGTGTGATGAAAAATTATAAGTGACCTTAACCATTAAACAGTATCTCAAGAGCTAATCTCATATCCGCGACCAATTGCTTTTTGTTGGCCTCTTCCGGATGCCCGAGCAGATACCGGGCGCTCTGTGCCATCGCACCGGTCAGAAAGCGTGCTGCCGACGACGGTTGAATCGAGAATGTCCGCCCTTCCTCCTGATCTAATCGAAGATGCTGCTCGAGCTGCCGGGCGATCGAATCCGATGTGGAAAACAGCATCACGGAGATCATGGAGCGGCTGGTGGGCGGTCCAAATGACTCATTGTTTTTTTGCATAAATTGCAAAAAACCTTCAAAAAATGCCAAATAGTAGGCGCAGGGATCGTCATCATCTGACTGGGCCTCAGCCTCCTCCATGTAGTGGTCGAGCATCTCGTTTTATACAAAGGAAAAGATCTCATACTTGTCTGAGAAATGTTTGTAAAAGGTTCCGCGTCCGACCAGCGCCCTCTCGCAGAGCTCGTTTACTGTGCTCTCTTCAGAGGCTTTTTCCTTTAAAAGATCTAAACGAGCATTCATCAGGCAGGTATAAGTTTTTTGAACTCTCAGATCCAGATTTTTATTCATAGCCGTGTCCTTTAAATTTTAAGAGCCATTTCTGAAATATTGTCTCTTATCTTTCAAAAGATAGATTTGTGTCTATTGTTTAATTTTTCTTTTATAGTAAAATATAAAACGGTGCGAATGTCAATGGTGTTTTAGACCTTCATAAACAGTTTTTAGGGGCGCAGACGGGAGATATTGATATGTCTGAAACAATGGAAAAAAGGTCAGAAACAGCAGAAAATCCTCTGGGAACCCAGCCAATCGGCAAACTGCTGGTAAAGTATTCCGTTCCCAGTATCATTGCACTGCTGGTAAACTCTCTCTACAATATTGTTGATCAGGTATATATTGGTAATTTTGTCGGAGAACTGGGAAACGCCGCGACAAATATCGCGTATCCTTTGACCATCCTGGTGATTTCTTTGGCTCTGTTGTTTGGACTCGGCGGAGCGGCCGGTTTTAATCTTTCACTCGGCAAGGGAGATAAAGAGGCGGCACCGTATTATCTGGGAAATTCCGCGGTGATGCTGGCCATCTGCGGTGTCGTGATTATGGTCATCACTCTGCTGTTTTTGACGCCGCTGCTGAAAGCCTTTGGCTCACCTGATGATGTGCTTCCCTATGCGCAGTCCTACGTGGGGATCACGGCCTTTGGCTTCCCGTTTTATCTTTTTTCCGCTGGATGCGGACACCTGATCCGTGCAGACGGGCGGCCCCGCGCAAGCATGACATGTAATCTGGTTGGCGCGATCATCAATGTGGGCTTAGACACTCTGTTCGTGGCAGTTCTCGGCTATGGGATCCGCGGAGCGGCTCTTGCGACCATCATCGGCCAGATCGTTGCCGCTATGGTGGCACTCTGGTATATGTTTCATGTACAGACCGTAGAGCTTAAGCGAAAACATCTGCGTCCGCAGATAGAATATATTGGGCAATCCGCACGTCTGGGGATGGCGCCTTGTTTTAATCAGTTGGCCACGATGGTGGTGCAGATCACGATGAACAATTCCCTCCGGTTTTTCGGCGGTATGTCAATCTATGGAGAGGCCATTCCGATCGCTGTAGTCGGGATCATTACAAAAGTGAGTATGATCTATCTGTCTATCATTGGAGGGGTCGGGCAGGCAATGCAGCCCATCTCAAGCTTTAACTATGGAGCGAAAAAGTATGACCGCGTACGAAGTGTCGTGTTGCGTTCATTTCGATTCGGTCTTATCGTCGGGGTGATCGCGTTTCTAATGTTCCAGATCTTTCCGCTCCAGATCATCTCTCTATTCGGAGAGGGATCTTCGCAGGTATACTACGACTTTGCCGTCCGGTATTTTAGAATATACCTGTTCTTTGCGTTTGCCAATTTCCTGCCGATAATGGGCTCAAATTTCTTTACGGCGATCGGAAAACCGATCCGGGGCACGATTCTGTCCCTGACCCGGCAGATCATCTTTTTCCTGCCGCTGCTGCTCATCTTTCCCCGTATTTTCCCGATCCTCTTTGGTGTCGACGGAATTGATGGGATTCTATATGTCGGACCGGTGGCGGATGCCCTTGCGATCACGGTTGGTCTTGTAATGGTCGTGCGGGAACTGCGGGATTTAAGGAGACAGATGCAGGAGCTCGAGACGTAAATGTGTTTTCCTTGCGCACTCCTTCCGTATCCGCTATAATAACATAGTTATGAAAAGAGCAGTTATCTTTGACATGGACGGGACCATCTGGGACTCCGTTGACAACATTGTGGTTTCATGGAACCAGGGGCTTAGTGAGGCCGGCATTTCGGATGTGGTGATCACCCGGGAACGGATCATCGGGCTTATGGGCCGGACCATGGATCAGTTTGCGAAAGCCCTCCTGCCGCAGTATTCCCCGGATGAGGGGATGGAGATCTTAAATGCTCTGGAAACGATTGAGAATGAACACCTCCGGGAACGGGGAGCCATACTTCTGGGCGATGTGAAGGGCACGTTTCAGGCGTTGAAAGAGAGAGGTTATTTTATCGGAATCGTCAGCAACAGCCAGTCCGGATATATCGAAGCGTTTTTGGAACATTATCATCTGGAAGATCTGGTAGACGACAAACTGGCCTACGGTGACACCGGTCAGGGCAAGGCGGAGAATCTAACACGCATGATTGAACAAAACGGTCTGGAGCGGTACTGGTATCTGGGAGATACAGCCGGTGATTACAACGCATGCTGTGAGGCCGGAGTACCTTTTATCTGGGCGGCTTATGGGTTTGGAGATGTCCCGGCGGATGTCCCGCAGGTGGATTCCTTAGAGGAGATCGTCTCGAAGGTCACAGAGCTGGACTCGGATCAGTGATCAGTAAATCGTGACGGATGAATCGTAACTGTTTAGCAGTACATAGGTAACAGAGAAGTACATAGGTAACAGAGAAAAAGAACGCTGTGATCTCACAGCGCTCTTTTTTATAGTATCATTGTCATCCGTTCTTCTAAAACTCTCTGCTGCAGGGGCTACTCTTCCTCCATCGTCTCTTCGACGTCTTCTCCGAGTTCCTGCTCGGCTTCCTCCTCTGCGGCGTCCTCTGCCTCGAGCTCGGCGACGGCCTCGTTTAACATGTTGATGAAGTTATCCTCACCCATTGCCTCGAAATACTCTGAGGCGGTCTCCAGCCGTTCAAAGAAGCTGGGCCCGGACTGTTCCAGGTCTATATCGCATGCGGCAGGGCAAGTGCTGCAGTCCTGCGTACAGTTATCCATATTGGGTATGTTGTTTTTCTTTTCGTCCATAAGTAACTCCCTTCCCGCGATCTTTAAAGGTCACGCCTGTGTTTTTTCATTATACACGCAATCAGGTTATTTGACCAGCATTACTTTTTGAAGCGCAAAACGGCATACTTTTTGTAGCGCAAAACGGCGGAGTGGTGTATAATGTCCTGGGACGCGAAAAACGCGTCGGCACTGGAGGTAATTACGATGAGAGCGAGCGGAATCTTACTTCCGGTCAGCAGTCTTCCTTCCAAATACGGGATCGGAGGATTCACGAAGGAGGCCTACGACTGGATTGATTTTTTAGAAAAATGCGGGCAGACGCTTTGGCAGATCCTCCCTATGGGACACACCAGCTTCGGAGATTCTCCCTATCAGCCTTTCTCGACGATCGCGGGGAATCCTTATTTTGTTTCTCTGGAAGAGCTGATCGATGAGGGCCTGCTGACGCAGGAGGAGTGCGATGGGGCCGACCTTGGGTCGAATCCGTCTTATGTGGATTATGGAAAACAGTTTGCAAACCGTATTCCTCTGCTCCGCCGTGCCTATGAGCGGGACAAAGACAGGGATCAGAGCGGCTTTGAGGCGTTTGTAGAGAGGGAGGCAGATTGGCTGCCGGATTACGCCCTCTTTATGGCGGTCAAGGATCTGCACGACAAAAAAGCCTGGTATGACTGGGAACAGCCGTATAAGACGCGTGATCCGGAGACGCTGGAGCAGGCCAGACAGGATCTGGCGGATGACATCTCCTTCCATTCCCATGTCCAGTACTGGTTTTCCATACAGTGGGATCGCTTAAAGGCCTATTCGGATGCGCATGGGGTGCGCATTGTCGGGGACATGCCAATCTATGTGGCACTTGACAGCGCAGATGTGTGGACGAATCCACAGCTGTTTCAGCTGGATGAAGAACTCAATCCTACTGAGGTAGCGGGAGTCCCGCCTGACTTTTTCAGTGAGGATGGGCAGCTCTGGGGGAATCCGTTGTATGACTGGGATCATCACAAGCAGACCGGCTATGCCTGGTGGATCGAACGGGTCCGCCATGCGAAAGTGCAGTACGATGTGATCCGATTCGACCACTTCCGCGGCCTGGATGAATATTATGCAGTTCCGTACGGAGAGAAGACGGCAAAGAACGGCACATGGAAGCCGGGACCCGGCATAGACTTGATCCATGCGCTGCGCGAAAGTCTCCCGGAGGTGGAGTGGATCGCAGAGGATCTTGGCGTGATCAGCGACAGCGTGGAGGAATTGCTTCATGAGAGTGGCTTCCCTGGGATGAAGGTGCTGCAGTTTGCCTTTGACAGCGGCAGTGGGAACTACTTTCTTCCGCACAACTATGGTACGACAAACTGTGTTGTCTACACAGGCACGCATGACAACGATACCTTGTATCAGTTTGTGACCTCAGCCAACTCAGAGATAAGGTGGAACGTACAAAACTACTTGAACCGCTTCTGTGATACCGACGAACAGCTCTGCGACAATCTGATCCGGATTGGAATGATGAGTGTTGCGAAGTACTGTATCATCCCGCTGCAGGATTATCTTCACCTTGGCGAGGAAGCGCGCATGAATTCCCCCGCTACGATGGGTGGCAACTGGGCGTGGAGGTTTACCAGAGACCAGATCACGCATTCGGTCGGGAAGTTTATTCAAAATGTCACAGGGGTATACGGACGATTTCCCGAGAAATAATAGGATTCGTCATCAGAGCCCGAAAAGGAAACGTGAAAAACCCGCATAAACACGTTGTTTATGCGGGAGACACATAAAATCCTTGTTATTGTAATAATGTTTGCGCTGAGCGAAATGTAACAACTTTGTAATATCTGTTTGTAACAACTCTGTAACACTTTGGAGCGAAAAAATAGCCGGCCGGCTATTTTTTTTGTGCTTTTTTCAGATATCTCAGTCCTTCCGTTGAGATTCCCATAAGGATCTCGCCGACCTCTTCTATCGAAAGGGCATAATCGGAGAACACCCAGTTCTCCAGGATGCCGATCACGCCGGAGGACATATAGGCATAGAGGTAATCCAAAAGCTCCGGTGATGCGTCCGGATACTTTTTCTTCCAAAACACAATGCTGTTTTCATACCCCAGATAGATGAGCTGACGCATGAAGGAGGAATCGCCGTGCGGTCCGATCAGCACCTTGCACAGATCTCGGTTCTCGTCTACGATCTGCAGGAGATCCTCGAACCAGTTTTCACTGCTTAAGGTAAGGATCACGTTCTCGAACATCTCGCTCTGGATCGAGGAGAGCAGCTCATATACATCTTCGTAATAAGAATAGAACGTGCTTCGATTGATATCCGCCTCTTTGCAGATATCCGTCACGGTGATCTTGTTGATCGGACGGTCCTCCATCAGATCAAACAGGGCTTCCCGGATCACTTGTTTTGTATATTTTGTTCTTCGGTCTGTCGCCATGATCTTCCTCCCGCCAATATGGCCCGGATCTGTTAAATATCCAACAAATTGAAGGCATAATGTAGATTATTTGACAATCAAAGTAAATTTGTTGGTTGCTATTCTTTCTTTACGGATTATAATATAGTTTAGTGAAAAATGCAACAGATGTTGGAAATCAGACACAAAGATGGAAAACAGACAGCATTTGGAAATAAAACAGTATTTGAAAAACAGACAGCTATTGGAAAACCGACAACATCTGGAAAACAGACAAGTTGAAGCTTACCGAAACAGAAAGGAGACCGTTACATGGCAAGTTTATCACACACGATGCAGAGAAAGGCATTCAGTGCGGCGATCGATGTCGCCTTAAGACGGCTGAACAAAGATCGCGAAAAGGGATTGCTGCAGATCGTAGATCTTGCTGAGCGCTTTATGGGAGACAACTTTAAGGCCGAGTCCTATGAGGCTGTGAGGGCGATGATCAAGGATCCCGACAACAAATGGATGCACTATGTGAACCGCATGCTGGATGAGGTAGATCCTCACGTGGCGAAGATGACCGCATTAAACCTTGGATTTGAGGCCGCATTCTACGGCACAAAGGTGATCCGCGACAAGCGGAAAGAGTACGAATGCAACATTCCGTGGCTGATCCTGATGGATCCCACGAGCGCATGCAATATGCACTGCACCGGCTGCTGGGCTGCCGAGTACGGGCACAAATTAAACCTTACCTATGACGAGATGGACAGCATCATCACGCAGGGCAAGGAGATCGGTGTGTACTTCTATATGTTTACCGGCGGTGAGCCGCTTGTCCGCAAGGATGACCTCGTCAAGCTGGCCGAAAAGCACAACGACTGTGAGTTCCACAGTTTTACGAACGGTACTCTGATCGATGAGGAGCTTTGCAAGAAGCTGCGGGAGATCGGCAACTTCTCGTTCTCCCTGTCTCTTGAGGGATTTGAAGATGCCAACGACGGACGACGGGGCGACGGAGCGTTCCAGAGGACACTTGATTCGATGGATCTGCTTAAACAGTACGGGCTGCTCTTTGGAACTTCCGTGTGCTATACAAGAAAAAATATGGCGGCGGTCACTTCCGATGAGTTCTTTGATCTGATGATCGAGCACGGCTGCCGTTATGCGTGGTACTTCCACTATATGCCGGTGGGGAACGAGGCCGATGTCGACCTGATGCCTACCATGGAACAGCGCAAATACATCCACGACCGGCTCCGCGAGATCCGCGGCTTTGAGGGCGGCAAGGAGATCATGCTGCTCGACTTCCAGAACGACGGTGAGTTCGTGGGCGGCTGCATTGCCGGCGGACGGAACTACTTCCATATTAATGCCAACGGCGACGCCGAGCCCTGCGTGTTCATCCACTACTCAGGCGCGAACATTCGCGAGAAGACATTGCTGGAATGTCTGCAGCAGCCGCTGTTTATGGCCTACCGGGAAGGACAGCCGTTCAATGAGAATCATCTCCGTCCCTGCCCGATGCTGGAGAATCCGGAGAGGCTTCGGGAAATGGTGGAAAAGACCGGAGCACACTCCACGGACCTGCAGTCTCCCGAGAGCGTGGAGCACCTCACAGACAAGTGTGTGGACTATGCGCAAGACTGGGCACCGAATGCAGAGGAGCTCTGGGAAAACGGACATTTTACGAGAACCGGTTATACCAATTTCAAGGATACCATCTAGGGAGTTTACATAGAGGAGGGAACAATGGCAGATTTAAAACATACCACAGCGAGAAAATCATTTGAAGTCGCTTTTAACGGTGTCTACCGCTATATCAACAGAAATAAGGAAGAGAACCTTGTCAAGCTCATGCATATGGCGCGCAGAGTTGCCGGAAAGAACTTCCCCGATAAATTCTGGGACAACGCAGATCAGGTTCTCTCGGACCCGGAGAACAACTGGACACAGCAGATCTACCACGCGATGGAGACGCTGCATCCGAACCTGATCAAGACTCATGTCATGAACTTGGGGTTTGAGTCCGGACTGACGGGATTCAAGCAAGTGAAGGAGAACCGCGAAAAGTACGGCTGTAACGTGCCGTGGGTCATCCTGATGGATCCGACAAGTGCGTGCAATCTGCGCTGCGTCGGCTGCTGGGCCGCTGAGTACGGCCATAACTTAAACCTGACAAACGAAGAACTCGATGATATCATCACACAGGCGAAGGAACTGGGTATCCACTTCTTCATCTTTACAGGCGGCGAGCCGATGGTCCGCAAAAAAGACCTCCTTTGGCTTGCGGAGAAGCACAACGACTGCGCGTTCCATCTCTTCACAAACGGGACACTCTTCGACGAGGAGTTCTGCAAGGAAGTACAAAGGCTCGGGAACCTTTCCTTTGCACTCTCCATCGAAGGATATGAGGAGACGAACGATGACCGCCGCGGTGACGGCGTGTTTGAGAAGATCATGAACGCGATGGATCTGATGCACGAATACGGTCTGATCTATGGGGCATCCATCTGCTATACGAGCAAAAATTACAAGGTCGTCACTTCCGACGAGTTCCTGCAGATGCTTGTTGACCATGGTGCGATCCTGTCCTGGTTCTTCCACTATATGCCGGTTGGCAAGGATGCGAGCACGGATCTGCTCCTGACACCGGAACAGCGTGAGTACATGGTCAAGCGTGTCCGCTATGTCCGTAGTCAGTACTGCCCGATCAAGCTGTTTACCATGGATTTCCAGAACGACGCGCAGTTTGTCGGCGGATGTATTGCCGGCGGCAAGGCCTATATGCATATCAACGCGAACGGAGATGTGGAGCCCTGCGTGTTCATCCACTACTCGGATGCGAACATTCGGGACATGACACTGCTCGAGTGCCTGCAGCAGCCTCTGTTCATGCAGTATCACGACAACATGCCGTTCAATGACAATATGTTCCAGCCGTGTCCGATGCTGGAGAATCCGGACAGAATTCAGACGATGGTACACAATACAGAGGCGCACTCCACCGATATGGTGTGCGAGGAGCCGGTGGACGATCTGGTCGCCAAGACGTTCCCCTATGCCGAGCACTGGGCAGCCACTGCCGAGAAGCTCTGGGATGAGGTGCAGGATGGTACCTTAAATGTCGCAGAGGCAGCCGAAACCGGCGCGGAGGCTGAGGTCGAAAGCGTCTGATCTTAAGAATGACATGATCTCCCCGGCAGACTCAGTCCGCCGGGGAGTTTCAAATTACGGAACTTTTTATGAGCGATAAAGATAGAGAAAAACAAGTAAAGAGCCAATATAAAGCGAGAAAAAAGCTGATTCGTGCTCAACAAAAGGAACAAAAGCGCCAGCTCAAGCTGGAATACAAAGAGGAAAAGCAGGGCCGGGGTACAAAGAGACAGAGGCTGGAAAAGGCTTATTTTCGCCAAAAAGTGGACAGCAGCGGCAAGGTTTATGACGGTTCCGGTGAGATCCGCTGGGATAAGCTCGACAATGCAGCCCATCTGTTTCCCGCAATCGCCGGCGAAGGTTTAAGCAATGTATATCGGATCTCGGTGTATCTTGACGAGGACATTCTGCCGGATGTGCTTCGGGAGGCTTTAGACATCGTGCTTCCAAAGTTTCCTGTCTTTAACTGCAGGCTTCGCCAGGGCATGTTCTGGTACTACTTTGAGGAGAACGGCAAAGAGATCCCTCCGGTCGTGGAGGAGAACACCTATCCCTGCCAGTACATTGAGGAGAACCGGAACCGGAACTATCTGTTCCGTGTGAGTTATTATAAAAAGAGAATCAACTTGGAGGCGTTCCACGTGTTGACGGATGGAACCGGCGCACTCTACTTTTTAAAGGAGCTGACTTATCAGTATCTGCGTCTGGTCCACCCGGACCTGGGAGAGCGCTTAGGAGACGGCTTAAGCAGTGAGACTTCCCTGAACATGGAGGACAGCTTTGTAAAAAACTATAAAAAGAGCAGTTTTTCCAGGGGATATCAGAGCTTCCGGGCATATATCCTTAAGGGATCCATGTTCCCGACGGGCAAGATGGGCGTCCTGCACGGACATATGCCGGTGGAAGAGGTCAAACAGGCGGCAAAACAGTATGATGCCACAGTGAATGAGTATATGGTCTCTCTATTTGCCTGGTGTATTTACCAGAGCTATTTAAAGGGCATGCCGTCCAAACATCCGGTCTCGGTGGCGGTCCCGGTCAACCTGCGGCCCTACTTCCAGTCTGTGACAGCCAAGAACTTTTTCGTCATGGTGACGGCGGTTTTCCGGCCCGAAAAAGAGGGCCAGACGTTTGCGGAAGTGATCGGGGCGGTGAAACAATCCTTACGGGAGCAGGAGACAAAAGAACACTTGGAGACCGTGCTCTCATACAACGTGACCGGAGAGCAGATCATGTTCCTTCGCACTATCCCGCTTATCTTTAAAAATCCGGGATTGAGGGGGATTTATAATCTGCACGCGAAAGCAAACACGACGACGGTGACCAATCTCGGACAGATCACGGTCGACCCGGAATACCGGGAGTATGTCCGCCGGTTTGATGCGCTGCTTTCCAGGTCCAGGGGACAGAACCTGAAAATGACAATGTCTACCTATGAGGGAACACTGTCCGCGACCATCACATCCGTAATGCGGGACGTGGAGCTGCAGCGCGCGTTTTACCGCTGCCTTGCGTCAGAAGGGATTTCCGTGACGTTAGACAGCAACGGAGTATATTATGAGTGACAGGGAGTTATCGCGATGAGCAAATGTAAAAATTGTGGAGTTACAATTCAGGATCCCGTACAGGTCTGTCCGCTGTGCAGCTGTGTTTTGGAGCAGGATGAGGGAGACCGGACAGAGATGCTCTACCCTTACGTCCACGCGGAAGAGGGGATCAAAAAAATGCAGAGGGCGCTGGGCATCTACGTGATCGCAGCCATTGCGGCGGAGGTGATCCTGTGCATGATAGACTATGCCATTCGCGGGCCGCTCGGATGGGTGATCTTAATCGGTGTCTTTCTCGCATACGGATATATCACGCTGAAGGTATCGATTGAGATGCACACCGGATACCGACTGATCGTGTTCATCCAGGCTGTATTGGGCGTAGCGGTCCTGTTTGCCATTGACGTAGTCAGCGGCTTTCGGGGCTGGTCACTCACCTATGTGATCCCGGCCGCCTGTATGCTGATCGATCTGGGTATTGTTGTGATGATGATCGTGAACATTCGGGACTGGCAGAGCTACATCCCGTTTCAGCTTGTGATCATCGCATTTTCCGTGCTTCCGTTTGCGCTGTATCCATTCGGCCTTGTCACACATCTGATCGTGCCGATGATCGGCCTTACCGTGGCAGTGATGGCCTTTGTCGGAACGATGACCATAGGAGGCCGGCGTGCCAGAGAAGAATTGTACCGGAGATTTCATATATAAATGTCTGTTGACGGATGGCCGCCTGCAGAAAAGGAGAATCGATCATGCCGCAAATTGAGCAGAGCGCACAGGGGAAAGTCCTCCGAGAGATCATCGCGCGGGTGCACGCAGACAACCGGATCGGGCGCAGGATCCAATCGGGAGAGATGCGCAAAAACATGGCGGAGGCAGAGCCGGAGTGGAAGGTTCCGGCCGGCTATACGCTGTCTGTCATACGACAGCCGAAGTTTGACATGGAACTTTTGCAGCCTGCGATCCCGAGTAAAAAATTTATTATTCTGCAGCTTCACGGCGGAGCCTATGTGGGCAAGCTGATCAACATCTATCGCAGCTTTGCCGGACTTTACAGCGAATTGGGACGAGGGGTATCTGTGCTGACGCCTGACTTTCGCGTTGCACCGGAAGATCCCTATCCGGCAGCGTTTGAGGACGTGATCACGTCCTATTGCTGGCTGCTTTCACAGGGATGGTCGGAAAGTCAGATTATTTTGGCGGGGGATTCCGCAGGCGGCGGGCTCGCCATGGCTCTCTGCATGTATTTAAAAAATCATGGCAAGCCGCTTCCGGCAGGGATCATTGCGATGTCGCCCTGGACGGATCTGACGCTTTCCGGACGGTCCATCCGAAAGAACTATCACAAAGATCCGGTCTTCGGGAACACGAAGGACAGCCTGGTGTTTAATCGGGACTATGTGAAGGGAGCGGATGCCTCCAACCCATACATCTCGCCCCTCTTCGGAGATTTTTCCGGATTTCCGCCGATGCTGATCCAGGTGGGTGGAGATGAGATGATCCTAAGCGACTCAACCCGCGTGGCAAAAAAGGCAAGGCGTGCCGGGGTCAGGGTGCGTTTAAGTATCTATGACGGCATGTTCCATATGTTCCAGATGGCTCTCCTTATGGTTCCGGAATCCAAGAACGCCTGGAAGGAAGTGGGAAGATTTTTGGAGATCGTGATGCGGGAGAAGCAGCCGGCCATTAAGCTGACAAAGCGGGAAAAGCGAAAGCTGATCCGAGAGTTGAAAAAAGAGAGTAAGAGATAAAGAAACGGCAGCCCATTCGAGCTGCCGCTTATCTTTTTCATAAATAGGAGATCTTTATTCTCCTTCACCTTCGTCCTCTGGCTGATCCTCATCTTCGTGGTTTTCTTCCTCGTCTTCGGCCTCTTCCGTGGCCTCCTCCGCAGCTTCTTCTGCGTCCTCGGCCTCTTCTATGACCTCCTCTTCCACAACCTCTTCTTCGGCTGCGGCTTCCTCCGCGTTCTCAGCTTCAGCCTCCGCATCCTCCGCAGCGGCTTCCGCCTCATCCATATAAATGGTCAAACTGGCAAAACTGATGGCACCGTCTTCCGTCACAAAGATGGAGGCGCGAACATCTGTCTTGTCTATGGGAATCTCGATCACACACTCAGTGGCCACTTCTTCCTCCTCAGTTGCTTCCTTTGTGGGGTAGATCGTTAGCGCGGTGTAATCCTCGGAGAGCTTGATCACGAGATCCGACTCCGCGAGCGGGAGTCCAGCCTCATCTGTGACAGAACAAAAGAGCACAGTATTGCACGGGAGTGTGCAGGTCTCAAGGGCTCCGTCCTCACCGGTCGTTCCGGAGAAGATCAACTCCTCATCCTCGTAAAAAGCAATATTGACAGAGGAGAGCCCGCTTCCCGCAGCATCGTGCCAGATGCTGTGAAGGGTGAGCGTTCCCTCGGAGAGATTCTCCTCCTCCATTTCAACGGAGAGGGGGACTTCTTCTTCATTTATGGTGGTGACATCCATCTGGCACCCGCTCAATAAGAAAAGACTGGCTGCTGTGAGCAAAGCAAACAGTGGCATTAATCTTTTTTTCTTCATATAAGACTCCTTTCCGAACAAGTCATACCTATAATGCCGCAAATCGGGCCACAATGCAAGAAAAATTTCTATTTTTTATAAATGTTTTCTTTTTTGATTATTTCTAGTATATTAGACGGATTTCTTGATTTTTGTATTTATTATGGTACAATATAAAATATAATATGTTAAAACCAGCAGCATACAATATAAGGAGGGATCATTATGAGAGTACATGAGAGAACGAATACACAGCGCATGAAAGATACCGTTATGCTTCTGACAGGCGGAGGCGGCGGCATTGCCCGTGGCGTAGCTAGGGCATTTGCCCGTGAGGGAGGAGACATTATTCTGGTCGACATTGTGCCGGAAGGCATGGAACGCACCAAAAAGGAGCTGGAAGACGAGTTTGGATCCAACGTGGTGTGTATGGTGGCGGACGGTTCCAAAGAGGAAGAAGTCAAAGCCGCCATTGACGAGGGCGTGTCACATTTCGGACAGTTGAACACCCTGATCAACAGTGCGCAGGCCTCTGCTGCCGGTGTGCCTTTAGTGGAGCAGTCCAAGGAGCAGTTTGACCTTGCCATCAACACAGGTCTCTATGCCACTTTCTTCTATATGAAGCATGCGTTTCCCTATCTCAAGGAGACACAGGGCTCAGTCATAAACTTTGCATCCGGAGCAGGCATCAACGGCAATCCCGGACAGGCTTCCTATGCCGCCGCAAAGGAAGGAATCCGTGGGCTGTCCCGTGTGGCTGCAAATGAGTGGGGTGTCTATAATATCAATGTCAACGTTGTCCTTCCGCTGGTTGCGACAGATGCGCTGGTTCAGTGGGGCAAAGAAAATCCGGAGATGTATGAAAAGAATCTTCATGACATCCCCTTGGGCCGGTACGGTGATGCGGAGTACGACGTGGGTGGCGTCTGTCTGTTCCTGGCAGGCCTGGATGCCACGTATGTTACCGGTGATACGCTGTTCATTCAGGGCGGAAGCGGCATGAAGCCCTGATTGGAAAAGCCGGGAGATGTCACACAGCCGGCAGGCTTATCAACTTGGAACGACTTGCCGTCATACCTTCGGGTGTGGCGGCATTTTATTTTTTAAGTCGGTTGCATTTTGAGGTAAGTTTTAATATAATATTTTATGATACAAGGGGACGGCAAGTTGAAAATAGGATGCTTGCATCCTGATTTTCGACTTTCGGACCCGAACAAATATGAGCAAGCAGCCTGGTAGGGCGGATTGCGAATATTTGTAGAATTCCGGGAGCACGACGTGCGGAGGAATTCGTAGTATCATAAAGTAAGCAGAAGTAACACAAGGGGACGGCAAGTTGAAAATAGGATGCTTGCATCCTGATTTTCGACTTTCGGACCCGAACAAATATGAGCAAGCAGCCTGGTAGGGCGGATTGCGAATATTTGTAGAATTCCGGGAGCACGACGTGCGGAGGAATTCGTAGTATCATAAAGTAAGCAGAAGTAACACAAGGGGACGGCAAGTTGAAAATAGGATGCTTGCATCCTGATTTTCGACTTTCGGACCTGTCTAAATTAAAATCCCAAGAATCATCTCAGCCGATGTTTTGCCGGCAGATTGGAGTTAAGGATGAAAAATAGATTTTCAATCAAAAAAGCAGCAATTGTTTTATCAGCGGCAGCCCTGTTGACAGCAGGGATCCCCGGATTGACAGGCGTCACGGCCTTTGCGACGGGCGTTACCAACACAGACGGAGTCAATGTGAGGGATGCGGCAGACGGCGAGATGGTTGATCAGCTTGAGGATGGAATAGATGTTACGATTACGAGCTCTACGACCGGTTCGGACGGCCAGACCTGGTATGAGATCCACTATACTTCAGGTGGAAGCGAACGATCCGGGTGGGTTCGGGCGGACCTTCTGGACGCAGACGTAACTTCACTGGAAGAGGCGGCGGCCGAGGAGGCTGAGGAAGCGGCAGCTGAGGAAGAGGCAGCAGCGGAGGAGCAGGCCGCGGCAGATGCTGCGGCAGCAGAAGAAGCTGCGAAGGCTGCAGAAGCGGCACAGGAGCCGGTCGTGACCAGCGAGGAGGGGGTCAATCTCGTGATCGCAAATTCCATTCCGGTAGAGATGATTCCGGATGGTTTCCATGAGACGACTGTTACCTATGAAGACAAAGAGGTTCCGGCTCTTGAGATGGACACTGCGGAAGTATATCTTCTGTATATGGAAGATACGTCTAATCAGGCGCCAGGCATGTTTGTCGTCTATGACATTGACCAGGCTGAGCTGATTCCCTATATCAACTTTGCGACAAATGACGGGTTTATTCTGTTGCTGAATATTCCGGAGGCAGAGCTTTCTGCGGTATCCGATCGGTTTGAACTGACAACCTATGACTTTGACAGCGGGACCATGGATGCGCTTCAAATGACACAGGCGGATGCCATCATTGCGGAAAGCGCGGATATCTCTGATTTTTACTATATGTACGGTGTCAACCGCGACGGGATGTACGGATGGTATGTCTATGACGCGACGGAAGGCACGATCGAGGAGAACATCCTCAATATGCACTATAACCTAAACGGAACAGTGGAGGAAAATGAGGGTGGTTCCGGGTTTTCCCTTGATTCCATGTCTATAATCGTGATCGTTGGAATCATTGTCGTCCTGCTGCTCTTAGTGATCCTGGTGATCATCTTTGGAGTCCGTTATCGTCAGCTCGCTAGAGAGATGGAGATGAGGGAAGCTGCCGGGGGTTCCCTGACTCCTCCGGATCAGGCAGATTCTGAGGCGTTTGCTCAGGAAACACAGGATAGCAATATCTTTACAGGTTCTGACAAGGATGACTCAGCGATGCCGACGAATGATCTTGGCAACGCACCAAGCGAGCGGCCTGTAAATGAGCAGCCGATACAGGAGAGTGCACCGCCGACACCGGAGCAGCCAAAAGCGGAGCAGCCGACACCGGAGCAGCCAAAAGCGGAGCAGCCGAAAGCGGCGCCGCCTAAAGCGGAGCAGCCGAAGGCGGAGCAGACTAAACAGGAGCAGTCGACACCGAAGCAGCCGAAGCCTGCACCAAAGCAGGAGCAGCCGAAGCCTCAGGCGAAGCCAAAGCCGGCGCCGGCCAAGGACTCTGATGACGACGATCTGGAATTCCTGTAAGAGGCGGCACGGCAGGGCGCGGACAGTTCCGGGAGAATAGTCTGAGATGATGAAGATTGAGATAGATTTTGAGAGTGAGGATGCATTATATATCCAGATCCGGGATCAGATCATCTACGGGATCGCAACCCGGCAGTATCAGGAGGGGGACTCCCTTCCGTCCGTCCGCGAGCTGGCTGAATCGGTGGGAATCAATATGCACACCGTCAATAAAGCGTATGATGTACTGCGGCAGGAGGGCCTGCTTCGGCTCGGGCGCAGAACGGGAGCCGTGATCGCCATTGACCTTGATAAGCTTGGGGCAATGGAGGATATGAGAGATGAGCTTCGCGTTATTCTGGCCAGAGGATTTTGTAAAGGGATCTCCCGGGAGGAGGTCTTTGAACTGGTAAATGAGATTTATTCGGAATACGAATAAGACGACGCAGTCGGAGGAAGAGATTAATGCATCTGAATGAGTTTTCCAAACAGGCAAAGCAGGTTCTGCGCTGCGCGCAGGGTCTCGCCAAGGCTGACGGACTTGGCGCGTTTGGCACGGAATATATCCTGCTCGGTTTGATGCGGGAGAAAAACGGGGTGGCAGGACAGGTGCTGCGCAGCCAGCCCATCAATGAAAAAATGATCCGGCGCATGATCCGGGAGCTGACGCTCCCGGTCTCTTTTGCAGAGGATGAAAAGCCGGAGATGATGCCGGAAGCGGCGGACGTACTGGAAAAGGCGGAGGAAATTGCCGGAAAAATGCAGAGTGAGCTCGTCGGGACCGAGCATATCCTGATCGCTATTTTGGAGGATCCGGACTGCACTGCAGCTCAGATCCTTGCGATTCTGGGATTGAATTCGAACTATGTCTGTGCCGATATCTTTTCAGCCATAGGAAAATCCCCGGAGTATGCCTCCGTGGTGAAGAATCCCTCGGGAAAGGGAGGGGAGAACGCCTCTCTGCTGGAGAAGTTTACCTCCGATCTGACCGCGAGCGCCAAGCATCATGAGCTGGATCCGCTGATCGGGCGGGAGGTTGAGCTTACACGGATCATTCAGATCTTAAGCCGCAGAGGAAAAAACAATCCCTGTCTGATCGGAGAGCCCGGCGTGGGCAAGACCGCCATCGTAGAGGGACTGGCGCAGCGGGTGGCTTCGGGGGAGGTGCCGGAGTATTTAAAAGACAAGCGTATTCTGGTCCTGGATGTCCCCGGTATGGTTGCCGGGACGAAATACCGCGGCGAATTTGAAGAGAGAATGAAGGGCATTTTGCGCGAAGTAGAGGGCGCAAAGGATGTTCTTCTTTTTATTGACGAACTGCACACCATCATCGGAGCCGGAGGCGCCGAAGGCGCTCTGGACGCGGCCAATATCATGAAACCGGCCCTGTCCCGGGGCAGCATTCAGGTCATCGGAGCAACGACGGTGCAGGAGTACCGGAAGCACATAGAAAAAGATGCGGCGCTGGAACGGCGGTTCGCCTCAGTCCTTGTGGAGGAGCCGGGCATAGAAGAGACGGTGCAGATCTTAGACGGCCTTCGTGAGCGCTATGAAGAGCACCACAAGGTTGAGATCACGGACGAGGGGATCCGCGCTGCAGCGGAGCTCTCCGCGCGCTATATCAGTGACCGCTTCCTTCCGGACAAGGCCATCGACCTGATGGACGAGGCGGCTTCCAAGGTACATTTAAAAGCGTTTACCTATCCGCAAGAGCTTTCGGAAAACTTAAAGAGGATCGATGTCTTACGGGAAGAACTGGAGGACGCTCTCACATCCGGAGATGTCGAGAACGCCACGAAGATCCACGCAGAGTTAAAGCAGTTGGAACAGGAATGTGAGAAGCTCCGGAAAAAACAGGAGCAGAGTCAGGCCCGCCGGAAACTGCGCGTGGGTGAGAACGAAGTGGCGGAGGTGGTGTCCGAGTGGACGCACATTCCGCTCAAGCGGCTTACGGAGAGCGAATCTTCCCGCTTAAAACGGATGGAATCCGAGCTCCACAAACGTGTGATCGCGCAAAATGAGGCCGTTGAGGCCGTATCGAAGGCGGTTCGCCGCGGAAGAGTGGGCTTAAAGGATCCGTCCCGGCCCATCGGGTCGTTTTTATTCCTCGGTCCCACAGGTGTGGGAAAGACTGAGGTGTCCAAGGCACTGGCCAGGGAGGTATTTGGAACTGAGGATGCCATGATCCGTGTGGACATGTCCGAATATATGGAGAAGCACAGTGTCTCCAAGATGATCGGTTCGCCGCCTGGATATGTGGGCTACGACGAGGGAGGCCAGTTGAGCGAGCAGGTGCGCAGGCATCCCTATTCGGTGATCCTGTTTGACGAGATAGAAAAAGCACACCCGGACGTGTTCAACATCCTTCTCCAGATTTTGGACGACGGACATGTAACAGACTCTCAGGGACGAAAAGTGGACTTTAAAAATACGATCATTATCATGACGTCCAATGCAGGCGCACAGTCCATCATCGAGCCGAAGAGACTGGGCTTTACGGCTGTCGAGGATGAGAGGGAAGACTATGAGCGCATGCAAAGCGCCGTGATGGAGGAAGTGCGGCGGATCTTCCGTCCGGAGTTTTTAAACCGGATCGATGTCACGATCGTATTCCACGCTCTCTCGAAGGAGCATATGAAGAAGATCGTCACGCTGATGACAAGGGAGCTGGTGGACCGCTGTGCGAAGCAGATGGGCATCCGTTTGACGGTCCGGGATTCCGTGAAGAAATATATCGTGGAGAAGTCCTACGATCCCAAGTACGGAGCAAGACCGCTGCGCCGCGCGATCCAGACAGATTTAGAGGACGCGCTTGCGGATGAGATCCTTGCCGGACGCATCAAGAGCGGGGACGACGTCGCAGTCGGACTCACCAAGGGAGAAATTACATTTATCGTATAGAGGAACAGTATGGCAAAGACTAAGAGCACGGTATTTTTTTGTCAGGAGTGCGGGTATGAGTCCCCGAAATGGATGGGACAATGCCCTGCGTGCAAGGCATGGAACAGCTTCGTCGAGGAGCCGGCGGCTGCAAAAAAAAAGGGCGCTTCCGGCGTTGGGCGTGTGTCCGGTACCGAAGCAAAGCCGATGACCCTGCCGCAGGTGGAGATGAGCGATACAAAGCGCTTTTCGACCGGTATGGAAGAACTGGATCGGGTGCTGGGAGGCGGGATCGTCCCCGGGTCTCTGGTTTTGGTGGGCGGTGATCCCGGTATCGGAAAGTCGACCATTCTTCTTCAGGTGTGCCGCAATCTGGCGGCATCGGGAAAAAAAGTGCTCTATATATCCGGAGAGGAATCTCTGCAGCAGATCAAGATCCGCGCGGAGCGGATCGGAGATTTTTCCGATGATCTTAAGCTGCTTTGCGAGACCGATCTGGATGCGATCACGGAAATCCTCACACAGGAGCAGCCGCAGGCGGCGGTGATCGATTCCGTTCAGACAATGTACAGCGAGGAGATCTCCTCCGCACCGGGGAGTGTGTCTCAGGTGCGTCAGGCGACAAACGTGTTTTTGCAGCTGGCAAAGTCTCTCGGCATCACGATCTTCCTTGTGGGACATGTGACCAAGGAAGGCGTCGTGGCCGGACCCCGTGTGCTGGAACACATGGTGGATACAGTGCTGTACTTTGAGGGAGACCGCAATGCGGCGTACCGCGTGCTGCGCGGCGTTAAAAACCGCTTTGGGTCAACGAACGAGATCGGCGTGTTTGAAATGAGGAAAGAGGGCCTCGTGGAGGTGCCGAATCCCTCGGAGTACATGCTGAGCGGAAAGCCGGAAGGTGCTTCCGGATCTGTGGTGGCCTGCTCCGTTGAGGGGACACGGCCGATCCTGGTGGAGATTCAGGCGCTCGTTTGCAAGACAAGCTTCGGCCTGCCGCGAAGGACGGCAGCAGGGGTCGACTTAAACCGGGTCAACCTGCTGATGGCTGTTTTGGAGAAGCGGGCGGGTATTCCGATGTCCTCCTGTGATGCCTATGTGAACATCGCAGGCGGTGTTCGGATGAACGAGCCGGCTATCGATCTGGGAATTGTGCTGGCCATCGCGTCCACCTACCGGGAGGGAGCGCTCGCTGAGAATACGATCTGCTTCGGGGAGGTGGGCTTAAGCGGCGAAGTGCGGGCCGTCAGTATGGCGCCCCAGAGAGTGCAGGAGGCAAAGAAGCTGGGCTTTGAAGAGTGTATCCTGCCAAAAGTCTGTGCTGCGGCGGATGCGGAGTGCGAAGGGATCCGTCTCATCGGCGTCTCCAATGTGCGGGAAGCGATCGCTCACATATCTTGACTTACAGAAGTCTGAATGCTGCTTCTTGATTAAAGTTTAAATATAAGGAGAGATAATCTATGAAGGTTGAAAGATGGGGAGTTTTTGAAATTGCACTGCAGGGAAAAACCGATGGCAATCCTTTTATGGATTATGAGATTCGGGGAACGTTTTCCAACGAAAATGAGAAGGTAACGGTAGATGGATTTTATGATGGGCAGGGCGTGTATAAAGTGCGTTTTATGCCCTCATTCGAGGGGGAATATTCCTATGTGATCGACGGGAGTTTTGCCGACGAAACAACAGAAGGTCAGTTTACGGCCTCTGCCCCGACAGGAAACAATCATGGCCCGGTGCGCGTGGCACACAAATACCATCTGGCCTATGAAGACGGCACGCCTCATTATTCTTTTGGAACAACCTGCTATTTGTTTGACTTAATGGATAAGGAGATCATAGATCAGACGTTTGAGGAACTGCAAAAAGGATATTTTAATAAGATGCGTTTTTGTATCCTTCCGAAGCATTATGATTATTGTTTGAATGATCCCCCTTTATTTCCCTATGAAGGCACACCGATGGACGCGTCCGTTTTAACGCGTGAGAATTTTTATAAATATGTGGGAAAAGCGGAGGGAAATGATTGGGATCTCACACGCTTTAACCCGGATTATTTCAGGCGTCATGATGAGAACGTAAAACGTTTAATGGATCTGGGGATAGAGGCTGATATGATCGTGTTTCATGCCTATGACAGGTGGGGATTTTCTCAGATGACCATGGAAGAAAACGTACGTTATCTGCGCTATATCGCCGCCCGTTACAGTGCGTTTCGAAATGTATGGTGGGCTCTGGCGAACGAATATGAGCTGATGGGGCATTTGGCGGAGAGTGACTGGGAGTTTTTGGCTCAGGAACTGACTGCGCATGATCCCTATCATCACCTGATATCCATACATAACTGTGAATCTTTTTATGATTACACCAAGCCGTGGATTACGCATTGCAGCTGCCAGCGGTGTGATCATTATAAGACGACGGAAGACACGGAAGAGATGAGAGTGCGGTATGGGAAACCGGTCATCTGGGATGAGTACGGATATGAAGGGGATTTCCCGCATTGTTGGGGGAATTTTACACCGGAAGAGATCGTACGCAGAGGATGGGAAGCTCTTTTGCGCGGAGGCTATCCCGGCCACAGCGAAACGTTTCGGAGTGAGGATGATGTTATCTGGTGGTGTCACGGAGGTAAGCTCAAAGGAGAGAGCGCAAAACGGTTTAAATTCATGAGGGAATTTCTTGAGGATGTGCCGGGCGGAGGACTGAAATATGGGCATCTGAGGGATGATCTTCATTTTCAGTGGGATGATAAAGTGGCCGTTCCGGAGGATCCGGCGTATGAGGGAGATTATTATTTCTTTTATTTCAGTATTTGGAGACCGCCGTTTCGGCAGGTATGGGTGGATGATGAAACGGAATTTGATGTGGATGTCATTGATACTTATGAGATGACCGTTACACCGGTTGGCCGTTTTAAAGGAAGATTCGATGTTCCTCTTCCCGGGAAACAGTACATGGGAATCCGCTTAAAGCGGGTAAAAGATAAATAGTGTGAAATGCGAAAGAAGGCTGCGGCAAACATAAATTGCCGCAGCCTTTCTCGATCATCTTAAAAAATCCGAATGCCGCCTGTTTAAGAATGACTAAGGTCTGAGACACTTTCCCGACAGACCAACGTAGTGGACATGGACATTTTCAGATACAACCGGTCGGGCTCTTTTGTTCGGACCAGCAGCTGCTTGATCGCGGCGGCTCCCAGATCCCTTTTTCTGACATTCATGGTGCTCAGCGATGGAGTCATCATTTTGCACAGAGGCATATCATCAAATCCGATGATGGAAATATCCTCCGGGATTTGATAGCCGACTTCCTGAAAAGCTTTCATGGCTGCGGCAGCAATGATATCATTGTCTGCAAAATAGGCATCGGCCAGTTCAGGGCCTCCCTTCAAAATTTTCATCATATCGAGATAGCCTTCTCCGGAGGTGGGGGAGATCAGGTGAACCGGGCATTTTGAAGTGGATATATGGTTGACTCGAAGAGCCTTGTAAAAACCATCCGCACGTTCATAAAAATTGCCGATCGGAATATTTGAATGTAAGTAGCCGATATTGGTGTGGCCGCATTGCGCCAGATAGTCTGTCGCCTGAAAAGCCCCCTGAATATTGTTGATCAGAACGCAGTCAAACTCAAGCCCGTCATAATAACTGTCCAAAACAACGATGGGGACTTTAAAATCCTGAAACCAACGAAAATCTTCCGGAGACATTTCCGTGGCAAGCAGCAGGATGCCGATACAGTCAGTCCGGCGTAAGGCGTCAATCTGCTCCTGAATATCTCCGTCCCCATGAATATAAGACATATTCACCGCGCAGTTTTGGAGGGAACATTCTTGAGAAATACCCTCTGTCAATTCGGAAAAAAATGGAGTGTCCGCGAGGATTTTTTCATGTTTCTTATAAGTGACAAATTGAATCACCGAAGTAGAAACATCTTTCTTTTCCGATTTTTTATAGGTATATCCATATTGGGCCGCAGCTTTTAACACTTCTTCCCTGGTGGCATCGCTGATGCCGGGTTTATTATTGAACACTAAAGATATTGTGGCCGGAGAGACCCCTACTATCTTAGCC
>JAJBTQ010000033.1:0-105456 GCA_020860755.1 Lachnospiraceae bacterium
GGAGGTTACAGCTTACAGGGCTTCAGCCGCAACAATTAAAAGCAGGCAGTTATTCTAATTTTGCAGAACGCTCAAAGCAAAGAATGACTGTCTGTTTTATTATTTGGAATACGTTAAAATTTCTTTTGAAAAATTAAAAAAATTATTTTGTGTTATATGCAAAATTCTAAAAATATTCTAAACTAAATGCTTATTAATGTAAACCTTTGAGGTTTGTTTTTATGTATTTTTTTAGGAACTGGATAAGATTCGAAAAAACATGGTATTTTTCCGCCTTTTGTTGTATAGTGAGTGATATGAAAATAAAGGAGCAGAATTTATTATGAATCCGAAAAAGATTGGATTTATCGGTCTCGGCCTGATCGGCGGTTCCATCGCAAAGACGATTCACCGCGTTCATCCGGACATTAAAATGATCGCATATAAGCCGCATGCGGAGGCTTTAAAAGATGCACTTGATGAGGGAGTGCTCACCGCCATCTGTGAAGGTGTATCCGAGGACTTTAAGGACTGTGACATCATATTTTTGTGTGCGCCTGTCCTCGACAACAACGACTATATCGAAAAGCTTGCGGAATACGTCCACGACGATATGCTGATCACGGACGTGGGAAGCGTCAAGACCGGTATTCACGCGGCCATAGAGGGCTATCCGGAAGTAAAGAGTCATTTTATAGGCGGACATCCCATGTGCGGCACCGAAAACACAGGATATGAAAATGCCACGGCATATATGTTGGAAAATGCTTACTATCTTTTAACTCCCACCCCTGAAGTACCGAGGGAGATGGTTTCTTCCTTTGAAGAATTTATCCGCAGCATCGGAGCGATCCCGCTGATCCTTGACTGTGAAAAGCACGATTTTGCTGTCGGCTCTATCTCTCATCTTCCCACAGTCATCGCTTCGACACTCGTCAATCTGGTGCAGGATCTGGATGACGATGGAGAGACGCTGCGCACGATCGCAGCTGGAGGATTTCGCGACATCACAAGAATCGCCTCTTCTGATCCCACGATGTGGGAGAACATCTGCATCGCCAACCGGGATCAGATCCTTGATCTCATCGACGCCTACGTCGCTGCCATGCAGAGCACGCGTGAGACGATCGCCGGGGGAAATGGGGATGAGATCCTTGAATTCTTTGATTCGGCCAAAGAATACCGCGATTCGTTCCACATCTCGAGCGGCGCGCTTCATCCGGTCTATCAGCTGTTTCTCGATCTGATCGACGAGGCCGGCGGGATCGCTACAGTCGCAACGATCCTCGCGACAAATATGATCAACATCAAAAATATTGGCATCATACACAACCGCGAGTTTCAGCAGGGCGTTTTGCAGGTCGAGTTTTACGACAGACCGTCCTTTGACAAGGCAGTGGAGCTCTTAAAGAGACACCACTATAACGTTTATGAGTGATCTGTTTTAAATCTGATCTGGAATTAAAAAAAGAAAAGCGGAGGGCTTGCAATCCTTCCGCATTTCCTATATGATTATAGCTACGGGGTCATAGCTCAGCTGGGAGAGCAACTGCTTGACGTGTAGTAGGTCGCAGGTTCGAGTCCTGTTGACCCCATTCGATCAGAAGAGACCGCATCGATGTAATGATGCGGCCTTTCTTTTAGCAGTTTCTGTTTTATTTTACTTATTCCAGCCCACTACAGTCTGCTCCGTATTAAGAAGGTTCTCATAAGACTGCCGATAGACTGGCATAAGCCGCTCCATCAATTCCTTCTGCGTCGTCAGATAGACACGGTGCAGTGCGCTCGGACAGCACTTTCCCGGATCCATCCCGACCCGTTCAGCCTGTCGGCGGATTGAATTAGTGATATTGGTCCGATGCATAAGTCTCCCACTGCGGGTTACAAAGATAGGTCCTTCCGTAATCTTATGACGATTTGCATATTCTAAAAGTTCCTCTCCGAGGCAGTAAGGGATTGCCGCTACCTTCTCGTCCGGCAGATGCATGACACCTTTCCTGCACGAATCAACCGTCAAACAATCCAACTCGCTGATGGTGATATCAATGGACGCAAACACCTTGACCATAAAATAATATTTTTCACTCCCAAGTTCGCGCATCTTGGAGAGGAACTGCAGGTACTCTTCCCTTGTCATTTCCGGCATGGGCTCGTCCGGTGCGATATGCTCGTGGACGGCTGTCAGTTCCTCCCTCTTGCAAAAACGCAGGAAACCGTTTGCCGCGGTAAGACGGATATTTACCGTACTATCCGAGTAGCCACAAGCCTTGATGTACTCTTTCCACTCCGCCAAAGTGCCACTCTTAATCTCTTTTTCCGCCGGCAGATAATCATAGAGTTCTTCCAGGCTGTGACGATACGTACGAATTGTCTGCTTTTGCCGTCCTCCGGCCTTCAGAGAATTTAAGAACTGCTCTGTAAGCTGCGGCGTCATCATGACCGGAGCATCCAGGATGGTGAAGCCGGCTCTCTGTTTCATTGCTGTTGTTCTCATACCCGCTTATCTCCGTCTCACTCTTCTTGTCCGCACGGTGACACCGCCCGTTGCAAGTGCGCAGGCTGCTATGAGCAATGTAAGCCAAAGCCAAATATGGTTCGGGTCGTCTGTCTTCCCTCCTGTAGTCGAGCTCGGATTTCCACTTTCCGGGTTACTGCTTTTTGGATTGCTGCTGCCCGGCTTTTCTTCTATGAGTTTGTAGGTGTTCGTCACATCATAGCCGTTTACCGACGTTTCATATCCCTCGACTGTATCCTCAGTAATCGTGTATACAATAGTTTTTCCGTCGCTGTCATACTTATCAAGATCCGCGAAACTCCACTTCCAGTCATTCGCTTCCGTGACTGTCACGGTTTCGATTTCTTCCCCGTTCGCTGTCAGATGGATCGTGATGGACTCCGGACGCTTCCCGTACTTGTCGTTATCATCGTTCCAGGTCTTGGAGCCGGAGACATCTATTGTCTCGGGCGTCGGCTTCTCCGGTGTATAGGTATTCGTCACATCGTAGCCGTTCACTTCGGACGTATAGCTGTTTACTTCATCCTCTGTGATCGTATACGCGATCTCTGCTCCCTCCTCGTTATACTTGTCAAGATCAGTAAACTCCCACTTCCAGTCATCTTCTGAAGTGACGATCACAGAGTTGATCTCTTCTCCGTCCGCATACAGGCGGATCGTGATAGACTCAGGGCGCAGGCCGTCTTCATTGTTGCTGTCGTCCCAGGTTTTGGAACCGTCGACGTCTACTGTCTCTGGTATGATATCTTCTGTCGGTGTGTTCTCTATGTTCACCACATGGCCGATCACGGCCTCTTTACTGCCGGTATCGCCACTTACCGTGACATTCCCGTCCTCATCGATCACGACCGTGATGGCCTCATCCACAATCTCATATCCTACCGGCGCTTTGGTCTCTGTAATCGTATAGGTATCGTCATCCAGGCCTTCGATCCGGATCATGCCGTCAGAATCGGAAATCAGGGTTCCGGCAGAGTTGATGCCCTGCACCCATCCGGAGATCATGTAAAAAGTTTCTCCGGTGTCCGCATCCGTTTCGGTAGCAAAGGTGGCATATACGCCGTTCCGCTCGAGCACAAACTCCGCGCCCGCAAGAGCGATCTCTTCATCATCCTCTCCGGCATACTTGTATACGCCGAAACCGAACAAGTCTGTCGCTGTGGTCACAATATCTGACCGGCGCAGTACATTCACGCCATAAGTCATGTAGGAATGGTTCAGGATCTCATCCATGTAATCGTCATAGTCTTCCTCTTGCGTATCTGTCAGTGCTTTATAGGTGATCATCAGGTAAGCATCTGAAGAAATATCCGTAAAGACGCTGTCCGCAAACTTCACTTCGAACGTGCATCCGTCCATCGCACAATCCGGATCCGAGCAGGCGCCTTGGGTCATGCTATAATCCGCGCCTTCAATAAGAGCCTTTTCGGTGTCACCATCATACAGTTCAATACCTACTGTCTCAGGTTCGAAGTCCAGGCCGTCCTCCAGATAATCATGCACGGTCAGGTTGACCGCATCCTTAATGTCTGTCAACTTCAGGTGGTAGGTGACCTCCTGGTTATTGTCAGCATCGTCCCAGGTGCCCCAACCGTCTCCGTCGACGTTTTCTTCAAAATGACCATTACTGTCGTCATGTTCAATATCCTGGTCTTTACGCTCATAGTCATCCTCGGCGATCTCCTTGGTGATCTGCGGCTCAGGCTCTTTGTTCTCTACTTCCACGAATGCCGGGTTCTCGGAATCATTATTTTCGGAAACCACAACCTCGATCGGATCTTCCAGTGTGACATAACCGTACGGCGCCTTGATCTCAGTCAGGTCATAGGTCCCTATCGGCAGGTATGTGATATAGATATAGCCATCCTCACCGGTAGTCAGCGTGGTCGCATCCTCTTCAGAATCAACCCACTCACTGAAAACATAGGAACCATTTTCTCCGGTGAACGAAGCATAAACTGTGCTCTCGTTTCCCTCGTCGGTACTATCGGTTTTACTTAAAACGAATTCCGCCCCTTTAAGCGGATTCTTTGATTCATCCTCCCCTGTTGCATACTTAAAGATTGATACAGAAGTGGGAGTGTTTTCTCTCATTATTTCAATGTGGATCTGATCTCCATCCGGCTCGCCCATAATAACATTCTGAGGATCCAGTCCGTCCGGATAGGTGCCTTCATACCCATTTCTCAGGAACACGAATCCGTACAAATTGTCAACCAACACATATCCTTCCGGTGCTTCGATTTCCTTGACATAGTACAGGACATCCCGGTCCATCCAGTATCCTTTGTCATCGTTGGATGCAAAGGTGAATGTGCCATCTTCACCGGTCGTCAACGTATCCAGCAGCAGATCTTCTCCATCCTCTACATGCCGATAGATCTCAAACACGGCACCCGGCAGCACCACATCGTTATCATCCGCATCCACCTTCGTAAGAGTCATGGAACAAGTCAGACCACTTCCGCCTTCACCGGAGGATCCTTCCTGATAACTCCCGTTTAAGGTATAACCAATTTCATCGATGGTTACCGAATTGCTGTAATCTCCCGTCGATGACGTATTATAACTGAGGACAGAGGCCTGATACTCGATCGTAATGTTCTGGTTCGTCGGATACCAGACCTTGATCACCAGGGTTCCACCGGTTACCTCACCATCCTCTGTTATATCGGTGTAGGTATAGCTATAGTATTTATCGTGGTTCTCGTCCTTGTCCAGACCGGCGGCTTCTTCCTCGTCAATCAGGGTCAGGACGGTATCTCCCACCGTCACAGTCAGACTGTCCTCTACCAGGGCAAGGTTGTCCATGACATCCGTGACCTCGATATCATCGGCCCAGGAATAATCGACGTCACGCTCATAAATCTCTATCTTATAACTGCCGACGCCCTTGTCTTCCGTATTCTTGTCCGGATTCGTTGTCTCACTTTTTGTAAAAGGATGATAAACATATTCCGTATCACTATCGTTGTCTACCGGGGAATCTCCACCATTATATAGATACGCACTATTTCTGATTGTTGTCGCAGCACTGGTATTTGCATGATCTTCCATTCCCTGTATGATTTCTGAGATATCGACGGAATAGGTAATGGTGAAGGTCGCATTATAAATGGAAAGCCAGCAAGAGCAGAAGCCTGTGTCGTCATACAGGTTGCCGCACCCTTCTGACCAGTCTGCGCAGTTATCTTCATCGCAGGTGCAGCGGTTTAAGAAGATGATCTCATCTTCTTTATCACTATCCACCTTTACATAATAAGCGTACTCATCTTCCTCCGTCGCATTTTCAATGGAAGGAATGATGATGCCATTCGGATACTGAGTGGAAGTCATGACGATCTCTACATCAGACATGTCGTTGTTGTAGTCACCACCATACGCTGAGTCATCAGTCATATGATCATCAATACTCCACACATACGCCTTCCCGCCATTTAAACTATAACGCGGGACGACTGCCGTAATGGTATAAGTGATCTTATCATCGACCAGTTCATCGATCACACCGTCTTTTTGGACGTCCCCGGTTGCCTCCCAGTTGTCACCGTCCGGCTCATCGTCATTTGCTTTTTCTACTGTAGCCGTAAACTCAATATAACAAGCGTTGTCATCACCTGGTAGCGCAAGGATCTCAATCGTAATCTTACCGGTTTCAGGATCCAGACTCCAGGTAGCGATATCCGTTCCACCACTTGTTATGGTGCCGCTGGTCCCTCCAGGAGTAACGGTGACACCTTCTCCGGTCGGCCAGTCAAGCGCCAGAACATAGCTCTGCCCGGCCTGCAGGTCCTGATCGCTTTTAAGATCTTCGAAGCTGATCCTGACCCGGTAGCTTCCGGACGGCAGTGCATCAATCGTGCTCTGGTCACTGTTGTTTTCGCTGGTCACATGATTATCCCGAGTCCAGCTGTAGACCGTTTCATCGCCTGAATATGTTGTCCAGACAACGGAAAGATGGTAGATCGTATTGACCGGGAACGTGCTTCCCGTACCGTCCATCAGAGGCATGATGCCGTAGTCTTCCTCGGCCTCCTCGCCAACATCCTCTTCCGCCGTCTCCTGCTCCGCGGCGTCAGCTTCAACTTCGACCTCAGCATCTTCATAGGAAGGTTCTTCCTCCCCAGAAGGCTCCACATATTCACCTGCTTCTTCAACAGCGGCGTCTGCATTGTCCAAAACGGCAGAATCCTCCCCCGAGTCTTCGCCCGCTTCCGTCGTCTCCATAAACGCTTCGACCGTCGCCTCTTCTCCTGTCGGTTCCTCTACATCTGCCAGCACGCTGGAGGGCAGCATTCCCACGAATAATGCTGCGGCTGCGATCATTGCAAGGATTTTCTTCTTCATGATGATTTCTCCCTTTCCCTTGAAATTGTATTTTGGGCGCACCTTAACCACTAAGTACACGTTGTGAGACATATAAAAGTAATTTTATTATAAATATCGACACGTCTAAAGTCAAGGAATTTCAATGCATTTAGCATATATTTTCAAGTGATTTATAAAAATCATTGGTTTAAATTTTCTTCTTGTTAAGTCAGCATTCTTATCTCTTTAAGTGTACGTTATGGGACGTATTTTACATTATTCTATAATTGATCTTTCATTCCGGCACTCCTTCGCGCGCCGGTAAAACGTTGTCCGGCTCAATCCGCACAGCTCTGCCGCTTCAATTGCTGAGATATTATTCAACTCCCATTCCTTTACTATCTTTTCAAAATCCTGCGGAACATCAACCTCAGGCCGTCCGAATTTTACCCCTCGGGCTTTTGCGGCGGCAATGCCCTCCGCCTGACGCTTCCGGATGTTCTCCCGTTCGCTCTGTGCCACGAAGGACAGAATCTGGAGCACCAGATCTGCAATAAAGGTCCCCATAAGGTCTTTGCCGTTTCTTGTATCAAGGAGAGGCATATCTATCACACAGATGTCAATTCCTATCTCTTTCGTCAGGATCCTCCACTGGTTCTGTACTTCTTCGTAATCTCTTCCCAGCCTGTCGATACTTAAGATAAACAGCAGGTCGCCGGATTCTAGTTTCTTTACCATCTTTTGATACTGTGGGCGCTGGAAATCCTTACCCGATACTTTATCCACATACACGTTTTTATAAGGAACATAGTGACTTTCCATGGCATCAAGCTGTCTTCCCTCATTCTGGTCAGTACTGGATATGCGTACGTAGCCATATACTCTTTTCATTTCTCTTTTCCTCCTGTTAAAATAATGAATTCAAGTTTCCTTTGTATTTTGACATAAAAAAAACCGCGTTCGCGGTCAAATCATTTAGTAGGAGAATTTTGAAATGGCGCACGCTGCTAACTTCTCACTTCTGTTAAATCGTGCGACACCCTTTTTTCTTCAAAAATTAATTAGAGGATTAGAAAAAGAATGCGCCGCCATTCTTGACAAAGTATCTCCACAGAGATATAATTTTTTGTATCTCCATAGAGATATTTTTCCCGGAGTTGATGTGATTATGGCAAATCTGATCTTATACCATGGTTCTTTCCAGGTAGTTAAAAAACCGATTTACGGAAAAGGAAATCCTCATAACGATTATGGCTTAGGATTTTACTGTACCGAACATTCCGAGCTGGCTAAAGAGTGGGCCTGTTCCGGATTATCGGACGGTTTTGTGAACCAATATGAGATCGACATATCGCAGCTGAATATATTAGATCTCTCTTCGGAGAAATATACCATCCTTCACTGGCTTGCCCTGCTCATGGACAACCGCATCGTTTCGCTGAGCAGTCCTGTTATGATGGCAGGAGCAGACTGGCTTAAGGAACATTTCCTGCCTGATATCCGTCCGTATGATGCCATCATCGGCTATAGGGCAGATGATTCCTATTTCTCTTTTGCCAGAGCATTCGTAAACAATGAGATATCCGTCGCTCAGTTAAACGAGGCAATGATGCTCGGAGATCTCGGAGAACAGTTTGTATTAAAGAGTGAAAAAGCTTTCGACCTGCTCCGCTTTATATCTTTTGAGACGGCAGCACGCAGCATTTATTTTCCCCGGCGCCGGGAGCGAGATGAGGCTGCGCGCATGGCATATTCGGCCGAAATAAAAAGAGACATTCTCGAAGGATTATATATCCGCGATCTGATACGTGAGGAGGTGAGTGCAGATGACCCGCGCATACAATGAATGTTATTTAAACGACGCCATGAGAAATCTCGGTGAGGCCTTCAACTACGCAGTAAACTGCTGCCAAATGGATCCGGATGAATTTATGGCTTTGTTCCTGACTGGCAGTACGGCCGACCTGTTTGGTTACGGTGTGCCGCAATTCGTATGCGGCATGTCTGGAACAGAACTGGCAATACGTGTGATCGGACAGTCAGGACTGCATCGTAATTTCCCGGAACCTGCGGACACATATGAACGTTCACCGGAGTACTGGGGCGGATGGGTTTTGGCCTATTACCAATGGTTTACAGGACGCAGCTTTCGGGATATTATGAAATTTATTTCAATGAAGGAATTGATCGGGATGTATCATCCGCTGCACGAAGCAGGCGAAGATAAATTCGTTGAGACTATTAATGCAGTTATTGAACGTACACATCCATCGACCAAACTGCAGACGCTGCGCCGCGCCGCAGGCTATTCCCAAAAGTCGTTATCAGCAAAGTCCGGTGTCTCGCTCCGCATGATACAGCAATATGAGCAGAGAGCAAAAGATATTAACAAGGCTTCCGCGACACATCTGGCCGCACTTGCCCGTGCTTTGGGCTGCAATATGGAAAATTTGATGGAGTGTTATTGATCCGAAAAAAAGCCGGGATATCCTCCCGGCTTTATCTTACCTATGCTGTTCAGTCTTTTTTAAGCTTCTCTGCGAGGTCCTTAAGGCCTTCGCCCTTCTTTTCCTCGGCATCCGCAGCTGCGCCTTCCGCTTTGTCTTTTTTACCCTCAAACACTTTAGAGGCCACCTTCTTGATATCCTCGCCGCCCTCTTTCATGAGCTTTTCGCCTTCTTCGAGAATCTTTTTCCCTTCGCCTTTTTCAAATTCCATAATTGTATCCTCCTTCCAAATGGATTGACTATTGATATAAAATATTATATCTGAAATTCAATGATTTGTAAAATAAAAAAGACCGAAAATTGCGGCCCGAAAAAATTAATGCTAAAATAGCTTTAAATTATTTTTTGAAAGGGAAGCGATATGAATCGTAAAAAGATAAGAAACCTTCTCCTGCCATTTCTGGCTTTCGCCGTGCTGTTTACTGCGGGCTGCGCCTCTTCCGATTCGGACAAAACTTCCGAAGAGACAGTAACCGTCGTTTCGGAGCCTACCATAGAGGCCGCGATTCCGGGACCTGACGTCTCTCTTGCGGACATTCCGGAATACAGCGGCGATCCCTGGGTGATCCTAAACGATAACACACCGTATTTTACGGAAGATGAAAAGACGACCGATGTCTTTGAAGAATATTCGGATCTGGATGATCTCGGCCGCTGCGGCACGGCATATGCAAATATCTGTCAGGAGTTGATGCCGACGGAGAAGCGCGGTGACATCAGTGAGATCCATCCCACCGGATGGCAGAGCAGCCGCTATGATTTTATCGACGGGGAATCTCTCTACAACCGCTGTCATCTGATCGCCCATGAGCTGGCCGGTGAAGACGCGAATGAGTACAACCTGATCACTGGCACACGCTACTTTAACGTAGACGGCATGCAGTCGTTTGAGGATATGACAGCCGACTATGTAAAAGAGACCGGCAACCATGTACTCTATCGCGTAACCCCGCTGTTTGAGGGCGACAACTTAGTCGCCAGCGGTGCCGTAATGGAGGCTTATTCCGTTGAAGATGAGGGAGACGGGATCTGCTTTTGCATTTACTGCTACAATGTGCAGCCCGGGATCGAGATTGACTATGCGAACGGTGACAACTGGAAGACCGGAGATGTGGACGATCTGGCCGTCAGCATAAACCGCGGACCCGCAGTGAGCGGGGAAAGCGATACAGAAAATTCCACCGCTTCGGATGAAGAAGCGGATTATATCTTAAATACGAACACTATGAAGTTTCATCGCCCGGACTGTGAGGGAGTCGCGGATATCAGCGAACACAACAGACAGGAATATACCGGGAGCAGAGCCGATCTTATTGAACAGGGCTACAGTCCCTGTCAGACCTGCAATCCGTGATCATCATGGCATCTCCGAATGAGAAAAAACGATACCCCTCTCTCACTGCCTCATCGTAGGCCGCGAGTACATGCTCTCTTCCCGCGAACGCGGATACCAGCATGATAAGAGTGGACTCCGGTAGATGGAAGTTGGTGACCAGGCAATCCATTACTCTAAATTGATAGCCGGGATAGATAAAGATGTCCGTCCATCCGCTGCACGGCGCGAGATGACCATTCTCATCCGCGGCCGCTTCGATCGTCCGGCAGCTCGTCGTGCCGATGCAGACTACTCTCCCGCCGCCGTCGTGAGCCCGGTTGATCTTATTTGCCGCATCCTCATCAATCTGATAAGACTCCGCATGCATGTGATGATCTGTGATATTTTCTTCTTTGACCGGTCGAAAGGTACCTAAGCCCACGTGAAGCGTGATCTCCGCGATATCCACGCCCATCTCACGCACGGATTTTAACAGTTCGGGTGTAAAGTGCAGACCGGCCGTCGGCGCCGCGGCAGATCCGTCATATTTCGCGTATACGGTCTGATAACGGTTTTTATCTTTTAATTCGTGTGTGATATACGGAGGCAGCGGCATCTGACCGAGCACATCCAGAATCTCTTCAAAGATACCGTCATAGGAAAACCGGATCAGACGATTCCCCTCCTCGACCACGTCCATCACTTCTCCGGTCAATACCCCGTCTCCAAAGATGATCCTCGTCCCGGGTCTTGCTTTCTTCCCGGGCTTTACCAAAGTCTCCCAGACATCATTTTCCCGCCTTTTAAGTAAAAGAATCTCGATGGACGCACCTGTCTCCTCCCTGATCCCGATCAGCCGGGCCGGAATTACCTTTGTATTATTTAAAACCAGGCAGTCGCCCGGTTTTAAATAGTCTGTAATATGTTGAAATGTCGAGTGTTCCAGATCACCCGTCTGCCGGTCCATCACAAGCATCCGGGAGGCGGAGCGGTCGTCAAGCGGATCCTGTGCGATCTGCTCTTTTGGAAGCTCGAAATAAAAATCGCTGGTCTTCATTGTCACTCCTGTATCTGCATCCGCATTTTCCTAGCTTCGAAGTTCAATGCCCATACCATCCAGCCCGTTCATGACCTTTTTCATCACGGAGGTGATGTCGCTCTCCTCGAGCGTCCGGTCTTTTAAGCGGAACGTGAGCGTATAGGCCAGAGATTTATACCCCTCTTTGATCTGAGAGCCCTCATAGATGTCAAAAAGCTCATAGGACTCGAGCATCTTCCCGCCTCTCTGGATAAACATCGCCTCGATCCGGCCAGCCGGAATATCCGTCGGCACAACGAGGGACAGATCCCGTGTCACGGCGGGGAATCTTGCGATCTCCTCATACTTTAAATTAAAGTCTGCCCTTGCAAAGAGCTCCGGCAGATCGACCACCGCGATATAAGCGCGATCTTTGATCCCGTAGTCTGCCGCGACGCCCGGATGCACCTCACCCAGATATGCAATGACCTCTCCGTCACAGATCACGTTTGCCTGGCGCCCGGGATGAAGGAAAGGATATCCGGAATCCGGATCAAATTCAGGTCTCTTCTTTATGCCAAACGCGTCCAAAAGGTTCTCTACGACCCCTTTCATCGTATAAAAATCACCTTCGCCGTAGAAGCCAAAGGCCATCTGCATACGCTCTTCCGGCAACTCGGTAAGCGGGAGTTGTTTCGGCAGATAGATATTGCCCATCTCATAAAGCCGGACATCTTTGTTCCTGCGGTTAAAGTTAGTCGCAAGCGAGGTAAGCATGCCATTGACCGGGAGGGTACGCATGATGCTAAAGTCCTCACCGAGCGGATTGGAGATCACAATGGCCTCCCGAAGCGGACTATCAGAAGGGATCCGAAGTTTGTCAAATACTTTCGGGCTCTCAAAGGAATAGGCCATTCCCTGAGAAAAACCGCAGCAGCGGGCCACATCACGGGCAACTGCCTCCATGCTAAGCTTATCGGAGAGTCCACCAACTGTAGTGGAACGCGGCAGCGTGGTGGGAATCTTGTCATATCCGTAAAAACGGGCCACTTCCTCCGCAAGATCCGCATCTCTAATCAAATCCTGTCTCCAGGAGGGCGCGATAACTTCCATGGTCTCGTCATCAAACCCCAGCTCCAGCTTTTCAAAATATCCGATCATCGTCTCGGGATCGATATCAGTTCCCAGCTGGCTGTTGATCCAATCCGGATCAAAAGGAACGCGGTGTCCGTACATCGGGCGGTCATAGACATCCACGACTCCGCCGATGACATCCCCGGCATCCAGCTCTTCGATCAGCTGGCAGGCCCGGTTCATGGCTTCGATTGCAAGATTGGGATCGAGACCCTTTTCGAACTTGGAGGAGGCGTCTGTGCGAAGCCCTACTTTTTTAGATGAGAGGCGAATATTGGTCCCGTCAAAATTGGCCGCTTCAAAGAGCATGGTCTTGACATCATCGGTGATCATGGAGTTCTCGCCTCCCATGATCCCGGCCAGTCCGACCGGTTTCTCTCCGTCACAGATCATCAGAATGCTCTCGTCCAACGTCCGCTTCTGTCCGTCCAGCGTGACAAACGTTTCACCGGAATGAGCTCTTCGAACGATGATCTCATCTCCCGCTATGGTATCCATGTCATAGGCGTGCATCGGCTGTCCGTACTCCTCCATGACATAGTTTGTGATGTCAACAATGTTGTTGATCGGACGGATCCCGTGTGCGGAGAGATGCTGCTGCATCCACCGCGGAGACGGCGCGAGACGGATATTTTTGACCACGCGTGCCGTATAGCGGGCGCAAAGATCGGGGTCTTTGACCGTCACTTTTACGTAATCGTTGACATCCTCGTCATTGCCGGTTACTTTCACGATCGGAGGGACAAATTCTGTGTCAAATGTCGCAGAGGCTTCCCGTGCAATGCCGAGAATCGAATAACAATCCACTCTGTTCGAAGTAATCTCATACTCAATGACTACGTCGTCCAGTCCTAGATAGGAGATCGCATTCTCTCCGAGAGGAGCGTCATCGGGAAGCAGATAGATTCCGTCCGGATCGGCATCCGGATACATGTCTGTCGTGGAACCGAGCTCTTCGATCGAGCACATCATGCCGCAGGACTCCACGCCGCGCAGCTTTCCGGATTTGATCACGACACCACCGGGTGTCGCCTTGCCCTGAGAATGTGTCCCGCAGACTTTCCCGCCATCCTTTACGACGATCACCTTTGCGTCCTTTTTTACATTCGGCGCGCCGGTCACAATCTGAAGCGTCTCATCTCCGATACTCACCTGACAGACGACAAGCTTATCCGCATCCGGATGCGGCGCGATCGAGAGGATCTGTCCGATCACGATATTGTCCAGATCTTCATCCAGCCTCTTATATCCTTCCACCTTCGTACCGGAGAGTGTCATCGCGTCAACATACTCCTGAACACTCACATTAAGTCCCGGCACATAGGATTTTAACCATTTAAGAGAAGTTACCATCTTAAAATCCTCCTGTTATAAATAACCATCCTAAAACTGGCTTAAAAATCTCACATCATTCTCATAGAGCAGCCGCATATCATCAATCTCGTATTTGAGCAGTGCGATCCGCTCTAAGCCGACTCCGAACGCGAAACCGGTATACTCCTTCGGGTCGATGTGGCTCATCTCCAGCACATGGGGATGTACCATCCCGCAGCCCAGGATCTCGATCCAGCCCTCGCCCTTGCAGAAGCGGCATCCGCTTCCGCCGCACTTAAAACAGGTGACATCCATCTCGGCACTCGGCTCTGTAAAAGGGAAGTGATGGGGCCGGAACTTTACTTTCGTATCTTCCCCAAAAAGCTCTTTTGCGAACTCCTCAAGTGTGCCTTTCAGATCGGAAAACGTGATCCCCTTATCGATGACAAGCCCTTCGATCTGGTGAAACGAGGGGGAATGCGTCGCATCCACGGTATCAGAGCGGAACACTCGGCCGGGAGCAATGATACGGATCGGGAGCTTTCCCTGCTCCATGACACGGATCTGAACCGGCGAGGTCTGGGTGCGCAAAAGGATATCTTCCGTAATATAAAACGTATCCTGCTCGTCTTTTGCAGGATGGTTTGCGGGAATATTAAGAGCTTCAAAATTGTAATAGTCGTACTCGATCTCCGGTCCTTCCACGACCTCATATCCCATGCCGATAAAAATCTGCTCCACCTCGTTTAACGTTACGGTATTCGGATGGCTGTGCCCAATCGTTTGCCTGCGCGAGGGAAGTGTCACATCAATGACCTCCTCCTGCAGGCGCTTATCAAGTGCCTGAGACTCCATCGCAGACCTTTTCTCTTCCAATCTATCCTCTATCTCGGCGCGCGCCTCATTGACCATCTGGCCGACAAGCGGACGCTCTTCGGGGCTAACCTCTTTCATGCCCTTAAGCACTGCCGTAAGCTCCCCCTTTTTCCCGAGGAAGGAGACCCGGACATCATTTAACCGGGACAGATCTTTTGCACTTTCAATCTCCGCCATGGCGCGTTTTTTGATCTCACTAATTTTGTCCTTCATGCCGCACTCCTTTCAAACACAGATACAGCAGATCTTATTTTTATCTTTATTCAGGAATTATCCGCTTTATCTCCCAAATCCCTGTTTGCGATTCCTGTATTTAGATCATGATCTTCAATCTCATTTGTCTGCTTTTGCTCTTTTTGCTCCCTCTTGTTTTTTCTCTCCTGCCGATTCATGCGGACAAGCAGCCTCACCTCGATAAAGATCATCTCAACAGATGAATTCAGCGTTCCACATGCCAGAAAGATAAACATGGCCATATATAGCCAAAACAGGATGAGCACTACAGATGTAAGGCTTCCATAAAGCGAAAAGCCGTTAAAATAGTTGATGTATATGGAAAGTGCATATGTCAGGACATACCAGGCCGCCGTACAAAGGACGGCCCCGAGGAGCTGACTGCGAAACTTCATCTTCCGGTTTGGAAGCGCCTTGTATACAACAACCAGAATCAATATTAGGATGACGAACAGGATCAACATCCGAAAATTTAAAACCCATTCTGTCGCGACGGCGATCCAGGGAAAATACTGCAGCAAAACTCCCTGTATTGTTCTTCCGAACATGAGAAGGACCATTAAGAGGAGGATCGCAATGATCAGGCCAAAAGTCTCCAGCATGGCGCGAAGACGGAGGATGAACCAGTTTCTGGACTCCTCTACTTCGTAAGCAATATTTAAGCCGTTTCTAAGGCTCTGGACTGCCCTTGCCGCGGAATAGATCGCGATGACAAGAGAAATGATCAATACTCCTCCGGAGTTATGATACACCTCATCCACGATATTGATCACAGTGCCGGAGACATAGTCCGGACTGATAAGTTCAATACCGGTCAGGATCAAATCCTCCGTAACCGGTGTGAACTTTAGAAGCGAGAGTAAAACCATCAAAAACGGAATCGTGGACATGATGAGAAACAGAGCAGCCTGGGCAGCATATGCCGAGACGTTGTTGGTTCTTATTTTTTTCACAAAAAATAAAATAAGTTGCTTCATGGCCTGCTTATCATCTATAAATGAGGCTGCCGCTCAGCCGGGTGATCCAGCCGGCGCGACAGCCTCTTTACGTGAAGTAGTGTTCCCAAAGTGCCGTACCTGCAATTTTGACGCCTAGCCAAAAGCCAGGTGGGTGTCCGCAACATACCTTTTGTCTTCCGCTGAAAGCAGCGCGGCCTGACATCCGATATGCAATGTAGGAGTCCCATAAACGTAAATGTAGGTTCAAAATAGCGAGGCTGTCGAACACTTCAGGAAATCACATAAATCTCAGAGAGTATCTGCCTGCGCAACGACCTGTTCAAGGGCCTCTAATGCCTCATCCGGAAGCTTGTCGTATCCTTCCTTTTGCTCTGAAAAGCCGATGACTGCCTCCATACGGGCTTTCATAGCAGACTGAAGCGCGGAGACATAAGCCTTATCTGTAAGATCCGGCGTGAAGTCCGTCGTCTTTCCATCCCAGTCATACATGATCTCAATATCGGTAAACGGTCCCCACTGTTCAAACTTTGCTTTTCCGTCCACAATGGTCTCAAGGATCCCAAGCGTATCCTCTTTTTGTACCTTTGTACCCATGAAATCTGCAGTATTTACAATATAGCAGTCTACGTTCTTCTCCTCTACGAGCATCTTAAACTTCTCATAGTCGTTGGTCAATGGATAGGTACGGAACGGATTCGCATAGGGGACGATCCGGATCGCGTTCATGTCGGTTCCGGCTTTGACCCGCTCTGCCGAGGAGGTCTTTGTCGCAAGCGTTGCGCCCATAACGGAAGCCAGTGCCGATCCTTTCAGCTTTACAACGGGAGGGATGGCCGGATCTTTCATGATCCAGAAAATAGCATTGACCGGAGCCTCGATCTTATCAACACGGTTCGGGCTCCAGAGCTTTGACTTGATCGCCCTGCCGTTGCCGTTTCGGATATCTTCCGTCACGATCTGGATCTTCCCGTTTTCGTCCAACGTAGCCGAGCAGTTTTGTACAGTCAGCAGGTATTCATTGTCCGCGCATCCGACCGGATAGTCCGCTGTCTTGTCAAAATAGGTAGGCTCAAGTGCGATGGATGAACAGGTGTCTGTATTAATAATAAACGCATCGTCATGCAGCACTTTAATGCCGCCGTACGGGTCATATTTCCCATTGTGTTTCGCATGTGTCAGTGTAGACTTTCCGGAACCGGAAAGGCCGTAAACAGAGGCCACATATTTCTTTCCGCCCTCAAGGGAATACTCTTTTTGTCCGCCGTGACAGGCTGCATAGCCGTTGCGGTTCGCAAGAGCCCAGGCCATGGTGAGCGTGCCCTTTTTATGCTCTCCGAAATATTTCATGCCAAGGATCGCCGCACAGTTCTGCTCAGTATCAAAATAGCAAAGCGTAAGCGGATCGCTCAAGCAGCCAAAATCTACATCCGGCGCCTCCTGCGGGAACCACTGCGGGTCGGAAAAGATATAGATGTCCGGCTCGTTTCCGTCGCCGACCGGTTTCGAATTTTTATACATCTTTACATAGTAATCGGACATATACTGGAAGTTCAGCATCCAGTTGTAGAGCAGGTTCTCCTCTCCCTCCGGGATGAGCAGATGTGCTTTCACCATAAACTCCTCATCAAGGCCGATAAAGCACTCCGCGTGGTAGAGCTTTTTCCAGCGGGTCTTGTATACAGCGTCCATGACGACCTTGTCGAGCTTGTCCGCGTCCACACCGGGCTCGCCCTTGATCCGGCGTGCCACCGCGTACCGACCGGTCACTGCGCCATCGTTAAACAGAAGGACCTTTGCGTCCTTCTCTAAGCCGAACGTATCACCATCCTTTACAGGCATATCCGTTACAATCGTTCCGGGAGAATTCTTGGCCAGATTATAGGCTTCTTTTAAGGTATTGACTTTTACTACATTATTTCCATAAAATGCCGCCTCTATGATCGATCTGGTCTTGGAAAAACCAACCTTTCCGGGCCCAATCTCGGAAATTGGATAATAAGCTTTTGTTGACATATTTCATCCTCCTGTTTAATATTGTATCCTTTAAAAGGATACCATTTTTGGCGCAAAAAAGCAATCCGAAAACTACCGGACCGCAAAGAAAGAGGCGCCGCATAAAAAGCGGTGCCTCTTTTAAAACATTGAAGATTACTCTTTCGGTATCTCTTCTGATACCTCTTCCGGTATCTCTTGTGGTATACTTCGTCGCGGCGATAGCAACTGGAAACCGGTCCTGTTGTAGATCGCTCCCATAATTCCTCTGGGGGCCAAAAGGATGACAACGATAGCGATAATGCCGAGGACAATGTTCGACATACCGGTAAAGTTGTACATGATCTGTTCGATGACCACATAGAGGATCGCCCCGACGATCGGACCCTCCATGGTTCCTAGGCCGCCGATGATCACCGCGAAGGTCATTGCAATGGTCCAGTTGATGGAGAATCCGGTAGATGGATTGATATATGCCGTCTGCATATACTGGGCTCCTCCGATAAGTCCCATCATGAAACATGTAATGACATAGCAAAGTAACTTTGTGCGATAGAGTTCCACACCCATAGTCTCGGCAGCGGAAGCGCTGTCGCGGATCGCCATGAGTGCAAGTCCTGTCTTCGTGCGCAGCAGGCAGTAGACGATCAGAGTCGCAAGCACTGCCATGACTAGCGCGGTATAGTATAGTTGTTTCGCTCCCATTCCGAAAACGGAATTGATGGACCAGTCCTTGGCGTAGTCGACAAACTTCCAGTTTGAGAAGAAGATGTTAAGCGCCTCGGCGATGATCCAGGTACCGATCGCGAAGTACACACCGCTCATCTTGAAGATAGCCGGCGATACGGCCAGACCGAAGAGCGCGCAGATCACAGCTCCGATGATGATGGCGAGATAAATGTTCAGACCAAATTTGACGGAGGCGATCGTCAGTGTGTATCCACCGATTCCGATAAATGCCTGCATACCAAGGGATAACATGCCGGCGTAACCGCCGAGCAGATTCCACATCTGGCTCATCGCCAGATACAGGCAGATCAAGGTCAAAATGTTCAGGAAATAATTAGATCCTGCGAGAGGGAATACTATAAACAGAACAACGACCAAAGCGATCAAAATAATAATATTGATGATTCTTCGTCTATTTTGCATTCTATCTTCACCCCCTCTACTTTCTTACGGCTGATCTTGCGAACAGTCCGTTTGGCCTCAGTGCGAGGATGACAAGCAGTACGATATATGCCACAAGCATCTGGACGCCGGATCCGAAGATATTGCCGCCGACCAGCTGTGCGACACCGAGAACGATACCGCCGATAAGTGTGCCTGCAAGTGAACCCATGCCGCCGATGACAACAACACCGAATGCTATGATCAGGTACTGCGTACCGGAGGAAGGGTAGAATGTAAAGGTTGATCCCACGAGCGTGCCGGCCACGGCAGTGATCCCCATACAGATCACCATGGCCAATGCGTAGGCCATCTTCGTGTTGACGCCCATCAGCTCGGCTGCCATGACATCATCCGATGTAGCACGGATGGAACGGCCAAAGTTGGTGCGCTGCATCACGACCGAAAGTCCGATGATCAGAACAACGGCAATGATAAAGCTGACCAGATAGCCTGCCGAGATGGACAGATACTTCGAAGTGATCACGTTCATGGACGAGAACCTGTTGTTGATCAGCTGGTTGTCCGCGCTGAAGATCCGAAGCATCAGGTTGGAGAGAAAGATCGACAACCCGAATGTAACCAATAGCGCTGGCGCGTCGCCCTTATCCATAACATTGTTCACCAGGAACTGCTGGATCAGGAAACCGAACACGCACATGACAATTACTGAGATAATTGTAGATATGATCAGATTACATCCCAGCGCGTTCGTAACTACCATCGTAATGTACGTGCCGAGGATCATCAGATCACCATGAGCCAGATTGGTCAGCCCCATAATACCAAAGACAAGGGACATTCCAATACCGATCATGGAATACAGTCCTCCAAGAAGGACTCCTGTAACAATACATTGAATCATTTTGTATCAACTCCTTTGTCTTATTCGTGATGGGCATAGCTGCCAATTCCGAAATATGCGTCATTAACTTCGTCTTCATTAAGTTCTTTTGCATTCCCTTCCATCACGACTCTTCCTTCCAGAATGACGTAGGAATAGTCGGCTACGGAAAGGGATGTTGTCACGTTCTGCTCCACGACAAGCATGGTAAGGCCCGTTGCTGCGATCTCCTGTAACTTGTCGTAGATGTCGTTGATGACGACCGGTGCAAGTCCGAGGGACACCTCGTCAAGCATAAGGATCTTCGGCTGCGTCATGATGCCTCGCCCGATAGCGAGCATCTGCCGCTGTCCACCGGAGAGATATGTGGCCGTCTGATTTGCCTTCTCTTCCAGGATCGGGAAGAGCTTATAAACACCCTCTAAGCGCTCCTGCCGCTCACTTCCCTTTGCCATATAGGCTCCCATAAGAAGGTTGTCCTTTACCGTCATTCGCTCAAAGCAATGGCTGCCTTCCGGTGACATCGAAAGGCCAAGCTTTGCGATCTGACTGGGCTTCTTTCCGACAATGTCATGATCATCAAAGGTGATCTCCCCTTTTGTCGGCTTGTTAAATCCGCAGATCGTATTTAAGATCGTGGATTTGCCGGCGCCGTTCGCGCCAATCAATGATACGATGGTACCGGGTTCGACGTTAATTGAAACATTCTCGATCGCGAGGAAGTCTCCATAGTGAACATCAATGTTCTTAACTTCTAATAAACTCATTCTTCGTCGCCCCCCTTTCCCATGTATACTCGTTTAACTTCATCGGAGTTCATAACATCGAGCGGAAGTCCTGTAATGACATCTACACCGTCCGCAAGGAGCATCACGCGGTCCGTGCCTTCCAGCATCGTCCGGATGATATGCTCGATCCAGATAACGGAGACGCCCTGACTTTTGATCGTTTTGACCAGATCAATAATGAGTCCAACCTCAGACTCAGTCAATCCGCCGCCAACCTCATCCAAGAGCACGATCTTAGGCTCTGTCGCGAGCGCACGTCCGATCTCCAGACGTTTCCGGTCAAGCAGGCCAAGCTTGCCTGCGAACAGCGCCAGCTTGTCATCCAGCTGAATGATCTTGGCAACTTCCATAGCCTTGACCTTGGCCTGAGACTCAGACATGCCGGCTCCAAAAACAGCGCCGACCATGATATTCTCAAAGACCGTCATCTGCTCAAAGGGTCTCGGCACCTGGAACGTACGGCCAATCCCCCCGCGGCAGCGTTCGGTGATCTTTTCCTTGGAAATTTCATTTCCCTGAAAGATCATCGTCCCCTGATCCGGCTTTAAGATACCTGTCAGGATATTTAACATAACCGTTTTCCCGGCACCGTTCGGTCCGATCACTCCCAGCACTTCGCCCTCGCCAAGCTCAAAGTTAATACTCTTTAAGACATGGTTGCTTCCGAATGAAATCCCGAGGTCCGAAACTGTTAAAATCGCTCCCAAAACTATACCTCCCTGTTGTGCTTATGCAGAAGTAACCGTCATAGAATTGCTCTATAACGGTTACTTCTGTCATTTGTCAATTCATCTGTTTAAAAGATCTTCAGATGTAACTACATGAAAAACAAGCTTTAGTAAGACTCAAACTCGCCGTTCGGCTCAAGTCCCTCAACCTGGCTGGTGTCGATAACTGTCTGAGACCACTCAGCGTTACCTTCATAGTGCCACTGTCCGGTGACGATCGGCTGTACAGAGTAATGAGACTCATTGTAGTCGATAGGTCCAATGCAGGTGTCGAAGGTGATTGTCTCGCAGCACTCTGCGATCGCATCGGAATCCAGTGTGCCGGCTTCCTTCAGAACATTGTAAAGGATCTCAACGTTAGCGTAGTCATAACCGGCTGTCGGCGGAGCATAGTCAAATCCAGGTACAACCTCGATCCAGGCATCCGCGATCTCCTGAGAAGTCTGGCCGGTAATGGAAGAATTATACGGATAATCCGGTGTCCACCAAATCTCGGAGCAGAGCTTGTCGGCAAGGCCGTCAGCACCGCAGGCCTCAACGTCAGACTTAAACAGGGTAGCTTTTCCGATTAACGTAGCTTTCGGCATATAACCGGAAGATTTCAGCTGGGAGAAGAATGTACCAAAGTCAGATGTCAGCATAACGCCGGTAATGATGGCACAGTCTTCGCTCTTGATGTTGTTGATGATGGATGTGTAATCGGTTGCACCAGAAGTATAAGCGCCCGGATCATAGGCTTCGTATCCATCCAGAGTAGGAATGTAGTCTAAGAATGCGGTGCTTAAGGTCTGACCCTCGGTATCGGTGGCATGCATAACAGCAACCGTGCCGCCCTCACCGTTGGTGGCCGTATCCCACATAGCTGAGAAACACATCATCTCATGCTCGGTATCAAATCCTGCATGGAATGCATACTGATAATCGGAAGTGGCCCAAGCCTCATCCGGAGTATCATCGGACAGGCAAACAATGCCGGCACGCTCACAGGCCGCTGCGACCGGAACGGTCGTGTCAGCCGTCTTCGCGGTAAGCATGATTTGAACGCCCTTACTGGAGATCAGGTTGTTGGCCGCCTCGGAAGCTTTCGTCGCGTCGGACTCGGAGTCCGCAAATACGATCTCAAGCTGCTTCATCTCGCCGTCAACCTCGATGCCGCCCTGCTCGTTGATCTGATCGATCGCATAGCTGTACATCTCTTCTGTGCCCTGGCCATAACCGGCAAGAGCTCCCGTAGCAGGATATACCATACCGACTGTGATCATATCGCCGGAGCTCGCAGCTGCTTGGCTGGCTTCTCCCTCATCTTCTTCTTCGGCTGCTGCAGCCTCTTGATCAGCTGTCTCTTCCTCTGTGACCGGTTCGAGATCTTCCTCATCCGCTGCAGCGGTGTCGCCGCCGGAGCTGTCGGAAGAACTGTTGCCGCAGGCGGCCAGTGTTCCGACCATACCCACACAAAGAACGACAGCAGCCACTTGTGCTAATCTTCTTTTCATGTTTCTTAGTCCTCCTTTTGAATTTTGAGTGTACTGCAAAAATAGTCATATTTCTGCCATAATGTCATTTTATAAAAAAAGCATAAATTTGTAAACCTAAAAAATTCAGATTTTATTGATTTTTTTCAGATGTAAAAATTATGATCCGAACAGCAATTCCATACTCTCATCCGCAAACTCTACCGATGTGATCTCTTCGGCAAAAAACCGCTTGATAAGCGCATCCCAACCGCTCTCGGAATCCTGCGGAAACAGGTCATACAGGAAGGCTTCGGTCTGCACCGCCTGTTCCGTCAGTGTATGGATAGCAGTGACATTCGTATAGGAATTATCCGGCAGTTCATAGGCGTTTTTCATGATATTAAGGTAGTCATATTCCTCCACATTAATCTCGTTTACACGGGTGGCAAACGCCATACACAGATCCGCTGCCTGTTCGCAGTATGCAGAGCGCGCGCTGATGGCCAGACCGGGTGTAAAAGTGTCATCCAGATCGATCACATATTTTGAGTATGAGTCAAGATAATCGTTGTTGCAGCACGGAAAATCTGAGAGGACAAATCCGTCAACCCCCATATTTTGGATCAGATGATAGACCATTGAGGACTGATGTACCATAAGGACAGCATCGTGATTGATAAAATCCCTTACCGATTCCTGCTCTCCGATCTCCATGTAATCCGAGGGAAAAGCATTTCGGTCCCTAAGTTCGCGAATACATTCCGCCGATTGGAGCAGCAATTCGTGTACTTCTTCTTCCCGCTCTTCAGACAGTTCGGAATAGAGCTCCGGATCAAGCCTTTCTGCGATCATGCAAAACAGGAGCTCTCCCATCCAGCTGTCCTTTATCCCGAGCTCAATGGCAGCATAGTCCGTTCCGTTTTCCGCATTGTAAGCTTTCACAGCGTCGATCAGATCCAGCAGATCCTCCCAGGTCTCGGGCTCCGACAGACCGATCTGCTCCATCAGACTTTCGTCGTAATAAGTGACCCCATAACTTTTCGGGAGGCAGGGGATCAGATAGTTGTTGCCGTCCGAATATGGAAGCGTGTATTCCTCAAGGAAATCCACCTCTCGAAGATAGCTTTGAACCGGGAGGCAGGCCCCCGACTCAAAGAGATACTCCGGATAGGCCCCGCCGGGCACCATAAAGATATCAGGCAGCTCGTTGCTCATCATAGCCAGCCGCAGTTTGTCCTCCAGCTCCGACTGAGAGTAAGTCTTGACGTTGACCGTATAACCATACTCCTCGGCCAGATCGTCCCAGAGAAACACATAGTAAGAGCCTGGGACATTCCGGTCGTAGCACATCCAGATTTCCAGATCTGCTTCCTCGGAAACAGGAAGCTCGTCATCCGGGGCAGAATTAGAGGTGCAGCCGGCCAGAAGAAATGCGCCAAATATGAAGATCATGAAAACAGAAATTATTTTTTTCATTAATTGTTTTCCCCTATTTGAATCATTTTACAATCATATTAAAGTATTGTAAAATAAAAAAATCAAACGACTGGAGATTCCCATGGACGAGAGGCAGCAGGCAAAAAGATCGCGGTTTCCAAGATTATCAGCCGTCGTCAGTTTCAGACGGCGTCTATTCATGTCGTTCCTTTTTATCGCCATCCCGATCATCGCCGGTGTCTTAGTCATTGCGCTCGTCATCGTACAGACCAGTTCCCGCAGGATCATCCTGCAGTCTCAGGCGACAGAGTTGGAGCGGGTCGCAGCACAGTTTGAGTCTATCTTTAACGACACCGAAAATGTATCCCGTGAGATCATCTATAATTCTGAAGTACAGCAGTTTATGGAGGAGGCTGCCGACGAAAATGTATATCCGGAAGATGCGGAGATAAGTTATTATATAAATGGGCTGATCTTAAACCGCGATTATATTGGCAGCGTCGTATTAACTTCACCGGACCGCACCCTGTTTTCTACTGAAAACGCCTTCACGGATCTCTCGGCATATCAGAACATCACAGAAAAGTGGTGGTACCCGCAGTTGACAGCTTCGACTGCCCCATCCCTTTGGTTTGCCTACTCCAGACTTTCCGCTGCCATGTATGAATCGCAGCAAAATAACGAGATCCCGAATCAGATCAATACACCGATGCTCGCTCGGACAATTTACAGCACGGAGGATTATCAGTCGATCCTTGGCTATCTGATGATCTATCTGGATGACGAATATATCGCACAGATGTGGCAGGATCTCGCGTGGGGACAGACCACAAATATCTATCTGTTTGACGAAAACGGCGATCTCCTGCTCTTCAGCTCGCTGCTCCCGGACTACTCAAACATCTTCGGGAGTGTGGAGGCAAAAGACACGGATCAGGTGTTCCGTTACGACAGGAATCTGTATGCTCTTTCCTCTACAGACTTAAACTTAAACAACTGGACCCTCTATATGCTCACGCCCTACAACGAGATCAACGGCAGCGCCCGCATCATGATGTGGATCCTGCTCGCCATCATCGCCGCGATCGTTCTCGCACTGTTTATTTTGTCCAGATACAGCGCCAGCAGCATATCAAAACCGATCGTCCGTCTCTCAAACATGATGGACTCCTATCACGGCGCGGAGCCGGATGAGCCATCTTTGGAACCGGAGCTGTACGAAAAAAGGCCGGATGAGATCGGCAGAATGTACCGCTCCTACGAACAGCTGGAGGACCGTATGAACCGCCTGATCCAGGATATCTATGTAAAAAATCTGGAAAAAAAGGATGCGGAGCTTGCCCTGCTCCAGAGCCAGATCAATCCGCATTTTCTATATAATACGCTCGATTCGATCAATTGGATGGCCCTGGCCAACGACCAGGAGGAGATCAGCAGTATGATCACCGCGCTGTCCGACACATTCCGCTTAAGCCTGATGAAGAGCAGCAGTCACTTTATAGAGATGAAACAGGAAGTAGACTACATACAAAGCTACCTTGTCCTGCAGAAATTCCGCTATGCGGATCGCCTGTCATACGAGTTTGACCTTCCGGAGATTCCTCCGGAGTTGTATATCCTCCGATTTATCCTGCAACCAGTCGTGGAGAACGCGTTAAAGCACGGCATTGACAAACTGCCTGGCGGCGGCAAGATCCTCATCCGCATCCGGGTCGGAGCACAGGTCACGATCTACGTCATCAATGACGGGGCCAACATCAATCTGAAAAAGATGAACCGCCTTTTAGTCTATGACCCGATGGAAAGCGATATCTTAAATTTTAAAAAAGAGGGGTACGGCGTGCAGAATATTTACCGCCGCATCAAGATCATCTGTGGGGACGAGTACGGTCTTAGCTATTACACCGAAGGGGAACAGACTGTCTGCCGGATCATTCTTCCCGTAAAGGAATCTCTGGAATAACCTACAGATTTCTTCGATAGGAGGACAGTGTGACTCCCGTATTCTTTTTAAAGATCTGGGAAAAGTAGGCGTAATCGTTATAGCCGACTGCCCCGGACACTTCGTACATCTTCATATCCGTATGCTCCAGATACCACTTTGCTTTATCGATCCGCTTACTCGTCACATAATTGATAAATGTTACGCCGATCTCCTTCTTAAAAATATCACAGAGGTAATTTTTACTGATGTTGATATTGTCTGCCACTTCCTGCAGCGAGATATTCTCACTGAAATGGTTGTCAATATATTTAAGTGCAGCCAAAACCGTCTTGGATGTGGATCCCTCCTGTCCCTTCATCATTAGCGCTGCAAGCGCGAGGGAGGCATCCCTTGCGACAGCTTTCTGGTCTTCCAGCGTCGGACATTCCCGGCTGATCCTGCGTAGGTCTAAATGCTCTCTTTTTACGATCTCTTCTTCCGCACTGTAACGGCCCTGCGTCTGATAGATTCGAAGCCGGATCAAAAAGGTAATACTTGACACATAATCTCTCGATACGATTGGGATATCCTGCTCCGGAATCACATAGATCTGATCGAGTGAGGCATTAATCCCGTCCTCATCATTAAGGGAGATCGCCTGGAACAGCTTTTCTATCTCGGAATAGGGAAGCGTGACGTTAACCGCCCGACTCTCCAATGTTTCTGCCTCGGACGCGGTATCAATATTGGCCTCCTGGAAAAAGATCTGCCTTACGCAGTCCGCATATGCAAAAAACAGATTCTCAAGTCCCCGGAAAATATCGCTGAATCCGATGGAGAAAGAAAAGTCGCGGAAGCGCGCAGTCTCCGCTAAGGCGCTCACGCTGTCACAGATCTCCTCGTACTGTTCCGTATTCAGATCGTATACTACTACGTAAAGACTCTCATCCGACCAGAAGGAAAACACCTTTCCGTAATCCAAGAGCGTCATCTCAATCTCCTGAATGATCCTGCCGATCTCAGACATATAGTCTCCCACAGTGGAAACCTGACCCATGTCCATCTTGATCAGCAAAAAATCTTCATCCTTGAAATCACTCAAACCCCGGTCTTTGATCGCCTCATAGAGATGCTCATCAAAATAATTGTCCTCGGCAAGCCTCAGATAAAAGCGGTTAACCAGTTCAACGAAGTTGTCTTCGACCAGCTGCTCCAAAGCCTGATAGGAAGTCTCATGCAGACGTTTTTCCTCGATCTTATCGTACATGCGGGTAAGCATGGCGATAAAGTCGTCCCGCTTGATCGGCTTTAAGAGATAGTCGCTTACGCCGAGCTTGACCGCTGCCTGCGCATAGGAAAAATCGTCGTAGCCGCTTAAGATTACGACCTCGATATCGGGATAGAGCTTTTTTACTTCACCCGCAAACTCCAGCCCATCCATAGCCGGCATCTTGACATCCGTGATCACGAGATCCGGTTCAAGCTCCTCGAAATGTTCCAATGCATCGATCGGACTTGTAAACGCGCCCGCCACCTCAAATCCATATTTTGGCAGGTCGTATACTTTTTGAATCCCTTTTATCACAAATTCTTCATCGTCCAATAATATTAAACGATACATATAAGCTCCTTATTTTTGGATATATCTCCTCTTGGTATTTTGTAACGTAATGATGAACCAGATCAGGGCAAGGACAAATATCGTAACGCCGAAGGCTTCCCAAAAATCCCTTTGGATATAGTACCACTCGATCAGGCCATAGATGCCATAGGCCATGCAGATGATCCCAAACAGCATTGTCTTCGGGTACATCTCAGAGCAAAACTGTGCCGGCTTCTGCACGCGGCCGATATCATCCTTCGCGATCAGCCACTGCGGTGGTTCATTTGTCTTTATCATCTGACGTGCCGCATAGACAGAATAGGCACCGTAGATTACGATGATAAAGTCAAATATCGTCATAAATCCAATCGTGCTGAAATCAAATGTTGAGAGCAAATATGTCATTTCTGTTCTCCAATCTGTAAGAATTGTCGTACAACAGACTCCATCTCATCCACATCACAGACAGTCGAGTGGACAATCTGAGCGGATCTTATCTCCTCGATCGGCCGAGGAATTGTAAGGCCGGTAAGCCCTGCGAGTACATCGATCATTTCCATGTCTGTCAGCTCGTCCTGCTCATCGTCAAGGGCACAAAGGACACTTCTCGTAAACTTAAACGGGCTTGCCGTAGAGGCGAGCACCGCGGGCTTTTCATCGCCCGTTTCGTCCCTGTATTTTCGATAAACCGCGGCAGCGACAGCCGTGTGCGGATCAATCAAATATCCGGTGTCCGTAAAGAGCTCCCGGATCATCTCTCTTGTCTCCTCTTCGTCTGCAAAGTTGCCGTAAAATACAGCAAGCTGCTCTCTCATCTTTGGCGTGATCGCATAGGTGCCGGTCTCGCCAAGCTGACTCATCAAGGCTGCGTTCTTTTCAGCGTCCTCTCCGGCAATGCGGTAGATCAGCCTCTCTAAGTTGCTGGAGATCAAAATATCCATGGAAGGCGATGATGTGAGGATAAACTTGCGGTTCTTATCATAAACTCCGGTCGTAAAAAAGTCGTACAGGACTTTATTCTCATTCGAGGCGCAGATCAGCCGGTCGATCGGGACTCCCATAAGTCCGGCGTAGTATGCGGCAAGGATATTTCCAAAGTTTCCGGTCGGAACCACAACATTGATCGTATCATCCGCAGAAATCTCGCCGCAGGCAAAAAGCTTCGCCCAGGCATGAACATAATAGACGATCTGCGGGACCAGCCTTCCGATATTTATGGAATTGGCGGATGAAAACTGAAAGCCCGCCCGGTTTAATTCTTTGTTCAGTTCCGGATCCGAAAACATTTTTTTCACACCGGTCTGAGCCTGATCAAAATTCCCCCGGATTCCGACGACAAGCGTATTGTCCCCCTGCTGGGTGATCATCTGTCTCTCCTGAATGGGGCTTACTCCGTCTTTCGGATAAAATACAACGATCCTTGTCCCCTCTACGTTCGCAAAACCGGCAAGCGCGGCTTTTCCGGTATCCCCGGAGGTAGCGGTTAAGATCACGATCTCGTTTGTCACGTGATTTTTCCGCGCGGATGTGATCATCAGATGGGGAAGAATGGAGAGGGCCATATCCTTAAAGGCAGCCGTCGCTCCGTGGAACAGTTCCAGATAGTAAGTGTCATCCACGCAGACGAGCGGCGCGATCTCGGGTGTATCGAACTTGTCATTGTAAGCCCGGTCAATGCACTGCTTTAATTCCTCTTCCGTAAAATCTGTCAGAAATTTGCTCATGACAGCATAAGCTGTCTCCTTGTAAGTCATATTCGAAAGTTCTTCAACGGACAGACCGAGATCAGGGATCACGTCGGGGACATACAGGCCTCCGTTATTTGCCAGACCGTTTAAGATGGCCTGTGAAGCCGTCACTTTTTCAGAGGCATTTCTGGTATTTTTATATAACACTTGCATTGCCATCCTCCTCTATGCGCTGACAATCTCTCCCGCAACGGCGCAAAGCGCCGCGGTCTTTGGGGATGCAAGGTAGATCTCTACGTTTGCGGTTCCCATTCTGCCGAGAAAATTCCGGTTATTCGTGGCGACCACACACTCCCCGTCGGTTAAGATGCCTCCGGTCCGGCCGCAGCAAAGGCCGCAGCCCGGATGGGTCACCTGCGCGCCTGCCTCCACGAGCGTCTTGATCGTGCCGTTTGCGACCGCCTCCTCAAAAATCTTGCGGCTGGCCGGTGTGACGATCAGGTTCACGAACGGAGCCACCTTTTTCCCTTCAAGGATCGCGGCGGCAGCCATTAAGTCCTCCAGGCGCCCGTACGTACAGGAGCCCAAAAACACCTGATCAATCTTCTTCCCCACAAGTTCTGATACCGGATGGATGTTGTCCACCTGCGAAGGACACGCCATCACCGGGACAAAATCTTCGGCCTGATAGGTAATCTCCCTGATATAAGACGCATCCTCATCCGCGATGAGATCTCTTTGTTCTTCCGTCAATTTGATCCCGCAGTACTCAGCCGTCTTCTCATCCGGCGCGAACAGGGCGCATTTTGCCCCCGCCTCCACCGCCATGTTCGACATGGTCATGCGGCTCGCGATCGTCATCTGATGTACTGTACTTCCGTGGAATTCCAGGGCCTGGTAAGTCGCGCCATCCGCCCCGAGATCTCCTATGATCGCAAGGATCACATCCTTGGAGGAGACATTGGATGGAAGCTCCCCGTCGATCGTGATCTTTATCGTATCCGGCACGCGGATCCAGAGCTGACCGGTACCTAAGATCCCAGCCATCTCCGTGTAACCGATGCCGGTGGAAAATGCTCCGACACAGCCGTAGGTAGTCGTATGGCTGTCTGTTCCGAAGACGATGTCTCCCGGACGCACATAGCCCGCCTCTGTCATAAGCTGATGACAGATCCCATCGGAACGGTGTACGTTTTTCATCCCGTATTTTGCGGCAAACTCGTTGCCGATCCGGAAATGGCGCGTGTCATCCACCTGGCTCGCAGGGACCAGATGATCGTAGATGAGAACGGTCTTATCCGGATCCCAGATCTGTTGAAAGCCCATCTCGTCGAATTTTTCAACGACAAACGGGATAAAGATATCATGGATCATGACCCGGTCAACGTCTACCGTGACGATCTCTCCGGGAGAGACATCGCGGCCCACATTGCTGTTGCGGCCGATGATCTTTTCTATCATGGTATGTGCCATAGAGGAATCTCCTTCGAATCTCCTTCTATAGATAATTATTATAACATAATTATTATAGTATAAATTGTTTTAATATCAATCCTATGCCTGCCCGTTTCGTTTTCGCATTGCGCTCACAAGCCCGCCTTCTTTAATGATCTCCAGCAGATCCTCAGGCAGAGGCGTAATGTCATACTCTTTGCCGCCCAGTATGATGCTGCTCCCCACATTCACCTGGATCTCGTCTCCCTCTTTCACATCCGCCTGGATCTGATCATTTTCGATCAAAAGCAGGCCGTTGTTGATCGAATTGCGGAAGAAGATCCTCGCATAGGATTTTGCGATGACACACGAGATTCCTAATGCCTTTATCACTTCCGGCGCCTGTTCCCGTGAAGAGCCGCAGCCGAAATTCTTTCCGGCCACGATGATATCGCCCGGCTTTAACTGCTCCGCCAATTCGGGGCGCAGCGGAGAAAAAGCATAAGGCTTCATGTCCTCGACAGATTTGAGGGCAAGATATTCCGTGGGCATGATGATATCGGTATCGATGTCATCTCCAAGGACCCATACTCTGCCGTTTATTTGTTCCATAAAAATCTCCTCGCTTTTTGAATCGCGCTTAAATCATATCCGCTGTAGCAATCTCCCCGGCGATCGCCGAGGCAGTAACTGTGGCTGCGGAAGCAAGATATACAAAGGAATCGGGAGGACCTGCTCTCCCTTTAAAATTACGGGTTCCGGTGCTGATCAAGGTCTCACCGTCTCCGATCACACCCTGACAGCTTCCCCAGCAGACGCTGCAGTTCGCATTCATCACGATGGCACCGGCCTCCAAAAATGTCTCGATCAGGCCCTCGTCAAGCGCCTGCTCATAGACGGCCTGACTGGCCGGCACGACGAGAAATCGAACCAGCGGATGCACCTTTCTTCCTTTTATGAGTTCGGCTCCGACACGCAGATCCTCGATGCGCCCGTTATTGCAGGAGCCGAGAAAGGCCTCGTCTATCTTGGTCCCGACACATTCTTTCGCATTGACCACATTGTCGACAAAATGAGGTTTTGCAACGATCGGCGTGATCTGCGACAGGTCGACCTCATACTCGTCTGCAAACACCGCATCCGGATCGCTTGAAAAGATATGTTTGGGCTCTCGTCCGTGCTCATTTAAGTATTCCATGGCGACGTCATCCACTTCCATCAGAGCAGTCTTGGCGCCGGCCTCCACACAGAGGTTGCAGATGGCGATCCGGTCACTCATAGTAAGTGTTTTTACGCCTTCTCCGACAAATTCCATCGCCTTATAGTTGGCCCCGTTTGCCCCGATCCGTCCGATGATCGTAAGGATCAGATCCCGGGCATAAACTCCCTCGGGAAGCTGTCCGTTGAGTGTAAAGCGGATCGTCTCCGGAACGAGCACCCAGGATGTACCGGTGACCATGGCGTAGAGGTAATCGGTACAGCCCACGCCGGTGCCAAACGCGCCGAGCGCACCATACGCGCAGGTGTGGCTGTCCGCGCCGAAGATCAACTCCCCGGGGCGGACATGGTTCTCCATCATGATCTGATGGCAGACGCCCTCTCCTTCGTAATATGTGATGCCGTGCTCTCTGGCAAAATCTCTCATTTTTTTGTGGGAAGCCGCGGTCTTCGTGCTGTCGGAAGGCACATTGTGATCGACGATCCACACGAGCTTGTCCACATCGGCGATGTGCGGATGTTTAAGCTCGTTGTACATGTCGATGGTCAGATGTGTGGTTCCGTCGTTGCTCATAAGCCGGTCGAGCTCGACTGTGTGAATGTCACCGGCTCTCACTTCACTCTCGCCTGCAGCTGCAGCGATGATCTTTTCGGCCATTGTCATTCCCATGTCAGTCCACCTCCCTGTTCAGAGACGCGATCAGGCCGCCCTGGTCTAAGATCCCCTGCATATAGGGCGGAAGCTTCGTGCATTCAAACTCCTGCCCGTTTACGCGGGCGACCCCATCTGTCATGAACAGTTCCATCTCATCCCCTGTCTCCACCGCGTCATAGAGATCCTTGCAGACGATGACCGGAAGCCCGATATTGATGGCATTGCGGTAAAAGATACGCGCGAACGATTTGGCAATGATCGCCTGAACGCCGAGGGCTTTTAAAACACTCGGTGCCTGCTCTCTGGAAGAGCCGCAGCCGAAATTCTCGTCCGCCACAACAAAATCACCCGGCTGTACCTTGGCAGCAAAGTCGCGGTCTAAGGACTCAAACGTATGAACTTTCATCTCCTCGATCGTCGGATAGAGCAGATACTGGGACGCAATGATCTGATCCGTATCCACATCGGAGTGAAACCGAAATATCTTTCCCACTTTTTTCTCCTTTTTTGAAAAAGAGTGGTATGGCCAAGCTGCCATGCCACTCCAAGGTTTTTATATACTGTGATATGATACCACGGATTTCTCCGCACTTCGTGCTCTCGAAATCCTGCAACTCCTCGTAATCCGCCCTATCGGGCTCCTTACTCGGATTTGTTCGGTCCCAAAACTCAGAAAACCGGATACAAGTATCCGTTTTCTGACTTTCGGTTCCTAGTATCATATCAGTTGTTGATCAATTTATCATCGTTGCTCCAGCTGTAGAGCTTGCGGACTTCCGCACCGACGATCTCAGCCGGAGACTCACTCGCCTGCTTGCGCATTGCGCGGAAATGGACTTCGCGGCCGGCCGGGGACATCTCGAGAAGGAACTCTTTCGCAAACGAGCCGTCCTGAATGTCATGAAGGATCTCCTTCATTGCCTTCTTGGTCTCATCCGTGACGATCTTGGGACCGGTGACATAGTCGCCGTACTCAGCAGTGTTGGAGATAGAGTAACGCATTCCGGCAAAACCGGACTGATAGATCAGATCAACAATAAGCTTCATCTCATGAATGCACTCGAAGTAGGCGTTGCGCGGATCATAGCCAGCCTCACACAGCGTCTCAAAACCTGCCTGCATCAAAGCGCTGACGCCGCCGCAGAGCACTGCCTGCTCACCAAAGAGATCCGTCTCAGTCTCAACGCGGAACGTGGTCTCAAGGACACCGGCACGTGCGCCGCCAATACCCAGAGAGTATGCTAAAGCCAGCTCCTGAGCCTTTCCGGTCGCATCCTGTTCCACAGCGATCAGGCACGGTACGCCCTTGCCTGCCAGATACTCGGAACGGACGGTGTGGCCCGGTCCCTTCGGAGCGATCATGGTGACATCCACGTCTGCCGGCGGGATGATACATCCGTAATGAATGTTAAAGCCGTGCGCGAACATCAGCATATTGCCGGCCTCGAGGTTCGGCTCAATATCATTTTTGTACATATCAGCCTGCTTCTCATCGTTAATAAGGATCATGATGATGTCAGCCTGCTTCGCGGCCTCCGCTGTGGTGTAGACATCCATGCCCTGCTCTTTTGCCTTATCCCAGGACTTGCTGCCCTCATACAGTCCGACGATGACATCACAGCCTGACTCTTTTAAGTTCAGCGCATGTGCATGCCCCTGGCTGCCGTAACCGATGATCGCGATCTTTTTTCCCTCCAGCGCAGAGAGATTACAATCTTCCTGATAATAGATTTTTGCTTCTGCCATGGTAAAACCCTCCATATTAATTTATTTTATTATAATTTAATAACGTCCTCATCGCCTCTGCTTAAGCCTGTCATCCCGGTCCGGGCAAGTTCTAAGATCTCATATTCCTGAAGCAGGTCAAGAAATGCGTCGATCTTTCTCCACTCGCCGGTCATTTCAATGATCATGGAAGTCTTGCTGACATCGGAAACTTTGCCATGAAAGATATCGACTATGGCATAAAGCGCCTGACGGTCCTCCGGTTTGGCAGAGACTTTTACAAGGATAAGCTCTCTCTCGACAGACTCCCCGTCCTTTAACACTTTGATGTCGATGACATCTTCGAGCTTGGAGAGCTGGTTTTCGATCTGTTCGAGCACAAGCTCATCCCCTGTGGCTACGACCGTGACTCTCGTATATCTGGAGTCTGTTGTCACACCGACAGAAAACCCGTCAATGTTGAAACCACGACGGCTGAAAAGGCCGGAAATGCGGCTGACCACACCCGGTGTGTTTTCAACTAAAAGTGAAAGTACCTGTCTTCTGTTCACAAGCATATCCTCCCTTGCGTTCCTTTTTCAAACATTTTTTATTCTATCAATATCTATTTTTTTTGTCAAGAAAAACCAGGCCCCGAAAGAGGCTTTATTTCCGCGATTTTGTGCGATTTTTTCGGGCTTGATCCAATTGCCAATCCCTGCTTTACGTGCTATAGTAAAAGACATATGGAAAGGTTCGGAGGTGTATCTTATGGAAACCCAATATTTTAAGAACTACAGTCCGGCGCTCGAGCGCAATATGGAGTGCGGGATCTGGGGACATGCAGGCCGCCCGGTCCTGTATATTCCCGGTCAGGACGGACGCTACTTTGATTTTGAGAATTTCAACATGGTGGACTATTTTGCACCCTGGATCGATGCGGGGGAATTGATGGTATGCGGGATCGACCCCATCGATGCGGAGACCTATTCCGCCTTTGGAGACCCGCACGAGCGCATCCTTCGCCATGAAAAGTGGATCAAATACATCACCGAGGAGGTCGTTCCGTTTTTGACCAGGATCGCCCGCGAGCGCAATGGCTGGGAAGGAGAAGTCGGTATCATAGCGTTCGGCTGTGCCATGGGCGCCACCCACGCCGCGAACCTCTACTTCCGCTTTCCGTTTCTGTTTAACGGGCTGCTTTCCTTAAGCGGAACGTTCAGCTCCGAGCCCGGATTCGGCGATTATTCGGATAACTGGGTCTACTTAAACTCTCCGGTTGATTATCTTCCGAACCTGTCGGAGGATCATCCCTATATGAAGGTCTACCGCAGGCAGCGCGCTGTGATCTGCTGCGGGCAGGGGAACTGGGAATATCCCGAGACTGTCTATCAGATGCGGGACATCTGCGCGGAGAAAGACATTCCGGTCTGGGTCGACCTCTGGGGGCAGGACGTCACACATGACTGGCCCTGGTGGTACAAGCAGGTGGAATACTTCCTGCCCTATCTGCTGGGGGATGAAGACTGGCCCTTAGGCCTTGACGAAGAATAAGTGTTGACCTACTCCTCTTTTTTTAGGTCTGTGCCGGCAGTTTATATGAGCTTTTAAGCGAAACGATACGGTTGAACACGAGATGATCTAACGTTGTATCCTTCGCATCCACACAGAAGTATCCATTACGGACGAACTGGAACCGGTCATACGCCTTCGCATCTCTCAGAGAAGGCTCTATATAGCAGCTGTCTATTACTGTAAGAGAGTTTGGATTCAGGTTGAGACTGCCGTCCTCGTTGTAGACTCCCTGCTCCTCATCGATGATATTTTCGTAAAGGTGTGCACTTGCCTGTACGGCATTCCGGCAATCCACCCAGTGGATCGTCCCGCGCACCTTACGTCCGTCCGGGCTGTCGCCGCCCCGGCTCTCAGGATCGTATGTCGCATGGACTACGGTCACATTGCCGTCCTCATCCGTCTCATATCCGGTGCAGGTGACAAAGTAAGCATACATCAGACGCACTTCATTGCCCGGATAGAGCCGGCGGTATTTTTTCGGCGGCTCGATCATAAAATCCTCCCGCTCGATCCATACCTCACGGCTGAAGGGAAGCTGGCGGGTGCCCATCTCGGGATTTTCCGGATTGTTGTCCGCGGGAAGCTCCTCCGTCTGATCTGCCGGATAATTGTCGAGCACGAGTTTGATCGGATCTAAAATTGCCATGACGCGCGGCGCCGACATCTTTAAGTCCTCCCGGATGCAGTACTCTAACATCGGGTATTCTACAGAGCTGTCCCTCTTTGATACTCCGCACAGATCGACAAAGGTGCGGATCGAGGAGGGCGTAAATCCTCTCCGTTTAAGAGCGGCGATCGTGACGAGCCTGGGGTCGTCCCAGCCGTCCACGATACCTTCTTCCACCAGCTTTTTAATGTATCGCTTGCCGGTCACAACATTGGTCAGATACAGCTTCGCAAACTCGATCTGTTTTGGCGGATGAACAAACTCCACCTCGCGCACGACCCAGTCGTAGAGCGGACGATGATCCTCAAATTCAAGCGTACAGATGGAGTGCGTGACTCCCTCAAAGGCATCCTCGAGCGGATGCGCAAAATCGTACATCGGATAGATGCACCAGGTGTCACCGGTCCGGTGATGACTCATATGCGCCACACGGTAGATCACGGGGTCTCGCATGTTCATGTTCGGAGAGGCCATGTCGATCTTCGCGCGAAGCACTTTTTCGCCGTCGGCGTAGACGCCGTTTTTCATATTTTCAAACAGTTCTAAATTTTCCTCTACGCTTCTGTCGCGGTAGGGGCTTTCCCTGCCGGGCTCAGTAAGCGTGCCGCGGTACTCCCGGATCTCGTCGGCTGTCAGGTCGCACACATAGGCCTTTCCCTTTTTGATCAGCTTGATCGCAGCCTCGTACATCTGCTCAAAATAATCGGACGCGTAATACAGACGATCCTCCCAGTCCGCGCCGAGCCAGGCGACGTCAGCCAGGATGGAATCCACAAACTCTTCCTTTTCCTTCGTCGGATTCGTATCGTCAAAGCGCAGGTTGAACTTTCCGTGATATTCCTCTGCCAGCCCGTAGTTTAAAAGAATTGACTTGGCGTGCCCGATGTGAAGATATCCGTTCGGCTCCGGAGGGAACCGCGTACAGACCTCCTCACAGTCTCCGTCTGCGATGTCGCGGTCAATGATCTGCTCTATAAAATTTCTTGAGACAGGTTCCTGTTCCATAAAAATACTCCCTTACTTCTTTTATTGTACATGCTTATGCGTAAAAAGGTGATCCTGACAGTATTCATAATTTCCGTTGCACTTAGAGCAATACCGGAAGGTCAGGTTCGGATCATCGAGTTCCGTGCGGCCGCAGATCGCGCACTTGTGGATCGGTGCCCCGCCCTGGCGGGAATAACTCTGCGGATTGCTTCCGGACGCATTGCCGGCTGCGTTGCCGGCATTGTTACGGGTCGTATTCCGGGAGGAACTGCGGGACATTCTGCGCGCACTTCTCCCATTGGAAGTCCCGTTCACCGCACGTTTATAGTTATTTCGTCGCCTCACCTCATTCGGCGAAAACCTCTTGAAATTCCGCGTTGCCAAAAAATAGATCAGGAAGCTGACAAGGGAAGCGACGATCGCCACTCTCCCGGCAAGCGATCCGGCTCTTATAAACTCGTACACGAGCAGGACAGCATACACGAGTCCCATCCACTTCATCTTGATCGGAATGAAAAAATACAACATGATCTTCATATCCGGAAAAGCGACCGCAAAGGCCAAAAAGATGGACATGTTGATGTAGAACGTGCTGAAGCTTCCTCCAAATGAGACCGGTACGTTGACCCCGTAGATCACATACAGGACCAGCGCGCCGAGGATCGTGAAGATGACACCGCTGAATATATATACATTAAAGCGGAACGCGCCCCAGGTCCTCTCCAGTGTCGTGCCGAGCTGATAGTATAAGATCAGCATGATCACGACAAAAATAATATTGGAGTTGGTCGGCGGGATCAGCACCCACGAGATCAGCCGCCACGCCTGCCCATAATGAAAGATCAAAAAAGGCTCAAGTGTCAGCCAGTTTAAGATCTCCGGACGGATATAGAGAAAAATATATCCGACTATATAGCAGGCGATCACGTAACGCATCAGTCCCGTGATCGGATGTTTTCCGATTTTCCGCTCCATTCGGTCAAGTAAACGCATAAAGTTCTCCCGCCATTTTTAAAAATCTTATTTGATTATAATCACTGAGGGATTTCTTTGTCAACGCTCCTCAAAAAAAGAAAGTGATACGACTCTTGACAGGTTCAAAAATTTGAGTATATTCTCTTAAGGAGACTTTACCACAATACGATGAAAAAGAGAGGAAAATGCTATGTATTTATGGATCAATTTATTTGAGGCTTTGATGATCATCTGTTTCGGGATCTCGTGGCCGATCTCAATCTACAAATCTGTCAAATCCCGGACGGCAAAGGGAAAGAGCTTAAGTTTCGAACTCTTTGTCTGGGTTGGATATATCTTCGGGATCACACGCAAGATACTTCAGATCAGTGCGGGGACCGGGCTTGACTGGCTGTTTTACCTCGGACTCATCTTCTATCTCTTAAATATTGTGGAGATCACGATCGATATCGCTCTCTATTTCCGGAACCGGAAGCTGGATATGCAGCGGGATGCGTCCGTACCTGCGGAATAGCATTTTCTATAGCTCTGTTATATCAGCTAATAATAATCAGAATCCTTAAAATAATCGGAATCCTAAAAACAATCGGAATCTTAAAGGGCCGGGCAGATCATGCTGCCCGGTCCTTTGTTATTTTGATGCTTTTTGGGGTTTATTGTTTTTGAAGGTTCTTTTGTGCCGTCGACAGCATCAGCTTGATCCGGTTTAACTGGTTGACTTCGCTGGCGCCGGGATCAAAATCGATCGCAACGATGTTGGACTTCGGATACTGTCGGCGAATCTCCTTTATAACCCCCTTGCCGACAATGTGGTTCGGCAGACAGGCAAACGGCTGACAGCACACGATATTGTTGACGCCGTTGTTGATCAGTTCGACCATTTCTCCGGTTAAGAACCATCCCTCTCCGGTCTGATTGCCAAGAGAGACTATGCTTTGCGCGTTCTCCGCAGTCTCATAGATGCTGGAAGCCGGGATAAAATGCTTACTCTTCTTTAATGCCCTATTGGCCGGCCGTCTCAGCAGCTCCGTTCCGCGGATCCCCCATCGGGCGGTCCGCCAGCTCCTGTTTTTAAAGCCGAGATGATCGGCCTTGAATTTCGTATTATAGAAACAGTACAGGAAGAAGTCGATCAGGTCGGGACACACAGGCTCGGCGCCTTCGCTTTCCAGCAGTACCGCCAGATCATTGTTCGCCATCGGCATGAACTTCACCAGGATCTCGCCGACGATGCCGACTTTCGGCTTCACGATATCCCTGCGGGGCAGGTTGTCAAAGTCCTTCACCATCTCACGGCAGTACCTGCAGTACTTCCGGTGACTTAAAAGGTGATCCTGTCCCACAAAGTCCGAAATGATCTTTACCCATTTGCGGTGCAGCTCGTTCGTAGATCCCTCGACCGCCTCGTAAGGACGGGTGGCGTAGATGCACTTCATCAGGATATCTCCAAACACGAGCGCGTAGAGGGCATGCTGTGCAAGGGCCAGCGTGATCTTAAAGCCCGGATTGCTCTCGAGCGCCGAGAGGTTAAGCGAGATCACAGGAATCTGCGGGTAGCCCGCCCTCTCGAGAGCACGTCTTATAAAGCCGACATAGTTTGACGCACGACAGCCGCCGCCGGTCTGTGTCATGATGAGAGCCAGATGGTCGACATCGTACTTCCCGGATTCGATCGCGTCCATGAACATCCCGACCGTAACCAGCGTCGGGAAGCAGGCGTCATTGTTGACATACTTTAAGCCCGCGTTGATCGCGTCTCTGGTCTCGTTGCCGAGGATCTCAATATGGTACCCGGCCGCGCGGAATGCCGGCTCGAGCAGTTCAAAATGGATCGGCGACATGGGCGGCGCGAGGATCGTATAGGTCTTTCGCATCTCCTCGGTGAAGACGGCGCGGTCATAGCTTGCCGGCACGATCTCACGGTCGCAGCACTGTTTTTCCCGCGTGCGGATCGCCGCGATCAGCGAACGGATACGGATCCTTGCCGCGCCTAAGTTATTGACCTCATCTATCTTTAAGCAGGTATAGATCTTACCTGACTTTGTCAGAATGTCGCTGACCTGGTCGGTCGTGATCGCATCGAGCCCGCAGCCGAACGAATTGAGCTGGATGAGATCTAAGTTATCCTGCGTCTTGACAAACTGGGCGGCCGCATACAGTCTCGAGTGGTACATCCACTGATCCAGAACAATGAGCGGCCGTTCCACCTGATTTAAATGCGAGACGGAGTCCTCCGTCAATACCGCAAACCCATAGGACGTGATAAGCTCCGGGATGCCGTGATTGATTTCCGGATCAACGTGATACGGACGTCCGGCCAGCACAATGCCGCGATGCCCGGTATCCTTCATCCATTGAAGCGTCTCTTCTCCTTTTTTCCGCATGGTTTCACGGGCGACCGAAAGCTCCTTCCATGCAGCGTGGATGGCCGGAGCGCTCTCCGCTTCTTCTATATCAAACTCTTCCCTTAAGACTTCAACGAGCCGTTTCGTCACGATCTCTTCGTCAGTCAGCGCGAGGAACGGGTGGATCAGCCGCACTTCGCCGCGGTTGATCTCGTCAACATTGTTCTTGATGTTCTCCGCGTAGGAGGTAACGATCGGACAGTTATAGTTATTGCCGGCTTCCGTAAACTCGTTGCGCTCATAAGGGATGCACGGATAAAAGATCGTCTTGATCCCCTCATGTATAAGCCAGGAAATATGACCATGAGCCAGCTTGGCCGGATAGCACTCCGATTCGCTCGGAATGGACTCAATGCCCATCTCATAGATCGCACGGCTGGACGTAGGGGATACGATCAGGCGGAATTTAAGCTCTTTAAATAAAACGGCCCAGAACGGAAAGTCCTCATAGATATTTAACACGCGGGGGATTCCTAAGATCCCGCGCGAAGCCTCTTCCTCGGAAAGCGGCTCGTAGTCAAAGTATCGCTGCAGTTTGAACTCAAGCAGATTGGGGATCTGTTCCTTATTCTTTTCTTCCCCAAACGCGCGCTCACAGCGGTTGCCGGTGATAAACTGGCGGTTGCCGGAAAAGCGGTTGATCGTGAGCAGGCAGTTGTTCGTGCAGCGCCCGCACCGGGCGAGCTTCGTGGAAAACTCGAGGTTGTTGATCTCATCGATGGAGAGCATGGTGGAGGGCTGCCCTTCATAGCGCTCCTTCGCGATCAGTGCGGCGCCGAACGCGCCCATAATGCCGGCAATGTCCGGTCGGACGGCATCCCGCTCGGAGATCGTCTCGAAGCTGCGAAGCACGGCGTCGTTGTAGAACGTCCCGCCCTGAACGACGATATGCTTTCCAAGCTGATCCGGGTCGGACAGCTTGATGACCTTAAACAACGCGTTCTTGATGACGGAGTAGGCCAGACCTGCAGAGATATCTGCAACGGTCGCGCCCTCCTTCTGCGCCTGTTTTACCTTTGAATTCATGAATACCGTACATCGGGTGCCAAGGTCGATCGGATGCTCAGCAAACAGTGCCTCTTTCGCAAAATCCTCGACCGAATAGTTTAACGATTTCGCAAACGTCTCGATAAAGGAGCCGCAGCCGGAGGAACAGGCCTCGTTGAGCTGTACGCTGTCCACCGTATTATCCTTGATGCGGATACATTTCATATCCTGTCCGCCGATATCAAGGATGCAGTCCACCTCGGGATCAAAAAACGCGGCCGCCGTGTAGTGGGCGATCGTCTCCACTTCTCCCTCGTCCAGCATGAGAGCAGCCTTTACAAGAGCCTCTCCATATCCGGTGGAACACGAAGAGACGATCTGTGCTTCCTCCGGAAGCATGCTGTAGACCTCTTTTAAAGATTCGATGGAAGTCGCAAGCGGGCTTCCGTTGTTGTTGCTGTAAAAAGAGTAGAGCAGCGTGCCGTCCTCTCCCACGAGCGCCACCTTTGTCGTCGTGGATCCGGCATCGATGCCGAGATAACAGTTCCCTTTATAAGAGGACAGGTCTCCTTTTTGAACCGTTGCAGCGCCGTGGCGCTCAGAAAAAGCGTCGTAAGCGGACTGATCCGCAAACAGGGGATCTAAGCGCTCTACCTCAAATTCCATGTGGAGTTCGGAGGAGAGCTTCCCCATCAGATCCTCCATCGTGACCTGCGTGTCCTCCTGATAGTTCATAGCGGAACCGATCGCGGCAAAGAGATGTGAATTCTCCGGCAGGATCGCATGCTCATCGTCCAGCTTTAAGGTGCGGATAAACGCGGTCCGAAGCTCGGATAAAAAGTGCAGCGGGCCGCCTAAGAAAGCCACATGGCCTCGGATCGGCTTTCCGCAGGCCAGGCCGCTGATCGTCTGATTGACAACCGCCTGAAAGATAGATGCGGACAGATCTTCCCTCGTAGCGCCCTCATTGATCAGGGGCTGGATATCTGTCTTTGCGAACACACCACAACGGGCTGCGATGGGATACAAAGCCTTGTAATCCTTCGCATACTCGTTAAGGCCGCTGGCATCTGTCTGGATCAGGGAGGCCATCTGGTCGATAAACGAACCGGTACCGCCCGCGCAGATGCCGTTCATGCGCTGTTCTACGTTGCCGCCCTCAAAATAGATGATCTTGGCGTCCTCGCCTCCGAGTTCAATAGCCACGTCTGTCTGCGGCGCATAGTGCTGCAGCGCTGTGGACACGGAGATCACTTCCTGAACAAACGGCACTTCCAAATGCTTTGCCAGGGTTAAGCCCCCGGAGCCGGTGATCATAGGACAGACCGTGAGCTGGCCAAGCTTATCGTATGCTTTTTTTACCAAGTCGGACAATGTCTCGCGGATGTTCGCGAAATGGCGTTCATAATCGGAGAACAGGAGATTGTCCTCCCTGTCCAAAATGACTATCTTTACAGTGGTGGAACCAATATCGATCCCAAGTTTATAGAAATCAGAATTGCTCATATAATATCCTTAATAGTAACTGCTATCATTTTCTTTACGAGTATACGACAAGAAAAATAAAAAAACAATATTTTTATAAATTCTTAATAGGAATCCGGATCCTGCGAATCGTCCGTTCAAATCCATTCCACGAAAGAGCCAGTGTGATAAGCGCGGAGAAAATGACCAGAAGCAGCAGATGCTGTCCGATCCATCCTCGAAGCGGTGTCTGTGACAGGATCAGGATGATCAGTGGATGAAGCAGATAGATGCCGAGCGTATTCTTTCCGATCGTGCCGACATATCCCAGCGGCCGCCTCGGCACCCAGATGAGCAGGATCACGATCCAAAGGAAGGCACAGCCCCATCCGATCAGCCTCCATAGAATTGACGCGCCGTTTACATAGGCATCCCTTCCATACAAATAGGAGGAATGTAATCCTGTCCCGACCAGACAGAAGAAGATAACCAAAGCCACCCCCGCCGCTGCTGATAAGATCCTGGACAGCGCCTTAAAGGAGTCTCTTCCGATGGAGAGCAAAATACCGTTCTTTTTTTCGTAGTAGCCCAGAAGAAAAAACGGAAGGAAGACAAACACCCTTGAGATCGCGAGAAAATTGTTTGTATCCGGCGTAAATCCAATGAGAAATCCCAGAGCCAGCGTAACACAAATAAACGCGATCTGTCTTTTACGATTGTCCGTGTCAAAGACAGGGATCAAAAGCTGCATAAACATCAGCGCCAGAAGGTACCAGAGCGTCCACTGCGGCGTAAAGATATCGATGGAAAGCCCGGGCGCCTGCCCGTCTTCGATCCAGATGATCGCGAACCGCTCAAAGATCTGGATCAGCTGAAATACAATGTAAAGCGGAATCAGGGTCGCCAGTGTCTTTTTCGGATTAAATTTCGCAAAATATCCGGAGACAAAGAGGAATGCCGGCATATGAAAGCTAAAGATGATATTGTACAGAATCCGGGCATCATGCGAAGTCCCGAGCCAGGCGAGGACATGGCCCATTACGACAAGAAAGATCAGGATCGCTCTTATGTTGTCAAATTGAACATTTCGAACCTTTGACATGGATACTCTTCCCACTGGAATCGCATTAAAAGATGTGGAACCATTTGATCAGCCGCTTCATCACCCGGTAAGAAATGTTTTCCAGGTCCGAGGCAGCACCTTTAAGCTCTTTGCGGATCTCGATCGTCTGTGGACAGTGCTGCTCGCAGGCGCCGCAGCCGATACACTGCGAGGCGCCGGCCGGATCGTGCCGAAAAATCGTGCACTGCATATAGGTCAGACGCGCAGCCCTTTTGCCTTGAGAATAAAGTGTGTTCCAGGCGTTGAAGGCGCCGGGGATATCCACACCCTGCGGACAGGGCATGCAGTAACCGCATCCCGTACAGCCCACCTTCATGCTGTGGTTGATATCCGCCTTCACCTGCCGAAGCAGGGCAAAATCAGAATCATCAAACGCATTTACCCGGGCATCGGAGGCGATCGCGGCGTTTTCCCTGATCATATCCAAAGAATTCATTCCGGAGAGGACCGATGTCACCTCGGGCTGGTTCCACAGCCAGCGAAACGACCACTCTGCCGCCGAATAGCCCCGCTCATTCTCGGCAATCCTGCGCTTTGCTGCTTCCGGAAGCAGATCCACGAGTTTGCCGCCCCGAAGCGGCTCCATGATCATGACCGGCAGGCCCTTTTCATGGGCATAGTGCAGTCCTCTTTTGCCCGCCTGCGTATCCTCGTCCAGATAATTGTACTGGATCATCGCAAATTCCCAGTCGTAGGCATCGACCAGTCGGCAGAACATGTCCGGACTGCCGTGGTAGGAAAAGCCGATGTGACGGATCTGACCGGACTCTTTCTTTTCCCGAATCCACTCCTCAATGCCGAGACCTTTTAAGCGCTCCCAGGTCTCAGTATCGGACAACATGTGCATGAGATAATAATCGATGTGATCCGTCCGCAGGCGCTTAAGCTGCTCTTGAAAGATCTTTTCTAAGCGGGAGGCGGATTTGATCAGATAATGCGGCAGCTTGTCCGCGATATAGATCTGATTCCGACTGCCCAGTCTCTCAAAGATCTCACCGATCAGTGCCTCGCTTCCGGAATAGGCATAGGCGGTGTCAAAATAGTTGACGCCGAGATCGATGGCCTCTTTGATCTCCTGCCCGGCCTTTTCTAAGTCCAATCTTCCGTTTGTCTTGGAAAAACGCATACATCCATAAGCGAGTATGGACAGATCTTCCCCGTCACATCCCTTGCGATACTGCATCTCAGCTCCCTTAATCCTGATATACCGCGCTGGAATATGCAGTCTTGACGCTGACGCCGTCGAGCTCCCCGATCTTGCCGGCCATGCTTGATATTATGTTCTGAGATGCATCCAAAGCTACGCAGATCAGGTTGATCTGGCGCTTTCGGTAAGGAATTCCCATCCTGCCTATAATACATTCATTGTATTCGTGAAGGATTGCATTGATCCGCTCCGCGGCTTCTGTGTTTTCCACTATAATACTTACCACTGCCACTCTGTTCTCCATGGTATCTCCCTTCCGGATTTACCCCTTATGAGGCGGACTTAAACGTCTTCGCTCATTTGGGTGAATCATCCTTCGACAACAGTTCCTTGTAAAGATCCCTTGTCGCATCATCGTGCGCAACTAAATAAACCTCAAAAGCATCATCAAAATCTCCGCCCATGGAGCGGATCGTCTGCACCGCGATCTCCGCCGCATCCCGCTTCGGATATTCGTAGATCCCCGTAGAGATCGCCGGAAACGCGATCGATCTTACGCGCTTTTCTTTGGCCAGGCGCAGACTGTTTTTGTAACAGTCGGCCAAAAGTTTGGGCTCGTTGTACTTTCCGCCGCGCCATACGGGACCAACTGTATGGATCACGTATTTCGCCGGCAGGTTATATCCCATCGTAATCTTTGCCTCTCCGGTCTCACAGCCTCCAAGCGTTTTGCACTCTTCAAGCAGCTCGGGTCCGGCAGCCTCATGAATGGCTCCGTCCACACCACCGCCTCCGAGCAGGGAATTTTTTGCCGCGTTTACTATGGCGTCTACTTCCAACTTTGTAATATCTGCTTTTACGACTTTTATCTGCATGTTTATACTCCTGTTCTTGGATGTTCCTGTATGTATATGACTACTTATCTCTAAGTATAACAGATTTCTTTTTGTTTTGAAGCATAAATTTGAATGCTGCTCATCCAATAAAATTTGAATGCTACTCATCCTTGCCGGGCTGTGATATAATCAGATGGTCAACAAAAAAGCAACAGATAGGATCAAACAGATTTTTGCGAAAGGAAATAAGAGATTATGGCAAGCAACATCAAGGAAATACACGAATCATTTGCGCAGCAGGCAGAGACGTTTGACACCACACCGATGAATGTGTCCCGTCGTGAACACATGGCTCACATGATCGGGATGCTCTCTCCGCTTGACGAAGACAGCATCCTGGAAGTGGCTGCGGGAACCTGTGCCTGCGGACGGGAATTGGCAGAGACTGCCGCTGCCGTCACCTGTCTGGATACCACTCCGGAAATGCTGGAGGTCGGGAAACAGGAGGCTTTTAAGAAAAACCTGGCAAATATGGTGTTTGTAGTCGGGGATGCCGGGGCGCTCCCGTTTTTGGAAGGAAGCTTTGATATGACCCTCTGCCGCCTCGCATTCCACCATATCCCGGAATATGAGAAGCCGTTTTCAGAGATGGTCCGCGTGCTTAAGCCGGGCGGACGTCTGGTGCTGGTCGATCTGGCAGCGCCGGAGGAATCCCTGCGTCAGGTAAAGGACGAACTGGAGACGATCCGGGACCCGTCCCATGCAAAAACGCTCAGCCGGGAGGAAATGCTTGCTCTTTTTAAAAAAGAAGACCTCTCCGTCATCAGCTGTGATCAGAAGGATCTACCCGTTTCTCTTGATGATTGGCTCGATGTGACAAAAGTCTCCCCAGAGGTCGCCGAAGAGATCACTCAGAAACTGTGCGATGAGATGGCAGGCGGTGCAAAGACCGGATTTGACCCTTACGATAAGGACGGAACGATCTTCTTTGACCAGCACTGGGTGACGATCGTCGGAACAAAACCGGAGTAGTTTTAAAACAGCTTAAACGATCTGTTCCTGTGGTTTTCTGTTCTTTCCCGTCCCCCACAGCGCCAATACGATCAGGACAATATCCGAGATCAGCATACCGAAAAATGCCATATTGACTCCGTGCATGGACGAGGGCGAGGGGACAAGTGTATCCACGCCGTAGTTTACGGACGCGATCGTCATGACCGCCACAAAGATCGCTGTTCCGAGCGATCCCGCGATCGTTCGCAGAGAGGTCAAAAGTGCCGTGGCATGGGACGTCATTGCAAGGCTGACCGTGCTGGCACCCCAGGTGACTAACGGCATCAGCATAAATGCTGTGGCGGCATTTCGGATAATGTTCAGTACAAGCGCCACCCACAGCCCGGTGTCGATCGTAACAAAGATCATCAGACCGTTGCTGATAAGCAGCCCGACGGCACCGGTGACAAACAGCACCCGCATTCCCAGTTTATCATAGATCCTGCCGGCAAACGGACTGACGATCACTGAAGCCAGCGATCCCGGCAGAGTGATAAGCCCAGCAATGGTCGCGGACATGCCCAGCGCCTGTTGGACATAGAGCGGCAAAATGACAGTTCCGCCATAGACGTTTAGATAAAGCAGCATGCTTCCGATCACACTGACCGCATAATCCCTGTTTTTTAGAATCCGTACATCCAAAAACGGCTTGTCTATGTGCAGCTGCCTTGTAGAAAAGACCGCAGCGAACACAATTCCGATGATCAGGGGAAGCAGGACCATCACACTCCCAAAACTATACGTACCGATATTGCCAATACCGAGTGTGATCCCGCCGAAGGCAAGCGCGCTCATGATAAACGAAGATATATCGAACTTTTTCTTTTCCGTCTCCAGCACATTGGAAAAGACAAGCAGGCAGTAAACAAAAGAGATGATCATGATGATCATTACGAGGAAAAAGATCATCCTCCAGCCAACGGTATCCACCAGCACTCCCGCAAGGGTCGGTGCGATCACGGGGGCCGCTCCGATGGAGAGACCGTACCACCCCATCGCGGTTCCCTTTTTTTCTGCCGGAAAGATTGACAGGATGATCACCTGAGCCATAGAGGTCAGCATGCCTCCGCCGGAGGCCTGCATCACCCGCCCGAACATCATCATCGGAAAGTTTACTGCCAGCCCGGAGACCAGGAGTCCTGCGATAAAGATCGCGATCGCCGTCGAGTAAAGGTTTTTTGTCGGAAACCGGGTGATCAAAAATGCGGAGAGCGGCATGACGATCGCCATCACGAGGGAATATCCGCTCGTAAGCCACTGCCCTGTCGTGACCGGGACATTTAAGTCCTCCGTGATCGGCAGCATCGCCGTGGTCAGCGCCGTCGCCAGCAGCGAAGACGCGATACAGCTGATCACGATATTGACAAAGATCAATCTTCTTTTCCGTTCTGACACTGCAGCCTGTTCCATCTTAAAATTCTCCTGTGACTCTTTTATCCGGTGACTCTTTTATCCGGTAGTTCTTTCATTCAATGACTCTTTAATCCTGTGATATCTTCTCATGAATGCGGATAAGGGATCTTGTGTCATCCTCTCCCAGATCCTGCAGAACCTTGCTTACGCTGTCAAGAACCTCCCTTTGACGCTCCAAAAAGATCTCCTCCCCGAGATCTGTCATCGCGACAAGGGTCTTCCGGTTGTCTGACTGATCCGAAAGACGGCAGATCCAGCCCTTTTTCTCCATATTGTTTAAGAGCACGGCCACACGGGCAGAACTGACTGCCATCACTTTGCCGATATCCTTGGGATTCGCTTCTTGCCCCGTTTCGTGCAGATACCCGAGGGCAAAGATCTCCCCCTGCGTATAGCCATCCATCTGCTGCATCGCCTTAAGCCGGTTCAGTTTCGCCTGAATGCGCAGCAACTCGATTGCCGCTGCCTTATAATCCATACCAAATCTCCTTTTTTATTTTGCTAACCCCGCTAGCTTTTATATCACAAATTTCTTTGGATTGCAAGACCAAAATCGAATTTGTTAGCACTCTTCCAAAAAGAGTGCTAATTTTCTATTGACTTTTGCACTCTGCGGATTTATACTTTATTTAGTAAGAAAATTCCGCAAAAGTACGGATATTTTTTTGCGATAAAATATAAATTTATGAACAGGAGTGATAACTATGACAACAAGACAGGGAAGTCTTTCCATTAACAGTGAAAACATTTTTCCGATCATTAAAAAGTGGCTCTACTCCGACCGTGACATCTTCTATCGCGAGATGGTCTCGAACGGATGCGATGCCATTACGAAATTAAAGAAACTTGACATGATGGGCGAATATCCGCTCCCGGACGACTATGAGCCGAAGGTGGAGATCCGTGTAAATCCCAACGATAAGACTATCAAGGTCATCGACAACGGTCTCGGTATGACTGCGGATGAGCTGGATGAGTACATCAACCAGATCGCGTTCTCCGGAGCCGCGGATTTCCTTGAAAAATATAAAGACAAAGCCAACGATGACCAGATCATCGGTCATTTCGGCCTGGGCTTCTACTCCGCCTTTATGGTGGCGGATGAGGTGCACATCGACACGCTCTCCTGGCAGAAGGATGCCGCGCCGGTACACTGGAGCTGCGACGGCGGGACGGAGTTTGAGATGGGCGACGGGGACCGCGGTGAAGTCGGGACCACGATCACGCTGTTCTTAAATGAGGACTGCCTGGAGTTCTGCAATGAGTACCGTGCAAGGGAAGTTCTGGACAAGTACTGCTCTTTCATGCCGATCCCCATCTATCTCGTCAACGAAACTGCCGAGCCTCAGTACGAGACGATCCTCCCGGAGGAAAAGACAGAGAAGGATGTAGTCGTGGAGACGATCGTGGAAGAAGCCAAGATGGAGGAGCGCGAAAACGAGGACGGCGAGAAGGAATACGTCGAGGTGTCTCCGCGGACAGAAAAGTTAAAAATTGAAAAACGCCCCGTACCGATCAACGACACGGAGCCGCTTTGGACAAAGCAGCCCGGCGACTGCACGGAGGAGGAGTACAAGACCTTTTACCGCGAAGTGTTTCGGGATTACAGAGAGCCTCTGTTCTGGATCCACTTAAACATGGACTATCCGTTCAATTTAAAAGGCATCCTGTACTTTCCGAAGATCAACACCGAGTATGACTCCATCGAAGGCGTCATAAAGCTTTACAACAACCAGGTGTTTATCGCAGACAATATCAAAGAAGTCATCCCGGAGTTTTTGATGCTCTTAAAAGGAGTCATCGACTGCCCGGATTTGCCGCTCAATGTCTCGAGAAGCGCGCTTCAAAATGACGGCTTTGTACAGAAGATCTCTGAGTACATCACCAAGAAAGTGGCGGATAAGCTCATCGGTATGTGCAAGACCGAAAAGGAAGACTACGAAAAATACTGGGACGACATCAGCCCGTTCATCAAGTACGGCTGCTTGAGGGACGAAAAGTTCTGCGACCGCATGAACGACTATATCCTCTTTAAGGATATCAACGGCCAGTACCTCACTCTTCCGGAACTGCTCGCTGCCGAGGAGGAATCCGAAGCGGAGAATGCCGGGGAAGATGACGGAGAGGCAGCGGAAGACGTGGAAGATGCCACCCCGGATGAGAGCGCCGATGAGGGCGGATCAGAGGAGGAGGACGAGTACAAAGATACCCGCGAAACGGTATACTATGTTACGGATGTCAACCAGCAGGGTCAGTACATCCGTATGTTTAAGGAAGCCGGCATGGATGCGGTCATCTTGGACCACTCGATCGATACCTCTTTCATCACCCAGCTGGAGCAGCGCAATCAGCATTATAAATTCATGCGAATCGATGCGGATATGACGGGCGCGTTAAAAGAGGAAGTCTCCGAAGACGACTTAAAAGATGCGCTTGATGCGCTGACCGAGACGTTCCGCAAAGCACTTGGCAAAGAGGATCTGAATGTACAGGTGGAAAAATTAAAAGACTCCTCCGTGGCATCCGTGATCACGCTCTCCGAGGAGGGACGGCGCATGCAGGACATGATGAAGATGTACAGCATGAACGGCATGGACCCCTCCATGTTTGGCGGAGACGAGACGCTTATCTTAAATGTGAGCAACCCGCTGGTAAACTACATCCTCGAGCACGGGGACGGCGAGCATGTTCCGATATTCTGCAAGCAGCTCTATGACCTGGCCATGCTGGCCAACCAGCCTCTGGCTCCTGAAGCCATGACGGAGTTCGTAAACCGGAGCAATGAGATCATGATGATCCTCGCGGAAGAATAAGCAGATATAAAAAACACGATCCTCCCAAAGCGGACGGCAAAACTGCCGGATCCGCTGCGGGAGGATTTTTTATTGCTCTTGACTGCACAACTGCACACGTTCGGGCTTTCAAGGTTATCTTTAAGCGAGAATGACAAGATACCGACCATCCGGAAGGCAGAAAACCTCTTCCGCTTCCTCAAAGTCTTTCTTTGTCATCCCTGAGATGTCGGCGCCTGCGTCGTCAAAGTACTGCCGCACCTCTTTGATGTTGTCGCAGACTGCCGCAAAACAGATCTCTAAGAACTCTTCCGCCTCTTCCGGTGTCTCTGCCACCGGTTCGGGAAACAGCTGAAGCTGGTGCTTTAAAAACTCCTGAATACACATCTCATCGTACTCATTCATATTATAAATCCCCTTTCTTTCATCTCCTGATAAAGCCGTGCGACGGGCAGTCCTACCACATTATTGTAATCACCCCGGATGCCCCGGATATATTTGCCGCAGCCGCTCTGGATCCCATAGGCGCCGGCTTTGTCCATCGGATCACCACTTTTGATGTAAGCCTCGATCTCCTTCCCGGTCATGGGATAAAAGAGCACCTCTGTCCTCTCATAAAACGCGTCGGTTTCCACCTGATCCTCCCGCATAAGGAGCAGACACACTCCGGTGTATACGAAGTGGCTGTCTCCGGACAATCCTCTCAGCATGCGGCAGGCATCCGCCTCATCCCGGGGCTTTCCCAGGATCCGTCCGTCGTGCACGACAATGGTATCTGCGCCGATGATCAGAGTCTCCACGCCGGCATTGCCGGTTTTATCCGCCACCGCCCGAGCTTTCTGCGAAGCCAGCTCCGTCACGATCTCTGGGGGAATCTTATTTGGAATGAACTCCTCCGCGTCGGATGGAATCACTTCAAATTCAGTCACAATTTGTTTCAGAAGTTCCCTGCGCCGCGGGGACGCAGAGGCAAGTATGATCTTCATAGATATATCCTCTTTGCTCGCATCATTCTTTTTGCGGAGAAATGCTTATCACCTGATCCAGGCAAAACGAGTAGATCAGAATCTCTTTTACTCCCTTACCATCAAACCTTCGTCCGAGTGCCTCCGCATAGAGCAAAAGCTGCGCCTCGTACCTCCGGATCAGTTCCTCCGGTCTGTTTACCTGATCTGTCTTATAGTCCAGCAGGACGATCCCGTCATCCTCCTCCCAAAAGACATCAATGATCCCCTGGATCAACACCTGTTCCGACTGCCCGGCCCCTTCCCGGACGCGGTCTGCCGGGACAGACATGACAAAGGGCTGCTCCTTTAGGAGCGAGCCGGCGTCGGCCGCCGATTTCATCCGACCGGTCAGGTCAGTACACAGGAACCGGCCGACCTTGACCGGATCAATAAGCTCTGCCTCCGAGCGCTCCATACGTCCCGCGTCGCAGAGCTGTTTGGCCGCATGTTCCGCCCATTCTCCGGCCTTAACCGGATCCGAAAAAGCGGGAACGGAAGAAAAGTCAAGACACTCCATCAGGCGGTGAAACGCTGTCCCGCGAAGCGCACCCCCGTTTTCATCCGGTTCTTTTATAAACTTCGGTATATAGGGAATCGGCGTCTCTTCCGGGAAGAGCTCCTCTCCCTCATCCTCTTCCAGAACGTCCCTCGCCTCCTCCATGGCGCGGTGCTTGATCTCGGAGACAGACATTTTCTGCTTTATGCCGCTTGTCCGGTAGGGATACTCCCAGGAAAAACGCCTCGAAAGCTCCTCTAAGAAGTCCGGTTCGACTTCGCGAAGCTCATTAAGCAGACTCTCCCGCTCCCGCGCATTGCTTACCTGTCGCCGGGCTGCATCCACAGCCTGCGCTTCCGGTGTCGCAATCTCAAGCGGATAGGTTCCTCCGCAGCTTAAAAGGGCCGGAAGGATCCAGTCCCAACCTGTCTCGGCATCCATCCGGACGGAGAAATCCAACTTTTGATAAGAAGGTACCCCAGCGCTCTCCCGGATGCTGCCGCCCGGCTTCATCCCGGTTATGACGAGCTTCTCCCTTGCGCGCGTTAACGCGACATACAGGATCCTCTGCTCCTCTCCCAGACTTTCTCTTTGCGCTTCAACGGAAAAGGCCCTGCGGATCAGAGTGTTCGTCTTCACCCTCCGGTCAGCGTCGCACCACTTTAACCCTATCCCGTAGTTCGGATTGAGGATCATCTGGGTAGTCGAATCCATCCGGTTAAATTTTTTCCCCATCCCTGCCACAAACACAATGGGAAATTCAAGTCCCTTGCTCTTGTGGATCGTCATTAAGCGGACGGCATTCTCCTGTTCGCTGACCGTCTCCGCCTCTCCGGCATCCAGGTTATTTTCGATGAGTCGGTTAATATATCGTACAAAATGGAACAGTCCGTGGTAGCTCGTCTTTTCATAGGCAGCCGCCTTTTCCATCAGCTTGTCCAGGTTCGCTCGTCTTAGCTCGCCTGCCGGCAGCGCGGCCGCGAGATCACGGTATCCGGTCTCGTCGTAAATCTGCTGGATCAGCGTGTGGATCGGTGTATAGGGGACTCGCTCCCGAAACGAGGAAAGGAAATCCCAGAAGTGCTGTACCTTGCGTGTCAGGGTCTCATCCGTTTCCGGATCCTGGCCGTTCGCCAGCTTTGCCACACAGGCATAAAACGGGGCGGAATCATCCGCGCACTTGATCAAAGCCAGCTCCTCGTCTGTAAAGCCACCGATCGGAGACCGCATCACTGCCGCGAGTGGGATATCCTGGCGCGGATTGTCGATAATGCGCAAAAGAGAGAGAATGACCTGCACTTCCTGTGCAGAAAAATATCCGGTCTTAGAGGAGACCAAAAGCGGAACGCCCTCCCGCTCAAACGCAGTCACAAACGCCTGATTCCATCCCTTCATGCTGCGCAGGAGGATCACGACATCGCGATACTCCTTATCGGGCATCTCCTCTTCGAGCATCGTGCGGATCCGCCGTGCGATGACCCCGGCTTCCGTGATTTGTTTCTCCTCCCCCTCTACACTCTCTACGAGAATGCATTCCGGGCGGAAGGTTTCCGGATCATCATCCGGATACTCAAGTCCCCGGGAAAGGGAGGCCTCCTCGTCATATTCAATATTGCCGAGATCCCTGCCCATGATCCTTCCGAAAATATCGTTGACGATCCCAAGGATCTCCTCGCGGCTTCGGAAATTTTTGTGCAGGTCGATCCGCTGTGTCTCGCTCTCCCCGACGGAAAACATATTATATTTAGACGTAAAAAGCTCGGGTCTGGCCAAACGGAAGCGGTAGATGCTCTGCTTGACATCCCCCACCATAAACATGTTCTGCCTGCCCTCAAAACTGCCCGATACAGCGGTAAGGATCGCATCCTGAAGAAAATTGCTGTCCTGATACTCGTCTACCATCACCTCCCGGAACTGCGCCTGGTACTCCCCCGCAATCTCGGTGGGCTCTTTTGTCTCGGGGTCCACAAGGATCTGAAGAGCAAAATGCTCCAGATCCGAAAACTCAAGGATATTCTTTTTTGACTTTTCCCGAGCCAGAAGGTCCGCGAATGCCTTTGTCAGTGTGACGAGCATCCGGACCATAGACCCGGTAGATTTTAAAATGTCAAGCTGTGCCGTGACATCCGTTGAAAAATCCTGTTTTATAAGATGACTGACCCAGTCTTTGGCCTGTTTTCTGGCTTCTTTTACCTCTTCTTTCTTTTCCTCACTGACCTCTTTTCCGGCGGAGGAGGGAAGCCGCATAAATTCGATCGTCCGAAGCGTCTCCTGCCAGTCCAGTAATCCGCTGCATCCCGCAAGAGCAGTAATCTGCCCGAGATCATCCCGGATCACTGCCTCATAACCCTTCGGTCCGTCCTCTGCCTGCGTGAGTGCGGCGATCTGCCGGTAACGGCTCTCCATCTCCTCTGCACGCAGATGGAGATAGGACAGATAGTCCCTGACCCACGGCTTTTGTTCCAGGTCTTCAAGCGAATCCGCCTCATATTGACCGGCACAGGCATTAAGCCACTCACCCGGCCAGGGAAAACTCTGGGAAAACTGATAGAGCTCCAGGATCATCTTCCGGATCGTCGTGTCACTCTTTGCGCTTGAATATCCGTCCGCGAATCGCAGAAATTCGGGATCTTTTGCCGCATAGAACTCCTCCAGAAGCTCATCACATACGTCCTCCTTAAGCAGCTCAAGCTCTCCTTCGTCCGCGATCCGAAAGCCGGGCTCCAGCGAAATGCGGTGAAAGTGGTTCGTGACGACAGAAAGGCAGAAGCTGTGCACGGTTGTGATCTGTGCGTTGTGAATCAGAGACAGCTGTTTTTGCAAATGCCGGTTGACAGGATGCTCCTCCGCTGCCTTTGTAAGAGCGCTTAAGATCCTCTCCCGCATCTCCGCAGCCGCGGCATTGGTGTAGGTGACCACTAAAAGCTTGTCCACGTCGATCGGCTGTTTTGGATCCATGACCATGGAAAGAATACGCGCCACGAGCACGGCCGTCTTTCCCGAACCAGCGGCAGCGGAGACAAGCAGACTCCGGTCGCGCAGCTCGATCACCTGTTTTTGCTCCTCGGTCCAGGCGGCTTCCGATTCGGTTGTGAAATTGATCATCTCTTCGTTTTCATGCGGCATATCCGAAAAACCTCTCTGACATCCTCTCTCATTCGGAACACTTATCAGCTTTTTGCTGTACGACATCACGGATCCGTTTCATCGCCTCGTCATCCTTTAAGTCAGCTTCCTCGCGATATTGGCACCCCGCGATTCTTAGATCAAATCCGCAGACGCCGCTGTAAGCGCAGTGCTTGCAGCCTTCATTTTTCCCCATGCGGTAGGGGTTCACTTCGATGCAGCCCTCCAGCATCTTGCGCGCCGCCTCTTTTGTATACTGCCTGACATATTCCATCAGGTCGCCGAACGCCTCCGTGGATGCCGCATTCGTCCCGGAGCTGCTCACGGAGCCGCCTTTCTTGAGGGAAATGGGCATCACATCCGACTTCTCGCCCTCCTTTAAATCCCGATCCATCCTGCGGCATATGTCGGGGTCGGAATTTACCATTCCGCTGGGCCGCAGGGCATCCAGCAGTTTCTTTTTAATCGCCGCCTCATCCGGAGCATCCTCGACCATCGGCTCGTCCAGATGCGAGTACAGGATACCGGCCGGAATGATCTCCTTTTCGGGATGTGATTCCCGGAGCATTTCCATAATCGCATCCAAGTAGACCGCAAGCTGGAACTGCCTGCCATAGTAATAGTTCGCGAGATTGATAGTGGTATCGCTGGATTTGTAATCAATAACCCTTACATACAGCTTGTCATCCGTCTCACAGGTGTCCACACGGTCCACTTTGCCCACTACCTGTGTGCGGTGACCCGGGAGAGTCCCCTCAGATTGTGAGAACGGCACCTCGTAGTCCGCCGGAAGAAAGTCTCCGCGTTTAATCTGCTCCGTGATCGCCCAGATGCTGCAGGTAAGGATCCGGCGGATCCGCTCCAGAACATAGGCTTTGGAAGCAGACTCAGTCAAAAGCTCGTTGGGCAGCTCCAGGACGGCCTCCTCCAGTGCCTCGTCTAAGATCTTCTCCCGCTCTTCCTCCGTCACGGTATCCCAGTTGTATGACACGTCCAGTCTCCTGGAGTACTTTTCCATGACCGCATGGAACATGGTCCCCATATCCAGACTCTCAAAAGTAAATTCTTTCCGCTTAGCCAGCTTTAAACCATATTCAAGGAAATGTGCGAAGGCACAGGTCCCAAACCGTTCCAGGCGGGTAACGGACATCCGAAGAACACTCCCGTAAAGCGCCTCAGCCAGCGCAGGCTCCAGATTGTGATTAGAATAGACTTTAAAATGCGTTTCAAACAGTTCCCGGATCCGGCCCTTCCAGGCATCCTGCTCCAAATACCAGCTGTGAAGTGCCTTCCATTGGGGAGATACCTCATGCTCAACCGCGTTGGTAAGACCCGTAATGTATGACTCCACACTGCTCTTTGCCGTCTCCATGGGCATCATCCGGCGGGAATCGAGCGCTGTAAGGCTTAAATCTGCAAACAGCTCTTCCAACACACCGATCAGATAGGAAGGGCGCACTGCCTTGCCATCCCCGCCCATCCGCGAACAGGTCAGACAGAGTGCATCCGAGGGCTTTGTAAGCGCGAGGTAGAGATAGAATCTCTGTAGGAACACCTGCTCTCTCTCGCCGGGGGACAGCTCGAGATCGTGGTCTTTTAACATTGCCCGGTCATACTGCGACAGGATGCTCTGGCGCTGGGACTTTTTCGGGATCATACCGTCGTTCACGCCGAGGAAAAACAGCACTTTGATCTCATCGAGCCGGGTGCGCTCGATATCGCCCAGGATCACACAGTCGTTGTCCGGCGGGATCGCGCCGACCCTTGCAGTAGAAAAGCCGGCCTCCAGGATCTCGGCATAGTCGGACACGAGAATGATCTCATCTCCCAATAAGTCTACCATCTTATCAAGGAGATCTATGACGATCTTGTATATCTGACGGTTGATCGCGGCGGACACTTCCTCCCCGGTCTGCAAAAAGCGCTCCGTCTCGCTGCGCAGCTTGTCCTCGACCGAGAGATCACACAACAACTGATAAAGCGCCTGTGTGCGCTCTCTCACCGTAACGCCGGGCCTGCAAAAAACCGCAGCGGCAGCCTCGATCTGTTCCATAAACCGGACTCTGATCGCGTTTAACGTCTCCAACTCTTCCAAACGGGCTTCGTCTCCCGCACGCAGTCTGCCATGCTGCGCGCACGGCATGACAAAGCTCTTTTTCCACTTTCTCTCACCGCGGATGCCCTTTTCGATACAGTAATTTTCCAGCTGGTCCACCTCATCGGGTGAAAAATCACAGAGCCCGGTGCGCAGCAAGCGAAACACACTCTCATAAGAGTAATCATACTGCGCGATCTCCATCACCGAGCGGATCAATTCCGTCAGCGGATGATAGAGGATCGATTGCTTCTTGTCCACAAACCCCGGGATATCAAAAGAGGCAAAGATCTCCTCCGCGTACTTGTCATACTCTTCCACATCGCTGCAGACAATGGCAAAGTCACGATACCGGTAACCCTTCTCACGGACCAGGCAGCGGATCCTGGCCGCTGCAAACTTAAGCTCATCTCTCGCAGATAAAAGGGAATACAGACTCAGGCTGTCCCGGCACGGAAGTTCACAGGATTCTCCCGGCATGCGGAACAGATTCTGCTCCAGATGGGAAAGGAGCGGATTGTCCGCAAACCGGCTGCTCTCTCCGGCACGCAGACAGATCGGATCCGCGATCTCAAACTGCGCGTCGCGGGCTGCCCCGGCCAGCGCGTTAACCATCTTGTGGCTCATATAGAAAAGGTCTTCCATATGCGCAGGGGCATCCAGAGACTCGCTTACGTCAAGGGTCACGCTGACATAGAGTTCGGAGACGAGATGCATCAGATGGCGGATCAGATCCATCTGGACCGGGGTAAACCCGGTAAACCCGTCAAAGAAGATAACCGCATCGCGGAGCAGAGCCGACTCGTCGGCCACCTCCGTAAGCAGATCGAGTACCCGCTCAGCCGTCACGTAGCCCTCCCCGAGATAGCTGTCAAAGGCCCGATAGATGGCCAGGATATCGCGAAGCTTATAGGAGAGAGAGGATTCCTCATCCAGCTCTCCGAGAAACTCTTCGAGATCATCCGGGGAGATGCCGTACTGCATAAGCTCCGAGAGAACGGATTTAAGCTCCCCGATATAGCCCATCTTCGTCAGATTGCGCTTAAGCAGGGTCAGATCCTGCTCATTTTTTTCCACGATCCGTCGAAGCACCAGGCTCTTTCCGGTCTCCTCCATGACGGTGCGGTGGACACCAAGCTCGTCAAACACGCGGTAGGCAAGCCGGTCAAAGCTGACCACATCGATATTTAAAATGACCCCGGAGGAGGAATGCGCGACCAGGCTCCTCTGGGCGCTCATCGTAAACTGCTCCGGGACCACAACGAAATAACGCTGATACGGCGCACGTTCCGCCATATCAGCTATTTTTTGATACATGTATTCTGATTTCCCGTTTCCGGAATTCCCGTAAACGAAAGTGAGTGCCATAAAAAGCTCCCCTTTCAAAAATGTGTTGCCAGAAATACCACGAGCACAATGGCGCCGAGCGCGATCCGATACCAGCCGAACACTTTAAAGTCGTGATTCCGGATGTAGGTCATCAGGAACCGGATCGCAAAGATCGATACAACGAACGCCACTGCCATCCCCACAACGAGGAGCAGGATCTCGTTGGCGTAGAGTCCCCCGTCATACCGGACGATCTTGATCAGACTTCCGCCCACCATAGCCGGGATCGCGAGGAAGAACGTGAACTCCGCCGCGGTCTTTCTCGAGATGCCGAGGAGCAGGGAGCCGATGATCGTGGACCCGGAACGCGATGTCCCCGGAAAGATCGCCGCGATCATCTGAAACACGCCGATAAGAAGCGCCTGCCCGTATGAGATATCATCAATGGAATCGATGCGCGGTACGCGGTTCCGATTCCAGTTTTCGACCACAATAAACACGATACCGACGAGGACCAGCATAATCGCCACCGTAATATAATTATAAAACAGTCTGGTAAAGACATCGTCCCAGAGCACGCCGACGACTGCGGCAGGTACGGAGGCGATGATGATCTTCACCCACATGATAAGTTTTTTCCTGCTGGCCCGGACGCCGTGGTTAAAGTGAAACGGCCAGATCCTGTTCCAGTACATCACGATCACGGCCAGGATAGCGCCCAGCTGGATCACGACCAGAAACAGATCCCAGAATTCTTCGCTTAAGTTTAAGGGCATGACCTGCTCGAGCAGGATCATATGCCCGGTGCTGCTGATGGGAAGCCACTCCGTGATTCCCTCTACGATGCCGAAAACAATCGATTTTAGTACTTCTATCACTTGCAAATCTCCATATGTCTGATAACAGACGAAAAATCCTTACTGTCGGTTGCGGTAGGCAGCCGGTGTGATCCCGTAGATCTTTTTAAACTGGCGGCTGAAATGCTCCACACTGGGATAGCCGGCCTCCTCGGCGATCTGTTCGATCGTCATCCCCTGTGTCTTTAACATATTGCAGGCGTGCTGCATACGAAGCTCCGTAACAAAGGCGGTAAATGTTCTCCCTGTCTTCTCTTTGATATATTTGGAGAGATAGGGAGCGGAGAGATAAAACTCTTCCGAGAGATCATTTAATGTGACCGTCCGGTAATTGGTCTGAATATAGTTTAAGATCTCCTGCATCCGCGGGTCAAGATTCAGTTTTTTTTTGAGACTTCGTCGAGCAGATGGTTGATCGCCACCGAGAGCGCGTGAATGGAAGCCTTGACGATATCTTCGTCAAAGCCGACACCCCAGTACATCCGGCCTTCGGTATCCTGGATCCCGATGTAGGCAGCCGCCTGGGAGGCGGAGCCCTGAGTGAGTGCGTGCTCCTCATAGGTCTGCAATTTATACTGAATGTTAAAATATTGCTTAATCGCGTTGCTGACCGCGTTGAGCCGTCCGTTTCCGGAGGCGACGGCCACGTCCTCTTTCCCGTTGTACTCGATCGTCACCTCGGCGTGGATCCCCTGGATCTGCTGGAAGTGCGTCTCTTTCACCCGGAAATTCTTCTGATAGAGGAAATAGCGGCTTCTAAACAAGTCATAGATGTTCTGCGGTGAGAGCTCCCTGTGCTCCACGTCGGAGATATGTTTCACGGCATAGCTCACATCCTCCCGCATCTTCTGCGGCAGGACCAGTCCGAAATGATTTTTAAGGACATAGCTCACGCCGCCCTTGCCCGACTGGCTGTTGATGCGGATCACATCGGAGTCATACGTGCGGCCGACATCTTTCGGATCGATCGGAAGATAAGGGACATCCCAGATCTTACCGCCCTTATCTGCATGCCAGGCAAGTCCCTTGGAAATGGCATCCTGGTGAGATCCGGAAAATGCGGTAAAAACGAGCTGTCCTGCATAAGGGTGACGCGGAGAAATCGGCATCTGCGTTAATCTCTCATAGGTCGCGGAGATCTCATCCATGTCGGAGAAGTCCAGTCCCGGGTCAAATCCGTGCGAGAACATATTCATAGCAACCGTCATGATATCGACGTTCCCTGTACGCTCTCCGTTTCCGAACAGCGTACCCTCCACGCGGTCTGCTCCTGCGAGGATCGCGAGCTCTGTCGTGGCTACCGCGGTTCCCCGGTCATTGTGGGGATGAATGGACAAGACGACAGCGTCGCGGTACTTCATATTTTTATGTACATACTCGATCTGATTTGCGAAGATGTGAGGCATACCGTTTTCAACAGTTGCCGGAATATTAATCGTTGCCTTGTGGTCCGGCGTCGGCTCCCAGACATCGAGGACAGCATTGCAGACTTCGAGTGCGTATTCCATCTCCGTGCCGGTGAAACTCTCGGGGCTGTATTCGAAGCTGATATCGCCCTTTTCCTTCGCCGCCAGCTCTTTTAAGAGCACAGCGCCGTCCACGGCGATCTGCTTGACCTCTTCCTTGTCCTTTTGGAACACCTGCTCTCTCTGCGCAACCGAGACAGAGTTGTAGACATGGACGATAGCGTGTTTGACACCCTGGATCGCATCAAACGTCTTGCGGATAATGTGCTCTCTGGCCTGCGTTAAGACCTGGATCGTCACATCGTCTGGTATCATATCCCGCTCGATCAATGCCCGTAAAAACTCATACTCCGTTTCGGACGCGGCGGGAAATCCGACTTCTATTATCTTAAAACCGATCCGCACGAGCATCTGATAAAACTCGATCTTCTCCTCAAGATCCATCGGCTCGATCAGAGACTGGTTGCCGTCGCGAAGATCGACACTGCACCATAAAGGTGCCTTTTCGATCTCAGTCTTTTTCACCCAGTCATAAGTCATGTCGGGCGGCAAAAAATAAGGCACTCGATATTTTGTCGTATTCATAAGCTGTTTCTCCATTTCTCAAACGTCATCATACAATATATCACGAGTCAAAGAAAAAGAAAATGATTAAATTTAATCATTTTCTTTGATGTTTTTTGTGTAAATTGTATAGTCAACTCACGCTTCCGCATTGGCAAGTCTGGCCGCCTGATCTGCCGCGATCAGGGCATCAAGGATCTCCTGAATGTCGCCGTCCATGATCGTATCCAGCTTATAGAGCGTCAGCTTGATCCGGTGATCCGTGACGCGTCCCTGCGGAAAATTGTAGGTCCGGATCTTTTCCGAGCGGTCCCCGGATCCGACCTGACTCTTTCTGGCTGCCGCCTCGGCGTCATGCGCCTTTTGCAGTTCCAGATCATACAGTTTTGCGCGGAGCACTTTAAGTGCCTTATCCTTGTTCTTAAGCTGCGACTTCTCATCCTGACAGGATACTACGATCCCGGTCGGGATATGGGTCAGCCGGACTGCGGAATCCGTCGTGTTGACACACTGCCCGCCGTTTCCGGACGAGCGGAACACGTCAAATCTGCAGTCGTTTAAGTCGAGATCGACATCCACTTCTTCCGCCTCCGGCATGATGGCTACCGTGATCGCGGAGGTATGGATTCTCCCACCGGACTCTGTCTCGGGTACGCGTTGTACGCGGTGCACCCCGGACTCATACTTCAGAACAGAATAGGCGCCTTTGCCGCTCACCATAAAACTGACATATTTCATGCCGCCGATCCCGGTCTCGTCCACATCCATCGTCTCCACTTTCCAGCCTCTCGACTCGGCATAGTGCACATACATGCGGTAGATCTCTGCTGCAAAGAGGGCTGCCTCCTCGCCTCCGGTGCCGGCACGGATCTCCACGATAACATTTTTCTCATCGTTCGGGTCCTTCGGAAGCAGCAGGATCTTTAACTGTTCCTCCAGCTCCTCTGCTCTCGCTTTCGACTCATTTAATTCTTCCTTGGCCAGCTGCCTTAAGTCCTCATCGGACTCCTCCTGAAGAAGGGCAAGGCTGTCTTCCATGTTCTGATTGCACTTTTTATATTCCCGGTATGCCTCGACAACGGGAGCTAAATCCCCCTGTTCCTTCATCAGCGCCTGAAACCGCTGAGAATCGTTGGCGACATCCGGTTCGCTTAAGAGCCGCAGGACTTCCTCAAAGCGCCGCTCGGCATCCTCTAACTTGTCAAACATGCTGCTTATTCCTCCCTGTCACAACCCGGTCTGCCCCGGTCAGATCCGGCGTGACTTCGATCTCCGCAAACCCGTTTTCCCTCATAAGGGCAGTGACTGCCTCCCCCTGTTCCTGGCCGATCTCAAACAGAAGCCGCCCGCCCGGCTGCAGATGTTCCCCACATCCCGCAAGGATCCTGCGATAAAAATCAAGGCCGTCGGGGCCGCCGTCCAGGGCCGCTCTGGGATCGTGATCCCTCACCTCCGGCATCAAAGTCCCGATGACATTCGTCGGTATATAGGGGGGATTGGATACGATCAGGTCAAACTGGCCCTCAATTTCGGCAAACAGATCGCTTTTTATCCAGGTGATCTCTGTCTGATTTCTGCGAGCGTTCTCTTCCGCCACCTGCAGAGCTTCCGAAAAGATATCGGAGCCGCAGACCGCTGCATTCGGACAGAATGCCTTGATGCTTACCGCAAGACATCCGGAGCCGGTACCGAGATCCAAAACGCGTGCCCCCTCGGCACCTGTAAGGAACGAGACCGCTCTCTCCGCAAGAACTTCCGTGTCCTGTCTCGGGATCAGGACGTTTTCGTTTACCAGGAACTTTAGTCCCATAAACTCCTGCTCCCCCGTCAGGTGCTGCAACGGGATGCGCGTGCAGCGCGCTCCGATAAGGGCAAAATAGCTCTCCTCCTCCCCGGGAGACATGTCATCTTCCCGGTGGAGCAGATAAAAGCCGGACTCCGTCTGTGTGGCGTATTCCATCAGCAGACGGCTCTCCGTCTCTGCCTGTTCGATTCCCGCGCTGCTTAAAGCCTTCGCGGCCTGTTTCCTCGCCTCATGATATGTCATGGATCACTCTTTGGACTCCTCAGAGCCAAAACTTATCTTCCCCGTCATTTTCTATGGTCTCGCTCGATTCGGCATACTCTTCTGACGCGCTCTCCCGGTCAGTGTCTTCCTCCAGGGGTGTTCCTCTGGCAGCCGCGTCCTCACGCCGCACTTCCTCGACAAACGGACGCCAGTCAAAGACAGCCTCCACGGAGGCGATGCCGACCTCGATCATCTCATCGTCAGGTTCTTTTACCGTCAGCCTCTGCATCCACATCCCCGGCATGCTCAAGACGTTTATCACCTTATTCTCTGTCCTGCCTGCGGCGCGCAGCAGCTCGTACGACAGGCCTGCGATCACAGGGATCAAAAGGATCCGGATCACGATCCGCAGCACATGGGAATCCACGCGGATAAACAGATATAAAATAATGCTGATCACAATGACGAAGACTAAAAAACTTGTACCACACCGCTTGTGTTCCCTCGAGGAGATCCTGACGTTGTCCACGGTCAGATCCAGACCGTGCTCGATACAGTTGATGCACTTGTGCTCCGCCCCGTGATACATAAAGGTCCTCTGGATATCCTCCATTCGGGAGATCAGAAGAATGTAAACGACGAAGATGGCCAGGCGCAGCACACCCTCGAAGATCGCCACCACATTCGTTCTGTCCGTGACAAATCTCTGGAAGAGTTCCGAGAGATAATACGGAAGGATCATAAAGACAGCAATGGCCAGGATCAGAGAAAACACGAGCACACCTGTCATCATGGCGTTTTCCCGCTTCTCCTGTTTTTCCGGGTCTAAGGTCTTCTTATTCTTCCTCTCCCTTTTTTTCTCGTTTTCCTCCTCCTCTTCCTCTTCATCTTCAAAGAAAGAAGCAGAGTACATCAACGTGGACAGCCCCACCACAAGAGAGTCGATAAAACTTAAGACCCCGCGAATGATCGGGATCTTCATCCACTTATTATCAAAAAGGGACCCTTTATTCTTTTCCACCTTCACTTCGATCTCATGATCCGGCTTTCGAACAGCGATGGCGTAGTCCGGACCGTTGCGCATCATAACGCCTTCCATCACGGACTGTCCGCCGATCCCGGAATATTTCATATAAAAGACTCCTTTAAAAATAAACCGATGCAAAAAATACAAGCCTCCAGTGATATTTTTTTCAAAATATGACCGGAGGCTGACTTTTCAAATATATCTGCTATTGTGTCAAGCCATACTTACGATTGAACTTATCAATCCGTCCGCGCGCCTGCGCTGTCTTCTGCTGTCCCGTGTAGAAGGGATGGCACTTGGAGCAAACCTCAACGTGAAGATCCTTCTTGGTGGAACCTGTCACGAACGTATTGCCACAGTTGCAGGTCACATTGGCCTGGTAATATTCCGGATGGATATCAGCTTTCATTTCGTTCACCTCCTAGATAAACAGCAAATGTATTATATCACGCAGTATTATTGAATGCAAGCGGTTTTTCAAAGAATTTGCGCGCTTAAAAATCAAAAGAATTTGCGCACCAGGATCTGATGGATCAGTTCCCGGTTGCTCTTGGTTTTTACAAACAAACGGAGTATGGTCTCCACCGCCTCATCCGCCTTTATGCCGTTTAGAGCCCTGCGCATGATGTCTACGGCGTCCTGCTCTTCCTTTGTCAGGAGAAGATCCTCTCTGCGGGTCCCGGACTTGACAATGTCGATCGCAGGGAAAATACGCTTCTCGGACAGCTTGCGGTCAAGGATCAGCTCCATGTTGCCGGTCCCCTTAAACTCCTCATATACGACGTCATCCATCCGGCTTCCGGTATCCACAAGGGCCGTGGCAAGGATGGTCAGACTTCCGCCCTCCCGCATATTTCTGGCCGCACCGAAGAACCTCTTCGGCATGTGAAGCGCCCCCGGATCCAGGCCTCCGGAAAGCGTGCGCCCGCTCGGCTGGACCACAAGATTGTATGCCCTGGCGAGACGGGTAATGCTGTCGAGCAGGATCATGACATCCTCTCCGTGCTCCACCAGGCGCTTTGCCCGTTCGATCACCATCTCGGATACACGCTTGTGGTGCTCCGGCAATTCGTCAAATGTAGAGTAAATGACCTCAACGTTATCACCCCGTATGGCCTCCTTCATGTCGGTGACCTCCTCGGGACGCTCATCGATGAGCAGGATGATCAGGTGCATCTCCGGATTGTTCTTTTTCACCGAAGTGGCGATCTCCTTTAAGAGCGTTGTCTTGCCCGCCTTGGGCTGGGATACGATCATGCCGCGCTGCCCCTTCCCGACCGGCGCGATCAGATCTACGATGCGCATGGCGATACTGCCTGAGATCGTCTCAAAACGAAGCCTCTCATCCGGAAAGATCGGAGTCAGATCCTCAAAAGGAGTCCTCTGCGCCGCGAGAGCCGGAGGTCTTCCGTTGACACTGTTGATATATAAAAGGGCGCTGAACTTTTCACCCTGAGAACGCAGCCGTTTGCTGCCGGAAATGATATCACCGGTCTTTAAGCGAAAACGGCGGATCTGAGAGGGGGAGACATAGACATCCTGATCGCCGGGGAGATAATTCTCACAGCGGATGAACCCGTAGCCGTCCGACATGACCTCCAGGATTCCATCGGCCTTCTCACCGCTGTCCAGTTCGGCCATGGCGATCCCCTCTTTTTTTCCATCACCTTCCGACTGCCCTGCGCGCTGCTGCGGTCCCTTTTTATGTTCCTGCAAGGCCTCCTCTGCCTGTGAGGGTTCTTCTGCCTGTGCGTCAAGCTCATCCTGTTCAAGCATGCGCTCGATCAGATCCGCCTTTTTTAAGCCGGAAACTCCTTTCATACCTCTGGCCTTGGCAAGATCTCTCAGGACGGCAAGGGAAAGGCTTTCGTATTTCTCTCTCATGTTTACCTCCGGTAATTGATCCGTCTTATTTGCTGCATGGATTTCGGGTATTGTGTCAGAATCGACAAGGAAAGATTTTTTCCCATCGCCTATTATACACCAGTCATGTGGAAAATGATAGTATTAATTTTTTTAAGCCTCCTTGATTTGCCTATCTTTCTTTGTTAAAATATTTTCAAGAAACAAAAAAGGAGATCGAGTTATGGATTTTTATGAAAAATCTCTTGAAATGCATAAGGAATGGCAGGGAAAGCTGGATACGGTTCCGAAGATGAAAGTCGATTCAAAAGAAGCCCTCTCCATCGCTTACACTCCCGGTGTGGCACAGCCCTGCCTCGAGATAGCGAAGAACCCGGAAGATGCCTATACGTATACGATAAAGTCAAATACGATCGCTGTGATCTCAGACGGAAGCGCGGTCCTCGGACTCGGCAACATCGGAGCGCTCGCGGCGCAGCCGGTCATGGAAGGAAAATGCGTTCTGTTTAAGGAGTTCGGCGATGTCAATGCGTTCCCGATCGTACTGGACACCCAGGACACCGAAGAGATCATCTCAACAATCGAAAATATCGCGCCTGCGTTCGGCGGGATCAACCTGGAAGACATCTCCGCGCCGCGCTGTTTTGAAATTGAGCAGCGTTTAAAGGAGTCTCTTAAGATTCCCGTCTTCCACGATGATCAGCACGGAACCGCCGTTGTCGTCCTCTCAGGGATAATCAACGCACTTCGCCTGACCGGAAAGAAAAAGGAAGACTGCCGGATTGTCGTAAACGGAGCGGGTGCCGCGGGTATCGCCGTATCCCGGTTTCTTTTAGAATATGGTTTCCCTTACCTCATCCTCTGTGACAGCAAGGGGATCGTCAGCAAAGACAACCCGAACCTTACCCCGGTCAAAATGCAGATGTGCGAGGTGACAAATCCCGAAAATCTGCACGGTTCTCTGGCCGATGCCATGGTCGGAGCGGATATATTTATCGGTGTCTCGGCGCCGGGCGTCGTAACGGAAGATATGGTTAGATCAATGAATAAGGATCCGATCATCTTTGCGATGTCCAATCCTACCCCTGAGATCATGCCGGACCTTGCCAAGAAAGCAGGGGCGGCCGTCGTTGCCACCGGGCGCAGTGATTTTCCGAACCAGGTCAACAATGTCATCGCCTTCCCCGGTATTTTCAAAGGAGCGCTGGAGGGCCGGGCGGAGCAGATCACGGAGCAGATGAAGATCGCGGCCTCACACGCTATTGCGGATCTGATCAGCGATGATAAGCTCAACGAAAGCTATATTATGCCGGAGCCGTTTGACCCGAGGGTAAAGGATGCGGTTACGGCTGCAGTGAAAGCGGCCATTTCCCCAAAACCGTGACGAAAGGCAGAGTGATATAAAATGGCGGAGCCGAATACCTTATATCGTGTAATGATCCTGTATATGCTGAGCAAGGTGGAATACCCCTTAACGAGCACACAGATCACAGATTTTATCCTTGAAAAAGAGTATACCAGCTACTTCACGGTGCAGGAGACTCTCTCGGATCTGCGTACCTCTGAGCTGATCTCGGCAGAATCCACACACAACAATACACGCTACCGCCTGACAGAGGATGGCAAACAGTCGCTTGACTTTTTCAGCGACAAGATCTCCCCTGAGATCAAGGAAGACATCGACACCTACTTCCGGGAAAACAATTTCAAGTTAAAGCAGGAGACCTCGGTGTACGCGGATTATTTTAAGGCCGCCGGCCCCGGATATCAGGTCCACTGCGTGATCAAAAACATCGACGTTCCCGTCCTGGATCTGACCCTTACAGTCCAGAGCGCAGAGCAGGCCAAAGCCATCTGTGCGAACTGGAATACCGAAAACGCGGAAGTCTATGCGATGCTGATGGATCTGCTGTTAAAGTAAGCTCTAAAAAAAGGCAATAATTCAAAAGATAAAAAACAGGATGCTTCCAAAAAGAAGGCATCCTGTTTTGCGTATAAAATTATTTTCACAATAAAGTTCCGGTAACCCGGGTTTGCCAAGCTGTTTTTGACCCGTTTAGAACTTCCCGGCGTCTGCAGCCTGCTGTACGTTCACAGCCACCGTCACAGTCATGCCGACCATCGGGTTGTTGCCCGCGCCGATTAAGCCCATCATCTCAACGTGCGCCGGAACGGAGGAAGACCCAGCGAACTGTGCGTCGGAGTGCATCCTTCCCATGGTGTCAGTCATGCCGTAGGAGGCAGGACCGGCCGCCATGTTGTCCGGATGAAGGGTACGTCCCGTGCCGCCGCCGGAGGCAACGGAGAAATATTTCTTGCCCAGCTCGTTGCACTCTTTTTTGTAAGTGCCGGCCACCGGATGCTGGAACCGGGTCGGGTTCGTGGAGTTTCCTGTAATGGATACGCCCACGTTCTCGTGATGCATGATTGCGACCCCTTCCTGCACGTCATCCGCGCCGTAACATTTGACGCTCGCGCGCACGCCTTTGGAATATGCTTTTTCATAGACAATGTTGAGCGTTGCTGTTTTGTAGTCGTACTCTGTCTCAACATAGGTAAAGCCGTTGATCCTGGAAATGATCTGCGCGGCATCTTTGCCCAGACCGTTTAAGACGACCCTGAGCGGCTTCTCGCGGACTGTGTTCGCTTTCTCAGCGATACCGATCGCGCCCTCAGCGGCCGCGAACGACTCGTGTCCGGCAAGGAAGCAGAAACACTCGGTCTCCTCCTCTAAGAGCATCTTGCCGAGATTGCCGTGCCCCAATCCAACTTTACGGTGGTCAGCTACGGATCCCGGAATGCAGAATGACTGCAGGCCTTCGCCAATGGCCGCAGCCGCGTCGGAAGCCTTCCGGCAGTTTTTCTTGATCGCGATCGCTGCGCCCACGATATAAGCCCAGCATGCATTTTCAAAGCAGATCGGCTGAATCTCCTTGATCTGATTATATACATCCAGACCCGCGTCCTTTGTGATCTGCTCCGCCTCCTGGATGGAACTGATGCCGTATGAATTCAACACCGCGTTGATCTGGTCTATTCTTCTATCATATGATTCAAATAATTCCATGGTATCTCACTCCTTTCTCGGGTCGATGATCTTGGCCGCGTCTTCGATACGTCCGTACTCGCCCTTGGCCTTTTCCCAAGCCTCATTGGGCTCATCCCCGTTCTTGATAAAATCGGTCATCTTGCCGAGACTGACATACTGATATCCGATGATCTCGTCATCCTCATCGAGCGCCAGGCCGGTAACATAGCCCTCTGTCACCTCCAGATACCGGGCACCCTTTGCCCTGGTGCCGTACATGGTTCCGATCTGAGAGCGAAGGCCTTTGCCGAGGTCCTCTAACCCTGCGCCAATGGCAAGCCCGTCATCGGAAAATGCGCTCTGGCTGCGTCCGTATACGATCTGCAGGAACAGCTCCCTCATTGCCGTGTTGATGGCGTCACAGACCAGATCCGTGTTTAATGCCTCCAGGATCGTCTTGCCCTGCAGGATCTCTGCCGCCATCGCTGCGGATTGAGTCATGCCGGAGCATCCGATCGTCTCGATCAGTGCTTCCTCAATGATACCCTCCTTCACATTCAGGGTCAGCTTGCAGGCGCCCTGCTGCGGGGCGCACCAGCCGACACCATGTGTGAAGGCGGAAATATCCTCGATCTTCTTTGCGTGAACCCACTTTCCCTCCTCAGGGATGGGAGCCGGTTCATGCTTTGCGCCCTTTGTCACTGAGCACATATTCTCTACTTCATTGGTGTAAATCATAGTTGACTCCTTTCCATAAAAACCTGACCGGTCATTATATTTTATACTCCCTTTGATTTACTTTAATCACACTGCCTTATTTTATCACAATCATTGTCTCTTCACAATATCATCCTGCTTTTTATAGATGGAATCGGCCGGTATCACTCCTCTTACGCTGGATACCGGATAAATGCTCGTATTTCGGCCGATCACGGTTCCGGGATTTAAGACCGAATTGCAGCCGACCTCAACCCCATCGCCGAGCATGGCACCGAACTTTTTCCTTCCGGTGGTGATCTCATCCGCCCCGTCCTTTACCACTACCTCTGTCTTATCCGACTTGACATTTGATGTGATGGAGCCGGCTCCCATATGAGCCCGGCACCCAAGGATGGAGTCTCCCACATAGTTGTAATGCGGTACCTGCACGCCGTTAAACAGGATGACATTTTTAAGTTCCGTTGAATTCCCGACCACGGCACCTTTTCCGACAATGGCGGGACAGCGAAGAAATGCGCAGTGGCGGATCTCCGCCTCCTCATCGATGATAAGCGGACTGCCGAGGAATGCCGTAGGCGCGACCTTAGCGCTCTTTGCCACCCAGATGTCCTCTCCCCGCTGTTCAAAGATTTCCGGGTCTAAATTCGGACCAATCTGACGGATATAATCACCCAATCCCTCAAGCAGCTCCCAGGGATACTCGGCTGTCTGCATGTAATCCTTTGCGATCGTCTCATTTAGATCATATAAATTTGTAATCCTGCACTCTTCCATTCCCCTGTCTCCTCACAAAAAATAATTTTCAGCCCTGTGGTCCACGTAGTTCTTCTCAAGCATCCGCATATGCCCTAAAAAGGCCTCATCTGTGATATGCTTCGCTTGCTTCGGACAACTCTTTACGCAGGCCTGACACTTGATACATACGCCCTCCACCTGCATATCTTCATTAATGCTTCCCATCGGGCAGGCATCCCGGCAGATCCCGCAGCGAATGCATTTTTCTTCGTCGGTCTCCGGCTTCGCCTTTAAGAACTTCGCAGGAGTTCCGTCTTCCATTCGCGGTGTATAGTACGGCGGGAGTTCCTCATCCGGATCCATGACAAGTGGCTCAAAGCCATCCGGATCATTCAGCTTATTCGCGATCTGATCCGCAAAGTCCCGGATCTCATCCCGGTCCTTCTCATCCGGCCGTCCTGCAGCCAAAGCATCCGCGATGGAGTGACGACAGACCAATGCCGCGCCGCCTGCGATCCGAAATCCCGCTTCCTGCAGGATCATGCAAAGCTCAGTAAGTGCCCCGCCAAAGCTGCGGTTGCCGTATGCGACGACGGGCACTGCGATCGTTCCCTCGCCGGAAAAGCAGCGCCTAAAATCCGGCATGATCTTATTTGGCAGACGATCGGCATATACCGGAGAACCGATCACGACAAGATCCTGTGCTCCAAAATGGTATTCTCTCTCGCGCGCTGCCGGAGCAGTAAAATCTATCTCCTCATAAGGCGACCCCCCGGAATCCGATGACATACCCATCGCTTCGCAGAGAAAGCCGGTAAGCAGTCGGACTGCATCTTTCGTCCCGCCTGTGGGACTGAAATAAATCGCATATATCTTATCTGGTTTTAAAATCATCGCACTCATTCTGATTTCTCACTGTTATCTTATATAATTTGTCCTGGCCTGTGCCTCCGTCTCCTGCAGTGCAGCCGTTGTGCTGCCGTCTTTTCGCGGACTGCCGTTTAACATTAATACCTTCATGATCGCTTCCTTCTTTTAAATAAAACCACCCCCTAGTATCCGAGATCCTCATCGATCAGTACGATCTCCATCTCCGCTCCGAGCGGCTTGCACCAGAGTACCGTAAGGCCGCAGCAGATCCGCTCCGGACTGCTGCAGTCATAGCAGTGATCCGCCTTCTCGGCACAGGGGGTTTTTCTTCCAAGACGCTTCGCGTTTAAAGGAGAGGCGATATTTCTCGCGCGGTCTAAGGCACTGTCATAATCCGGCCGTATCTTGTTTTTACCGACCACCAGATATACTCTCTCGTGTCCGAAGAAAACAGAGGATACACGGTTGCAGGATCCGTCGATGTTGATGATCTCACCCGTCTCGGCAAGGCCGTTGACTGAGGAGATATAGACAGATGTATCCATCGCTTTTTTTCGCAGGATTCCCTGCTCCTCAGGAGTGTTCCCCTTAACATGCCAGACCACAGAGTTGTGGCTGCCGAGCGAATCGTAGAGTCCCATCTCATCTAATGTCACAGATCCCCCAAACGCGACGGACTGTCCGTCAATCTCTTTATTCAGATAAGAAGATGCCTCTTTTGCCGTGGCAAAACAACTCACCGTAAAATTGTGCTTTTCTAAGTTTTTCGTAACCGTCTCAAACATAATATTCCTCCTCCATATTCTATTACCCCATCGCATTCGCATGCGCCGTATTCCTTCTCATCATAACACAATGTGCCTGCCCTGAAAAGGGCACAGCCCTTACTCCTGCCGCAGCATATCCCGGATCAAAAACCCCATGCGAAGCCGGAATCGCGCATCGTGGTGGGACAGATTCATCTGAAGGACCTCTTCTGCCCGTTTGATCCGGTAGTTGATCGTGTTGCGGTGCAGGTAAAGCTCCTGCGCCACCTCGTTTACGCTGCCGTTGTGCGTCAAGTAGCTGTCAACGACCTGTGTTAAGTTAATATTGTTCTTCTCATCGTAGTCCATCAGAGGGCGTATGGTCTGATCATAGTATTCCCGCAGTACATCTTCATCGTCAATGCACATCAAAAGTTTATAGATCCCCATATCGGAGTAAAAGATCAGGTCGGGCCGGATCCTGTCCTGCGCGTGAAGCGTGGCGATCTGGCGCGCCTGGGAATAGCTTTTCGAGATATTTTGAACGGAGGGCATTAGCTGCCCCACTCCGATCGTGTACGAAAGGGAAGAATAGAAAGATGACAGGAAGGAGCGGATGATCTCTACAAAGGATGGCAGCTTTTTCTCCTCCATATTTCCGACAACGACAACGAGCTCATCCTCCAGGGAAAAAGCGATGCTGTTCCTGTGGTTGTGCTGGAGATAATTGTCCAGTCGAAGGCTCAGCAGGGAGAGCTGCTTTTCATCGTACCCGTCGGGTAGACAGATCACGATGGCTGCATAGTTCCAGTCGGCCTGAAAGTCCGCCTGGGACAGCGCCACGGTGTAGAGCTCCTTTTGTTCCGGGAACAGGATCGCGCTTTTCATGGCCCCTATCGTCTCACTTCCCCTCTGTTTGTCCCTTGCCAGGGCAAAACAGAAGATCTGCATGAGTTCCGAGATATGGATCTCCCAGGGAAACGTGAACAGGGGAAACTCATTGGCATTGCAAAAATCAAGGACCGGCTGCGGGATCTCCCGTATGAAAGGGCCGATGTTGATAAGAATCCCGGCCGCATCCCGCTTATAGACTTCCTCCACGAAAGCGGGCAGTCTCTCACTTACATTCTCAGACATGGCCGCCCCGGTCGTGATCGCAAGCTCGCCGCTCTCGAGATAGGGAACCGCCTCCGGTCCCTCGATGATGTGGGCCCAAAAGACCAGATGGTCAAGTCCGCCCTCTCCTGCCGCCGGGCGGATCGGCATATGGGATGTCTCTTCCAGCAAATGACGCAATTCGATCGCCATAGTTAAACCCTCCTGCTCTCTGCATGTTTTTGCACTCTTACCTAACCTATTATATAAAAGAAACGTGTTCCGTACAAGACTAAAAATGTGCTGCAGCACAAAAAATAATGTGCTGAAACAGCTTGTATCATCCGGCCATTATTTTATAATAGAAATTGATAGAAGGCGGTGCAACGGAGCAATCACCCGGGCAGTTGCCTTCTTATGTTTTTTTAAAGATCAATTTTAAATAATTAATAAGGGAGGGATCATTATGACTGGTGCTCAGATCAAGGAAACACAAAAGAAGTACAACATGCAGTCGTGGAGCGTACAGGGCAATATCAACCCGATTCCCATCGAGCGGGCGGAAGGCATCTATTTCTATGACTATGACGGCAACCGCTATACGGACATGTCATCCCAGCTCGTCAACTTAAATCTCGGGTTCGGCAACAAGGCCATCGGCGATGCCATCAAGGAACAGGTAGATCAGTACTGCTATCTCGGGCCGTCCTACGGCAATGAGGCGAGAGCCCGGCTCGCGGAGAAGATCATCTCTCTGCTGCCGGACAATTACGGCAAAGTGTTCTTTACCAATGCCGGCGCGGATGCCAATGAGAACGCCGTCAAGATCGCACGGATGTATACCGGTCGCAACAAGATCTTCAGCCGTTACCGCAGCTATCACGGATCTTCGTTCGGAGCCGGCAACTTAACAGGCGAGCCGCGCAGGTTCCCCTTAGAGCCCGGCGTACCCGGATTTATCAAGTTCATGGATCCCTATATCTACCGTGAGCCCATCGAATTCGAGTCGGAGGAGGCTGCCACAAAGTTTTATCTCGCCAAACTGGAAGAGCAGATCAGGTATGAGGGGCCCAGCCAGATCGCAGCGATCTTTTTAGAGACGATCACCGGTTCCAACGGCGTGATCATTCCGCCTAAAGGGTATCTCCCCGGTGTCCGGGCGCTCTGTGACAAATACGGCATCCTGATGGTCTGTGACGAGGTCATGGCCGGATGGTTCCGCACGGGAAAGACGTTTGCGTTCATGAACTATGACGTTGTCCCGGATATGATCACGTTCGCCAAAGGTGTCACCTGCGGCTATATACAGATCGGCGGCGTCGCGATGACGTCCGAGATCGCAGCCTACTTTGACGACCACTTCTTCTCCTGCGGCCTGACCTACAGCGCGCATCCTTTGGCCTGCGCAGCCGGCTTAGCCTGCATCGATCAGTACTTTGAGCTGGGCATTGAAGAGAATGTTGCGAAGACCGGTGCGGTCCTCGGAGAGATCTTAGATACCTATCCGGAAAAATACGCCTGTGTCGGCGATGTGCGCCACATCGGCCTGTTTACCGCGATCGAACTCGTAAAAGACAAGAAGACGAAGGAGGCTCTCGTGCCCTACGGTGCAGACCCGGACGGCATCATGCCCAAGATCATCGGGCTTCTTAAGGACCGCGGCTTTATGACCTACTCCCATGAGAACATGGTGTTTGTCAGCCCTCCGCTCATCATAACGGAGGATCAGATTCGCGAAGAGATGCAAAAGATGGACGAAGTACTTGCGATCGTAGATAAAGAGTTTATCTGAAATATAACGATACAAAATTGAAAAAAGGAGGAATTACCATGCAGATTTTAAAAGACTACATTAATGGGGAATGGGTAGAAAATACCGGCGGAAAGTATCTGGATGTCACCAATCCTTCCACCGGCGAAGTGATCGCGCAGGTTCCGGTCACCACACCGGAGCACATGGAGCAGGCGATTGCCGCGGCAAACGAGGCATTCAAGACCTGGTCGGTATACCCGATGACACAAAAAGTACAGTATCTCTTCCAGTTCAGAGATGAGATGGTCAACCGGAGAGAAGAGTTTGCGCACTTGATCTCAAAGGATCAGGGCAAGCACTTTGACGACGCCCTCGCTGAGATGGACCGCTTAATCCAGGCGACGGAGACCTGCTGTGGCTATCCGCTCGTCATGCGCGGCGACAAGATCATGATCAGCACCCGGGTGGAGGCGGAGGTCCGCAGAGAGCCGCTCGGTGTCGTCGGCGGGATCGCCCCGTTCAACTTCCCGGCTCTGATCTGCGGATGGTTCGTACCGTTCGCCCTGATCACCGGAAATACCATGGTATATAAGGCATCCGAGCAGAGCCCGATCTTTATGCAGGAGATCGCGGAACTCTTTGACCGGATCGGACTTCCGAAAGGCGTGTTCAACCTCGTCAACGGCGATGTCCCGGTCGTAACTCAGATGCTGGACAGCCCCGGGATCGCAGCTATGGCATTTGTCGGCTCCTCTCATGTCGGACAGATCATCGCGGAGGGCAGTGCCAAGACAAATAAGAAAGCCATGATACTGGCCGGTGCGAAAAATTCGATCATCGTAGAAAAGAGTGTCAATATTTCCGGCTTTGTCAAAAACTTCAAGAACTCCTGCTTCGGCGCGGCCGGCGAACGCTGCATGGCGGCTGCCAATGTCATCGTTGAGGAGGAAGTATATGACAGTGTAAAGGCCGCAATGGTCCGCACCGCGCAGGAAACTCCTGTGGGTGACGCGAATGACCCCAACGTATATATGGGACCGGTCATCTCCGACGCGGCTGTCGAGCGCATCAACGGTTTCATCGAGCGCGCGGAAGCCGAGGGAGGCAAAATAATCGTGGACGGACGGAATGTCAAGGAATCTCTTCCGTCGGAGCTTCAGGGCGGTTACTTTGTCGGACCCACCATCATTGAGGGTGTGACAAAGGATTTCGAGATCGCGCAGGAGGAAGTCTTTGGTCCTGTCGTATCTCTGATCAAGGTAAAGAGCTACAAGGAAGGCATCGATATCATCAACGAGTCCAAGTACGGAAACGGCGGCAGCATCTTCACCGAGTCCGGTGTTGTGGCACAGGATTTCCTGATCAACACAAACTCCGGAATGATCGGCGTGAACATCGGCGTGCCGGCCTCCATGCCCTATATGCCGTTCGGCGGCACAAAGGGATCTTTAATGGGTGGACATTACAAAGCACAGATCTCCGACGCGGTGGAGTTCTTCACCAAGCGGAAAGCCTGCACCATCCAGTACTTCGGTCCGGAGGATGTGGACTGGACAAAGGATTATATCTCCGAGTTCAACGTAAACAAGACGGAGTAAAGACAACAAAAAAATCCTGCAGCTTGCGCTGCAGGATTTTTTTATGCTTACTTTTAGTTCGCGTCACACTTTAATACCGCGTTCATAAGTACAGAAGCACCCTGTGTGCACTGCTTCACGGAGGTGTACTCCTCCTCGCAGTGGGAATGGCCGTCCTTGGACGGTACGAATACCATCGTCGTCGGGATCATGTAGGCGCAGAACTGAGCGTCATGGCCCGCACCGGAGTTGATCTTCTGATTGGAATATCCGAGCTCATCGGCAGCCTCCTGTACATAGCCGACCAGTTCCTTGTCATAGTAAACGGTATCACGCGTCCATGCCGGCTCGTAGTCGACTGTGCAGCCAACGACCTCTTTCGGCATGTTCTCGATGATGCTGACGACCTGCTTGATCACTTCCGGATCCTCATGCCGCGCATCGAGGGAGAAATCGACGAAATCGGGGATGACGGTGTGGACATCCGGATGAAGTACGATCTCACCGGTCGTGTAGACCAGTTCCGGATCCAGCTTGTCAAACTCATCATGGAGATACTGGAGCACTTTCGCCGCCGCATACAGAGCGTCGTGACGGTACTTCATCGGGGTCGTGCCCGCATGATCGGCCTGTCCGTGTGTCCGGATCCGATAGCAGATCATTCCAAGTACGCAGGTGACAACGCCGATGTCGTTGTTTGCCGCCTCAAGGATCGGGCCCTGCTCGATATGAAGCTCAAACATCGCTTTGTAGTCATCCGGATTTATGCGGTTAGCCTTGTCTCCCTTGTAACCGGAAGCATCCAAAGCCTCTCCGAACGTGCTGACACCGTCTAAGATCGAGGTGGATTTCAGCATATCTTCCTGACGGAAATTGCAGGCGATATCCTCCGGCAGATACGGATTGCAGATCACGCCGGATGCCATCATGGAAGGCGGATATAAGGAGCCCTCCTCATTGGTCCAGATCATCGCTGTGAGATTGTGTTTGTGCGGAATATTCTCTTTTACGATCGTCGTTAAGGCCTCCATGCCGCCCATCACGCCAAGGATACCGTCATAGTTTCCACCGTTCTTAACCGAATCGCAGTGGGAAGCCATCACGATGCCCGGCAGATCCGGCTCGGATCCCTTTATGGTCGCATACATACAGGCCATATCATCCGTCTTTACTTCCGCGCCGATCGCTTCCATCCTCTTCTGGAACTCCTGACGAGCCTGGATCGCAGCTTCGGAAAGAGAATACCTGGTGACTCCGCCGTGGCCGGCGTCACCGTATTTGCTGAACGTCTTGATCATATCTTCCATACGTTCTTCACTACATGTGTACATAGCACTATCCTCCTTTTATAATATTACAGTGCTCGCAGCCGCCCCTCAATAGAGAGACGGCTGCAAATAAAATTTAAGCTTTTATAACTTTTCGCGGAGACCTCTTGATATACTTACCCATGCCGGGCTTTCCGACAAACTCTCCGTCGTCATACACCAGCTGTCCGCGCAGATAGGTCTGTACCGGATAGCCATGGAACTCCTTGCCCTCCCAGATCGTATGGTCGTAGTCGGAGTGCATCGTTCCCAGAGTAACGGTGAAGTCTTTATCACGGTCGTAGATCACGATATCCGCGTCCTTGCCGACGACAAGGGAACCCTTGTTGTCACATCCGAAGATGTTCGCCGGGTTGGTAGCGCAAAGGGCAACTACCTTCGGGAAGGTGAGCTTTCCGGAATTTGCGGCATCCAGCATGTAAGGGTACATATTCTCAACACCCGCGCAGCCGTTCGGGATCAGGGAGAAGTCATCCTTGCCCCAATCCTTTTCATAGGTCTGGAACGGGCAGTGGTCCGTGGCGATCGTATCGATCAGTCCCGCCTTTATCGCGGTCCAGAGGGCATCCTGACTCTCCTGCCCCTTCATCGGCGGCGAGCACACAAAGTTGCGTCCATCGTCTCTCTTGTAGACATCGCAGGTGAACTCCAGATACTGAGGGCAGGTCTCAATGTAGACCGGAGCACCCTCAAGCTTTGCCTCGATACAGGCTTCCAGACCTTCCTTGTCCGCCATATGCACCAGATAGATCGGTGTATTTAAGTGCTTTGCCCAGTGGACGGCGCGCTTGTCCGCCTCAGCCTCGACGAACTCGGGACGGCTCATGTAGTGGTACCAGGCGCTGGTCTTTCCCGTCGCCAAAAACTGCTCGGTGTACATATCGATCATATCCGGGTTCTCGGCATGGACATTGATCAGGGCTCCTACTTCCTTGGCCCGAAGCAGGATCCGCACCAGAGTGGCGTCATCCACCATCATGCGCTCCTTCTTGTAGACCATAAAGCACTTAAAACTGGTGACACCCTCTTCCACCGCCTGTTCCATCTCGTCTAAAATCAGCCCGCCGTTTAAGTCCGTGATGCAGCAGTGCATCGCGTAATCCACACAGGCGTCATACTGTAAGATATCACGTTTGGAATTGACGATACCCATGATCGGCTCACCGGCATGCTGAACCGGGTAATCGAATATTGTAGTTACACCGCCGCAGGCCGCCGCTCTTGTGCCGGCAAGATAGCTGTCAGCCGTCACCGTTCCACCGAACGGCATCTGACAGTGCGTGTGGACATCCAGAGCGCCCGGAAGCACGAGCTTGCCGGAGGCATTGCAGACATCCTCTGCAAGATCCGGATCGATGTTTTTGTCCATAGAGACGATCTTGCCGTCTTTCACGCCGATGTCAGTCTGATACATATCTGTAGCCGTGACAACGGTTCCATTCTTGATTAACAGATCATATGGTTTCATGAAATATCCCTCCTCTTCTACATCTATCGTTCATTATACAATGATATGTCGTCATGTACAATACCAGTTAAGCGATTGACTCGGCTTTTTTCGTAATTGCTTCGAGTTCTTCCGCTGTCATAGTACCGTTGAACTCCTTCTCGCCGCCGAGAGGCGTCTTGACCAGGATGATGTAGAGAACCATGGCAACGACGAATGAGAAGATGTAGCCGTTTGCCGCGATGTATTGGAGTGCATTCGGCAGATGGCCGGAACCGCTCGGATAGCTAAATACCGTGTTCCAGAGGAGCGGGATGATAAATGCACAGATCCAGGAGACATAGGCGGCTGCATTCCAGCCGTGGCTGTAGGTATATTTTTTACTCTCGTCATACAGGCCGCAGACATCCACCCGCTGTTTCTTGAACATGAAGTAGTCCGCGATAAAGATCGCTGCGATCGGTGCGATGATCGTGCCGTAGTTGTTCAGGAATCCGAAAATATAGGAGGATGCCGAACCGTACACCCACCAGGGCTGGAACACAACGATCGCTATGATGCATGTGAGAACCACGCCCCACTTATACGAGAGCTTCTTCGGAGCGATGTTGGAGAAGCCGTTGGCCGGAGCCACCATGTTGGCCGCGACCGTCGTAGTCAGTGTTCCGATCATGACGCCGGCCGCCGCGATTATGATTATTACCTTATTATCCAAGGCATATAGGACCGTGGAAGGATCCCAGTTCGCTACACCGGTAGAGTACTTTGTTGCCTGTGAAAACACAACGCCGACAAACGCGCAAAGAGCCATCGGGATCGGCATTCCAAGCCACATACCGTTTCTCTGAGCCTTCAGGTTTTTGGAAGTCCTGGAGAAGTCGGGAATATTTAAAGCCATCGTCGACCAGAATGAGATATTACTCGTTAGTCCGACACAGAAGATAAAAACAAATCCTCCGTTGTTCTGTATTACTGTGGTATCTCTGGGTTCCCTGAACACATCCATCAGAGTGTGTCCGGAATCGTGCAGCAGGAAAATAGAATAGATAAGGAGCGCGATGATCACGATGATCAAAACCGGGCTGCCGATATTCTGTACGATCTTTACCTTGTCGATCCCGTTGAACGCTACAAGGAAGGCGATCGCGATAAAGATGAAAAATCCGAGGATCTGTCCGACCGGTGTACTTGGATTTCCGGGCATCGCCACAGTGTTGGACGTGTCACTTAACTTCGGCCACGCGCAGCCTAAGATCGCCGCGACGGCAGCACCGCCGATCCAGCAGTTGATGGATGACCATCCACAGGCTACAACGGAACGGGACAGTGTCGGGATCTGGGATCCGGTCTTGCCGAACACCAGACGGGAGAACACCGGGAATGTCACACCGTACTTTGCACCGATCCTGCCGTTTAAGGAGATCGGAACAGCGACGATAAGGTTGCCTAAAACCACGCTCAGCCAAGCCATCATCGGCGCCATGCCGAGGGCGACCATGGAGGACGCCATGGTGATGGAACTGATGCAGATCGCCATGCCGACCCACAGGTTCATGTAGGTGCCTGTGCCCCAGGTCCGGTCTGCCTTTCTGCTGGGAGCCAGGTCCTCATTAAAATATTTTGAGTCTTTCAGGCCATCGTAAGCTTCATCTGTCAATTCATAGATGCCGCCGCCGATTTCCTCTTGTGTTACTTTCGCCATGATTGAAACCTCCCTCTCTTTTATTTATAGTTTGTTTTCATAACGATCTCATGTTCTTCGTGGTCCGGCTTCATCACCACCTTGCCCGGCATGATACAGTGCATGACAGGACATACATTCAGGCAGAGATGGCAGCCGACGCAGTGATCCTCGATCAGCTTCGGTCTCCTCGTCTCCGGGTCAAACTCGATCGCCTGGTGGCCGCCGTCGAAGCAGGAAATATAGCACCTGCCGCAGCCGACACAGGCATCCTCGTTAAACTCAGGAAGCAGCATGAAGGACCGGTCCAGATCCTCCGCACCGATGATACTGGGAAGCGCTTTGCCCACCAGATCCTCGAGACGGTCGATCCCATGGTTTTCCATGTAGTGGGAAAGCCCGCTGATCAGATCCTCCACAATACGGTAGCCGTACTGCATGACAGCCGTAGTCACCTGCAGGTTCGTACAGCCGAGGAGCAGGAAGTCCAGCGCATCCTCCCAGGTCTCGATACCGCCTATACCGGTCAAGGGAATGTCCACGAGCTTCGGGTCGTGTTTTAAATCCGAGACAAAGCGAAGCGCGATCGGCTTAACTGCCGCTCCGGAATATCCGGATACCGAGGACTGTCCGTTGACGACCGGCATCCCGACACAAAGGTCATGGTCAATGTTCGTGATGGACTTGACCGTATTGATAGCGGCCAGTCCGGACGCACCGCCCTCGACGGCCGCGATGGCCGGGAGCTCCATGTTGGTGATGTTCGGTGTCATCTTTGCGATAACCGGAAGCGTCGTATTCGCACAGACCACTTCACAGTAGTGCTTTACGAGTTCCGGCCGCGTCCCGACATCGGATCCCATCGTGGAGGACGTCATCTGAGGGCAGGAGAAGTTGCACTCGATTAAGTCGGCATTTACCTCCGTTACCGCCTTTGCCAGATAAGCCCATTCCTCGTCGTCGCTTCCCATGATGCTGGCAACGATCACTTTGTCGGGATAGTCTTCTTTCAGTTGTTTTATATAGCCCAGATTTACTTCGAGCGGTTTGTCCGAGATCTGTTCCATATTCTTAAATCCGATCCACGGCGTGGTCTCCTTGTTCACAATATCAAACCGCGGGGAACACTCATCCGCGATAAAGACGCCGATCGTCTTATAGTAGATGCCGCCCCAGCCTGTCTCCAGCGCCTTGGCGCACATCTCATAGTTGCTTCCCACGGGGGAAGAGGATAAAAAGAACGGGTTTTCACATTTCACGCCCAGAAAATCGATGGATAAATCTTTCTTAAGTGCCATGATCAGCCCTCCTTTCCCAGGGCATCCATGATCTTGAATGCCGCTTTCTTGCCGTCAGAGACGGCTTCCACAACGGTACGTCCACGGCCGTAGGCCATGTCCCCGCCGACATATACATTGTCCTCTTCACGGATCTCAGCGCAGTCTTCCTCGAGCGACTGTCCGATGGCGAACACGATCTGATCCACCGCCATCTTTAAGCTTGATTCGCCGTCGCGTCCCTTTGCCGTAAAACCAACCACTTTGCCGCCTTCTCCCAGGATCTCGACCGGGGAAAACTGCGTAATGATCGGGACGCCCATACTCATGACCGAGCTTACTTCTTCAAAGTCCGCCGGTGCCTCCTCAATGGTCCGGCGATATACAATGGCAGTATCTGCTCCCAGCTGCTTTGCTGTGGATGCACAGTCCATCGCCACATCTCCGCCGCCGATGACCACGACTTTCTTGCCCAGTTTCAGATTCGCGGTGTCCGTGCGCGCCGCACAGAGGAAGGTCAGCGCGTCCTCTACGCCATCTAAGTCGGCACCCGGGATATCCACGGTCTTGGAATTCCAGAGTCCGACACCGACAAATACCGCGTCGTACTCCTTTTTCATCTCCTCTAACTCGGAGATTTCCACTCTGTGTCCGCAGACGATCTTTACACCGGCTTTTTCGACCTGCTCGATGTCAAAATCCACAATGTCCTGCGGAAGTCTGGAGGGCAGGATTCCATAGGTAAGCATGCCGCCCGGCTTTTCTTTCGCCTCGAATACTGTCACGTCATATCCCTGCTCAGCCAGTTCTCTGGCACAGGTTAAGGAGGCCGGGCCGGAGCCTATGCAGGCAATCTTCTTTCCGTTCGGTTCTCCCGGCTTTACAAAGCACATGTTCTGTTCCTTTTCCTGCTCGACCAGATATTTCTGGATGCGTCCGATCCGGATCGGCTTGTCGATGCCGCATCTGCTGCACGCCTCCTCACACTGGCGGTCGTAGGGGCATACATTTGCGCAGCAGCCACCGAACGGATTGTTCTCCCGCACGGTCTCCGCGGCTCCGTATATGTTTTTAAAACGAAGGGAGCGGATAAACTTTGCGGGGTCGGTCCCCGCCGGGCATCCTTCGCTGCACGGAGCATCGTAGCAGAGCAGACACCGGGAAGCTTCCTCCAGCGCAGTCCGATAATCGTATCCTTTTTCCGGTTCGCAGGCATAGGGTGAAATAATTGTTTTACTCATTTCCTTTTACCTACCTTTCATAATCAAAAAAGAGGAGTCGCCAAATAAGGCTACTCCTCTTTGAGTACACCAGTGTCATTATATCATCTTCCGACTAAAAAAGTCAATTATTCAAATCCAAAAAGTTTTGCATCCGAACGAATTATTTTCTAATTAAATTTTTTTATAGAAAGACGCATCCCGCGCATAAGCCTGACGCAGCTCGCTTAGATTATTTAAGTTTTTTACCCCGTCTGTATGACTCGTGATAAAATGGCTAAGCTTATCCATATACTCATCCGGCGTTACCGATCCCTCGGCGACATAAGTAAGTCCTTTCTCCCAACTTGCAGTCAGATCCGGATTTAGCAGGGAGCGGATGGAGGCGCTCACCACATCAAATATCATCTCCCCCAACAGCGTCGGGGTAATGATCTGTGTCTTTTTATTCAGCTTCAGATATTTGATCCGGACAAGCTTATTTAAGATTTCTGCCCGAGTCGCGCTCGTACCGATCCCGCTTCCCTTAATCTGCGCGCGCAGATCTTCATCTTCAATGAGCTGCCCCGCGTTTTCCATGGCGAGGATCATAGAGCCGGAATTGTATCGCTTCGGCGGGGAGGTCTCCCCCTCCCTGATCTCAAATCCGGTGACGGGAACTGTCATCCCTTTTTTTAACTTTCCGACAAGATTCAGCAGTTCTTCGTCCGATCCAGCCTTGACACGCTCCGGCTCACTCCCGTCATCCTGCGTCTTTTTGGCTGTATCTGCGCCGGAGGCATCTCCTCCCGTATCAGTCTTGGCTCTTTGGAAGGAATACTTCATGGCCCGGAGATATCCCTCTTCCGCCAAAACCCGGAATGAGGCGAAAAAATGCTCCCCTTCCATCGCCGCGTTTAAGCTGAGTTTCTGATAGACGGCAGGCGGAAGAAAGATGGCCAGAAAACGCCGCACGATCGTCTCGTATACGTTAAGCTGCAGCGGCTTAAGACCTTTTGCGGCCCCCATGCCCTCTCCGGTCGGGATGATGGCGTAGTGATCCGTGATCATCTTGTCGTTCGTGTACCGTGTCTTCGCAATATTCTTATAACTCCCCTCAGCGAGGATCTCCTGCGCGATGTCGCTGACTCCGGGGATAGCTTTAAGGCCCGCGATATTCTTGCCGATCTCTTTCGCCACGGCTGTGGAGAGCACCCTCGCATCCGTCCTCGGGTAGGTGACCAGCTTTTTCTCATAGAGCTCCTGCACCACGCTTAACGTCTCGTCGGGACTGATCTTAAACATCTTCGAGCAGTCATTTTGAAGCTCCGCTAAGTTATAGAGCATCGGGGGATTCTTTTTTTCTTTTTTGCGCTCTACAGAAGAAACGACTGCCTCCTGCGGATCCAGTCCCTGTAAGGCTTCTACAAATTCTTCCGCGTCCTCGCGCTGCTTAAAGCCGTTTTCCTTATAGAGCTTCGGATGGCCCCAGGTGGAAAAATCAGGCTTGTCCTCTTTCTTTTTGGATGTCTGTTCCGACTCGGGCATGTTATCGGTGGCGAAGCGGGAATCCCGCGTCACGCGCCACTCACCCTCAATTACGGTTCCCTGTATATCCATCCGGTTTGTCACACGGAAAAACGGGGTCTTGACAAAAGAGCGGATCTCGCGCTCCCGCCGCACGACCATGCCGAGCACGCAGGTCATGACGCGTCCGACCGAGACCACCACGCGCTTCTGATGCAGAAAATCCGCCATAGTGTTTCCGTATTTCAGCGTAAGGAGACGGGAAAAATTGATCCCCATCAGGTAGTCCTCTTTTGCCCTCAGGTAGGCGGACTCCGAGAGATTGTCGTATGCGGACCAGTCCAGCGCTTCGCGGATCCCGCGCAGAATCTCCTCCTCCGTCTGGGAGTCGATCCACACACGCTTTCGCGTCTTGTCCTTTACATTCGCCATCTGGTCCACAAGGCGGTAGATATACTCCCCCTCGCGTCCGGAATCGGTACAGATATAGATGGTATCCACATCCGGACGGTTTAAGAGGCCGGAGACGATCTTGAACTGTTTTTTTGACCCTTCGATCACTTCATATTTAAATTCATCCGGGATAAACGGAAGGGTGGACAGACTCCACCTCTTATATTTCTCATCGTAGGCTTCCGGGTAGCTCATGGTCACCAGATGCCCGACACACCAGGTAACGACGGCATTCTCCGACTCCAGATAGCCGTCGTGGGACTCCATCTGTTCGTGAAGCGCACGGGCAAACTCGCGCGCAACACTCGGTTTTTCCGCAATATACAAAGACTTTGCCATAGATCTCCTCTGCATACAAACTGACAAGAGATAGCACCCAAAGATGCTATCTCTCTCATCACATTCTCTTCTTAATTAAAAAGTAAACTTCTCCTCAAAGTACGCGTCGAGCTCTCCGATCGGCAGGCGGACCTGATCCATGGTGTCGCGCTCCCGGACCGTGACCGCCCCGTCCTCCTCGGACTCAAAATCGTAGGTGACACAGTAGGGAGTTCCAATCTCGTCCTGCCGGCGATAGCGCTTTCCGATGTTGCCGCGGTCGTCGTATTCGCAGTTGTACGTTTTGCGAAGATGCTCAAAGATCTGCTCCGCCCCCTCGGCGAGCTTCTTGGAGAGCGGGAGCACACCGATCTTAACAGGCGCGAGCGCCGGATGAAGGTGCAGCACGGTGCGCATGTCCGGCTTTTCCTCCGTGCCGATGTTCTCCTCATCATAAGCGTCGCAGAGGAAGGCGAGCACTACGCGGTCCACGCCGAGCGACGGCTCGATGACATAGGGGATATATTTTATATTTTTCTGGTCGTCAAAGTAGGTGAGATCCTGTCCCGAAACCTCCTGATGCTGTGTCAGGTCATAGTCCGTCCGGTCCGCGATGCCCCAGAGCTCTCCCCAGCCGAACGGGAAGCAATATTCGATATCACTCGTGGCTTTGCTGTAAAAGGAAAGCTCCTCCGCGTCGTGGTCGCGGACCCGCATCTCCTCATCCTTCATGCCGAGTGATTTCAGCCAGTCTATGCAAAAGTTTCTCCAGTAGGCAAACCATTCCAGATCCGTATCCGGTTCGCAGAAAAACTCGAGCTCCATCTGCTCAAACTCCCGCGTTCGAAACGTAAAGTTCCCCGGTGTGATCTCGTTGCGGAACGACTTTCCGATCTGTCCGATCCCAAACGGGATCTTCTTGCGTGACGTGCGCTGCACGTTTTTAAAGTTGACAAAGATGCCCTGTGCCGTCTCCGGCCGGAGATAGACGGTATTCTTCGCGTCCTCGGTCACACCCTGGAACGTCTTAAACATCAGATTGAACTGACGGATATCGGTAAAATTGTGCTTGCCGCAGGTCGGGCAGCACACGCCGTGCTCCTCGATAAAATCCTGCATCTGCTCCGGCGTCCAGCCGTCCACGGACCCGCCCAGATCAATCTCGTTTTCCTCGGCGAAATCCTCAATGAGCTGGTCCGCGCGGAAGCGCTCATGGCACTCCCTGCAGTCCATCAGGGGATCCGAAAATCCGCCCAGATGACCGGAGGCGACCCACGTCTGGGGATTCATTAAGATCGCGCAGTCCACGCCTACATTGTAGGGGCTTTCCTGGATGAACTTCTGCCACCATATCTTTTTTACGTTATTCTTAAGCTCCACGCCGAGATTGCCGTAGTCCCAGGTATTCGCGAGACCCCCGTAGATCTCAGATCCGGGGTATACAAAGCCCCTGTTTTTGGCAAGCGCAACGATTTTTTCCATTGTCAGTTCCATATCCGTTTCCTCTCTGATACCTTACTTAATAATAAAGGACATAGACAACATTGTTCTCACCGACGATATCTGCATCGATATACACGCCGACCGTATCTTTATCCGTTAAATTCGAAACCCCGTATGAAGTGTAATAATACTGCACATCACCCGGGACCGTGACATCCATATCGGTCTCGATGATGAAAACCTTAAGCTCCTCATCCCCGGTGACCACATCGCCGGACACCGTCACAGTCGAGGAAGTCGAGGTTACGGCGGAGGCATCCTCACTCTCTGCTTCCGGCTCCGAAACACGGGTAAAATCCATGTCAAATTCATACCCGGCCATCAAAGCCTCCTCCATGGTCCCGTCAAAACACTCAACCTGGTTAAACCCGGCATACGTATCGGCATTGTTATATCGTAAAGTCAGATAAGCCGTCTCTTTTCTGACTCTGTTTTTCTTTACTTTTATGCGGCCCTTATTGTCTTCTTTATAGGCCTTTATTGCATCGTCGACAAAGTCGTCCATCTCCTTAGAATCATAGTTGGACGCAGAGAAATCCTCAACCGCATATTCAAAGATTCTTCCTCTTTTGGTCAGTTCCACTTTGCTGTCATCAGAAGAAGATCTTCCGCAAGCTGTCAAAACGCAAGGCAGCAGCAAAGCGAAACAGAGAATCACTGCTAACTTTCTCATGTTTGTCCCCCTCATGATCCATTCCAATTTTTTAGTTTACACACAAACTCAGGCTTTGACAATACCCTTTTTAGTCCGGCAAAAGCGAAAGCGTTTTAAATTCCCGGTCCACATACAGCTGCAGGTATTGCCCGATGACGGTCCGGATAGATCCGTAGACCTCTTCCGTCACTTTGAACGTGTAAAGTTTCTCGATCGGAGAAGAAATGATGTACTGCAATGTATAAAGAGCGGCATCCGACAGCACGGTGTCATGTTCCCCCTTGCACGTGCCGCAAAGCGTTCCGCGCCGGCGCAGGGAAAACCAGTGCAGATCCTTTTTGCTGCCGCACTGCACACAGGAAGTTACAACGGGAGATACCCCGTGGTAGACAAGAGTTTTGAGCTCATAGATACGCCGGATAAGACGCAGGTCAAGCCGATCCGACACCAAGGCCCGGACTGTCTGATACAAAAGCTTTAACTGGTCCGACGCCTCACAGTATGGCTGGGTAAAATAGCCTGCCAATTCCAGAAAATAACATCCGTACCAGGTCTTTTCCGGATCGGTATAAAGCTCCGAAAAATAGTTGAGGATATCCGCTTTGACGACCGTATAGGCATCCCGCCCCTCATAGGCCTCAAACGTGCCGAAGCAAAACAGATTGGTAGCAGCCTGCAGGGCGCTTTTCGGCCGCCTTGCGCCCCGGACAAAAGCAGTCACTTTCCCCTGCTCTTTCGTAAGTAGTGTGATCCTCTTATCATACTCTCCCGCCGGAGCAGCCGAGAGCACCATTCCTGTAAGAGTACAAGTCTCACTCATGCTCTTCCTCACAATTCCGTGTCGCAGCTCAAATGAGCCTACATCTCTCTCGGGTCATACCCGAAATTTTTCATCTGGATGTCGCTGTCCCGCCATCCCTTCCGGACTTTTACAAACAATTTTAAGTTCACTTTACACCCTAAAAGTTCCTCGATATCCTCTCTGGCATAGCTGCCGATCTTTTTAAGCATGGCGCCGCCTTTTCCGATGATGATCCCTTTATGGGAGTCCTTCTCGCAGATGATATCCGCTTCGATATCGAACAGGTTGCTTTTTGGCCGGATCTTCATAGACTCAATCGTCACAGCGATCCCGTGAGGGATCTCCTCGCTTAAACAGCGCAGGGCTTTCTCCCGGATGATCTCCGCCACGATCTGACGCTCGGGCTGATCCGTAAGAGTTTCCTCATCGTAATACATCGGGCCATACGGAAGATAGGTAAAGACCGCATCCAGGATCTCGTCCGTGTTATCCCCCGTAAGGGCTGAGACCGGTATGATCTCCGCAAAGCGAAAGAGCTGGCGATACGCGTCAATAATGATCAGTATTTCATTTTTCTTTACGGTATCTGTCTTGTTTATGATCAGGAGAACCGGAATGTCTACTTTTTGAAGCTGCTCCACGATATGGCGCTCCCCCGCTCCGATAAACGTGCTCGGCTCTACCAGCCACAGGACGATATCCACGTCTTTTAAGGTGGACTCCGCCACATTTACCATGTACTCTCCCAGCTTGTTTTTCGCCTTGTGGATCCCGGGAGTATCCACAAAAATGATCTGTCCCCGCCCGGGATCCGTATAAACAGTCTGGATCCGGTTCCGCGTCGTCTGCGGTTTGCTTGAAGTGATCGCTATCTTCTGCCCGATAAAGCGATTCATCAGTGTGGACTTCCCCACGTTGGGCCTTCCGATCAATGTGACAAACCCGGATTTAAAATCTTCTGTCATAAAGCCTCCGTATGATCAAACAGCTCCGCCTCCTGGCGAATCTTTTCCTCATTTCCGATCGCGCAGCAGTACGCTCCATCCAACACCGCATCGAGAAGCGGTGCCAGATCACGGATATCCTGTACACCCGCGTTTAACACTTCGTCTCTGTCTCTTTGGAGCATCTCCTGCGTGATCCCGCAAAGCTTCGCGACCAGAGAACGCCGCCCTTGTGCAGCAGGCGTCAGCGGCGCATCCATCTCGCTGAACGTGCCGATAACATAGCGGGTCATATCCCGCTCGCCCGCCTCAAACTCTCGTACGTATTCCGGGACATTTTGGTATACCTCGAGTGTCTCTTTGAGATTCGGGTCGCGGAACGAAGAAAAACAGATGTCCCCCATCCGGCTTATCGTACAGCTGCAACCGTAAGCTCCGCCGCGGACCCGGAGATTCATCCAAAGATATTCATAATTCATGATACAGCGGAACACCCGCAGTGCCCCGTGATAGGAAAATCCGCCGCTCTTAAAATTTCCTCCCATGGCGACAAACTGAATCTGAGAGGCATCCATAAATCCCTCACTCCCGTGCTCCGGAAGTGAGACGAGCTCCTCTTTCCGGTCGGTCATGTCCGCGAAAAGCCCGTCCGTGATCCGCGCAGCGTTTTTCTTGACCAGCTCAAATCCCGGCTTTCTGCAGGTAACACTGACCAGCAGGGAGGCCGGTTGAAAGATGCTGCCAACCAGATCCGCCAGTCTTTTCTTTAACTCTTCTTTTTTCTCCTCAAACCCCTCCACGATCTCATCCATCACGCGATACTGCCCGATCCCGTGAAGAAGATCGTTGTACTTAGCCTTTCGGGACGTACAGGACATTACACGCGTTGCCGCGACACTGTTCCCGCTCTCCCGAAGCGCAGTCAGCATCTGGGACCTAGACTGGGCGAGGATCTCGTACAGTCTCTTTTCGTCGTCAAACACGGTATGGAGCATCATGCTCTTCGCCAGCTCCATTGCCTTTTCCAGGTTGGCCTCAAGCGTCCTGGTGCGGATCTCAAACTTTGCCCGATATTCCGGATCCCCCTCGATCAGTTCAAACAGGTTGACCTCAGCCTCGATCCCGCCGGTGTGAAGGTTGATCTCGTTGTCCAGATCCACATAGGAATACTCCTCCGTATCCATGCGCCCCATCAGCTTCTGTAAGATCGTCAGATACGGCACCTCATCCTCAGGAATGTGCTGGATGTCGAAGAGATAATCCAGATAGATGATCCCGTTTGTCTCATAGTCGTGCCAGAGGAGAGGAACGCCGGCCTCGCACTCCTCCACATTGCTGTGCGGATCCGGCACTTTTTTCATATCATCCCTCGAAAGAAGCGGAATTTTCTCCAAGTCTTCCGGGGATGAGGGCTCTTCCTGATAGGTCTCCAGGTCCTTCGTCTCGCGGATCAGCCTTTGAATGTCATCTTCGCTTAAGGAGTCCCGGTATTTTTGAAGTCCCGCGGCGAACTCCTGCTCTTTTTCGGCATTCAGTCCCTTTTTCGGGCGAAGGCAAAGCAGGGAAACGTGCTTGTTGCCGAGGAGATATTTCCAGATCAGCTCCTCAAAATATCCGTTGTCCAGCTCTTTTCTGAGTCTTGCGTACACATCCAGTTCATCCAGATGAAGGAAGGGATCCATGTCGCTGTAGAGCCAGCTGTCCAGTATTGTGATCCCAAACATCAGCCCCTTCGGGATCCGTCCGAAATCCGCCTCGCGGAAGCGGAATTCCGCCCCGTTGATCGCCGAGAGCAGTGTTGCCTTGTTGATTCCTTTTTCCGCCTGCTCCGTCAGGACATGCTCAATGATGCGTCCAAACTCCTTTAACTCATCCGGCTCTGCGTTCTTTGCAACCACGGAAAACATGGGCTGAAGCAGACCGCCTTCATATCCCCCGAAGATGTCATCTCCGATCCCGGCGTCAAGGAGCGCCTGCTTGATCGGGGCTCCGCTGCTGTTTAAGAGCGCGTAGGCCAGGATGTCGAACGCAACACTTTGAACCGGGTCCAGACTTGTCCCCACAGACCAGCTGTAGCTCAAAAGCGTGTTGTCTTCCTCACTCTCCTCGCTGGAGATCGGATAGAACTTTTCCGAGACGACCGGTTCCTCAAACGGATCCTGAACGGGGATCACCGTATCCGGACGGGTCCTGTCATAAGCGGACAGATATTCCCGGTCAAGCCAGTCAAGCTTCTCCTTCGCATCCATATCTCCGTAGAGGAAGATATAGGAGTTGGAGGGATGATAGCACATCCGGTGAAACGCGAGGTACTGCTCATAGGTCAGCGTCGGGATCACATCCGGATCACCGCCCGAGTCATTTGCATACGGCGTGTCCGGATAGAGAGAGCGCATGATCTCACGCTCCAAAATGGAATCAGCCACAGAGTATGCCCCTTTCATCTCATTGTAGACAACACCGTTAATAGACAGATCGCCCTCCGGCGAGTCCAATTCCAAATGCCATCCCTCCTGGCGGAAAATATTTTGTTCATTGTAGATATTCGGATGGAGAACTGCATCCATATAGACATCCATGAGATTCTGAAAATCCCGGTCGTTGCAGCTCGCAACCGGATAAACCGTTTTATCCGGGAAAGTCATGGCATTTAAGAAGGTGTTCATAGAGCCCTTAACCAGCTCGATGAAGGGATCCTTGACCGGGAACTTTTCACTTCCGCAAAGCACCGTGTGCTCAATGATGTGAGGAACCCCCGTAGAGTCCTTCGGCGGAGTCCGAAAACCGATGTAAAAGACTTTGTTCGGATCATCGTTGGAAACGATCACGACCCTGGCTCCGCTCTTTTTGTGAAGAAAGTAAAGGCCTTCGGAGTGAATATCTTTCAGTTCCCTTTGCTGCAGCAATTCATACGCGTTTCCGTAGTCAATATTTTTGTTCAATTCTCATTCCTCCAGCTAGAATATATGATTTTTCCCGTTGGGAAAGGGCTGCCCATTCGGACAGCCCTCACAGATCAAAAAACCCTGTCGACATAACAGCCGCAATCCTATTCCTCGACTTTTCTCACGTTTGCGGCTTGTACACCTTTATCACTTTCGATTACATCAAACTCAACAATGTCGTTTTCTTTTAATTCCTTGAATCCGTCCATGTCAATCGCTGAAAAATGCACAAAGATGTCATTTCCATCAGCATCGGAAATAAAGCCGTACCCCCTTTTGGCGCTAAACCACTTAACTGTACCCCGCTGCATCATTACTCCCTTCTTTGACTAGTAACACATCAAAAAATATTCTCTTATTGTTCAATAAAAATAACATATTCCCGTCAGTTTGTCAATAAAAGAAAGCCGTTTTCCTTGAAGAATGGGGCATTTTTCACAAAATGATTTCGATCGTTTCCGGTATCCTTATATGTATTTATGATAGAGCGTGAATAAAAAGCCCGCTGCGCAGTTTTGGTTCGAACCAGGTGGACTTCGGCGGCATCAAAAGTCCCGCGTCCGCGACGGCAAAAAGCTCCTGAATGGAGGTCGGATACATGGCGAAGGCGGCTACCGCATCCGCATGACAGCGCCGTTCCAGCTCATCCATGCCTCGGATACCGCCCACGAAATCGATCCTCGGATCTACCTTCGGATCTTCGATGCCCAGCACCGGAGTCAGCAAAAGCTCCTGTAAGAGGGAGACATCCAGTCCGAGAACGGGGTCATCCGAACGGTCATCCGGACGGATCCGGCATACGTACCACGTTCCGTCAAGATATGTCGTAAACTCTCCTTTTTGCTGCGGTCTTCTCTCTTCGCTCTCTAAGGGAGCCACATCAAAGATCTCCGACATCTTCTCCAAAAATACTTCTGGAGACATCCCGTTTAAGTCCCGGACCACACGATTGTAATCCATGATGTAGAGCTCTTCATCCGGGAACAGGACCGAGAGGAAGTAATTAAACTCCTCTGTCCCGTCATAGTCCGGGTGTTCCTCGCGACGTTTCAACCCCACTTTTACGGCGGAAGCCGCCCTGTGATGTCCATCCGCAATGTAGATCCCGCTTATCCCGTCAAAAGCCGTTTCGATCGTTTCGATGTCATCATCGTCACGGATCACCCACACCCGGTGTGTGACACCGTCCGGAGCGGCAAAATCATACTCCGGCGTTGTCGACTTCACCCGGTCCACAACGCTGCGGATCGCGGGATCGGCCCTGTATGCCAAAAAGATCGGTCCGGTCTGCGCGTCGCAGATATCCACGTGGCGGATCCGGTCTTGTTCCTTTTCGGCGCGGGTATTCTCATGCTTTTTGATCACACCGTTTACATAGTCATCGATGGAGGCGCAGGCCGCGATCCCGGTCTGTGACCTTCCGTCCATGGTTAACTCATAGATATAGTAACAGGGTTTATCTTCCGTGATAAAATCCCCGTCTTCGATCATTCCCCACAGAATGTCATGTGCTTTTTGGTAAACTTCCGGCGCATAGGTGTCGACGGAATCGTCAAACTGCGTCTCCGCCCGATCGATTCGGAGGAAAGACTCCGGCTCACGTTCGACTTCCTCTTTTGCCTCCTGCCGATCATAAACATCATAAGGAAGGGCCGCGATGCGCGCGGCCTTTTCCTGACAGGGGCGGATACATGTAAATGGTCTGACCTGTGCCATACTGCTCCCCCTCTATTTTACTTTTCGAACTCTCATCACGTTGTCGATCGCGGACAGTTTATCTAAGATCTCATCTGTCACCGGCGCATCCAGATCGAGGAGGCAGTATGCATACTCTCCTCTGCTCTTGTCTGTCATGTCGGAGATGTTGATCCCGGCATCGCCGCAGACTGCGGTGTACTGACTGATTGTATTTTTTACGTTCCGATGAATGATAGAGATCCGTCCGGCGCTCTTGCAGATACCCATGCTGCAGTCCGGATAATTGACGGAGTGGGTAATGTTGCCGTTCTCGACAAAGTCCGTCAGCTCGTTTACGGCCATGACCGCGCAGTTTTCCTCGGATTCCTCCGTGGAGGCGCCGAGATGCGGGATCACAATGCAGCCGTCCACGCCTGCCGTTATCGTACTCGGGAAATCCACAACGTATTTGCGGATCTTGCCGGCAGCGAGTGCCTCGACCATGGCGGCCTCATCCACGAGACTGTCACGGGAGAAGTTAAGTACGACCGTGTCCTCCTTCATCATGGCGATCTGATCCTTTCCGATCATGCCTTTTGTATCGTCAAGCAGCGGCACATGGATCGTGATAAAATCACATTCACCGTATATGTCATCCGCTGACATCACATGCTGTACATGGGTCGAGACGTTCCAGGCAGAATTGACAGACAGATAGGGGTCAAATCCATAGACTTCCATCCCGAGATCCACCGCCGCGTTGGCCACACGGACTCCTATGGCACCGAGTCCGATCACACCGAGCTTCTTGCCCATGATCTCTGTCCCGGCAAATGCCTTCTTTGCCTTTTCTGTTGATTTAGAGATGTTCTCGTCACCGCTGTTTTCCTTCACCCAGGCGATCCCGCCGGTGATATCGCGGCAGGACAAAAGCATTCCCGCGATTACAAGTTCCTTTACGCCGTTGGCGTTGGCACCCGGCGTATTAAACACAACGATCCCCCGTTCGGCACACTCCTCAAGCGGAATGTTATTGACGCCGGCGCCTGCACGGGCGACCGCCAGCATAGAGTCCGGAAGATCCAGATCATGCATCGCCGCGCTTCGGACTAAGACGACATCAGCATCAGACAGCTCTTCTGTCTTTTCATATCCATCGGAAAACATATCCAGACCGCACTGTGCGATCGGATTCAGACAAGTATACTTTGTCATTGGTCCCTCCTTATTTATAAATCACAAGCTAATAGATCCCAACTCTTTTTGGTCAACCGTTCTTTTTTTCGAACTCTTCCATAAAGCCGACCAGCGTCTCCACGCCCTCTTTCGGCATCGCGTTGTAAATGGAAGCACGCATGCCTCCTACGGTGCGGTGACCCTTTAAGTTCTCCATGCCTGCGGCCTTGGCCTCGCTGACAAACTTTGCTTCCATATCCTTATCCCCGATGACAAACGGGATGTTCATCAAAGAGCGGTCCTCCTTGCGGACGGTTCCCTTGAACATGGTGCTTTTGTCCAGATAATCATAGAGGACAGCGGCTTTATCCTCGTTCCTCTTTGCCATGGCATCAAGTCCGCCGATATCCCGGATCCACCGGAAAGCCTTTCCGCAGATGTAGATACCCCAGCACGGAGGCGTGTTGTACATGGAACCGTTGTCAGCCTGCACTTTTAAGTTCAGCATCGTCGGGACATAGTCCGGGACGTCGTCGCGGAGAAGATCTTCGCGGACGATGATGATCTGTACACCGGCCGGCCCGATGTTTTTCTGGGCGCCGGCTAAGATCAGAGCATATTTTTCCACATCGACCGGTCTCGAAAGGAAACAGGAGGACATGTCAGACACCAGATCCTTGCCCTTTGTGTTCGGCAGTGTGTGATAGGTCGTTCCGTAGATCGTGTTGTTCTCACAGATATATACATAGTCAGCATTCTCCGTGATCGGCAGATCGGAGCAGTCCGGGATGTAGGTAAATGTCTCATCCTCGGAGGACGCGATCTTGTTCGCCTGTCCGTACTTCTGCGCCTCCACGTATGCCTTCTTGGCCCATGAACCGGTGACGATATAGTCCGCCACCCCGTTTTTCATCAGGTTCATCGGGATCGTAGCGAAATGAAGCGCCGTGCCGCCCTGTAAAAACAGCACCTTGTAGTTATCCGGGATCCCCATAAGGTTCCTTAAATCAGCTTCTGCTGTGTCGATGATCTCCTGAAACATGGACGAACGGTGGCTCATCTCCATCACGGACATACCGCAGCCGCGATAGTCCATCATCTCTTCCTGTGCTTCCAGCAATACATCTTCCGGCAGCACAGCCGGGCCGGCGGAAAAATTATAAACTCTGTTCATGTCATACCCTCCTAAATATATATATTTTTTCTATTTTCTCTTAGACTCGATATCGCTTTTGTCAAACACATCCCGGATCGGAGCTCCAGGGGCCACCATGGGCCAGACGTTGTCGTCGCTTCCGATCATGCAGTCGATGAGCACCGGAGTGCGGGCATTAAGCGCGTCGGCAAGAGCCTCTTGAAACTCCTCCTGCGTCGCAACGTGCACACCGGAGGCCCCCATGCCCTCTACGATCTTTACAAAATCAACGTTATCCCCAAAGACAGTGGCGGAATAGCGGTGTTCATAGAAGAGCTGCTGCCATTGATGCACCATGCCGAGTACGCTGTTGTTGATCACGATCTGGATGAGCGGCAACTGCTCCCGGACCGCAGTCATGATCTCGTTCATATTCATGCGGAAGCAGCCGTCTCCGGCGATATTTATCACCTGTGACTCGGGATTCCCTATCTGCGCGCCGATCGCGGCTCCCAGGCCGAACCCCATGGTCCCAAGTCCGCCGGATGTGATGAACGTGCGGGGCTTTTTATACTGATAGTACTGGGCAGCCCACATCTGATGCTGTCCAACCTCCGTCACAATGATCGCATCGCCGGCCGTCTGACGGTAGATCTCCTCCATCACAAACGGTCCGGTAAGGCCCGGCTCCGGGTAGGTGAGAGGATACTGCTCCTTCCTCCCGGCTATATCACGCTTCCACTCCGCGTGATCCTGCTGCGGAAGGACCGCGTTTAAGCGGCTTAAGATCTCTTTGATATCGCCGATCACACTGGCATCGGTGAGAACGTTTTTGTTGATCTCTGCCCGGTCCGCATCAAACTGAAGGATCTTTGCCTTTTGCGCGAACCGTTTCGCATCTCCGGTGACGCGGTCGCTGAACCGGACACCGATGGCTATGAGCAGGTCACAATCGCTTACTCCGTAATTGGAAGTCTTCGTGCCGTGCATGCCGAGCATGCCGGTATACTCCGGCTTCGTTCCGTCGAAGGCTCCCTTTCCCATCAGGGAATCACACACCGGCGCATCCACTTTTTTCACAAATTCAGCCAGTTCCTCACTGGCGTCCGAGCTCACGGCACCACCGCCGACAAAGATAAACGGCTTCTTGGACTTAGAGATCATCTCAGCTGCCTTGGTTAAGTCTTCCTCCGTAATCTGGTCGGTAAAACGCTCTACCGGCTCGATCGAGACCGGATCATAATCCGTTTTTGCTGCAGTCACATCCTTCGGAATATCCACAAGGACCGGACCCGGCCTGCCTTTCTGGGCAATGGAAAAAGCCCGGCGGATCGTGTCTGCCAGATCGTCGACGTTATTAATGATAAAGTTGTGCTTTGTCACCGGCATCGTGATGCCGGCGATGTCTACCTCCTGAAAACTGTCCTTTCCGAGGAGAGATACCCCCACATTGCAGGTGATCGCAACCAGGGGGACCGAATCCATAAAGGCGGTTGCGATCCCGGTCACGAGATTCGTGGCCCCGGGTCCGCTTGTTGCCATACAGACCCCCACCTTTCCGGTGGAACGGGCATACCCGTCTGCCGCGTGGGCAGCGCCCTGCTCATGGGAGCTCAGGATATGGTGGATCTCATCTGAATGTTTATACAGTTCATCGTAGACATTTAAGATTGCTCCGCCCGGATATCCAAACACGGTGTCCACACCCTGTTCTTTCAGGCATTCGATCACAATCTCGGCTCCTGTTAATTGCATCGTAGTGATTTCCTCATTTCTATAATGAAAAGGTTCTGTCTATTCGTCAATTTTTAAGATGGCTCCGGTATTGCCGGAAGTCACCATGGCATGGTAGCGCTTTAAGTAGCCTGTCATGACGCCCGGCTCCCTCGGCTGCCACTTTTCTTTTCTCGCCGCCATCTCCTCATCGGAGACATCTACGTCAAGGCGGTTCTCCGGAATATTGATCCGGATGAGGTCACCCTCCTCGATGAGCGCGATCGGTCCGCCGACCGCAGCCTCCGGGGAGACATGTCCGATGGCTGCCCCTCTGGACGCACCGGAAAATCTGCCGTCCGTGATCAGGGCCACCGTGGATCCGAGTCCCATCCCGACAATGGCGGACGTGGGATTTAACATCTCACGCATGCCCGGACCGCCCTTCGGTCCCTCGTAGCGGATGACGACCACGTCGCCCTCGTTGATCCTGCCGCCCTTGATGGCCTCAATGGCATCTTCCTCGCAGTCAAAGACGCGGGCAGGTCCTTCATGCACCATCATCTCGGGTGCTACGGCGGAGCGCTTTACAACAGCGGTGTCCGGAGCAATGTTTCCCCGAAGGACCGCGATGCCGCCGGTTGCGCTGTAAGGATTATCAACCGGGCGGATGACCTCGGGGTTCTTGTTGACGACGCCTTTGATATTCTCTGCGATCGTCTTGCCCGTCACAGTCATGCAGTCTGTGTGGAGCAGGCCAAGCTTGTCAAGCTCTGTCATCACGGCAGAGACGCCTCCGGCCTCGTTTAAGTCTTCCATATATGTGGGCCCTGCCGGTGCGAGATGGCAGAGGTTCGGGGTCTTTTCACTCATGGCGTTCGCGATGTCAAGGTCAATCTCGATGCCAGCCTCATGCGCGATAGCCGGCAGATGCAGCATGGAGTTTGTGGAACATCCGAGAGCCATATCCATGGTCAGTGCATTCATGAAGGCATCCCGCGTCATGATATCGCGCGGACAGATATTTTTCCGATACATGTCCATGACAGCCATGCCGGCGTGCTTGGCCAGCTGGATCCGCGCGGAGTAAACTGCGGGGATCGTGCCGTTGCCGGGAAGTCCCATGCCGAGAGACTCCGTTAAGCAGTTCATGGAATTTGCGGTATACATGCCGGAGCAGGATCCGCAGGTCGGACAGACATTCTCTTCAAAGTAGGTCACTTCCTCTTCGCTCATCATACCGGCCTCATAGGAGCCGACCGCTTCGAACATGGAGGATAAGCTTCTCTTCTCTCCGTTTACGTGTCCCGCAAGCATCGGGCCGCCACTGACAAATACGGTGGGGATGTTGATCCTGGCCGCTGCCATCAAAAGACCCGGAACGTTCTTATCGCAGTTCGGGATCATAACAAGCGCGTCAAACTGATGAGCCAATGCCATGCACTCTGTGGAATCCGCGATCAGATCACGCGTGACCAGAGAGTACTTCATGCCGATATGTCCCATGGCGATTCCGTCACAGACCGCGATGGCCGGGAACATGATGGGCGTGCCGCCCGCCATGGCGACTCCGAGCTTTGCCGCCTGAGCGATCTTGTCCAAATGCATATGTCCCGGTACGATCTCGTTGTAGGAGCTCACGATACCGACTAACGGTCTCTCCAGTTCTTCCTGTGTCAGGCCCAGCGCGTTGAATAAAGAGCGGTGAGGCGCCTGCTGCATTCCTTTTTTTGCATTATCGCTTCGCATGTGTTTTCTCCTTTTTTTATTTATCTATTATTATTTTAAGTTATTTGTCACTTATATGCGCTCGCAGATGAGGTCTCCCATGCGGGAGGTCCCGACGAGTTCGACCAATTCTTTTTTGTCTTCCTCCTGGGGCATGATATCGATCGTGCGGTAGTGGTCTTTTAAGACCTGTCTGACCGCGCTTTCGACCGCGTCTGCCTCGGCATCCAGATCAAAGGAGTAGCGGAGCATCATGGCGGCGGAAAGAATGGTCGCGATGGGGTTGGCGATGTCCTGTCCGGCAATATCCGGCGCAGATCCGCCGCTCGGCTCATAGAGACCGAATTTCGTGTCATTTAAGCTGGCGCTGGAGAGCATGCCGATGGATCCGGTGACCATGCTCGCCTCATCCGAGAGGATATCTCCGAACATATTCTCAGTCAGGATCACATCGAACTGACGAGGATCCTTTACCAGCTGCATCGCGCAGTTATCGACCAGCATATGCTCGTAGGAGACATCGGGATAATCTTTGGCGACTTCCTCGACGATCTTCCTCCAAAGTCTGGAGGAATCCAGCACGTTGGCCTTGTCCACGCTCGTCACCTTTTTTCTCCTCTTGCGGGCGATCTCAAATCCTTTGACCGCGATCCGACGGATCTCATTCTCATTGTAGGTGAGCGTATCCACTGCGGTCATCACGCCGTCTACCTCTGTGGTGTGCCTCTCTCCGAAGTACAGGCCTCCGGTGAGCTCCCGCATGATCATCATGTCAAATCCGTCCCCAATGATATCGTCTCTTAAGGGGCAGGCTTCCCTAAGCTCATCATAGAGATAAGCCGGTCTTAAGTTGGCGAACAGATTGAGAGATTTGCGCAGCGTGAGCAGTCCGGCTTCCGGTCTTTTATCCGGCGGAAGCTGATACCAGGGGGATGTGCTCGTATTCCCTCCGATGGATCCCATAAGCACCGCATCCGAAGCTTTCGCCTGATCGATCGCAGCGTCTGTTAAGGGGACTCCTGTCGCATCGATGGAACAGCCGCCCATTAAAATCTCTTCATAAACAAAATCATGACCGTATTTTTCACCGATACTATCCAGCACTTTTTGTGCTTCCGATACTATTTCCGGTCCAATCCCGTCTCCGGCTATCACACCGACCTGAAATCTCATGCGGCATCCTCCTCCCAAACGTTTAAAATGCACCGTTTTGTGACCTTTGTATCATAGTATAATTTCCCCTGTTTTTCAAGGGTACCCTCTCTTAAGAAGGAAAAAGGAACACGCAAAACAGAATTGCTTTGCACGCCCCTCTTAGCATCTAAATTTAAATGTTCCTTACTCTTCGATCGCATCCTCAGCTTTCTCGATCTGTGCGATCGCGCTGCGCTGCATCGGGATCCGGCAGTTTCGGTTGTTGCCGAACTCTACGATCACCACATCGTCCTCGACGTCGATCAAGGTGCCGTAAAACCCACTGGTCGTACAAACTGTATCGCCGACGTCCATCTTGGACATCATATCTTCCTTCTTTTGTCTCTCTTTCCTCTGAGGGCGGATCATAAAGACGAACATGAAGACAACAAGTATCACAATCCAGATAATGATGGCTGTGTATCTGGTACCACCGGTTGCACTTTCACTTAAAACACTTAAAATATACATATAAGGTTTCCTCCCGTTTCAAATATTCTGAAAGAACATAGAAACATTATATTGTCTCATACAAATTCCATTGTACACAATTACCTATTATTATACAAGAATTTTTTTACAGTCTCCCGATTTTTTTGTTGGCTCTTTTAATTATTCACTTCATGATGGATCGGAGTGGTCTCCCTCGTGATCGGATAGAAGCTGTAGCCGTTCTCCTTTCCGTAATCGATGATGGCCTGAACGGAATCCGCCGTTGTCTGCTTTCCGCCGTAATCATGCATCAGGACAACATTTTCACCGTCGCCGAGTTCGCTCTCCACGTTGTTGACGATCTCCTCCACCGAAATGCTTCCGCCCTCCGCGTCACCGGAACTCACATTCCAGTCATAGTAAGCCCAGCCTTCATCTGTCACTTCCTGTACGAGAGTACTCATGATGCCCTCACAGTAGTTCCGGCTGACCGTATTGCTGCTGCCTCCGGGGAAACGGATGCAGAACGCCTCATATCCGGTTTCGTCTTTCAGCTTGTCTGACAGGGTATGAATGTTGTCCATAAACACTTCCGGTGAGGCGTAGATCTCCGAATACTCGTGGGAATACCCGTGGATCCCGATCGTATGCCCTTCATCGATCGCGCGCTGAACGATCGGCAGGGTCGTCTCATTAAAGTCGCAGATAAAGAATGTCGCCTTGACATCATTTGCCTTTAACGTATCCAAAATCTGCGGTGTGATATCAGAGCTTGGGCCGTCATCAAACGTAAGATAGATCGTGTGATCCTCCGATACCGGATTGCTCTCCACCTCGACTGTTCGGGTCACGGAGGCTTCGTTCCCGGAAGAATCTGTCGCAGTGTAAGTGATCTCATAGGTGCCCGAGCGATAGATATCAACAAAACCGTCCACTTTTACGCTGTCAGAGATATCGCCGTCCCTGTTGTCGGTGGCGGTAACACCAGGATCATCAAACTCAGTGTTCTGCTCCAGCGTCATGTACTCCTCTCCGTTTAAGGTGATCTCCGGAAGGACATCATCGCGCAGCTGGATCGTTCGGACAGCCGTCGCCTCATTGCCCGCCTGATCAGAGACGGAGTAAGTCTCAAGCCAGGTATACTCATCACTCTGTTCTATGTCAGAGGTAATATCGGCGGAGATATCGCCGTCACAGTTGTCAATGGCCGTCGCGCCCGGATCGGCGTAGTCATCTATGTTGTCCACGATCGTGGGGTCATCCCCATTTAAAGTAATCTCCGGGGCAGTCTGATCCGTCACCTCCACTTTCCGGGTGACAGAGACAGTCCTTCTGGGTCCCTCCACGTAGTAAATCACCTCGTAGGTCCCGACCTGCTCGGTGTCCACATCGTCTTCCTCGTAAACGCTGTCAAGGATATCCTCTTTTTTCTGGGTGGCTGTCACACCCTCATCGACATAGGGCTCCCCCTGAGCCGTTGTCACAGTGGACTCTCCGATCAGCTTCAACTTCGGTCTTTGGTTGAAGGCACGTATGGAAAATATCACGACCAGGATGATCGCAACAATGACGACGAGAAGAATGATCGGTCTCCAGTTGATCCGCCGCCGTCTCCTTCTCTGTTTCTTTTTCTTGGCCTTGGCATACTGCGCACGGTAATTGGAGGACGAACTGCTCCTGCCGGAAGAACTGCATCTACAAGAAGAACAGATCCGGCAGCCAGACCAACAGCTGCTGA
>JAJBTQ010000033.1:105466-191035 GCA_020860755.1 Lachnospiraceae bacterium
CACCCTCGGTGTCGAGCTGCTCGGGCGCCTTGACCTTCTCTTCGTCTTAGACGTGGTCCTGGCTGACTACGAACTGCTCCTGCCCGATGAACTCCTGCTGCCGGACGAACTGCTTCTGCCATATGAATTATTATTCTTATCGCTATAATCCATCCCTCAAACCTCTCTCATGTATCTCCCTTACGGATGCGCATTTAGTCTTCCTGTTCTCCCTGCTGCATCCGAGCAAGTTTTTCTCTCTTATAGCTTTGAAATCTTCCCTCTTCTATGGCGTTTCGTATCTCCTCCATCATTTTATTATAAAAATAGAGGTTATGCAAGACACACAAGCGCATTCCGAGCATTTCTTTTGCCTTGAGCAGATGACGGATATATGCCCGGCTGTAAGTCTTGCATGTTGGGCACTGACATCCCTCCTGAAGAGGCCGCATGTCTCTCTCATATTTCTGGTTAAAAAGATTCAGCTTTCCTGTATCGGTGTACACGTGTCCGTGCCGGCCGTTCCGGCTGGGGTAGACACAGTCGAAGAAGTCTACGCCCCGCTCAACGGACTCCAAAATGTTAGCAGGCGTGCCTACTCCCATCAGATAAGTCGGCTTATCCTCCGGCAGGCAGGGAACGGTCACATCCAGGATGTGGTACATCTCCTCGTGGGTCTCCCCCACGGCAAGTCCGCCGATGGCATATCCGTCGAGGTCCAGCTCCCGGATCTGCTTCGCATGCTCGATTCGGATATCTTCAAAGACAGCCCCCTGATTGATGCCGAACAGCATCTGGTCGGGATTGATCGTATCCTCCAGAGAATTTAACCGCGCGAGCTCCGCCTTGCAGCGCACGAGCCATCTCGCCGTTCGGTCTGCCGACGGCTGTACATAGCTTCGCTCTGCCTTTGCCGGCGCGCACTCGTCGAATGCCATGGCAATGGTGGAGCCTAAGTTGGACTGGATCTGCATGCTCTCTTCCGGACCCATAAAGATATATCTTCCATCCACATGCGAACGGAACTGGACGCCCTCCTCCTTGATCTTTCTTAGGTCCGTAAGGGAAAATACCTGGAATCCGCCCGAGTCCGTAAGGATCGGCCTGTCCCAGACCATGAAACGGTGAAGGCCGCCGAGGTCGTGGATCATCTGATCGCCCGGTCTGACATGAAGATGATAAGCGTTGGAAAGCTGGATCTGTGCTCCGACCTGCTTTAAGTCCTCTGTTGATACGGCGCCCTTTATGGCTCCCGCTGTTCCGACATTCATAAAGACAGGTGTCTCAACAGTTCCGTGGACCGTTGTCAGCCTGCCTCTTTTTGCCCTGCCGTCCTTTGTCAGCACTTGATACATCACATATCCTCTTTACGATTGGGGGTTTTTGATCTATAATACATTGATACGTCGTATAATACCTTAGCATAGATAGACGGTTGGGTCAAAAGATATTTTTAAGATTCACGATAACAGGGAGGGAATCAAAATGGCCGGTTCGAATCTCGGAACGATTTTAAAGATCAGCACCTGGGGCGAATCCCACGGGAAAGCGGTCGGCGTCGTCATAGACGGCTGTCCCGCCGGGCTTTCTCTTTGTGAAGAGGACATTCAGGTATTTTTAGACCGCAGAAAACCGGGAACTTCTCCCTACTCCACGCCCCGCAGTGAAAGCGACACGGTGCAGATCCTCTCCGGCGTATTTGAGGGAGCGACGACCGGCACCCCCATCTCTCTGCTCGTGCAAAACGAAGATTATAAATCGGAGGATTACGACGAGATTTCCTCCTGCTATCGTCCCGGACATGCGGACTACACCTATGAGGCCAAATATGGCATCCGCGATCCCCGGGGAGGCGGACGCTCCTCCGGGCGTGAGACCGTAGGACGTGTGGCTGCCGGCGCAGTCGCCTCAAAGCTGCTTGCCGAGATGGGCGTTTCCATCCTCACCTATGCGAAGTCCATCGGGCCCGTATCTGTTTCGGATGACGAGATCGATCCGGATGAGATCACAAAAAACCCGCTTGGCATGCCAAGCGCATCCGCTGCAAAAAAAGCCATGGAATATCTGGATGCCTGCAGGGAAAAACAGGACTCCTGCGGCGGGGTGGTCGAGTGCGTCGTCACCGGTCTGCCGGCAGGGATCGGAGAACCGGTCTTTGATAAGCTGGACGCCGATCTGGCAAAGGCCATTCTCTCCATCGGCGCCGTAAAGGGCTTTGAGATCGGAGACGGATTTACGGCTGCAAAAAGTACGGGGTCAAAAAATAATGACGCCTTCCTCCCGGATGGGGAGGGGCGCCTTATAAAAGAGACAAATCATGCCGGCGGAACGCTGGGCGGCATAAGCGACGGATCTCCCGTCCTCTTCCGCGCAGCCATAAAGCCGACTCCGTCCATCGGGATCACACAGCAAACCGTCGATAAAAACGGCCAGCCGACGGACATTGAGATCACAGGCCGCCACGACCCGGTCATCGTACCGCGTGCCATCGTCGTCGTCGAGGCCATGACTGCCCTGACTCTGGCGGACCTGCTTCTTTTAAACACGTCTTCCCGTATGGATTATCTCAAGAAAGTTTATGAATAAAAATGCTGTTCGGCTGATCGATCAGGATCGGTTTCGCCGACATGAGGAAATACTGTTTGTCATAGTTCACTTTATATACGGTCACCGTTCCGGTGTTTAATCCCAAAACCACAAAATGATCACTGTCCGGCAGGCCCGCGACGGACTTGGGATATTCTCCGCTTAAAGATGCGCTGCAGTTTACCGTGAGCATCCCTGTCTCCTCATCCACATCATAGACCACGACAGTATTGGTGACGGTGTTGCTGACAAACAGATGCTTTCCGTCATGCGAGAAATCCATGCCGAATGTGGATGGTTTCCGCGTGCTGCCCTTTGCGATCGTTGAGATCTTCTGGATCGGCTCCAGGACCTGCCTGCTGTCGGTATTCATAACCTCCGGCGGCTGATAGACGCAGACATGGTTCGTCTGCTCACACAGAACATAGATAAAATTCTTCTTCCAGTCCACACGGATCAGCCGGGGCGCGCTGTCTAATTCACACCGAAGCACTCCGATCGGCTTAAGCTTTCCGGTCTGTTCATCAAACTCATAGGTCTTTATCTGATCCAGTCCGTTGTCCACCGCAAAGATCCCTTTAAGATCCGGCGTCAGCTTGACGCAGGTGATATGCGGCATAAAGTCGTGTCCCGTCTCGTCCACACCCATTCCCTCATGGTAGATGCCGTCCGCGATCTCACCGATACTGCCGTCCTCGTTTAAGTGCATGACCGTGAGCCTGCCGTCATAATATCCGGCCACAAAGAGGAACTTATCCTGCGGATCCGTCTCCAGATAGCAGCCCCGCATGCCGCCCGTCCACTGGGTATTTAAAAATTCCAGATCCCCGTCCGGGAGAATGCGGTAGGCATTGACCCCCTGAGCCGAGGTGCTGTAGAGATAGTGCCCGTTGTTGGCCACCAGCACATCCGAGGGATTATCGGCCGGGATCACTTTCCGTTCCGAAAATCTGCTTGTCTCCGCGTCGAGACCTAAGATATAGATCCCCTCACTGCTTCCCTTTGTATACGTTCCGATATAGGCAACATAACGATCCTTAGCCATAGTCACTCGGCCTCCCTTCTGCGCAGGACATCAAACAGATCCATCTCATGTCCAAGATCGATATAGATACTCTGCTGCGGGTGAGGAGCGGATTCCATCTGATCCCCCTCCTCATTCCTGATTTCTTTTACCTGTACTTTAATGTTTTCTCCGTTCGGCTTCATGATCTCGATCAGTTCCCCGACAGAGAATTTATTTTTTTGCTCAATGTGATACAGCCCGTCTGCATTCCGCTCTCCAACGATCCCGAGATAGGTATAGTCCTTCCCGTATGTGCTCTCATCGTAGATCATGGCGCTCTCATCCGGCTTTCCGAAAAAGAATCCGGTAGAAAACTTCCGGTACGTACAGGCACGGACCTGCTCAAGGTACCAGTCCATATTCGCGCGGTATCGCACCGGATCCTCCAAAAAATCGTCGATCGCCCGACGGTAGGTGCGGGTCACCGCAGCCACATAGAGCGCGTTTTTCATCCGCCCCTCGACCTTAAAGCTGTCAATACCGGCGGCGATCAGCTCCGGGATATATGCAATCATGCAAAGATCCGCGGAGTTAAAAAGAAACGTTCCCCGTTCATTTTCATATACCGGGAGATACTGACCCGGTCTGGACTCCTCTTCGATCACATATTTCCAGCGGCAGGGGTGGGTGCACTCTCCCCGGTTGGCGTCCCGCCCGGTAAAATAATTGCTGAGCAGACAGCGGCCGGAATAAGACACGCACATGGCTCCGTGAACAAAGGCCTCCAACTCCATATCGTCCGGCATCTTTTCACGGATCTGTGCAAGCTCCGCCAAGGAAAGCTCTCTGGCCGCCACGATCCGCTTCGCTCCCAACTCGTGCCAGAACAGGCAGGTGGCATAGTTCGTGTTGTTCGCCTGCGTGCTTATGTGGATGTCGATCTGCGGGCATATCTCCCGTGCAAGGGTAAAAACGCCGGGATCCGATATGAGCAGCGCGTCGGGTTGAAGAGGAGCAATCTGCGAAAGATAATCCCGGATTCCTTCAAGGTCCTCGTTGTGGGCAAAAATATTGACGGTTAGGTACACTTTTACTCCCTGCGCATGGGCAAAGGATATGCCCTCCCGGACCTCCTTTATCGAGAAGTTCTTTGCCTTTGCGCGGAGGCCGAACGCCTCCCCGCCGATATAGACCGCATCCGCACCGAACGTAACCGCTACTTTCAGCACTTCAAGGCTGCCGGCCGGGATCAATAACTCAGGTCTTTTCATAGCAGACCTTCCTCTCTCATTTTGGCGGCATACACTTAATTATCCTCGGCAAGCGGTTCAAAATCCAGACAACCGATCACTTCGGCATCGATCTGCTGCACCACTTTGCACAGTGCCGCTTCCGCCTTGAGATAGTCCTGCATGACCGAATCGTGATAGACATCGCGGAACTCGTCTGCCAGCCGGTCTGCCTCGGTGAACAGATCCACTTCGTCCTCTGAGTTTTGCAGCCGGTAATTCATAGCCCGGTATTCCTGGACCCGTCTCTCTTTTTCCGGATCTTTCTTAAGCTCTGCCCTGGCCTCATTGTACGCCTGAAGCTCCGGGCAGGCCTTGATCGCCTCGACTAAGCGGCTTAAACATTCTTGTATCTCCATTGAAACCTCCGTTTATTGTCCCGTAAGACAGTGTTTTTGCTGTGCTCTATACTTCCATGATGATCGGGATCAGCATGGGACGGCGCTTTGTCGTTTTCCAGATAAACTCGCCGAGATCATCTTTGATGCTGGATTTGATCTTGTTCCAGTCCGTAACACCTTGCACCACAAGTCCGTCCATCGTTTCATTTACCACCTGCAGCGCCTCTTCCAAAAGATCTTCGGCATTGCGGACATACACAAACCCCCGCGACACGATGTCCGGTCCGGAAAGGACCTGTCCCGAGCCGCTCTCCAATGTCAGGACAACGATCACGATGCCGTCCTCCGCGAGATGCTGACGGTCGCGCATCACGATATTCCCGACATCTCCGATGCCGAGCCCGTCCACAAACACGGATCCGGCCGGAACCTGATCGACGACTTTTGCATAGTCTTCCTCGATTTCCAGAACATCACCGGAGGAGAGCATAAGGATATGATCACTGGGAATGCCGAGCTCTTTTGCAAGCTGCGCCTGTGCCTTTCTGTGCCTGAACTCCCCGTGGATCGGGATCGCGTATTCCGGCTGCAGCAGTGAATAGATCAGCTTGATCTCCTCCTGACAGGCATGTCCGGAGACATGAGTATCCTGAAAGATCACATCCGCGCTCTTTTGGTACAGCTCATCTATGATCTTGGAGACCGCCTTCTCATTTCCGGGAATCGGATTAGAAGAAAAGATGATCAGATCATTCGGCGTGATCTTGACTTTCTTGTGCGTGCCGTTGGCCATGCGGGAAAGCGCGGCCAGCGGCTCTCCCTGACTTCCCGTGGTGATCAGCACCATCCGGTCATCCGGATAGTCCTTCATCTGCTCCACGTCGATCAGGGTATTGGAGGGGATGTGCAGATAGCCCAGCTCCTGTGCGATGGAGATGACATTTACCATGCTCCGCCCTTCCACCACAACCTTCCGGTCGAACTTGTAGGCCGTGTTTATGATCTGCTGCACCCTGTCCACATTGGAGGCAAAGGTGGCAATGATGATCCGCTGCGAGGAATGGTCGCTGAAGATACCTTCAAACGTTTTTCCGACCACACTCTCGGTCATGCTGATGCCGGGACGCTCCGCGTTGGTGCTGTCACACATAAGAGCAAGCACACCCTTCTTGCCGAGCTCGCCAAAGCGCTGAAGATCGATGGCATCCCCGTAGACCGGCGTGTAGTCCACCTTAAAATCTCCGGTGTGTACTATGATCCCTTTCGGCGTATAGATGGCCAATGCCGCCGCGTCCTGAATGCTGTGATTTGTCTTTATAAATTCAACCCTGAATTCTCCGATATTGATATGCTGACCATAAGCCACGACTTTTCTCTTTACGGTGTCGAGCAGGTCGTGCTCTTCCAGCTTGTGGTCGATTAAGGCCATGGTAAGCTTCGTCGCGTAGATCGGAGCATTCACCTCCAGAAGTACATAGGGCAGGGCACCAATGTGGTCCTCATGCCCATGGGTGATAAAAAATGCCTTCAGCCTGTCCGCGTTGTCCTGGAGATAGGTGATCACGGGCACGCAAAGATCGATGCCGTACATATCATCTTCCGGAAATGCCAGACCGCAGTCCACCACAATAATACTGTCCTCATATTCAAAGGCAGTAATATTCATCCCTATGGACTCCAGTCCGCCCAAGGGGATGATATGCAATTTTGAATTGTCCATTACTCGAAAAAACCTCCGTCAAACAATTTGCTTCCGGACGCACAAAATTCCGAACAAAATATGTCCGCTCACAGGAAGGCCTGTCGCACACATAATCTGTCCGGGATCCTGAGTGAATCGAAAGACATTAAATTTCCAGGTCGATATCCTCGATCAATTCCTCAAAGACTTTCGCGATCGCGCGAATCTCTTCATCGTCCTCGACGACTTCATAAATGATATCTTCCTCATCCGTTCGTATCTCTCTCAAAATGTACGCAAAGGAATCCTCTTCCTCCTCCTCGGCGACGAGCAGATAGGTGATCCCCGCGATACATGTTTGTTCCAGCACATAAAACTGTATCTCTTCGTCAGTATCCGGATCCGTAAAAATAAGTTTTTCCATTCTGTGTTTTTATTCTCCTTTTTCGTTGTGTTCCAGCGAGTCCAGATATCCCTGCAGGATAAAAACTGCCGCCAGCTTATCTGCATATTGTTTCCGGTCTTCCCGGCGAACGCCGCTCTCCATCATGGTCTTATCCGCCATGACTGTCGTAAGTCTCTCGTCCCACAGGACAACAGGGAGCCCCGTCCTTTGCTCCAGCATGTCCTTAAACTCCTTGGTCTTTACGCAGCGCTCCCCCTCGGTGTTGTTCATATTCTTGGGGTAGCCCAGCACGATCCGTTCCACCTCGTACTCCAAGATCAACTCCTCGATTCGCGCAAGAGTGGTCTTTAGCTTGCCGGGAGACTTTCTGCGGATAGTCTCAACACCCTGCGCAGTAAGAAACAAAGGGTCGCTCACCGCAACCCCCACTGTCTTGGAGCCGAAATCAAGGCCCATGATCCTCATGCGAATTCCTCTATTCTATCCAACCGTGTCTTCTTGCATAGTCGGTCAAAACTTCCTCGACGAGCTCATCACGCTCCACTTTCATGATCAGGCTGCGCGCATTGTTGTAACTGGTGATATAAGTGGGGTCGCCTGACATGATATAGCCGACGATCTGATTGATGGGATTGTAGCCCTTCTCGAGCATCGACTTGTAGACGATCTCGAGAATATCTCCCACCTTCAGCTCCGGTGCCTTTTCCATTTTAAAATATTGAGTCTGCCCTATGTCCTTCATAATTTTCCTCTTTTATTGATAAAAACGTTTATCCATGTTTTATCTTATACTATCTGTCCAGAAAATTCAACCGTGATTATCCTGTTTTGAAGACATTCCTCCGTGCGCAGCCACGTTTTGACATATTCCGGTGTATAGCCCGTATAATAGCGCTCGCCGTTTTTTGTGACCGGCTCCTCAAAGAGGACTTCCACCTGCCGGCCCAGATACCAGCTCTCAAACTGATCTTTTAAGTCCGCTGCGATCGCGAGCAGCTGCCTTACGCGCTCCGACTTTACCTGCCCCGGGATCTGCCCGTCCATCCGTGCGGCTGCCGTGCCGTCACGCCGCGAGTAGGGAAACACATGGATCTCATAAAAGGCGGCTTTTTTCACGAAGTCACAGGTGGCGGAGAACTCCTCTTCGCTCTCACCGGGGAAGCCGACGATGATATCCGTGGTCAGCGCCGGGTGTTCAAAATATTCCCGAAGGATGTCGCATTTTTCCAGATATTCCTGTGTCGTGTAATTCCGGTTCATCCGCGCGAGAACCGTGTCACTCCCACTCTGCAGGGACAGATGGAAGTGCGGACAGACTTTTTTCATCCCGGCAATCTCTAAGACAAACTCTTCGGTGATGATCCCGGGTTCCAGCGAACCTAAGCGGATCCGCTTCACGCCATCTATCTCATGGATCCGGCGAATCAGGTCGAGCAGGGATATTCCCGGGTCTGTTCCGTAGGAACTGATGTGGATCCCGGTCAGCACGATCTCGGCAAAGCCGTTGTCTGCCAGCTCCTCCACCTCCCGGATCACCCGTTCCGGTGCACGGCTGCGCGAACGGCCTCTGGCATAGGGGATGACACAGTAGCTGCAGAATGAATCGCATCCATCCTGGATCTTGACAAAGGCTCGGGCGTGCTTTGCCGGATGACTGAGGTGAAGTTCTTCGAACGTCCGGTCCGGCCGGCTGATATCAGTGATAAACTCCGTTTTCCCTGTCTTTTCATACTCCGCAAGGGCCCGGATCAGGTCATGTTTTTGGTCATTGCCGATCACGAGATCCACGGCATCATCCGCCTCCGTCCTCTTAGGATCGATCTGGGCATAACATCCCGCTGCCACAACGAGTGCGTCGGGGTTTAATTTTTTCGCCCGGTGGATCATCTGACGGGACTTTTTGTCCGCGATGTTTGTCACGGTGCAGGTGTTGATCACATACAGATCCGCACGCTCGGAAAACGGGACGATCTCATAGCCGGCTTCTAAAAGCTCCTGCTGCATGGCCTCCGTCTCATATGCATTTACCTTACACCCCAGACTGTGAAGTGCCGCTTTTTTCCTGTTTTCGTTTGACATGTCGAAAAACTTCTCTTTACTTTGTTTCGTTTATTGACTTTTCCGATAAATGAAGTTAGTATACAACCATGAGGACACGATGACAAGAAACTTTAAGAGGAGGTTGTTTTATGAAAAAAGTTCTTGTATCACTCAATTCGATCGATAAAGTAAAATCTTTTGTAAAGGATATTTCTGAGTACGACTATGAGTTCGACCTGGTATCCGGCAGATATGTCATTGATGCGAAATCAATGCTCGGGATCTTCAGTCTGGATCTCTCCAAGCCGATCGAGCTCACGGTCCACGCCGACGATGCGGAGGCGGACGAGGTCATCTCCTCGCTCACATCCTATCTGGCATAGAAAAATAAAAAATGCAAAAAGGCATTGCCTCGGTATGGCAGTGCCTTTTTTTGTCCGGAAAAAAGGACCGGCCGGGGCATTTTCTTTACACAAGACGATCTGCCTCGATCTCCAGGATCTCCGCGGTAGAGACAGCCGTCTCCACCATCTCATCGATCTTCTCGTCAAGCTTCTTCTCCGAGCGCTTGATCGCTCCCACATTCGGCTTTGTCACGGGGTGTTTCGCGACAAAGATCGTACAACAGTCCTCGTACGGGAGGATGGATGTCTCAAACGTATCGATCCGCTCTGCGATCGATACGATATCATTTTTGTCAAATGCGATCAGAGGCCGGTAGACCGGCATTGTACAGACTTCGTTTGTCGCGGCAAGCGATTTCATGGTCTGGCTCGCGACCTGTCCGATGCTCTCCCCGGTGATCAGGCCGAGGCAGGCATCCTGCTTCGCGAAGTGCTCCGCGATCCGCATCATATAGCGGCGCATGATGATCGTCAGCTCATCGTGCGGACAACAGTCATAGATATAGAGCTGAATATCCGTAAAGTTCACGATGTGCAGCCGTATGGGTCCGCTGTACCTCGCGACGATCTTTGCCAGATCTATGACCTTCTGCTTCGCCCGCTCACTCGTATAGGGCGGTGCGTGAAAATAGACCGCCTCGATCACGACGCCGCGCTTTGCGATCATGTATCCGGCAACCGGACTGTCGATACCGCCGGATAAGAGGAGCATCGCTTTTCCCGCTGTTCCCACCGGCATGCCGCCGGGGCCGGGAATCGACTCGGAATAGATGTTTAATTTGGTCCGAAGCTCCACATTAAGGCTGATCTCAGGGTTATGGACATCCACATGCATCTCCGGGTAGGCGTCCAAGATCGCATCTCCCAGTGCGACATTGATCTCCTGCGAATTCATCGGAAATTCCTTGTCCGCCCGCTTTGTAAACACCTTAAAGCTCTTGTTTTTATCCGGATAGACCTCGTCCATATAGTCTATGACAGCCTGCTCAATATGAGGATAGTCCGTAAGCTCAACCTGCCACATGGGGCAGATCGCGATGATGCCGAACACACGGGAAAGCGCCAGAACGGCATCGTCATAGTCGAAGGCTCCCTTAGCCTCTACATAGACGCGCCCCCGCTCGGTCGAGATCACAAAATTCCCCTCCACGGGCTGCAGGGCCAGTTTGATCTGATGGACGAGGGCGTCCTCAAAGAGATATCGATTTTTCCCTTTTATCCCGATCTCCCCATACTTGATCAAAAATGCCTGAAACATAGGGGCTCCTTTCCTGTCATCAAGGTAAAAAAATGCCGCCGGCCTTTAACGGCGCCGGTATTGCCGAAGAACGGGGAGCAGCTCTGCAAGCGCATCCGCCGTGTAGTCGAGCTCTTGTGCTGTCGTGTGTATGCTGAAGCTGAAGCGGAGCGTGGACTCCTGCTGGGAGGAATCCAGCCCGATCGCCGGCAGCGTCGTGCTGTCAGCCGGATGTCCGGAGGCGCAGGCACTTCCCGCAGAGACAAAGATCTCTTTATCCTCCAAGGCGTGAAGCAGCACTTCACTTTTTACCCCGGAAAAGACCGCACTTACGATGTGAGGCGCACTTTCTCTTCCTTCCCTGCCGTTGATCCTCACGCCCTCAAGCGCAGAGAGTCTATGAATGAAATGCTCCTTGAGCTCGTACATCTTTTCCGCGTTCGCTTCCGGGGCTTTAAAGATCTCCCGGACCGCTTCTCCAAATCCGGCGATACCAGGTGCATTTATCGTACCGGATCTCATATCACGCTGCTGGCCGCCGCCATACGTAATGGGACGGACCTTTGCCTTGTCCCGGATGTATAAAAATCCGACTCCCTTCGGGCCGTGGATCTTGTGCGCGCTGACCGAAAGCAGATCGATTCCCATTTTTTTCGGGTTGATCCTGCACTTCCCATAGGCCTGCACGGCATCCACATGGAACAGGATGTCCGGATTCTTCTCATGAATCAGTTTCCCGGCCTTTTCGACCGGTTCTAAGGCCCCCATCTCATTGTTTATCATCATAACAGAGATTAGGATCGTGTCATCCCGGATCGCCCCGGCGAGCTCATCCAGTGAGATCTCCCCGTACTCGTTGACGCCTAAGCGGGTGACCTCAAAGCCCTCTTCCTCCAGGTGTTTTACGGCATTTTGTACGGAGGGATGCTCGATGGCTGTCGTAATGATATGGCTGCCGGCGCGGCGGTTTGCCATGGCCGCTCCGATGATCGCGAGATTGTTGGACTCGGTGCCGCCGGAAGTAAAGACGATCTCTTTTTCCTGACAGTGGAGCGTTTTGGCAATCTCAAGCGCAGCCGCCTTTACACAGCGCTCCGCCTCCACGCCCATCCGGTGCAGAGAGGAGGGGTTGCCGTAATCGATCGTGGATACTTTTGTCACAAGGTCGGCTGCCGCGTTGCTCATCTTTGTGGTGGCCGAATTGTCTAAATATACCTGCATGGGAAACTCCTGATCTATCTTTCGCTGCGTGATCTTTTTTCCAATTCCAGCTTCACCAGATACAGTGCGCAGACCGCAGCCGTATCGGTGCACAGGACCTGCTGGCCCAAAGAGATGACATCCATGCACGCGCGGGCGGCGTCGATCTCATCCTCCGCAAATCCGCCCTCCGGGCCGATGAGGATGCCTAAAGATCTGCCTGGCTGCACTTTCTCCAGAGTCTTTACGGTCTTTTTCATGTTGCGCGCTTCCTCGTAGGGGACAAGGCGGATGTCACAGTACTCTTTCGCGTATGCCAATGCCTCCTCAAAGGACATAAGCCGGTGGACATGAGGGAAAAAACTCCTCTGGGCTTCCTCGGCGGCACTGTCCGCGAGGACCTGCCACTTCGTCCGCTTTTTCTCGATCTTTCGCTCATCGATCTTGCCGACACAGTTCTTCATCACAACGGGAATGACCTCATATACGCCCAGTTCGGCTGCCTTCTGGACCACGTATTCCATGCGGTCATCCTTCGGGAGCGCCTGAAAGAGGTAGATGTCGGTGGGAACCTCCGCCTTGGGGACTTCCTCGTCAAGGATCTGAGCCTGCACAAAGTTGTCCGAGATCATTGCGATCTCGCAGCAGTAGTCCTGCCCCTCCACCGTGCTGACACAGATCTTCTCTCCGGCCTTGAGCTTCAGCTCCTTTTTGATGCGGCGCACATCTGCGCCCGTGATGGTGATAAATCCGTTCCCGATCTGATCTTCCTGTACAAAAAACTGCTGCATTGCTATTTCCTCGCCGTGATCGCGACCCACTCACCCTGATGGTTGATCTCAAGTACAAAAAGTCCCGCCTCTTCGATCGCATCCTTTACTTCCTCTTCCTTAAAGTCAATGATACCCGAGGCGATGAACACACCGCCCTCTTTTAAGCATGCCGGGACCTTCGGCGCCATGGGGATGAGCACTTCCGCTAAAATATTTGCAGCGACGATATCATACTGCCCCGTGCCAAGTTGTCTCTGCAGGTCTTCATCCTCGATCAGATTTCCAAGATAAAGATCGCAGAGGCTTTTCTTCAGCCGGTTGATCTCAAAATTCGCGCGTGTGGAAGACAGGCAATCCTCATCGATGTCCGTCCCTGTCACATGGGCAGCACCAAGCTTTAAGGCTGCAATAGACAGGATCCCGCTGCCGCATCCCAAGTCCAGTACGCTGTCGCCCTCACGCACATATCGCATGAGCTGGCGGATGCAAAGCTGCGTCGTCTCGTGCTTTCCTGTGCCGAATGAGATGCCCGGGTCGATCTCAATGAGGATCTTATCTGCGTCTGCCGCCGTAGGATCCTCCCAGGTCGGTTTGATCAGGATCGCGCGGCCTGCCTCCGGTCCTGTCCCGTCCGCCCCATCCGCTTCATCGGCCTCAATGGTAAAGGCGTGAAAAAACTCTTTCCAGTTGTTCATCCAGTCCGCGTCCTCGGTCTCACTTACGGAGATCTCGGCCGAACCAACATCCGTGAATCCGGAAAGCTCGCCAAGAGCTTCCCGCACGCCGCTTAGGATCTCCTCGTGATCCGAATCGGCGTCCAGATAAAAACTGACACGGCTAATCCCGTCGTCCTCCGGGAGTTCCGGCGGGATATCGATGAACATCTTCGCAGTGTCAGTCTCGGAAAGCGGTACCTGATTTTCAATCTCCACGCCCTCGATGCCGAGGTCGGCTAAAGCGCTGCTTACCAAGTCCTCCGCTGCCGTGGTTGTCTCTATCGTATAGCGAATCCATTTCATATATGGTTCCTCCGGGAGATTTGGCCTGTTTTCAAATAAATGTCTGGATTCGCACCTATTCTAACAAACCTCCCCCGCGATTGCAATCTCTAGCTAAACAGTGGAGTCGAATAGTAACGGTCTCCGCCGTCCGGAAGGATCGCGACGATCGTCTTCCCCTTGCACTCCGGGCGTGCCTCCAGTTCAAGTGCCGCCGCAAGCGCCGCTCCGGAAGAGATGCCGGCTAAGATTCCCTCTGCCTTTGCCAGATATTTCGCCGTGGAAAAAGCGTCATCATCGTAGACGGGGAGAATCTCGTCGTAGATCTTGGTATCTAAGGTCTCCGGCACGAAGTTTGCGCCGATGCCCTGGATCTTGTGCGGTCCCGCCTGCCCTTTGGTGAGCAGCGGCGAAAATGACGGCTCGACCGCGATCACTTTTACGTTAGGATTCTTCTCTTTTAAATAACGGCCCGCTCCGCTTAAGGTTCCGCCCGTTCCGACTCCGGCGACAAAGTAATCCACCTGGCCATCGGTGTCCGCCCAGATCTCCGGACCGGTCGTCTCATAGTGCGCTTTTGGGTTGGCCGGATTGACAAACTGTCCCGGGATAAAGCTGTTCGGCCTTGCCGCAGCAAGTTTCTCCGCCTTCTCAACAGCACCCGCCATCCCCTTCGCTCCCTCGGTCAGCACGATCTCCGCGCCGTAAGCGGCAAGGATACGTCTGCGCTCCACACTCATCGTCTCCGGCATCGTAAGGATGATGCGGTATCCCTTCGCGGCGGCGATGGCTGCCAGCCCGATCCCGGTGTTTCCGGATGTCGGCTCGATGATCACAGAATCCTTTTGTAAGAGGCCTTTCGCCTCCGCATCCTCGATCATGGCTTGGGCAATCCGGTCCTTTACGGACCCTCCGGGGTTGAAACTCTCCAGCTTGACCAGCACGGTTGCCTTTAATTTTAAGTCTTTTTCTATGTTGGTCACTTCAACGAGCGGGGTATTCCCGATCAGTTCGGTCGCTCCATGATAGATATTAGCCATTGTTCTTATCCTCCTGTTTTTAAAAAGTGTGTATTATTATAGTGCGGATTGCTTCGTGCTAAGCACTTGTAAATCTCTGCTGCCTGTGATAAACTTTCCCTGTCTGAACATTCTTTTTTGCGTTCTGAATCTCGATTTGAATTACAATTCATTTAAAGAAGCCGTTATAAAACGCTTAACGGCAGATATTCCAAATCCGAAACATATCCTGATCCAAAAAGTCCGCCGGAACAACGGGGAGTTTCTCGACGCCCTTGTGATCCTGGAAGACGGGGTAAATATCGGGCCGACGCTCTATCTCAACCACTATTACAGCGATGTGGCGGAGGGTTTAAGCTTTTCCGCGGTCTACCGGAAGATCGTGAACTGTTATGAGAATAACAAAACAACAAAACGGATCGACGTGGGATTTTTCACCGACTTTCACCGCATTCGCTCCAGGCTCATGATCAAGCTCATTCACCGCGAAAAAAATAGGGGGTTTTTGCGGGAAGACGTGCCCCATATTCCGTTTCTCGACCTTGCGATCGTCATTTACGGTATGTTCCCGGTGGACCCGGATATCGGAAATGCGACTATTCTAATCGACAATTCACATCTGGCGCTCTGGGAGACAAGCATGGAGGAGCTCTTTCCCATCGCGATGGAAAATTCCAGAAAGTTCCTGCCTCCGCAGCTTGAAAGCCTCCATCAGGTACTTCGGGACCTGACCGACATGCCGGGATATCCGACCATACCGGTCGCGGACGATCCGCTGTTTCCCATGTACGTCCTGACAAACGAACAGAACCTGTTCGGCGCGGCCTGCATGGTCTATGACGGGCTGTTAAAAAGCTATGCCGGGCAGTTCGGATCCGATCTCTACATCCTGCCCAGCAGCATTCACGAGGTCATCCTTGTCCCGTTTCACGGAATCGACCGGATGGAGGAGTTCTCCGCCATGGTCAGGGAAGTAAATGAGACACAGGTGGCGCCGGAAGACATCCTCTCCGACCACGCCTACTACTATTCCCTCGAGGAAGACAGACTTCATGGCTAAGTGTCTTTTTCGGCATTTTTCGGCTCCGCCGGCTTTTTGGCGGAAGCCTTTTTCTTTGACGCTGCCTTCTTCGGTTTGGCAGCGTCTTTTTTTTCTGCCTCTTTTTTCTCCTGCTCTAAGCGCATCCGCATGAGAAGTTCTTCCTCCCTGCGCTCCTGCGCGATCCGCTCGGCCTCCTCTTTTTGGAGCTGCTCTTTTATACTTTTCTGCTCCTCCTCCTCGATAAGTTCTTCATAGAGAGCGGCATATTTTTTGCAGGATGCCTTCCAGGAAAAATCTTTTTCCATGCCCCGCTTTACGATCTCCAGCCATTCCTCAGGATACTGCGTATAGATCTTGTCGGCATAACGGATCATAAAAAGCATCTCGTGCGCGTTGTAATTATGAAAACTGAAGCCCGTACCCGTATGTTCAAACTCGTTGTACGGCTCCACGCTGTCCTTTAAACCGCCCGTCTCCCGGACCAGCGGGACCGAACCGTAGCGCAGCGCGATCATCTGGCTTATTCCGCAGGGTTCAAACAGGGAAGGCATCAAAAACGCATCGGAGGACGCATAAATCTCCTGTGCCAGATCATCCGAATATGCGATATTTGCAGAGACACGCCCGGGATATTTCCCGGCGAAAAACCGGAACATGTTCTCATATCTCTCTTCGCCTGTTCCCAGGACTGCAATCTGGATATCGGGGATCCCAAGGATCTCATCCAAAATGTAGTCGACCAGATCGAACCCCTTCTGGTCGGTAAGCCTGGAGACGATCCCGATCAAAAAGGCATCCGCCTTCTCATTAAGGCCAAGTTCCCGCTGAAGATCAGCCTTGTTCTTGCGCTTATATTCAGCAACGTCATCTTCCAGACGGAATGCGATATGTTTGTCTGTCTTCGGGTTTTGAGTCCGATAGTCCAGGCCGTTTAAAATGCCGGCAAGACGATACGATCTAAGGCGCAGCAACCCGTCCAGCCCCTCGCCGAATTCCATGGTCTGGATCTCTTTTGCATAAGTCTCGCTGACCGTGGTGATATAGTCGGAAAAGACGAGGCCGCCCTTTAACAGGTTCGCCTGTCCGTAGCTTTCCATCGTGTCCATCCCGAAATACTCCTGCGGCAGCCCGGTCACATCGCGGATTGCATCGATATACCAGCGGCCCTGATATTTCAGATTGTGGATCGTGAATACCGTGCGGATATGGTGATAAAACTCATCCTGCCGATACTGCGCGTCCAGAAATACGGGAACAAGCCCGGTCTGCCAGTCATGGCAGTGGATGATATCCGGCTTAAAGTCTATGACCGGCAGGATCGTTAAGACCGCTTTTGAAAAATAGGCAAACTTCTCCGCGTCCTGATAGATCTCCCCGTAGGGAGCCGGACCGGAAAAATAATACTCATTGTCGATAAAGTAAAATGTGACTCCCCCGGATTTCAGCTGATAGATGCCCGCGTACTGCGTCCGCCAGCTTAAGCTCACCTGACACTCGGCCACAAGCTCCATCTTTCGGCGGTATTTTTCATCCATACACATATATTTTGGCAGCACGACGCGCACATCATACTTCTTTTTTGAAAAATACTTTGGCAGAGATCCGACCACATCCGCCAATCCCCCCGTCTTGATAAACGGAACTGCTTCGGATGCGGCAAACAGGATATTTTTCATAGCTTCCCCTTCCAAACAAAACTTCCTCCGAAAATGGGTGGACGCGAGTGTATCCACACAAAATAATCATACTACATTTTTCACAAAAAACAACCCGCCCTGACTAAACAGGACGGGTCGTTTTTTTAGGAAGGTTTATGGAAAGGTAGGTGTCAGCTCTCGATCGAAATGTACTGTTTTTCTTCCTCTTCAGTACTTTTCTCGATCTTAGGCACTGTCACTGTAAGGACACCATCGGTGTATTTCGCCTTGATATCCTCCTGAGTCACCGCATCGCCTACATAGAAGCTCCTGCGGTACTTACCGGTATAACGCTCTCTGCGGATGTACTGTTCATTCTCATCCTTGTCTTCGTTCTCCTCGGAGTGCTCGGCGCTGATCGTCATGTATCCGTCTTTAAGCTCAGCTTTTACATCATCAGCGGCAAAGCCGGGCAGGTTCATCTCAATCTCATAGCTGTCTTCGCAGTCCTTGATATCAGTACTGATGCTCTTCACACATTCAGTTCCTGCAGATTGGAAAGCATCCTTAAAAAAGTCGTCTACCATACGGCTGACATAATTTCCTCCATAAACAACACTAGGTCTCATCATTTATATCCCCTCTTTCTCAAAATTTTTGTGTGTTCAGATAGTTTTTTTCTATCTGTTATACACATGATATAACATTTGTTAGCCAATGTCAAGAGGGAGTGCTAAGATTTTGTGAATTGTTTGTGATTTTTTCAAAACCGGGATCGTCTTCCTCTTCGGTCAGACTTTCTTCGCTAAAGACGCATCCCATGAGGAGATACAACCCGAACCATGTGGGCCATTGGAAAGGATTCATCACGACATCGCCCATTGATTCTACAATAGCGGCCAGACAGACATAGAATGGCAGCGCCGCATATATTGTCTTTTTGCTCCCATATCTCCATGTCCGCACCAGAACAGCTACAAGCATCACAATATAGGGAATCGCAGTAAAAATCCCGTATCTGTATGCCTGATTTAATATTTCGTTGTGTGCGTTTCTAGGGTTGTCCGCTCCGAATACATTGGGCCAGGTATCATGACCAAACCAGTTTAAATCCCTCAGGTATTCCTTGTAAATATAAGTTCTTCCGGATGTAGCTTCAGCCAAGGTTGAACTGGTAGCTTTTTGATACAGACGATTGTCCGTAAACACGTTCTCGCTTTCGGTATCCGCCGCATAGGCCACTGTGCCGATCTGCTTTCTCTCGACAAATATTTCATCTTCATAATTGACGGTTGTACCCAGTGCCTCCGAGACATGGGTAAGCCCGAACGACAGCGCGGCGTGCAGCGGCAAAAACAGAATGACCGCACAGACCAGAATGCCAACCAGTGCCTTCTTTTTTTTATTTCGGATCGTATAAACGATCATTCGCACGAGCCAGATAACTCCCACCAAAATGATCGCGATCAATGCGGTAGCTGACTGTGATTTCCATGCAAGACTGAATACGAGGCATCCTTCAATGATATACAGGAACAGTATCCGTCTTTTTGCGTTAGTGCGGATCGCATGTTCCAATGACCCTATCACAACTGCAAAGAATATCGCGGTATAGACGCCCAGACCATTGGGGTTGTTGGTAAACCCCGAATATCTCACGGCGGGATCATGAGGTCGGAACAGAATACAATAAGCCAGCGCGATCCAGATCAACACGTGAACTGCCCTCGCAAAATCTTCGAGTATCTCTCCCCGATCCTTCATGTTGTTCCAGACAAAGATAAAGAATCCGACAAATGCAAGCAGGATATACCCGAAAAACGGATAATAATCCGTTCCCTTTTGCGTGACAAAGTCCGAGATGCACATCATGACCGCCACGGCCAGCCATCCCCAAACCAGCGGATTGTTCCAGTTTTTCTTTTTCGGTTTGCCCTCTATCGAGAAGACAATAATAGCACAGAGAAACAGGAGCACGATCAGCCCTTTGAATCGAAACTCCGGACTGTAATTTTTTTCGAAGATAACGATCATACAGTAGTAGAGCATGCCTAAAAACAGGCAGGTCCTTATGATCCTTCTTCTCTTGGGATTTATGCGGAACTTCTCCTGCAATGCAGCTATCCGCCCGGCAACAGCCAAATAAAACTCCTGCAGGATTTCGATAGCGCCGTAGAATGGGATATGCCTTTTATGATGAGATCGCCTGTAAACGATCAAAAGGATCCCCGAAAGGACCAGATAACACACCCCCGTTAAAATGCTTGCCGCAATCGTTAACCCGGTAACAGCTATCGGCGGATTTTCACGGAATTCAACTTCCCCGACTGAAAAAGTAGTCCCGTTTTCTCCGTACATATCAATCCGCACTCTGTCAAATTTCTGGTCCGGAAGAGACAGGACATTCATTCCCTCTGTCAATTCGTAGGTCTCTGCCACACTATCCGTGACTTCATCGTTCTTTAGCTTTTGGTATGTTACTTTCCACTCAATAGACTCTGAAGAAAGGTCATCGATACGAACGCAAAGGTAGTTCCATGCCTTGGAATAATCAGTCAAGGTTACCCAGCAGTAATACTCGCCCTGCTCTAAATCTATGGTGCCCGAGGCATCCTGATACCCCTGTTCCCGCTCAACATCTCTGCGGAACTGCGTGATCGAGACCTCCGAAATATCTCCCGCATTATAAAAAGGCGTGTCAACCGTATGATCTGTGGTCAGCGTCATCGCACAGACGATATAGGTCAGGATCGCCCCGAGCAGGGCCCACGCCAAAAACTTATAAAATTTATAATTCTGCCCCTGCTTTTCGGTAGACATAGAAATTCCTTCCTCCGGGCTCCGTTTCACGCATACTAAAAGGATTATAGTGTTTTTTTAACAACTCCGCAAGATTTTATTCCAATTATTGCGTTTTACAGGGAGCAAAGTAAGGCATATCGCGAGTTCTCTTCTATTTTGAGTTTTAAAATTACAGTTTTCTCCCGGCCGCATATCCGGTGCGCATCGCCTGCTGGACGCTGGCCGCCTTGACGCAGTCGCCGATGACACTCGTGTACGTGCCTTTTCCGTAGTACTCCAACGCCTTATCGGTCTGCGGCTTCGCGCCCGTCGCAAGGACAATGCTCCCGGCCTCCACAAAGCACTCGTTTCCATCTTCGTCTGTATAGTAAACGCCGTCTTTCGACACCTTGGTGCAGGTCGCGTTCACGGCAAAGGAGAAGTTATCCTCCGCCAGCCAGTAGTCCTCCACCATACTGCGGTAGTGCACGGGAGCGGCGTCAGCGCAGAGCTTTTCCTGCATCTCGATGACGAAGGCGCTCCGTCCGGACTCTGCGATCCAAAGCGCCGTCTCGGTTCCGATCTCGCCGCCGCCGATGACAACCACATCCTCGGCCAGTTCATCGATGCGGTTCTCCACAAAGAGTTCCGACGCGAACAGGAAGTTCACTTCCTCAATGCCCGGGATCGGAGGGGCCGCCTCTTTCGCGCCGATCGCCACGATCACATGATCATATCCTTGATCTTCCAGCATCTCGGGAGTCGCTTCCGTGTTTAATCTGACCTCGATATTCTCCGCCTCTGTCGTCTTTCGGATCATATAGTGGTTAAAGTCGCGGAGCGTCCACTTAAAGTCCGCGTATTCCGCATGCTGCAAAAGGCCTCCCAGGTGATCCTGCTTTTCAAATAACGTCACTTGATGTCCTCTGTTCGCTGCGATCTGAGCTGCCTCCATGCCGGCCGGGCCGCCGCCGATGACGGCGATCTTTTTAACGCCCTCCGGCTCTCTCACTGCCGCAGCCAGCCGCGGCGTGATACTCCCCCACTCAGGGTTCACGGAACAGACATTGTTATAAGTACAGCCGGGTGACGGGACATGGCACTTATTGCAGCGAAGACAGGGAACGCGGTCCTCCGGACGTCCCTCATACGCCAGATTCCCGTAGTTGGGGTTGCTGATCCATGCCCGGGCAGAGGCTACCATATCTGTCTTGCCCTCGGCGATGGCGCTCTCACAGAGATCAAAATCATACAGACCCCCACTGGTCGTGATCAGCATGTTCGGATTGCCCTTCTTGATGATCTCCGCCGTCTTTAAGTTCGGAGCTTTCTCCAGACAGAAAGAAGTCGGATGGGTCGGATCGATCTCTCCGGCACGGATCTGCAGGATCTCCGCACAGCCTTCCAGCATCTTGGACCACTCGATCACATCCTGCGCCGTAAACCCTCCTTGTGGCTCCTCGCCGCTGATCGTGATCTCGATCGGAAATCCCGGTCCGCAATGTTCCTTAATCCTCTGACAGGTCATCTTTAAGAATCTAAGCCGGTTCTCCATAGAGCCGCCGAATTCGTCGGTCCTGAAATTGGTAAGAGGCGAGAGAAAACGCGACGGCAGGAAAAACCGGTAGGACGAATGGATCGTCACCATGTCAAATCCGCACTGTTTTAAGATCAGGGCCTGCTGTGCCATCTCCTCGATGTGCTCTAAGATCATCTCTTTTGACATCTCTTTGCCCGGAGCGGGCGTGATCCCCGTGCCGTCGGGAACCATCGGCAGGATACCCTCACTGACATCCCATCCCGGCTCGTCGGTCGGGTCTAAGATGAAGCTGATCGCTCCTCCCTCAAAGTGGACCGCCTCGGTCAGATGGGAAAAATAATTAAGAGCCTGCGGCTCGACATATTCAAACTTCGGCGCATGCGCGAACTCCCCGAGCCTGATCTTCGGGAAGGCACAGTTAAACGTCACAACAGCTGCTCCCGCGCGGGCACGGGCCGCCATGAGCTCGATCATCGCCTGAGCCGGATAGGATTCCGGTCCCTGGATAAAATGCGGGGTACACGGGCTGCAGACCATTCGATTTCGAAGCACCAGATCTCCGACTTTTATCGGGGAGAGAAGATGAGAATATTTTTCTGGCATGATACAGTCCTCCTTATTCAGGTATTGATAAATATATTATATTGTATGAACTGTCTGGTAACAAGAGAGTTTTGATACTTAATGCCAAGCCCAGGTTGTCTCACGCCACATCTTCATGTTTTCATGCTTTGCATCTTCCAGCTCCATAGAGGTAGTCATGATATATCCTCCTCCCGGTGCCAGTTCATCCAGCAACCGCTGGGTCTTGTCATAGACCTCTTCCGGTGTCCCCTGCATTAAAAGGGAGTTATCCATGCCCCCGGCGACACACGCGATTCCGTGAAGCATCTTTTTTGCCCGTGCCAGATCCGCGGATTCGAATTGGACAATCGTCTTTTGCGGAGGGAGTTCCATAAGTCGTTCCACTCTGGTATCACAGTTTCCTTCAAAGACAAGGATCGGCGTTACATCATTCTCGGCAGCCATCTCAACAATGCGTTTTAACCAGGGCCAGTAAAACTTATCAAAATTTTCAGGACTCATAAACTTATCACCCGGACTTGTGAGCGGGAGAAACGCAAAACCTCCGGCATTTGCTTTTGCCATCCCCTCCAACTGAGGCCACATCATCTCCCCGTAGAGATCGATGCTCTTTGACAGATCTTCCGGACTGCTGTACATATCCATGAGCGTATTGACAAATCCCCGGACGGAACAGGCAAAGTTGTCATAGGGGTGTCCCAGCACAACACTGGTGAGCAGAGGGAATCCCAGCTCACCGGCAATCCGGATCGCTTCCAGGCTCTTTTGCAGATCCCGTGCCATAAGCTGTGCACTTTCCAGCATACAGGTGAGAGCCTCCGCTACTTCCGGATTTGCCATTGCGGCCAGAGCACTGTTGTTGATCTGACACAGGGAAAGGATCGGAAAAGCAGCAAGCCCTTTTAAAGCCCGATACCTGCGCGGCGCCACCTTAGTTAACAAAAACTGTCCGCAGTTATTGATAAGCTCCGCATATTCTTCCTCCTCCATATAATCAGCATCCAGCTGCTGATGACCGTGATCGTTCGGAGGATCAGTTTCCGGCTCAGGAAACTCGATAAACATACTTCCCGCCTTTTCCAGGCCGGCAATGGAGGGGTAGACCGGAGGCATCATAAGATCAGGATAATATTCCTCCAAGAAAGATCTCACGTTTGGCAGCAAAAGCGAAGGGTCTTCCATGGCTTTTCTGGGGGAGAGTCCATATCCGTTTGCATAAAAATAGCCAACTACGGGAGTCCAGGGAACATGATCCGGCTCTTTACCCGCGACAGCGTCGCGGACGCGTTGAATACGCTGATCGTAAAGAATTTGTATATTAGTTTGTTCTATTTGGGCCATAAAATAAGATTCTCCTCTTCATTTGCTGCATAAAACTTTGGCTCTCTACTATATTTCAAATAACAATTCCGTTCTTCTTCCTTCTTGCCGCCCGCGCCTTGTTATTAAACAGAATGATACTTAAGGCCAAAGCGCCAAGCAAAATTACAAGACCCACCATCCACATATGAGTGTAGCCATTTTCTACGTTTGCAGCTGCGTCAATGATCATTCCATAAAAAGTGGATCCGAACAACACCCCAAAATCCATGGTGAACCAAAACGTGCCCGTCGCAAAATCTCCGCGTTTCGCCGGGGAATCCACCACTGCACAGGCATTTAAGGTCGGTATGGTGAATATATCTCCGACTCCGTACAGGCAGCCCGCTGCGAGAAAGAACACGTAACTCTGCTTTGCAAAGAACGCAAGGAACACGATGGACATCGCCATACAGACCATACCGGGAATGACCATGACCAATGCGCCGAATCGATCCGCCAGACGGTTGCATGCCAAACGGGCAATAACCATGGCAACAGCAGCCGCTGTGTAGAAAAACCCAATCTGAGAGGCACTCAGTTCCAAAACCTCCTGTGCATAGATCGTACCAAAGATAAGGATACAGGAAAATCCCGCCATAAAAATAGTATTTACGATACTGGGGAGAAGGGCGCATTTTTCAAGAAACTTCCAGACACCCTTATACTCTTTATCTGTGTCTATTTCCTGCTTTGCTTCCAGTTTTTTCTGATATTCCGGTTTTTTTTCATAAGTTTCGCCAAGGCTAAGCACTGCCGCGACCACACAAAAGAGCGCACACATAATAAACATTAATGGATAGCCTCCGGCAACTGCCAGATTTAAGCCCAAAAGAGGACCGATCGCATAGGATAAGGTCTGTGGAATATTATAGATCCCCATTCCCTCATTCATACGATTGCGTGCTACCACATCCACAACAATAGATGTCATCGTTACCATGATCAAGCCTTTCGACATCCCCTGCAGCAAACGCATGGTCAGCCCTACCGACGGAACCTCAAAAATACCCATGGCAAACGCGGCAACGGCAAAGACCAAAGTTGCCACTAAAAGGCATGACCTTTTCCCCCAGACACGGGTCAGCCTCCCTGCAAAAAATGCCATGCATATGGAGCCAATGTTAAAGGTAGAGGAAAGATATCCTCCAAGTGTTTTGGAGCCCCACACTTCGTTGGCATACGGTGCAAGGTTGCTGTCAAGCATTCGAAAGACCGTATTGATGGCCAGAGCGATAAAACATACTATGATAAAATACCGATTAATAAATCTTTCTTTTTCCATACATATTAATGTCTAAAGATGTTAATGTTGTCTTCAAAAACTAACCCTGTGTCACTCATATGTATTTCTTTTTCTGGGTTTTGTGGTTCTTATCCATTCTGCGGATGCGTATTTAAGAAAATATGTGCAGCATCGCTCATTGCCTTCACATTTTCCGGTTTGGCATCCGTTGGAATATCACAGCCAGTGGCGATGATGCAGCCCCAGGGACCGATATCTTCCAGAAGTTTTGTTACATACTCTGCCACTTCCTTCGAGGTGCCGTAGGTCATTAGCTCACAGGGCACATCACCCAAAATGCACACATTGGGTCCCAGAACCTCCCGACATTTTCGGATATCCGTTTTGGAATCCAGCGCCATAACAAATGTTTTCTCCTTCAGCCGCCGAAATTTATTCAGGTTCAGAGTCCAGTTCGAATCCAGATGAAAGAACGGAATCACGTTAAGCTCAATACAGAGGTCATAATAGGCCTTAAAAGATGGCCACACAAACTCATCAAACATATTCGGAGATACCAGATCCGGTCCGCTCCTCCAACCGCCGATGATCGCACCGGCAGGATGTGTCATCAGCATTTGCTGACGATACGCCTCCAGATTGGATGCCAAGACGAGATCAGTAATCTCATGCACCAGCTCCGGCTCATCCATCAGGTCATCCATGAAAAAGCATTCCAGAGAACGGCCTCCGCAGAAATATTCAAAGGGAGCCACCATCATAAGATCGGCAATACAGGGGATTCCGGCTTCGTGGAATTTTTCGTATGCCTTCGGATTCGCTGCAAAAAAGGGGAGCAGGTTTTCCCAGTTGTTATCGCACTTCTCTGCGATAAACTTCTTTTGCCAGGCATCCCAGCCGATCTCTTTAATTTCCTCGTAATCCTCAAACTTCATATTTTCGGACTCTACAACCTGCCACACGTCGTCATCACCCAGATCTACGCCCGGAATCGCCGTCTTGGACAGCCACTGCGTGCCGAGCAGATAGGGAGAAAAAAGAACGTTTTGTGTTGCATCCGCATCGATTGCGGTCAGTCCAGCAATGTTTGCTTCACAGGCCTTGTCAAAATCAGCAACATAGTCCTTCATCAAGATGCCCTGACATCGTGCAAAATAAGCACTTCCGCAGGGTGCCACCGGAACACGGTCTACAGGCTCACAGCGCACAGCCTTATCAATTCGATCTCTGTTGACTTCATATTTATTCACAATCTAATTACCCCCTACAATTATTAACTCCAAACCAATTGATATATCGTGATCACAGGGTTGAAAGCTATCTAGATTGATATAATTGTCCCCATGCCTGTTAAGACACGGGGACAAACAATAAGAGAAAAGAATTCCTTACAAAATTACAGTTTTCTTCCGGCCGCATATCCGGTGCGCATCGCCTGCTGAACGCTGGCTGCCTTGACGCAGTCTCCGATGACACTCGTGTATGTGCCTTTGCCGTAGTACGCCATCGCCTCTTCCGACTGAGGCTTCGCTCCTGTCGCAAGCACGATGCTCCCGGCTTTCACGAAGTTCTCGTTCCCATCCTCGTCTACATAGTACACGCCGTCCTTGGTTACTTTCGTGCATGTTGCCTTTACAGCGGATGAGAAGTTCGGCTCCGCCGTCCAGTAATCTTCCACCATGCTGCGGTAGTGTACCGGACATGCCTCTGCACAGAGCTTCTCCAGCATCTCGATCACGAACGCCTTACGTCCCGACTCCGCGATCCAGATCCCAGTCTCGGTCCCGATCTCTCCGCCGCCGATGATGACTACATCATCTGCCAGCTCATCGATACGGTTGTTTACAAAGATATCTGAGGCAAACACATAGTCCACGTCCTCGAGGCCTTCGATCGGCGGTGCTTCCTCTTTTGCTCCGATGGCCACGATCACATGGTCGTATCCCTGGCCTTCCAGCATCTCCGGGGTAGCCTCGGTGTTTAGCTTGATCTCGATGTTCTTCTCCTCTTGTGTCTTGCGGATCATGTAGTGGTTGAAATCACGCACGGTCCACTTAAACTCTGCGTAGTCCGCATGCTGCAAAAGGCCTCCCAGATGATCCGTCTTCTCAAACAGTGTCACCTGATGTCCCCGCTTCGCAGCGATCTGAGCCGCCTCCATGCCGGCCGGGCCGCCGCCGATAACAGCGATCTTCTTTACGCCCTCAGGCTCTTTGACTGCAGTGGCCAGACGCGGTGTGATGCTCCCCCATTCCGGGTTTACGGAGCAGACACTGTTATAGGTACATCCCGCTGAAGGAATATGGCACTTGTTGCAACGCAGGCACGGTACCAGATCCTCCGGACGGTCCTCATAGATCAGGTTCCCGTAGTTGCCGTTGCTGATCCATGCACGGGCAGATGCGATGAAGTCCGCCTTGCCCTCTGCGATCACGCTCTCACACAGATCAAAGTCATAAAGTCCGGCGATCGCTGCGATCAGCATATTCGGGTTCCCCTTCTTGATGGTCTCCGCCATATGAAGGTTCGGAGCCACTTCCTTGCAGAACGAGGTCGGATGGTTCGGATCGATCTTGCCGGCACGGATCTGTAAGATATCCGCACAATCCTCAAGCATCTTTGACCACTCGATCACATCCTCCATCGTAAAGCCGCCTTCCGGCTCCTCGCCGCTGATCGTGATCTCGATCGGGAATCCCGGACCACATAACTCTTTGATCCTCTCACAGGTCATCTTAAGCGGTTTCAGCCTGTTTTCCAAAGAACCGCCGAACTCGTCGGTACGGATGTTCGTAAGGGGCGACAGGAACCTGGACAGCAGGAAGAAGCGGTAAGACGAATGGATCGTCACCATGTCAAATCCACACTGCTTGACAAGATATGCCTGCTGCGCCATCTCTTCGATGTGCTCTAAGACCATCTCTACCGGCATCTCTTTTCCAGTAGGAAGGTCGATCCCCGCTCCGTCCGGTACGGTCGGAGCGATGCCTGTGCTGGCATCCCAGCCGGGCATGTCCGTAGGGTCCATGATGAAGCTGATCGCTCCCCCTTCAAAGTGGACCGCCTCGGTCAGATGGGAAAAATAGTTCAGTGTGCGCGGTTCATTGTACTCAAACTTTCCCGCATGCGCGGTCTCTAAGTTCCTCGATTTGGGAAGCGCACAGTTAAAGGTTACGACAGCAGCTCCGGCTCTCGCACGGGCCGCAAAATGGTCGATCATCGCCTGAGACGGATACGGCTCCGGGCCCTGCACAAAGTGAGGGGTCGCCGGGCTGCAGATCAGGCGGTTCCGAAGCACCACATCTCCCACCTTGATCGGGGAGAGCAGGTGTGAATACTTTTCTGATGACATAATATCTCCTCCTTTGACTAATTAACTCCGTATATAAACTATTTTACGACAACCGGTGCCTTGCCAGGCTCTTTTTCCAAACGCTCATTAGTAAAGAAGACTAATACAGCACCTACGAAGGCCAAGATGCCAAAGAGTGTATATGCGCCACGTGTGGAACCGGTAGCATTCATGAACAGTGCTAATGTCACGCCCGCGCAGGCACTGATCACACGGATGATCGGGAAGATAAAAGTCCACATACGGGAGAATGATTCCGATCCATAGACACTGACTGCGTGCGACATCGGTATGTTGTTGATTCCACCGTTGAAAAATCCAAGCAATCCTACAAACAAGATATTCGTAAGCCAGTTAAACGGAAATGCTCCGCCGCACAGACAGGCAATACCAAACACAAGGCAGACAATAATTCCCGTAAGCCGGACTCCTATCCTCTGATCCATGATGCCGGTGACAAAGCTGCCTGCAAAACCGATCGCAGCAAAGATCATTAATAATCCCATGGCCATAGTAGGCGCCATGCCCATCGAGATTTCATAAGGGATCAACTGCATTACGACACCCGGCGTCACTAAATAAAGCAGGCCATATCCGATCGAGATCAGCCAGAAGTTTTTATTTTTAAATGCTTCCGCCCTGGTCCATACCGGTTCATGCGACTCTTTGCTCTTTTCAATCATTTCCAACGCGATTGGATCACTATCCCCGTTATCCGGTAATTTCCCTATTTTTTCCGGGCTATGAGGGATAAAGAAACAGATCACGCCAAGTCCAAGCGTAATAAGTCCGATAATAAGCAATGCAAACGGCATGCTTACTCTGGCAATCCCCTGGTTTAAGATGGGCACACATAAAATTGTAGAAAACGCAGCTCCGCAAGTTGCCCATCCAAGTACAAATCCCTTTTTCGTTGGGAAAAATTTACCAAACAATTCTCCCAGACACCCCATACCAACGAAAGATGCGCAGGAAAGGTTGATTGCCCAGACAATGATAAATACGACATAGTTGGAAATATGACCCAGCAGGATGACCATGATTCCGCTAAGTACCATCAATGCCCCCATGAGAAAACGTGTTCCGATTCTTGTCATCAAAAAACCGTAACCTAAAACAATAAATACCTGGATAATTGCCGCTATGGTTACGCCACTCAAAATAGCGGCTTCTGCCACGCCAATGTTTGCAGCCAATCCTCCGGACAAAGCATTCATTGCAATCGCATCCCATAAGGGACCGCCCATCATCATGACACAGGCGCCGAAAATAATCAGCAGCCATCCATAACGTCCTATGTGTGCTCTTTTTTTAGTTTTTTCAGTTTTTTCAGTTTCTGTAGTTTCCATAAAACCCACTTCTCCTTTCATAATATTTGATATTTATAGTATATAAAATATACGTCTAAATTAGAAATTAATATTCTGACTAGCACGGGCATAGTAGCTATTCCAAAATCTTATAACAGGTGCCAAATACTTCAAGGTCTTGGTTAACGGGGGAGTTCCTGAAGCAAAAGATCGATCAGATGATTGTCATTTTGATCACTCCATGTCAAAACCATCGCTAAAGAAGATAATTCCCCGGCCTGCTCAAGGCTAAGATACGTAATGCCCGGATGTTGAAAAGATTGCGTATATCCTTTTGGTATAAGATGGAATCCTTCTCCCAACTGTGTCCTCATAAAAATCTCGTCCCAGTTATCACAGCTTAAGATCTGAGGCTTTAAGCCAAAATAACCCAGACAGCCGAGGCGGTCACTCAACAGTGTAGGCGCATGTTTCACATCTAAAAAAACCAGCTGATTCAGTCTTGCGAGATCTCCCTCATCGGAAAGCTCACAATCCGAATATTCTTCCGGAACAGCCAGCATCCACGAATCTTTCTGTATGATTCGTGATGCATTAGACTTGATCTCCAGCTGGTGAAGTTCGACAGACGGAATGAACGTAATGATGATGTCTCCGGGCGGCTTACGCAGAGTCTGCGCCAGATTTTGCAGGTTGATGTATTTAAACTCAAGCGTGATCAACGGATATCTCTCTTTGAGCGCCCTCACTGCATCCATGAGCGGACTTCGCGCAAAAAATATAAACGGCAGATGCCGGTCAAACGCAATAGACAATACCCCGGAATTCAGCCGTTCTGCATTCAAGGCTTTTTTCATTTTGTCTACTGTCTGATTCGTTTTCGTGAGCAGTTCCTGAGCCTCTGGTAAAAATAATTTCCCCATTTCCGTCAGTTCAACGGTTCGGCTGTCTCGTATGAACAGTCTGACACCCAGATAGGACTCCAAGGCCGCGATCTGCTTGCTCAAAGCCGGCTGTGTAATATACAGGGAATCCGCTGCCCTGCTGAAATTCAAATAATCTGCTAAAGCCAGAAAAGCTTCGATCCATTTATAATCCATAATACACCTCTTTAATTTTATAAAGACGTACTCTTTGACACAATCACCAATGACCTCGAGCAAATTTTGTTGTAGGAGTATTTTAGACGCGAATTCCAAGTTTTTCCTCTGCATTTTGATAAAACAGTTTTTCACGCTCCTTCCTGCTTAAGGGAAGTTCATCATGAAATTCCATTACCTCTGTTGGATTCTCATAGGGATAGTCGGTACCAAAACAGATCCGGTCTATTCCAAGCACATTCTTGGTGCACTTAAAGGCTTCTATTGATAGGTTGCCACTTGTCGTTACCATGATGTTATGCTCAAAGTAATATCTCAGTGTATGCTTTGCACGGACGAACGGATCCAGCTCCACCTGAACACGATTATCCATTCGGGCCATAAGAAATGGGATTGCCTCTCCCAGATGTCCAAGTACCAGCCGTGTATTCGGAATCTCATCCAACATTCCGGACAACATGAGCTTTGTTACCGTCGTCATGGTATCCTGTGTAAAACCCAGCATAGGCGCAGCTACCATAAAACCGCAGTTTCGAGTACGTCTGTCATCCGGCACTTGTGGATGTAAGTATACATAGATTCCCAGTTCCGCAGCCTTCTGAAAGATAGGCCAATACCGCTCCTCATCCGGAGCTGTATCCCCAAAGTTTGAATGTACATGCCACCCGACAAAACCATAGCCTTTCACACATCTTTCCAGTTCCCGACAGGCAGCATCTGTATCGTTGACTGGAAGAACCGCACTTCCCAGATATAATCCCGAATACTGTTTTGTCAGCTCATAAAGCGTTTCATTTGTCTTTGCACATACCTCGATACTCTTTTTTACTTCCAACTGTTCCGGTCCCGGAGAACTGCTGAGCACAGCAGTGGTGATGCCGTTTGCTTCCATTTGCTGTTTCCGTTGCTCCGCTACCTCCAGCAGTAAGGGATAGACTCTACCCGGCGGCATTTTAATCGTCTCTGTCCAATATAAAGCATTTTCTTCCTCCGAAAAATATGGTGGTGTGGTTCTTGCTATTAATGCCTCCCTCACACAGGCATCATAAAAATGATTTTCAAGATCAATTTTTTTCATAGCAGTATCCTTTCTAAAGCAAATTCTTTTCCTGTGCAAACGCATAAATCTCCGGCAACAGCTCAGACATGCGGCTCCACTCCCACGCGTTATGGCAGGCCATAAGGCGCGTCCGTTCCAGAAGCGACACGGGGTGGTCACATTTCTCTAAAATAATCTCCCCATTAATATACTGCGCTCCCATCCAGCAGCGTACTTTAAATTCTATTCCGTCTCCATAACGGCGTATGTAATTCACCATGGTCAGGTACGGCGGATTATCCTTGTCACTTCCGTCCTCTTTTAAGATGTGCATGTTGCCGCCAAAGAACCGGACATAATCCGGATCAAGCGCCTTCGGATCCTCGATCCCAAATGTATCGAGTCCGATAGGCGGTCCTGCCTGTCTGTCCAGTCCGGCCACACCCCATCCCAGATCCTCGCAGGCGACACTTCCGATGGAAGAGTTCACATGAAAGCCGGGCAGCCAGATCATATAGTGAACCGGATTTTTGGGATACCAGGTAAACCACCAGGCGAGCATCTCCGGAGTGACCCGCGGCATCTTTATATTGACCGCGGAAAACCCGCACCCTTCCGGGCGAAGGCAGTATCCGTTCTCACACTCCAGTTCCTGTGTCGTAAAAAGTTTTTTACATTCCGCGGGCGAGATTGTCTTCGCAGAATCCACTTCATGACCCGGCAAAAGCGCCATGATATTTTCCTCAGAGGGAAGCTGGATTGGCAGATCATAAAACAACGCAAATGGAGTGGAGGCCTTTTCCTCTTCTGTCAGAGGCTTTTTTTCCATCAAGCCGTAAACACCGAAATTTTCTTCGGTGAGCAGGTCTGTATAACTCATTTTAATTTCCTCCTATTTTTTGTATTTGGCATCATACAATCGCTATTCGGCATTAGATTGTAATGGATATACCATTGGTACTGTATTTATTATAGTCCATCCCGTCTATTCCTGCATTCTCAGAAAAAGAAAAAAGCCCTCATAATTACGAGGGCTTTTTCACATATTAAGAATCTTTTAACCATTTTCCCGCATCTTTTCCTCAAATTCCAGAAGTCTCAGGCTCCATACCATATCAAAGCACTGTTCACTGTCGTTGGCGTCAAGTCCATACCGATCTCTGACTTTGCCGAGGTGATAGGTGACATTGCTTCGGTGCATGAACAGTTTCTCTGCCGTTCGTCCCACCTCACAATTTGCTTCCCGGTAAGCATTCAAAAAATCAATGTATTTCATATTGCGATCTTCGTCGTCCTGAATGATCTTTTTTATCGCAGGATGGATCCATGCTTCAGCCGGAGCTGTATCAAGGCACATCAGCATCATCAGCTCACCTCTGCAGTCTTCCACCCGGATCACGTTATCATAAACCGGCTCCATAAGGCCATTCTTATAAAGCCAATTTGTCTTATCTGTCTGGGATCGTTCATAGGGAAGTTGGGTGATTTCTTTAAAATTTTCGCTGACGATCGCGACACAATCAAACTGTTTTAGGATCGACCGCATCATTCGAATCTTGTCTTCCCGCTCCTGATCTTCATCCTCCTCTTGCAGGTGCACCATTACATAGGGCTGTTCCTCGTAGTGGAAAAAATAGCTCTCTCGGATCACGCTTTTCATCGTAGATGACAGATACCCCAGCGGAATCCTGATGTCCTCACGAAAACAGAGGTTCATCAGTACATAATGTCTTCCTTCCGGGATATCGATATAGCGAAAACGTACGGAAATATCATCCAGTTCTGTCAATGTTCCATTTAAAACATCCGTTATAAAATATTCATACAGATAATCCTGCTTCAGAGAGAGCGATCCGCTCATCTTTTCCAGAGACAATTGTATTTTGTCACACAAAATTTCAAAGAGACCGCTGTGTGCTCCAATTTGTTCAAATTCATAATAAATCGAAAAAACATAACCAAGAATCTCCGTGGGGGATTTCATAAGTTTTATTTTGGTATAGGTGCCGGACTTCTGATCCTCTGCGTTTATAAGCGCCTCCCCCTCCTGTTCCAGATCTTCAAAAATATGATGGCTGGATAAATTGGAAAAAATGTCCTGGATAATATATCCCCTGTCAATAATATCGTGAAACCACGGATTGTTCTCTATTCTCTCATTGATATGACCAATCAGCTTCATGGACGGGTCATAGATAAGAATCGGTGTTTCCATCATATCGGAAGAAAGGTTCAGGATCTGCTGCAGGGGTTCCCCCTTTGCCAGCGCAAGATCTACATTCTGTTCCCACTTAGAGAGGCTGTCAAACGCAGTACAAAATGCATTAAAGACATATGAGATATCTTCGGCTGCAGTGGGGATCCGGCAACAATCTCCGCCCGCCCCATCTGCCTCATCCGACACAGAAATGATCCACATTGTTTCCCTAAAAGCCGGATCACAGAAGGGGTGTTTTCCTGCAGCAAGGTAGAGATATCCCTCCTGCATCTGATCCTCGGACAGCGGCATCATACGGATGCCCTTTACTTCATCGTCCGGCGCATCCAATACAGCACCATCTCCAGCAAACTCCGGATTTTGTCTGTAAAACATATTCATCAAAGCCTGCCTTGTGATCGACATGTTGCGTCCCCTTTTGCATCATTCGGAAAATATTTTTATGATTATAACATGCCTGTCTCAAAAATAAAATCTTTTGGTAGATTTATTTTTAAAATATAAAAAAAGTCTTCAGACAGATTTTCTCTGTCTGAAGACCTCTTGATAATGCTTTCTATATAGTTATTCTTACGCTCTTGGATCGGGCGCCTCGAGACCGTTTTCCTTCGCGAACTTATAGATTGCCGGCAAAAGCGTCGCCATACGGTTCCACTCCCAGGCATTGTGACAGGCCAGCAAGCGAACCCGCTCAAGCAGCGGTACAGGACTCTCTGTCGGATCTAAGATATACTCTCCATTCTGGTAAGCCACCCCGATCCAGGTGCGCACACGCCACTCCAGGCCGGTCCCTTTCCTGCGCACATAATTTACCATGGACAGATAGGCTTTCGGCTCAAAATTCGTAGGATCATCTTCAGGTGAAATGATCGGGGTCGCGCCTCCGAAAAAGCGAATGAAATCCGGATCGTTCCCGGTCGGATCCGTGATCCCAAAATCTTCCATCCTATACATAAACCCGGCACCCAAAAGCGGCAGCTCAGGGCCCCAGCCAAGGTCTTCTGTCGAGGCATGTCCCCGTTCCAACATCCGCATTTCAATATGCATATCTGGCAGCCATGTCTTATAGTGAACTGTGCTGGACAGATACCAAGGGAACCAAAATTGCAGCATTTCCGGCTGCACCTCCGGCATATCGATCTTGACCGCCGAAAAGCCAAATCCCTGCGGAAGTACACAATATCCGTTTTCACACTCCAGATAGCCGGGTGCGAACAGCTTGCCGCACTCTTCCGGCAGGATCGCAATGGAAGGATCTATCTCATTGCCAGGCATCAGCGCCTTTATCGTCTCCTCCGAGGGAAGATTGATCGGCAGATCAAAAAACTGTGAGTAAGGAGTGCTCTGCCGCTCTTCTTCCGTCAGCGTTGTACTCGGTATATTCGCGTAAGGTCCGAAATTTTCTACTGTGATCAATTCAGTGTAACTCATGCTTTTTGTCTTCTCCTTTCAATACAATTTTCGTTTGCCTCTTGCTTTATCGAATCACCTTTAAAAATACTAAATTTTATTATATGCTATCTGCCGTTTTCTTTCATTCGCTTTCAGAGAATTTTGGAGAGGTAATTATCTGCAAATTTTCTTTTTTTGACAAACACACCCCCTGCTGCAAAAAAGAAAAATAAAAAAGAACTGCTGCCCGGCGCTCATACCGGACAGCAGCTCTTTCATACATACTATTTTTCTTTTAGATTTTGGTAAAGAAATGGATCAAATGATCTTGATCGCAGCGACGGCGCACTCTGCTACCGCCTGTTTTGCCTCCTCTTCAAGCTCCGGGGTAATCTCGTCAACTAAGACGTCAAAGCAATGATCCTCATAGTTTCTCTTGAACAGATTCGGGAACATATCCTCACAAATCCCACATCTGATGCAGTAATCCGCAATTTCTATCTTCATAATTATGCCTCTCCTTTCACATATGCAGCCGCAGACTCACCTGCAACCATTCCTGTCGACATCGATCCATATACCGTACCGCCTACGTTGATCGGCGGATCTCCCATCATGCTGGCAAGTGCAATGTCGCCGCCCGCATAAAGGCCCTCGATCGGGTAGTCATTTTTGTCGACGACATTTGCGTTCTCATCAATGGCAAGACCGCCGAGCGTGTCGTAACCGCCGGCAAAAATGCGGAAGCAGTAAATGTGTCCGCTCTCCTCCTTAACCGGTTTGATATACTTCGGATTTGTCTTAAACTCTTCGTCGTATCCTGTCTCAGCAGCTTTGTTATATTTTTCCAGAGTCTTCTTGAGGCCGTCCTCGTCGATGCCCATGTATTCGCAGACTTCGTGGATCGTGTCAAAGTGGCACATATGCTTATTGCCCTTCGCGATCGCCTCGTCCATCTGTCCGCGGATATTTTCGATCGTAACACCGCGGAAGATAAAGTACACATAATCGTCTTCCACATGATCACTCATCCCCTGTGCCGTGTCCTCATCGAAGATCATGTAGCAGCACATATTCGGGCAGTTTAATGCGAGAGAGCTCGAAATAGACGAATGGTTGCTGGCCATTTCCTCATTGATAAAGCGCCGTCCCAGCTCATTGACGCGCAGATACGGCTGCTCTGTAATTACCTTGATCTGATTGGCCGGGATCCAGCGGATATTGGGGCCGAGTCCAACGCCGGGATTCGGCACCTGCGGATCGCCGCCTAAGCCAAAACCGGTCTTTTTCCCGCCTATCTCCCAGACCGCCTTATGTCCGTCTCCGTCCTGACAGCTGTCTAAGAACGTGATGATTACCTGTCCGCCATCTTTGTAGCAATCTTCAAATTTTGTGTTGACAACGCCTTCCTCTTTCATCATCTCGAGATTACCGCTGAAGCCGCCGGAAGCAACGATCAGGGCCTTGCAGGAAATGTCGATCTCTTCTCCGTCCTTATCGTAAGCGATGGCTCCGGTCACCTTTCCGCTGTTGTCATCACGGATGATCTTCTTGATCGGTGTCGAGAAATAAAACTCTACTCCCTGCTTTTTCAGCATATTGTAGAGTCTAAGCATTGCCAGCGAAAAAGCGTGACCTGCCTGCCCGCGGCCGTTTAAGAAATAGATATCCCCGACATCCAGCCCGTTGGCATGTCCCATTGTGTAACCGCGCTGATTGCCGTAATCAGACGGCTCACGGTTGACGACCATCGGTGCTTCAATTTTCAGCTGGTTGAGGAACAGATCCGGGAATTCCGCAGTCTCCTTGATTGCCTTGCTGACCAGCCCCAGATTAGCGGAATAGTTCGAATGGCGAGCCAACACGTCAAACGCGCTCTTCTGCGCTTCCGGAGTGTCCGGTGTGGAACAAAAGCACATGGGGCAGTTGGAGACTGCTCCGCCTTGCGCCGGATATTTTTCAAATATCGCCACGTTTGTCACACCGGCGTTTACCAACTTGTATGCCGCGCCCATTCCGGCAACACCGCTGCCCATGATCGCGACATCTACGCTTACTTCTTTACTCATAAAACCTTTTCTCCTTTCGTTTTTCACCTGAATCAGGTTATACTTCCAACCTTTGAGAAAGAGCATACCAAAAATGAGGGAAAGTAACAGTGGCGAAACGGTGCAAAATACACAATTTTTCCTTGCGGAAAAGTGCACTTTGCACACCACGCGGGAAAGACAAGGTAATCGCAGTGATTAAAAGGAATTTAAGAATAGAATAATCGTGTTACCGGGGATCTGAATAGAGATCGATCATGGCACAAAGCGCCAGCTTCTGCTTTACTTCCGGATCCGAGAGACTGATATGCCAGCGCTCCTCCGCAGTCTGAACAGCCTTCCGCACGCTGTTGCGGTGCAGAAACAGCTGTTCCGCCGCGTGGGTGGCATTACAGTCACAGGTGAGATAGGTCTGTAAGATCCCGCAGAAATTAGTGCCATGCTCCGCATCGTATTCTTTCATGCGGATATAGAACTCCGGATACAGACAGGAGATCGGCATTTCTTTTTCCAGAGCGGAAAACAGATGATGAAAAAAGATATTTTTATAGAGACAGTATCGGTCTTCGTTTTCCAAAAACCGCTGCGCCGCTTTTGCCTGAAGAAACGCATAGGACAGCCCGGTGATGTCGAAAAAGACATTGCTGATCCCAACGGAAAAATCATAGTTCTCAAGGACATGGTTTATATGTTCCATCTCCCACTGACTGAGCGCCTCATCCAGCTCTCCCTCCGGCCGAAGGATCTTTAAAAGACATAGCTGCCCGTTGTAGATAAACGGCATGATATCGTGCATGTCTCTGGCAAGAGATCTCGCGACAAACGGCATCGGCACGTTTTCCTGCCCGCGAAATGTCAAAACGCAGAGTGCGAACCGCCCCTTTAAGGTCAGCCCTTCCATATTTTGCAGCTGCTCCTCCACCTGCTCGTTAGAGACAGCGTCGGGAGTCATCAGATTCATCAGGAAGGTCTCATACATTCTCTGACCGTAGCGGGAAGTCTCATAGTCCCGCTTCAGACAAAAGCTGATGTTCTCGGCAAACAGGCGAAGCAGATCCAGGTAGCCCTGTTCCGGTTTTTCGTCCCCGTGAAGCACACTGGCATAGCCGAGCAGAACCTGATCGCTGTAAAAATTCAGATAAATATCTGTCTGATCCTTGCCTCTGACTCCGGTCAGGACAAGGGGAGAATCCTTTTCCAATCGATCCAGGATCTTTCTTTCCCGGATCCTTGCCATCATATCGACATCCGTATAGCCTTTTTGGACCGTGCGCTCATAATCGCTGTACTCCCCTTCCACTTCTTTTGTAAATGCCAGGACATTGAATGTCGCGTCAAATATGAGCACCGGATACTTTAAGAGTTCTTTGCTGATATCCAGAAGATCCTGCACGCTTCTCCCTTCCAGCGCCAGGATATGCATCTTCTTATCCCACTCCTGAAGCTGGCTGAAAATATCCACGATCCGATTCACCAAAAAAAGAACGTCATAGCACTCATCCACCAGGATCAATGTACATGGCAGTGCTTTCAGTTCCTTTTCAGGGATATCGATATCTTTTACCGCAAGAAAAACGAGCTCATCGGTGAGCAGCTCCCTGTTTTCCAGCAATTCTTTCAGGCTGGCGATATACAGGCACTGCGCCGTGAGCTCCATATCTGCAAAAAACGCTTTGACCCCCATAAACGAATCTTGTTCCTTATGTCTGCAAAGAACTTCCGGATGCAGGGATCGGATAAAATAAAGTAAAATGTCAAGCGTCAGTCTCATATTGTCCCGCTTCTTTCACAAACTGTCTGTTTACCAGTATACCAACGGAGTAGCGGAAACCCAATATTCCTCAACCTCTCTGGCAAGCTCCTCCCGGGATATGTTGCCGGCCAGATAGTCCTGCATGATCCCGCCCACGATATTTTGATGATCATCCGGAGCGTAGTCAAAGGTCGGAATCAGGTTCCCTGCATCGGCGTAGACCTTTACGTCATTGGCCAGCGGATTCGAACTGACGAGTGTATTATTCTGGAACGGGGATACAAGGCTGCAGGTTTCGGTCACAAAGCTCTGTCCCTCATCCGAGTAGACCAGCCAATTAAGAAAATCGAGCGCAGCCTCGCGCTGCTCATCCGTGGTGTACTCGCTGCCGTCTACAATGATATATTGCGTCACGCCGCCGACGAGCTTGCCGGTATAATCATCCTCGACATCCTGCGGGATTGGGATTAAACCCATATTTTCCGTGTACTCATCATAGGTAATGTAATCAGCCCACTCCCAGGTGCCGCCGAACTTGAAGGCCGTCTCTCCTCCCGCGATCGCCTGAAGGACTTCCGTGTCACTCGCTTTTATCGGACTTTCTATAAAATAATTATAATCCATCAGGATATCAAAGGTATCGATGAGCGAGTTGAACTTCTCATCGTCCTCCAGATTCACATCACCATTGTAAAGATCTTGGATAAACTCATCCGTGTCGTCACGCTCCTCATAGACGTGCTGGAAAAAATGATATCCCAGGGACCAGTCCGCTTTCTGGACCACTGTCGGGTATTCCATCCCGTCCGAGACAAGTTCGTCTAACAGGGTGATAAAGTCTTCCAGGTAGTTAATGTCAGACGGATCAAATATCTCACCGGTTGTTTCTTCGATCGCATCCGCGTTATATATAATACCGCGTCCCTCAATGCAGAAGGGAAATCCGATCAGCTTGTCATCCTCATACAAGGCATATTCCGTCTCGGAGGCCCAGTCCTGATTGCTTAAGTCCAGCCCGTATTCCGCGCCGATCCCATGGACGTCTGATGGATTGACCATAGCGATCGTGTAGGGATTTCCTGTCGCATATCTTGTGCTGAGGTAGGATGTCACCGCTGTCGAGGGACAATCAGCCACAATCTTCACCCCGTACTCCTCCTCATAGGCAGCCATGGCATCCTGAATCTGTTCCAGGATATCATCTTTGTTTACAAAGAATGTGATCGTAATTTCGTCAGCTGAAGATGCCGTCTCAGCGGATTCATCCGCCGAGGTATCCGCGCCGGCAGATTCACTTTCACCGGCACTGCTCCCGCAGGATGCCAGAGAAAGAGTCAGGGCGGATGCCAAAATGACTGTTAGGATCTTTTTTGCATGCTTCATGATGATTTCCTCTCATTCATTATAAAAACACGGTTAAATTATAGCAAAAATATCTGCAGAAAACAAGGTGGCAGGAAAGCTTACTAATGTCTTTTGCATCACATATATTTCCCGGCAAACGCAGTCACGGTCTGCTCGTACTGCTCAGGATAATAGGCCTGGCTCTTGATATGCGTGGCATTCGGAAACAGCACCCGTTCCTTTTCACCGGCGCAGGCGTCATAGAGCTCTTCGTTCATCCAAAGCGGAACAAAGTTGTCTTTTTCGCCGTGAACAAAAAGGATCGGTACTTTTGCATGCTTTACCGCCTCCAGGGCATCGGATCCCTTCATGTCAATGTGGTGGCAGATTCTCAGATACTGAAGCATCGGCCAGAGTGTGATCCCCCGAAGCCACTTCGGCAGGGGAAGAAGGTTCCAGAGCTCTGTGTAAAAATCAATGTACCCGCTGTCTGACACAATGCATTTGACATTGTCCGGAAGGGTATCTTTTCCGGACATCATAAGCACAGTGGCAGCTCCCATGGACTGTCCCTGCAGGGCAATGTGGATGTCCTTACCGAACTCTTGTCTCATAAAATTCAGCCAATCGATGCAGTCGTCCGACTCATGCTGCGCAAAGCTGATCATCCAGCCCTTACTGCTGCCGTGTGCGCGGTGGTCAACTAAAAAGACACTGTATCCGCGTTCCAGCCAGATCGGAACGATCTCGGCAAACTCGAACCCGGCGAGCTTGCTGCGGTAGCTGTGACTGCAAAAGACATATCGGTCGGGTCCCGTCCGGGATGAGGCAGTATCCCCGGTCTTATAAGACGCCGGCCGGATCAGGTATCCGTGCAGTGTCTTCCCGTCCCGGCTCTTGATCGTGTACTCTTTGTCAACTCTCTCCTTTAACGCATTTCCACTCGCGGTGAGTTTCTCATTCATCGACTGTTCCGACGGGATGACATATTTCTTTAAAGTCTTTAGGTGGATCCCTTTGTTGGCGGCGATATTGCCCGTAACAATGCCAAATAAAATGACAAATATAACAAATACAATTAAAACACGAACCAGTACTCGAATGATCAGCATTGTTCCGCCAGCTCCTTCATCTCCCGGGCGTTTAAGCAGACCGCGTCGGTGATACGGGCGCCGCCGAGCATCCGCGCGAGTTCCATGATGCTCTCCTCCCGGTTTAACGGTCGGATCTCAGAGATCGTGGATGACTCATCCGACGTCTTCTCGATCAGGAAGTGATGATCCGCCATGGCTGCGATCTGCGGCAGGTGTGTGATGCAGATGACCTGGTGATCCCGTGCGGTCTGTTTGATCTTTTCCGCCACCATCTGAGCCGTCCGCCCGCCGATGCCGGCATCGATCTCATCAAAGATCAGTGTCTCAATCTCATCGTTCCCGGCGAGAACTGTTTTAAGGGCAAGCATGATGCGGGACAGCTCACCGCCCGAGGCGATATTGTCCAGCGGTTTTACCGGCTCTCCCGGATTGGTCGAGATAAAAAAGCGGGCATCATCCCAGCCGTTTGCCGTATAGTGATCCAGCTGTTCAAATTCCAGGCTCAGCTGTACATCTTTAAAATTGAGATCCTTAAGAGCCCCCCGGATCTCTTCCGTGAAAGTCTCCGCCTCAGCCTTTCGGATCTCACTGACCTTTAAAGTAAGCTCCCGAAGCGCTTCCTCGGCCTTGTCATACCGCGCCTCGAGTTCCCGCCGATATTCTTCATAGTGCATCAGTTTTTCAACTTCGGCCTCTTTTTGCTCCTTCTGTTCTAAGATCTCCTCAATCGTTTTGCCGAACTTTGTCTTCAGATGGTTGATGAGATTTAAGCGCTCCTCTGTCTGTGCAAACAGTTCGTCCGAAAACTCAAAATCTTCCAGATATCCGGCCAGATCCCGGTTGAAGTCGCCGAGCAGGCTGTCGATCTCCTGAAGCTGATCCGCAAGGGCACCCGCCTGTTCGTCGTAGTCAGTCGCCGCGAGAAGAGCCCGCAGCGCCCGGTCGATCTGATCGGAGGCGCTGTCGTTTCCACCGGCGCAGTATTCACGGCACTCTCCGGCCGCGTCCAGGATCTTTCTTCCGTTTGACAGGCGCTTAAATTCGGCTTCCAACTCCTCATCTTCACCCGGCTGCAAATGTGCCTGGTCGATCTCATCGATCTCATATTGTAAAAAAGACAGCTCTCTGGCCTGCTGTTCCTCATCCAAAGAAACTTCCTCCAGACTTTTTTTGCACTCGCTGTAAGTGCGGTAACTCTCCGCAAGAGCGGCAAGTTCCTCTTCAAGCTCCCCTTTTGCGTAGGCGTCCAGATAGCGCAGGTGATTTTTCTGCGTCAGCAGGGACTGATGTTCCTGCTGCCCGTGAATGTCGATGAGCAGCGAAGCCGCCCGGCGCATCACGGCAGCGGAGACCGTCTCCCCGTTGATCCGACACACACTTCTGCCGCCGGCAGTGATCTTGCGGCTTAAGAGGAGCTCTCCGTCCTCGGGAAAGAGATCCATCTCATTTAAAGCAGCAACCGTATGGGGAAGGTTGACGGAAAAAGTCAGCTCTACGAAAGCGTCCTGTGCATTTTCCCGCAGCATGTCCCGCGGCACTTTCTCGCCGAGTGCCAGATGGATGGAACCGATGAGGATGGATTTCCCCGCGCCTGTCTCACCGGACAGGATATTGAGACCGGGTCCAAACTCCACCTCTGCCTCTTCGATAAGTGCCAGATTTTTTACATGCAGATTCTGTAACATGGAGCAGCCTTTCTACTCTCTCAAGTTCCACTTTTGCATAACAGTCTGCCGGAAATCATACAAACAGGCTGTTTTTAACGCTTACACAAGCAGTTTTCGAAACTGCCTCATCAAAGATACCGTATCCTCCACGGTCCGTACCGCGCACATGATCGTGTCATCCCCTGCGATGCTGCCCACGATCTCGTGGCAGTTCATCGAATCGATCGCGGCGGCAACAGCCATAGCCATACCGGAAACGGTCCGGATCACCAGGATGTTCTGCGCCATATCGATGGAAACAACACCGTCAATAAAGACCCGGTTGTACTTCTCGTTCATCTCCTCCCCTGTATCGGAGAGCAGAATATATTTTTTCCCTCCGCCCTGTGCGGAGACTTTTGTCAGTTTCAGTTCTTTGATATCCCGGGACACAGTGGCCTGTGTGGTCGGAAAACCTTCGCGGTTTAAGAGTTCGCAGAGTTCTTCCTGCGTCCCCACGTCCACGGTCCGGATAAGTTCCAATATTTTTGCGTGCCGCTTTTCTTTCATAAAACCATACTCCCCGTATTATGTCATCTTTTTCCTGAGGATCTGCAGGAAACTTAAGCGGTCTAAGCGCAGGATCTTTGCACTGACATCCGCTTTTTGCACCCGGATCTTGTCTCCTACTTTCAGGTAGCTGAATCGGTCTCCGTCAAACGCCACCTCGGCTTCCTCGTCCTCTTCCACCCTGCGCTTTGCCAGCGTCACCTCGATTTGCGCGTCGGCGCCGACCACGATGCTCCGGGCCGAGAAAGACTGAGGGTTGATCGGGGTGATCAGGATCAGCTCTGTCTTGGGATCCACGATGGGTCCTCGGGAGGCCATGCTGTATCCGGTCGATCCGGTCGGCGTGGATAAGATGATCCCGTCCGCGCTGTAGGTGGCCAGATACTCTCCATTGACGGTGAGCTCCAGATTGATGAGCTGGGCGCTCCCCACGCGGTGGATCACAATGTCATTTAAAGCCAGAGTCGGCTCGCCGTCCTCTTCCCCCGGAACGCTCCCCTGGATCATCATGCGGTTCTCCACCTCATACTGATCTTTAAGCAGGCAGTCGATTGCGGGAAAGACCTGATCAAGATCCAGCTCGCAAAGATATCCGATGGTTCCTAAGTTGACCCCGATCAGAGGAACACCGATCTTTGCCATCTCTCTGGCTGCGCGCACGAGCGTTCCGTCGCCTCCGAGTACCAGAATGCAGTCCGCGTTGATCCCGTCGGCCGCAAGGCTGTGCAGGCTCCGGTTTTTCCACTCTGTCTTATTGCTGACATAGTAGCTGCTCTCCCCGCCGTGCTTCGCGATATAGTCCTGCACGGACCGGGTGACGGCAAGATCCTCGTCCCTGTGTTCATTTGTGATGATAAAAAATCGTTTCATGTTGATCAATCCAGCGCCTCGTGAGCCGCTTTAACGACCGCCTCCTCTGAGACACCGTTCTCCTCGCTTCCCTCGGAATGTTTTTTTATGTACAGAAGATATTCGATATTGCCCTCCGGTCCCTTGACAGGGGAATAGTCCAGATTTAAAACCGAAAAACCATTGTTCACTGCATAGGAAAGGATCATCTTAAGCACTTCAAGGTGCACAGCCGGATCCCGGACAACCCCCTTCTTTCCGACTTTCTCCCGTCCAGCCTCAAACTGCGGTTTGATCAGGCAGACAACCTCCCCCTCGTCCCGCAGCATTTCGCGGATCGGTCCCAGCACTTTTGTCAGAGAGATAAACGAGACATCCACGGTGGCCAGATCGATGACATCGTCAATCGCGTCCGGTGTGAGATAACGGATGTTTGTCTTTTCCATGCACACGACCCGCTCATCCTGTCTCAACTTCCAGGCAAACTGTCCGTACCCGACATCCACGGCATACACTTTTGCGGCGCCGTTTTGGAGCATACAGTCCGTAAACCCTCCGGTGGAGGCTCCGACATCCATGCAGATCTTCCCTGTAAGATCCAGTCCAAACTGCGAGAGCGCCCGTTCCAGCTTAAGTCCGCCTCTGCTGACATATTTCGGCGGACTTCCGTGCACTTCGATGTGCGCACTCTCCGCAAAAGAGGATCCGGCCTTGTCCTCACGCTGCCCGTCGACAAACACCCTGCCCTCCATGATCATCGCCTTTGCTTTTTCTCTGGACGGGGCCAGGTTTTGTTTTACGAGGAGGACATCCAGTCGCTCTTTCATGAATCCCGGCTCCCTTCCTCCTCTGAATCTGATGGTATCCCGCTTAATTTCCGGTATTCCCCGGCGATCCTGTCGGCTATTGAGGCAGCATCAAGCCCCAGTTTCTCCTGAAGCTGGGCTACGCTCCCGTGCGGTACAAACTGATCTTCAATGCCAAAACGGAGCACGGGGATGTCCGCCTCCAGTTCGGAGAGATACTCTTCCACGCTCTCACCAAACCCGCCGTGGAGCATGTTTTCTTCCACCGTCACGATCAGTTCATGATCCTTTACCGCCCGGTCGATCGCCTCGCGGTCGATGGGTTTTACAAACCGCGCATTGATAAGCGAGCTCTCCAGACCCATAAAGCTAAGCAGATTGTGTGCCAAAAGAGCATTTTCCACCATGTTTCCGACCGCGAAGATCGCGATCCGGCTCTCCTCATAGATCCACTCGCTCTTTCCATATTCAATGGGGGCACGAAATTCTTTCAATCCCTCCCAGGCCTGTCCTCTCGGATAACGGACGGCACTGGGGCCTTCATATCTGGAGCAAAACCAGAGCATATCTGCCAGCTCCCATTTATTCTTCGGTGCCATGACGGTCATGTTCGGCATCAGGGAGAGATAGGACAGATCCATGATCCCCTGATGCGTCTCGCCGTCTCCTCCGACGAGTCCGGCCCGGTCTATGGCAAATGTGACCGGCAGGTTCTGCATACAGACATCGTAGATCAATTCGTCAAATCCTCTCTGCAGGAAAGAGGAATACACCGCGACAAACGGATGCATGCCTGCTGCCGCCATTCCGGCGGCAAACGTGACTGCGTGCTCCTCCGCGATCCCTACATCAAAGAACCGATCCGGATAGCGTGAGCGGAATCTGCGAAGCCCGGTCCCGTCGGCCATCGCCGCAGTCAGGGCAACGACCCGGTCATTTTTTTCCGCGATCTTGCAGATCACGCTGGAAAAGGTGTCGGTATAGTCCGGCTTTTTCTTTGCTTCGGTCGGTTTTCCGGTCTCGACGTCAAACGGCCCGGTCCCGTGGAAGCGTTCCGGCCTCCGCTCCGCCGGGAGATAACCTCTCCCCTTGTCCGTTATCACATGGACGACGACGGCTCCGTTGACTTTTTTCGCCTCATTTAAGATGCGCTCCATATCCGAGATATTGTGGCCGCTGACAGGGCCGAGATAGGTGACACCCATATTTTCGAAGATCATCCCGGGTATGAGCAGCTGCTTTAAGCCGCTCTTTGTCGTGTGGATCCGGCGTGCCACGCGCTCGCCGTAGGGAAGTCTCGACAGGGAAGAGTGCACATCGCTCTTAAACTCCTGATATGTCTCCGCCGTGCGCAGCGTGGACAGATGCGTTGCCAGCCCTCCGACATTCTCCGAGATGGACATGTTGTTGTCGTTTAACACAATGATAAAGTTTGTATCCAGTTTTGACGCATTGTTGAGGGCCTCATAGGAAAGGCCTCCCGTAAGCGCCCCGTCTCCGATCACGGAGATCACGTTGTAGGACTCACCCAAAAGATCCCTGGCCGTGGCAAAGCCGAGTCCGACCGAGATGGAGTTGGAGCTGTGTCCGGTGTCAAAGCAGTCGCATTCGCTCTCGGCCCGTTTGGGAAATCCGCTGATACCGTCCATCTGACGCAGGGTGGAAAACTCCTCTTTCCTTCCCGTCAGGATCTTGTGCGTGTAGGACTGATGTCCCACATCCCAGATCAGCTTGTCCGTCGGCAGATCCATCACCAGATGCAGTGCCATCGTAAGCTCAACGGCCCCCAGGTTGGATGCCAGATGGCCCCCCGTCTTGGAGACATGCTCCAGCAAAAAAGTACGGATCTCCCCCGCCAGCTCTTCATACTGCTGCGGCGGCACTTTCTTTATATCATTTTCTTTTTCGATCATATCAAGAACAGCCATGATTTCCTCCATTTACAAAGGTCAAACCCATTCTATTTGTTTCTCGAGATCAGGTATTCGATCAGTTCCCGCAAAAATTCGTTTCGCTCCGGCAGCGTGTCCAACGTCTTAAGGGCTCGGCGTGAGATCTGCTCCACGTCCTTATTGGCTTGATCTAAGCCTCTTACTGTGACGTAGGTGATCTTTTCGTTTTTTTCGTCGCTGCCGATGGGCTTGCCGAGTTCCTCCTGATCTCCGACGACATCGAGGATATCGTCACGGATCTGAAACGCGAGTCCGACATCCTTTGCGACGTTTGAGATCACGTCCTGTTTTTCCCGGTCCGCCCCTGCGAGCACGGCGCCGATCAGCATGGAAGCCTCGATAAGCGCGCCTGTCTTTAAGTCATAGATAAAATCCAATGTGTCCTGTCCGATCTGCTTGCCCTCGGACTCCACATCCACTACCTGACCCCCGAGCATGCCGTAGATTCCGGAACTTTTCGCCAGGATCGAAAGCGCCTTTGTCACAGCCGGATCGCCGGGGCGAAAGTCCGCGGCGCAAAGCGCTGTCTCAAACGCCAGATTTAAGAGGCCGTCCCCGGCCAGGATCGCCATGGCCTCGCCGTAGACGATATGAGTCGTCTTGCGTCCCCGCCGATACTCGTCGTCATCCATGGCCGGAAGATCGTCGTGGATCAGCGAATAGGTGTGGATCATCTCGATGGCCGCCATAAAAGGCTCCACGACATCTCCCTCACCCCCGAACAGGCGGTACGTCTCCTGCATCAGCATCGGACGCAGCCTCTTTCCGCCGGCCAGAAAACTGTAGTTCATCGCCTCGATGACCGTCTTTTGATACCCGGTCTCCTCCGGCAGATATTGTGTTAAGACCGCCTCCACCTGCGCAGTGCGGCGGTCGATCTCCTCTCTCACATTCATAGGTTCTTTCGTCACTCCTCAAACGGAACTTCGGATCCGTCCTGCGCGATCATCATCATCTTTTTTTCAACCATGTCCAGCCTGTCGTTGCACTGGCGGACCTTCTTCATCCCCTTCTCATAAAGGGCAAACGAATCCTCTAAAGAGATCTCCGGATCATCTAAGGCAGCGAGGATCTCATCGAGCTCGGAAAAGAGCTCTTCGAGCGAGACATCGCTGCCGCCGTTTTCCTCACTTCCCTGTTCATTTTCAAGCATCTGTTTTTCTTCTTCCATGCTCTGCCTCCATATCCGCGGTCTTCTCATCGCTGCCGCTGTTCCCTCTTCTCTCCTCAAGTGAGACCTCATCGACGGTGGCGGTAAAGCTTCCGTCGGTCATCCATGCCCGGATCCGGTCCCCGCTTTGTAAAGCCGCAGCGCTTCGGATCCGTGTTCCATCCGGCGAAGCCAGAAAGGCATAGCCGCTCTCCAGCTTTTTTAAGGGAGACCTCTCCTCCAATGCACCGGCGGCAAGCTGCAGCCGTTGGCGTTTGTCTGAGAGGATTAGTTCCATCCTGTTTTGCAGACGACTCTGACCGTCCGCTGCGCGGTGCCGGCTCTCTATCAGGCGGTTTTTCGGACTCCTCGCCGTAAGCTCAATCCGGTATTGCCGAATCTTTGCCTCCGCCGCGTCCAGACGGGTTCCGATCCCGCGGTTTAGGGTAAGACGGATCGAGTCGATCAGCTGCACGGTCTGCTTCAGATCAAACACGGCAAGCTCAGCCGCCGCTGACGGAGTCGGCGCACGCCTGTCCGCCACGTAATCCGCGATCGTAAAATCAGTCTCATGCCCCACGGCTGAGATGATCGGTACGCTGCAGTCAAAGATCGCCCGGGCCACACTCTCCTCGTTAAACGCCCAGAGATCTTCTATGGAGCCCCCGCCGCGTCCGACGATGATCACATCCACATCTCTTTGTTCCAGCGAGCGAATGCCGAAGACAATGCTCTCGGCCGCTCCTTCCCCCTGCACCTGCGCGGGATGAAGGATCAGCTGTACATAAGGATTTCGTCTTTTGGCGACGGTTTCGATATCATGCACAGCCGCTCCGGTGGGAGCGGTCACCACGCCGATCCGCAGGGCATAGGCCGGAATCGGCTGTTTGTACTCTTCGGCAAACATCCCCATCTCTTCCAGCTTAATTTTTAACTCTTCAAACTTCTGATAGAGAAGTCCGGTCCCCTGCGGCAGGATCTGCTCCGCATAGAGCTGATAGGCGCCGTTTCGCTCGTAGACACGGACCGCGCCCAGCACGATGACCTTGTCCCCGGCTTTCATGGAAAACGTAAGGCCCTTCTTCCTCGATCCGGCAAACATAACGGCGTTTATCACGCCCGTGTCATCCTTTAACGTAAAATAAATATGTCCGGAGGAATGGTACTTACAGTTCGAGACCTCACCACTCACATAGATGTGCCCCAGCATAAAATCCTGCGCGAACATATTTTTAATGTAGGCATTAAGCTGGCCCACCGAATATACATTCCCTTTTATCCTGTCTGTCATACCAACTTCGCAAGAACTCCGTTGACAAAGGCCGCTCCCTTATCGCCGCCATAGACCTTTGCCAGCTCCACGGCCTCGTTGATCGCCACGGATACCGGAATCTCCTCCTCGTATTTCATCTCATAGACGGCCAGCCGGATGATGGCGAGCTCCGCCTTGGCCATGCGGGTTGTCTTCCAATTTTCGGCTCCGGCGTTGATCAATTCATCAATCTCGTCCAGATGGTCCGAAATATCCCGGACTTTGGCCTCGATATAGGCCGCGTCCTCTTCGCTAAGCTCCCCGGCGAAGGGCGGATCCTCCTCCCCCATCGCCTCGTGTGTCTGCATATTAAGAGAGAGCTGGGCGTCCAGCTCGTCCTTTGAAAAAAACTCTGTGGAAAACAGGAGCAAAAAAATCTGCTCCCGGATCTGTCTGCGGCTCATCGCTCCCTCCCCATGCGCGGGAAATCCGCAGGATTCCCCAATATGCCAATAAGGGGTGTCAAAGACACCCCCGTTTGAAACATCTCCTAAGATTCCGACTTCATATCGACCTCGGCGATCCTTACATTAACGCCGGACACCGTAAGGCCTGTCATATTTTCGATCGCGGATTTTACTTTTTCCTGTACTTTGTGCGACACATCCGGTATCCCGTACCCGTAAGCGATATTGAGGGCTAAGTCTACCTGCACAGTTCCGTCTTCCATCGTGACCCGGACCCCTTTGGACAGATTCTTTGCCCCGAGGCGACTGATCAGGTCATTCGTGATATTTCCGTACATGGAGGTCACTCCCTCGACCTCGGTCGCAGCAAGTCCCGCAATGATCGCAACCACTTCGTCAGCGACATGGACGTCACCGAGCTCATCTTCCTTTAAACGGATTCCTTTTCTGTCATCAGCCATGAAAAAACCTCCTAACCTTTTCCATTCAATAAATTATACACAGTATACCAAAAAAATGCATATTTGAAAACTGTTTTCTCTGTTCTTTATCCCGCCGCCATATCGATCAGCTCCTGCTCTGATATAACGGGGATACCAAGATCTCTCGCCTTGTCCAGCTTGGATCCCGCATTTTCTCCGGCGACGAGATAATCTGTCTTTTTGCTCACGCTCCCGGTGCACTTTCCGCCATTTTGCTCAATAAACTCTGTGATCTCGCTGCGGCCGAAGTGTTCAAGCGTCCCCGTGACCACGATCGTAAGTCCCGCAAGCGGCCGGGGCGCATTCTCATCCGGCCCCTTTCTGACCACCGCGTTTACTCCCATCTCCTCCAGCTGCCGCAGCATCTCGAGGTGCTTTTCGTCCGCATAAAAATTGTGGATCGACCGGGCTGTGATCTCACCCACATCCGGAAGTTTTGTGAGCTCCTCGACCGTTGCGTCCGCCAGATCCCAGAGACTGTGGTAGTGGCGCATGATCTCCCGGGCGGAGATCCGGCCCACGTTTCGGATGGCAAAGCCGGTCAGCAGCCGGTCCGGTTCATTTTGCTTCGAGAGCTCGATCGAGTCGAGGATCCGGTCCGTATTCTTATCCCTTCCGAGGATCCCCTTCTCTATAAGCTCATCCCGGTGTTCTTTCAGGCGGTATATATCCGGAATGTCCTGAATGTATCCCTGATCTACAAGGCTCTCGATATACTTTTCGCCGAAATTTTTGATATCCATGGCATCCTTCCCGGCAAAATAAGTCAGAGTCCGCTTTAATTGTGCCGGACAGGAGGGATTTTCACAGTAGATGTCACAGGTGCCTTCCTCCTTTACAAGAGGAGAGCCGCAAACCGGACATTTTGTAGGCGGCTCAAACTCCCGCTCTCCCGGCTGCGTCACGCGGATAATGGCCGGAATGATCTCCCCCTGTTTGCGGCAGATGGCGTGACACCCTTCCGAGACGCCGAGCTCCCGGATATAGTCCGCATTGTGCAGCGTCGCCTTTTGCACGTTTGTCCCGCAAAGGCGCACCGGCTCTTTAAAGATCGCCCGGAATGTCATCTTGCCGGTCCTGCCGACACCGATCTCGATCCGGTCGATCACGACTTCTTTTTCTTCCGGCGGATACTTGTAGGCAATATGGCCCGCGGAATATTTGCTCCCGGCCGGAAAGTCCTGCCGGTAGGCGATCTGGTCGATCTTGACCACGGCGCCGTCGATGTCAAAGGAGAGCTCTCCCCGGCTTTCCCCGATCGCGTCGATCGCGTCCATCACCTCTGCCGCCGTCTCACACAGCGTGTGGCCCACCGTGACGATCCCCTTCTTACACAGGCTGTCCATCCCCTCCGCATGTGAACGCATCAGATCGATGCCGTTGTCGCTGGCATCCTGCACATTGAAGATGAACATCCGAAGACCCCGCTCTTTTACGACAGAGCTGTCAAGCTGTCTGAGCGTGCCTGCCGCCAGATTGCGCGGGTTGGCTGCCGGCTTTTTTCCCTCTTCTTCCTGTTTTTCATTGAAGCGCTCAAACTCCTCATGGGACATATACACTTCGCCCCGGATCTCCAGGTAGCCGGGCAGATCGATGTGATGCTTTACATCGGGAATGACAAGGGCGTTCGGCGTCACATCCTCTCCGATTAAGCCGTCTCCCCTCGTCTCCGCGAGCACAAGATCTCCGTCCTGATAGCGCAGGCTCATGCTGAGCCCGTCAATCTTCTCCTCGACGCAAAACCGCGCATCCGGATGCATGCGCCGCACTTCCTCCACCCAGTCGGACACCTCCTCCTTCGTAAAGACATCCTGGATGCTGAGCATGGGCACATGGTGTTCCACCGACACCCCGGCCTCACGCTTCGCGGTGCCGCCGATCTTCTGCGTGGGAGACTCCGGCGTCACCCAGTCCGGGTGCGCTGCCTCGATCTCTTTTAAGCGCTGCATGAGCTGATCGTATTCATAGTCTTCGATCTCCGGCGCGTCCTCATTGTAATAGAGGTCCATGTGGTGATCGATGACACTCTTTAATTCTTCATAGTCTTGCTTTTCACTCATCGTCTTTTACCGTTTCTGCTGTCCGCGGCGCACTGTAGGAATCACGGATGAGGCGCTCAAGCTCCTCTCTTTCCGCGGGTGTCACCTCCCGCCAGCTGCCTGCCGGAAGATCTCCGAGCAGGATATTTAAGACGCGGACGCGGACCAGCCTTAAAACACGGTACCCGCATGCCTCACACATGCGCCGGATCTGCCGGTTTAAGCCCTGTGTCAGCACGATCGTAAAAGTCCGTGCTCCCGTCTGTATCACCTCACAACTGCGGGTGGTCACATCGAGTTCTTTAAGATATATCCCCATTCGCATGGCGTCAAGGAACTTGTCGGTCAGATCGCGGTCTACGGTCACATCATACTCCTTTTCGTGATAGTTGCCCGCCCGCAGGATTCGGTTTACCAGATCTCCCCGGTTTGTCAAAAGGATCAGTCCCTCGGAACGTTTATCGAGTCTTCCGACGGGGTAGATCCGCTTCGGATAGTGGATATAATCTATGATGTTGTCTTTTTCCCTCTTGTCCGCCGTGCAGACGATACCCGCCGGCTTGTGAAACGCTAAGAGGATCTCCTCCTCTTCCGGACAGACCGTTTTCCCGCAAAACGAGACATCCATGCCGGGATAGACCCGGTCCCCGACAGCTGCGATCTTCCCGTCGATGGCCACATGTCCGGCCGCGATCTCCCGGTCCGCCTCGCGCCGGGAACAGACCCCGGCTTCACTCAGATATTTATTGATGCGGACGCCGTTTGAAAGGGCCTCCCTATCCGCCTGATTGTCTGTGTGTTCCGCTTCCATGTCGACCGTGTTCCTCCCGATCATCCGCAGGACTTAAAGTCTAGTATGTTAACAGATTGTTGAAAAATGGAATGTTGGACCGCATGACGCTGGCCACGCCGTCTCCTATGAATACCATGATGATCCCGGAGATGATATTGCCGCAAACAACACTTAAGATGATCCATTTCCGCTTCATGCGGATCGCAACGGCTATGATGGAGCCCGTCCAGGTTCCCATTCCCGGGACCGGGACTGCCGTCCAGACAAAGACGGCAAGTGTGCCAAACCGGTTTAACTGCGTCGCATGTTTTTCGGCCAGACGGTCCGTCCAGTTGATGAACCGCATGATCCAGCCCTTCTTTCGGCAGAGATCAAAAAACCACTGTCCCAAAAAGGCGAGTGCGATCACGACCAGAGTTGTGCCGGACAGGCCGGCTATGTATGCAATGATAGGCCGAAGGCCCAGCACGATCCCAAACGGGATGCCCACCTTGATCTCGATCGCCGGGATCATGGACACCAGAAATGTATAGATAAACCTACGAACTATGACCATTTTCTTCCTCCCCGTAATCCTCTGTCATAGACAAATGATCATTGCTTGCGAAATCATGGTATATATGATATGATACCGATGCGTATTTTTAGGGCAACCGTAGTCTAACGGATAGAACGCAGGACTCCGACTCCTGTGATGTGGGTTCGATTCCCGCCGGTTGCACTCAGTATCCCGGGAGTTTTAAGCTGCCCGGGATTTTTTGTCCCGTCTTATCTGCCAAGCGCGGCCGAGACCTCTTCGGCGACCTGTCTTGGCGTCTTTTGGTCCGTACAAATTGTAAGGTCACAGGCCTTCTCATAGGCAGGCCTTCGCTGCTCCATGAGATCGGCGATATATTCCACGTTCATATGCCCGTTAAGGAGCGGCCGGGTCGTGCGGTGCTTTACGCGCGCCAAAACTGTCTCAGGTTCCGCCGTCAAAAGGACGACGGTCCCGCACCCCTTCATGAGCGATACATTCTCCTCACGGAGCACGCATCCGCCGCCGCAGGAGACAATGACAGGCTCCCCGCCGGCGATCTCTTTTAGCATCGCGCTCTCTCTTTCCCGGAACGCGTCCTCTCCGTCCCGTTCAAACATCTCGGCGATGCTCATGCCGTAACGCGAAGCGATTGCCTCATCGAGATCGATCTCATCGAAACCGAGCAGATCTTTTAGTTCTCCCGATGTCGAGGTCTTTCCCGTCCCCATGAATCCGATCAGAAAAATGGGGCCGTCCGGGCGCGATGTCCGGTGGTCTGCCGGTGTCTTATCTCTCATCCGTCTCTTTCGTCCCCCTGTGCGTTTGTCATGCTCTCATGCAGCACATTTAAAATACCGGCGAGTTCATCGGCCTGCAGCTGCCCCGGTGCCGAACATTCCCCGTCAGCACCGAATGTGACGCAGGATCCGAACGTTTCCCCGGACACCCGGCTGATCACTCCCAAAGCGCCCATGGCTATGGCGATAAGGGGAAGATCCGGATGGCTCGTTCTGGTCTCATTTGTCAGTTGAAACAGGCGGGCCACGTCATCCGCCGACTGCGGCATCACGGCGATCTTCGCGATATCTCCGCCGCCGCGCGTAAGCTGATTCATCAGCGTGTGAAGAACCACATCGTGCGGCGTACCCGAAAAATCGTGGTGGGAAGAGATCACGTGCACCCCCATCTTCTGAAGCCTGGTGATCTCGCGTTCCGGGCGGTCGAGTTCAAAATGCTCAAGATCAATGAGGTCAATACTCCCGCTCTTCGCCGCGATCTCATCCAGATAGAGGAGACGCTTCTCCTCAAGATCAGCATTGCCACCCTGATGCTTCGTGCGGATCGTGAACAGCATCACCGTATCTTTAACAAACGGTCCGATATCTTCGAGAATACCGCGCACCTGCTCCGGCTGATCGAGCTGCTCAAAACAGTCTGCCCGCCATTCGATCATCTGCGTCTGTCTCCCTGCCAATGCGCGGATCTTCTCCGTGACCGCTTCCCGCTCCCGCTCTACGACGGGTACGCAGATCACGGGCCGGCCCTCTCCGAATCGAATCCCTTTTATTTCTAACGGTTTTTTCATAAGTGAAGCCCACTTTTCATTATAATACTACGGGTCCGATATGTTGTAAAACCAGATGCACGCATCTGTTTTGCAGCTAATCTTCCTCTTGTATCATAGTATAGTCCATCCCACCCAAAGGCGCAAGACATTGGAAGCATGTTGACAGAAAGAAAACCATGGATTATCCTAAAATCAAATGCGGTTACGGAAGTGAGGGTTTTTATGGAGATTTCGGGAAAAACCGGCCTGACAGCCCTGATCGGGAGCCCCGTCTCACACAGCATATCACCAAAGATACAAAACCTCTCCTTTGAGGCTTTAGGGATCGACTGCGTCTATCTCGCACTTGACATCAAAGAGGAGGATCTCGGGAAAGCTGTGGAGGGACTTCGCTCGATCGGCATATGGGGCTTTAATGTGACCCTGCCCTATAAGGAAAAGGTCGTGGAATGGATGGACGACTTAACAGATGCGGCCCGTCTGATCGGCGCCTGCAATACCGTTATCGTAAAGGACGGACGTATGATCGGCCACACAACGGACGGCGCCGGTTTTATGCGCTCCGTAAGTGATCTCGGCTGTGATGTGATCGGAAAGAAGATCTCCATCCTCGGCGCGGGAGGCGCGGCAAAGTCGATCATCGCCCAGGCAGCCATAGACGGCGTATCCGCGATCGACATCTTCCAGAGGAAGCCGTCTCCGAGGTTTTCAGAGACCGTCGCACTGGCAGAAAAGATCCAGACTTCCACGGGATGTCGGATCCGTGTCTGTGAGTTTGCTGACTCTGCGCAGATGAGGCAGAGTTTTTCGGAGAGCGTACTCCTTATCAATGCGACGAATCTCGGCATGGCACCCCATGAAGACACCTGTCCGCTCGATGACGCCTCTCTCCTTCGCCCGGAGCTGTATGTCTGCGACATCATTTACAACCCGAGGACCACACGCCTGCTTAAGATGGCGCAGGATGCCGGATGCCGGACCGCCAACGGGCTTGGTATGCTGCTGTTTACGGGCGCAGCTTCTTTTCAGTGCTGGACCGGAAAGGAGATGCCCGTCGATCTCATCCGTGACCGGATCTTTTCATCCTGAAAATACGATAAGGGGACAAAAAAATGAGTTTTACCTACTTAAATAAACTGCCGACACCGGCAAACATAAAGGAACAGTACCCGCTCTCCGAGGAAGGGAAAGCGGTCAAGGCGGCACGGGATGCCGAGATCAGTGCTGTGATCCGTGGAGAGTCAGAGAAGTTTCTCGTCATAATAGGGCCCTGTTCCGCGGACAGCGAGGAGTCGGTCATGGACTATATCCACCGTCTGGCGAGAGTCAATGAGCAGACGAAAGATAAGCTGATCTTAATCCCCCGCATTTACACAAACAAGCCCAGAACAACCGGGGAGGGCTACACAGGGATCGCGACCCAGCCGGATCCGGAGGCAAAGCCGGACATGGTGGCGGGACTGATCGCGGTCCGCAGCCTGCATCTCAGGTCGATCGGAGAGACCGGTCTGTCCGCGGCGGACGAGATGCTCTATCCGGAGAACTGGGATTACTTAGACGACCTTCTCGCCTACGTCGCCATCGGCGCGCGCTCGGTGGAGGACCAGCAGCACCGCCTTACCGTCAGCGGCTTCGATGTCGCCAGCGGCATGAAGAACCCGACAAGCGGTGATCTGTCGGTGATGTTAAATTCCGTATATGCGGCGCAGCACCCGCACCACTTTACACACCGAAGCTGGGAAGTCGATACGCCGGGCAATCCGCTGGCGCATGTCATCCTGCGCGGTGCCGTCGATAAATACGGAGTCGCCATTCCAAACTATCACTACGAGGATCTGATGCGTCTGCACGAGATGTACGGGGAGCGTAACCTTCAAAACCCGGCATGCGTTGTAGACGCCAATCACTCCAACTCAGACAAGAATTATATCGAACAGATCCGCATCGTTGACGAGGTGCTTCACAACCGTGCGATCTCGCCGGACATCCACGCGCTTGTAAAGGGCGTCATGGTGGAGAGTTACATCGAGCCCGGCAGCCAGAAGATCGGGGAACACATCTACGGGAAGTCCATCACGGATCCCTGTCTCGGCTGGGAGGAAAGCGAAAAGCTGCTCTTTAACATTGCGGAAAAAGTATAAAGGATTCCGATCTCATGAAGACAGCAGGCATCATCGCCGAATACAATCCGTTTCACAACGGACATCAATTTCACATGGAAGAGACCAGGCGCCTGACCGGTGCGGACTATATCGTCGTCGCATTAAGCGGCAGCTTTGTCCAGCGCGGCGCGCCCGCTCTCTTAAACAAATATGACCGCGCCCGCCTGGCTCTTTTAGGCGGCGCGGATCTTGTATTTGAGCTGCCTGTCACTTCCGCGCTCCAGAGCGCCGAGGGGTTTGCCACAGGCGGCATCTGTCTTCTTTCCGGTCTCGGCGTCGTGGACGAGGTGAGCTGCGGCTGTGAGCTCGCCGGATCCGATCCCGATTCCTTTTCGCAGGTGGTCAAGCTGCTCTTGGATGAGCCGCCGGCCTATAAAAAACATCTTGCCTCCGACCTTACGAAGGGCATGAGTTTTCCAAAGGCGCGGGAATCTGCTGTCACTGCCTGTCTGGGAGAGGACGCTGCCCGTCTCCTCTCCGGGCCAAACGATATCCTCGCTCTGGAATATGCCAAGGCGATCCAAAAAAGCGACAGTGACATGCACCTCACTCTGATCCCCCGGCGGGGAAGTTCCCACGAAAGCGGTTCCATCTCCGACGGATATTCTTCCGCCACGGCGATCCGGAATCTCCTGCTCACATCCGATGCGGCAAACATCTCCGATCTGCTGCGGCCAAACGTACCCGAGGAGTCATATACTTTTCTCATGGAATCTTTCAGGGAACACCGCTGTCTCGGGGAACACGATTTTTCCGATCTCCTCTTCTACGCGCTCACGAAAAGCCGGGCACAGTTAAATGACTTCGGACCGGCAAATTCCGATCTGGCCGGCCGCACGGCAAATCAGCTGGAACACTTTACCGGCTGGACCGAATTCGCCGCCCTTTTAAAGACGCGGAACCGGACCTACACCGCGATCAGCCGCTATCTGACCCACATCCTTTTAGGGATCCGACGGGAAGACCTCGCTCTCGCCGCAAAATATCACGGCGCACCCTATGCACGGCTGCTCGGCCTGCGAAAGGAAGCCTCTCCTGTCTTAAAAGCCATCCGTCAGAATGCGGATATCCCCATTTTGACACGACCGGCACATGACCGTCAGACGTTAAATAAAACGCAGAGCCGTCTGTTTGAGCTGGATCTGCAGGCGTCCGAGATCTATCGTCAGCTCTTGCAGTCCCGTTCCGGATATGAGATCAAATCCGAGCTTCGTCAGCCTCTGATCACCATCTGACCATTATCTGATCATTATCTGATTACCATCTGATTACAATCATAAACATTTTATAAAATGTATGATATATTTGCATTTCCCCCTTCTTTCCTCTATACTATAGAATAGGTTGTTATCACTATAAAAAAAGGGGGAACTCAAATGAACTCAAACGCACAGATCAAGCCTTTTAAAAAGGTTCTGGTTGCAAACCGTGGTGAGATCGCCATTCGTGTGTTCCGTGCATTAAACGAACTCGGCATCACCACTGTGAGTGTTTTTTCCAAGGAAGACAAGTATGCGCTTTTCCACTCAAAAGCAGATGAGGCTTATCCGTTAAATCCCGACATGGGCCCCATCGATGCATATCTGGACATTGATACGATCATCAAGATCGCTCTGGCCGCGAATGTCGACGCAATCCATCCCGGCTACGGCTTTCTCTCGGAAAATCCGAATTTTGTGGATGCCTGTGAGCAAAACGGCATCGTCTTTATCGGACCGTCCAGCGAGATCATGAATGCCATGGGCGACAAGATCTCGTCCAAAAAGATCGCCATTGATGCAGATGTTCCCATCATTCCCGGTGTGGACTATGCCATCAAGACGACCGAGCAGGCCAAGGAGATCGCGCAGAAAGTCGGCTTCCCGATCATGCTGAAGGCTTCCAACGGCGGCGGCGGCCGCGGCATGCGTATCGTAGATCGCCTTGAGGACATGGAGCAGGAGTTCGAAGAGGCAAAGAACGAGTCCAAGAAGGCATTCGGTGATGATCTGATCTTCATCGAAAAATATTTAAAGAGCCCGAAGCACATCGAGGTGCAGGTCCTTGCCGACAACTATGGCAATGTCGTCCATCTGTTTGACCGTGACTGTTCCGTGCAGCGCCGTCATCAGAAGGTCGTGGAATACGCGCCCGCATTTTCCGTCCCGGATGAAACGCGGCAGATCATCTTTGACTCGGCGATCCGCCTCTGCAAAAATGTGAACTACCGCAACGCCGGCACACTGGAGTTTTTGGTGGATGCCGACAACAATCCGTACTTTATCGAGATGAATCCCAGGATCCAGGTCGAGCACTCCGTCAGTGAGATGATCACCGGCATCGACATCGTGCAGTCCCAGATCCTGGTCGCCGAAGGTTATCCGCTGGATTCCATGGAAGTAAATATTCCTTCCCAGGATACCGTTCACTGCAACGGTTACTCCATTCAGACCCGTGTCACGACCGAGGATCCGACCAACAACTTCCTGCCGGATACCGGAGAGATCACCGTATATCGTACCGGATCCGGAAACGGGATCCGTATGGACGGCGGGAATGCCTACACGGGCGCGATCATCTCCCCGTTCTATGACAGCCTTTTAGTGAAGGTCATCTCCTTAGACCGCACGTTTGAGGGCGCGATCAAGCGTTCCAACCGCGCGCTCCATGAGATCCGGATCCGCGGCGTCAAGACAAACATTCCGTTTTTGATCAATGTGTTGAACCACCCCACGTTCATGAGCGGGCAGTGCTACACCACATTCATTGAGGAGACTCCGGAGCTGTTCGAATTGACCTTAAGTCAGGACCGTGCCACGAAGATCATAGAATTCTTAGGCGAACGGATCGTAAACTCGGGTGTAGAGAGCAAGCCGTTTTACGAGAACCGCAAAGTGCCGGTCTATGACAGGGACAAGCCGGTTTACGGCGCCCGGGATGAATTCTTAAAGCTCGGAGCTTCGGACTTTACACAAAAGATCCTCGGAGAGAAAAAGCTGTATGTCACGGATACATCCATGCGTGACGCGCAGCAGTCTCTCATCGCGACCCGCATGAGGACCAGAGATCTGGTCGGCGGTGCCTATGCGACAAACGCATTTATGCAGAACGCGTTTTCCGTGGAGTGCTGGGGAGGTGCGACGTACGACACCGCCTACCGTTTCTTAAAAGAGTCTCCGTGGAAGCGCCTGGAGCTGCTCAGACAGCGCATGCCGAATACACTGCTTCAGATGCTGCTGCGTGCGTCCAACGCTGTCGGCTATACAAACTATCCGGACAATGTCGTAAAGAAATTTATCGAGGTCTCCGCTAACCACGGCATTGATGTCTTCCGCGTTTTCGACAGTTTAAACTGGGTAGAGAATATGAAGATGCCGATCGAGGAGTGCTTAAAGACCGGCCGGATCGTCGAGGGCACGATCTGCTATACCGGAGACATCACAAGCCCGAATGAGACAAAATATACCCTTGACTACTACGTGGACATGGCCTTAGAACTTGAAAAGCTCGGCTGCCACATCATCGCGATCAAGGATATGGCGGGCCTCTTAAAGCCGCGTGCTGCAAGGGAGCTTATCACCTCCTTAAAGCAGGACCTGAAAATTCCGGTCCACCTGCACACCCACGATTCCACCGGCGCCGGCATGAGCACCGTTTTGATGGCCTCAGAGGCGGGTGTGGACATCGTCGATCTCGCGATCGAGTCCATGGCATCCATGACAAGCCAGCCTTCCATGAACGCTGTTGTTGAGGCACTGCGCGGAAGCGAGCGCGACACCGGTCTCGACTTTGAAGAGCTGGATATCCTGTCCCGCTACTACAGCCGGATCCGCAAGGTATACGAACAGTTCGAGAGCGATATGAAAGCCCCGAACGCGGAGATCTATAAATATGAGATTCCGGGCGGCCAGTATTCCAACCTGCTCGCTCAGGTGTCCAGCATGGGTTCCCCGGATGACTTCGAGGACATCAAACAGCTGTACAAGGATGCGAACGATCTGCTCGGGAACATCGTAAAGGTGACGCCTTCATCCAAGGCGGTCGGCGATCTGGCGATCTTCATGTTCAAGAACGGCCTGACAAAGGACAACATCCTGACCAAGGGCGCGGAGCTCTCGTATCCGGATTCCGTCGTCTCCTACTTCCAGGGCATGATGGGTCAGCCCTACGGCGGGTTCCCGGCGGATCTGCAGCGGATCGTCTTAAAAGACATCGAGCCGCTCACTGACCGGCCGGGCAAGACGCTTCCGCCGGAAGACTTTGATGCGATCAAGAAGCACCTGATCGAGACATACCACTACGAGGATAAGTCTGAGGAAGTGATGACGCAGAAGGCGATCAGCTATGCCCTCTATCCGAAGGTATACGAGGATTACTGCGAACACTTCGAGATGTACAACGATGTGACGAGGCTGGAGAGCCACGTATACTTCTACGGTCTCAGGAAAAACGAGGAGACGGTCCTCCCGATCGGAGACGGCAAAAACATCCTGATCAAGTATCTCGAGATGAGCGATCCGGATCCGAACGGCATGCGGATCTTAACCTTTGCGGTAAACGGAATTCTGCGAACCGTCAAGATTCTCGACAAGAGCCTGGAAGTCAAGTCGGATACCCGCTTAAAGGCGGACAAGAACAACCCGCAGCATATGGGTTCCTCGATCCCGGGCACGGTCGGAAAGATTCTGGTCAAGGAGGGCGATGTCGTCACCAAGAACACGCCTCTGATGACCGTCGAGGCGATGAAGATGGAGACCACCGTTGTCTCCAAGGTAAACGGCACTGTGGACAAGATCTACGTAGACCCGGGCGACTCGGTCAACCAGGGCGATCTTCTGATCTCCTTCCATTTCCTGGAGGACGAAGAGCCGGCCGAAGAAAAATAGTTCATTTATCAAACAGCATGAATAAAGCGCGCTGCGCATAAAAAACGGGGCAGACCCCAAAGCCGATCAACCGGCTTAAAAGGTCTGCCCCGATTTTTTAATCTCACTCTATTCCTGTTCTTCGTTTTCCTGCCCGGATTCTTCCGACTGTTCCTCCGGCTGCTCTTCGGACTGCTCTTCCGGCTGCTCTTCGGACTGCTCCTCTTCCGGTGCCGGTTCCTCCGCGGGACGCACACTGTGATAGACCGTGTACATATTGTCCTCACTCGTCTCATCGCTTAAGGTACCCACCGGGTAGGTGAAATAGACTGCCACGTAATCCGTGTAGTCCTTGATCATCACATAGATGCACCGCTCCCCGTAAGTCTTGTCCGGCTCATAGGTCTCCCCGGCCTCCCGGACGAGCAGATTTTCTGTTGCGCCCATCCCGGCATAGATCTCTGACCCATCCGGGCTCCGGAATCCGTTTTCGGAAAGATTTCTCACGGTAAAGAGAAGCTTCGGCTCCGTCATCCCATAAGTCGGAGACGGAAAGTCCGCCGGCACATAAACCTCATAGTCTAAGACCACAAGTTCCCCGTCCTCGGGAATTTCAAAATCAGCCGGATCGATCCGGTCTGACTCATCACCAAATCCGTTGTTGGCCGCGATCGCGTAATCCACATATTCGGCATCCTGACTCTGTGTTGTCACGTTTGTCACCCTCACATACACCGTGTGGTATGTTTCGTCCTGCGGCGAGTAGAGTGCGGTCTCGACCCAGGTTCCGAGCGGAACGGGATCCGTCTCTGATGTCTCACTTCCGATCCGGGCGTCCGTGATATCCGGGGCATCCATCGCTTCGAGAGCCTCATAGGCTGTCGTCTCGATCTCGGCTGCTTCTTCCCCGGCTTCATCCTCCGGCTCCTCCACAGTATCTCCGGGACCCTCGACTTCGGCTGCGAGCTTGTCTGTCGCCACTTCCTCAGTCGTTCCTTCCAGATCCTCCGCTCCCGCAGATTCTTGGTCCGTATCGGAACTGCTCCCGCAGGCACTTACCGTCAGCGCCAGCGTGCCGATCAATATACAGACTGCTAATTTCTTCATTCATTCACCTCGCGCATTTGTATTGAAGGTCTTCCCAACGCCGATCCACCTCTTCCTGGAACCGGACAATGAGATCCTCGTTTCCCGGCTCAAAGAGATGCCGAAACCTTCCCTGCTCCCGCAGGAAGTCTTCGATGGGCAGTTTTTTCCTGGGTTCATAGGTAAGCCGCCAGGTTCCGTGCTCCACCTCAAACATAGGCCAGTAGCAGGTGTCCACCGCCAGCCTGCAGATCTTCATGATGTCCGCCGCCTCATAGCGCCATCCTCTCGGACAGGGAGCCAGGATATTTAAAAATGCCGCTCCCTCGGTATAGATCGCCTTCTCGGACTTTTTGTGAATGTCGGAAAAATTCCCCACTGTCGTGGTCTGCCCCACATATGCCACATTGTGATCCGCAATGATGGAGGTCAGATCCTTGCGGCTTTGCATCTTTCCGTTTGACTCGCTCCCCACAGGGGTCGTCGTGGTATCTGCAAACATCGGCGTCGCAGAGGAGCGCTGGATCCCGGTGTTCATATAGGCGCCGTTGTCATAGCAGACATAGACCATATCGTGTCCGCGCTCCATGGCGCCGGAGAGGGACTGGAATCCGATATCGTACGTGCCGCCGTCTCCGCCGAACGTGAGAAACTTAAAAGTGACATCCTCCGGCAGTCTGCCGCGCTTTTTTAACGCTTTATATGCCGTCTCAGCGCCGCTTAAAGTCGCGCCGCCGTTCTCAAACGCATTGTGGATATAGCTGTCCTCCCAGGATGTATAAGGGTACATAAACGAGGAGACTTCCAGACATCCGGTCGCGTTTCCGATGACCGCCTGATCTCCTTCGTGAAGGGCCCGAAGCACGGCGCGCACCGCAATCGTGGCGCCGCATCCGGCACACATCCTGTGTCCGGGAGCAAGGCGTTCCGGTTTGCTCATAACCTGTTTGAAATTGTACTTTTCAGCCATAACCGGTCTCCTCCTCCCCTATTTTCGCAATCCGATATACTGATACTGCTCGATCTCTTTTCCGGCGGCGACGGACTCCTCCATGGCGGCGAAGACTTCCTTCGCGTCATCCGTGGTGAAATCCCGGCCGCCGAGACCGTAGATATAGTTTGTCGTATTTAAATACACCTTCTGTTTGTATAAGCCCGCCGTGATCTCCGCACCCAGAGGACCGCCGTTGCCGTTGTAGCTCTCGCACCGGTCTAAAATGGCCAGCGCCCTGGCGTTTTTCACGGCATTCGCGATCTCCTCCGCCGGGAACGGGCGAAACACGCGCAGCTTTAAAATACCGACTTTCTTTCCCTCAGCGCGCAGCTCATCCGCCGCTTCCTTTGCGGTGCCGGCCGCGGAACCGATGAGGACCATGATATAGTCCGCGTCTTCGGTTAAGTATTCCTCAAAATATCCGTACTCTCTCCCCGAGAGCGCGGCGTATTCTTTTGCGACTTCAAGGATGACCGGCTTCGCGCTTTCCATGGCCATCCGCTGGTTTTTTCGCGCCTCCATCACAAAATTGGAGAGTGCATAGGGTCCCACAGAGACCGGCTTTCCGGGATTGAGCATATATTCTTCCGGCTCATACTCGCCGACGAACGCGCGCACTTTCTCATCCTCCAAAAGGTCGATGTTCTCGACCGCATGGCTCGTGATAAAGCCGTCCTGACAGATCATAACGGGCAGACGCACTCCCGTATGCTCCGCGATCCGATACGCCTGGATCATGTTGTCATAGACTTCCTGATTATTCTCCGCATAGATCTGGATCCACCCGGTATCGCGGGCACCCATTCCGTCCGTGTGGTCACAGTTTATGTTAATCGGTCCGGACAGTGTCCGGTTTACTAAAGCCAGAACGATGGGCAGGCGGTTGGACGCCGCCAAAAGCAGCTCCTCCCACATCAGGGCAAGCCCCGCCGACGAGGTGGCCGTTAAGGTCCTCGCTCCCGCCGCCTCGGAACCGATGCATGCACTCATTGCGGAGTGTTCACTCTCCACCGGGATAAACTCGGTGTCGATCTCGCCGTTCGCGATAAAGGTGGAGACCATCTCCGGGATCTCCGTGGACGGCGTGATCGGAAATGCCGGCATCACGTCCGGATCTATCTGCCGGATCGCCCATGCGACTGCTTCATTCCCCGACATTCTGTCTCTCACAGCCATTACTTCACACCCTCCTTCATCTCGATGGCCCCGAAGGGGCACACCTTGGCACAGATCCCGCAGCCTTTGCAGTGATCCAAGTCAAAGGCAAGGCGCTTCCCGTCCTTTACCGGGATGCTGCTGTCCGGGCAGACCGGTGTGCACATCAGACACTGCTTGCACTTATCCGTATGATACACCGGCGTAAAGTTCCGCCATTCCCCGGTCTGAAACTGCTTTGATGTGCCTGCGGCGAAGATCTGCATCCCTTCCGTCATACCGGTATACGGTGTCTTTTCATTGATGTTTGTGGTGTCTGTTCTCATCCTCTATACTCCCAATGCATCGAATGTCATCATAAGCGCCTTCATATTGCCCTCAATGACCTCCGGCTTGTTTTCAAACTTATGCTGATAAGAATTCCTCATCTCATCTAAAAACGTCTCTTTCGGCATTACCTCAGATACGGCGACTACGGCCGCCAGCATCGGAGAATTCGGAAAATATCTTCCAAGTGCCTCCTCCGAGATACGTCTGGCATCGACAGTGTACACTTCTCCATCGCACTCACCCAGCTCTGAACGAATCTCCTCAGGTGTGCGGGCCGTATTCACAATGATCGCGCCCCTGCTTTGTAATCCCGCGGTCACATCCACGGTATGGAGCAGCGTCTCGTCCACTACCACTACAAAATCGGGATCGTAGATGTTGGAGTGTACCCGGATGACATCATCGCTGATCCGGTTGAACGCGGTGATCGGCGCGCCCATCCGTTCCGGACCGTACTCCGGAAATCCCTGTACCTGTTTTCCGGTCGCAAAGGCGACGTCCGCCAGCAAAAGTGCCGCTGTCTTGGTTCCCTGGCCGCCCCGGCCATGCCATCTGATCTCGATTCCGTTTCGCATCGCGATTCTTCCTTTCCCCTTTTGTGTACCGAATCAGTATACTAATTTTCTTCGCCAAAGTAAAGGATTTCTCCCGAATTTCCACTCATTTTTCATCTGCGGGACGAGGAAAAACCTCATCGTTTCGCCCCGCGAAACAACAAAAAAAGCCCGTTTTAAGGGCTTTTCTTTTTGTATGCCGCTGGCCGGACTCGAACCGGCACGGTGTAAGCCGCTTGATTTTGAGTCAAGTGCGTCTGCCAATTCCGCCACAGCGGCGCGTCGCCTGCAGTTCACAAGCGAGGATAGCGTAACACAACCGGGTCAAAAAAGCAAGCCGTTTCCCGCCTGCCACGCCTTATACACATTTCCTGCCAGCTATCCCTTATACACAGGTCACTTTGTCTCCCGCACATACCCGCAGAGGGATTTCCCCGATTTAACATCGTTATAATAATAGAGATCCTCCGGTTCCGACACATAAAAAATGTGGTTTAAGCTCTCCATGTCCGGACAGATCTGCGGAAAGACATTCGTGCAGTGCTCAAAAAACTTCTCATTATAGATAAGCGTCCTGCGGTCATTCCAAATGGCGCTGTAGAAGATATCCGCCTCGACCAGATCCTGAAACAGATGGCTGCCGTAACTGAGCTCAGGCATGTAGCCGGCCCGGTTGTCCGATACCTCACAGATCCCGGCAAATCCGGAGATCGCGGCGAATGTCACGGGTACGCCGAGCTCCGGGGACGAGGTCCCGATGCGCCCCGGCGCCATCAGCATAAGGTGCTTATTCCGGTCGCGGTAGTACAGATTCAGCTTCCGCACAGCCTCGGCGATCTGCGGTTTTAATTGATACGGATATTCATAGTAGCCGATCGGATCGATCTGCACGACGACATCGATCTTCGTCTTTCTGGAATTCCCCATGGAAGAATCCGTAAGGGAAAAGAACGTATCTTCCTCCGGGATCTTTGGAATCTCCACCGGTCCGCCCTCCACCCCCATATAGAGGGAACGGCACTGGAGCAGATTGACGACAAAATTCCCATCCTCGTTTAAGTTCACCGTGTATTCGATGTCGACGGGATGCCCGTATACTTCGTCAAGCGCGTGCAGCATCCGCTGCATACAGGAGGTAAACTCCTGGTTTTCCAGCAGTTTCTGGCAGGTGACAAACCATACCTTCCGCCAGCTCTGCTTCCGCTTTAAAGAGGCCTCCGCCTCGTAATCCCGCTCCATCACAGCCAGCTTGTACCACTGGGGCAGGGTATCTGTGATCTCATCAAAGGTAAGAGTCTTAAATTGATTGTCGGAAAGATCCAGCACATCGATATTTCTCTGGGAATAGCGGTGCTTGTCAGCCGTTGAACTGTAGAGAGAAACGGTCGGTCGGTCCAGGCTGGCAAGCCGGGGATAGTCGTTTTCCGGGCGGTCCACAGCCCGCGTCCCCAGACCCGCCACGATCCGCAGCAGTCCCGCAGACATATCCATATCTTTTCTCATCCGATAGACGCTTCTGCTGTAGCCGACGCCGGCGGCCGCGGGGAAAACAGATCCCCCCAGTGATCACCGGAAACTCTCTGTACCAAAACAGCCATCTGTTCATCCGAGTGCTCCAAGCCTCTCTGCCTGCGATACTCCAATGCCGAGGGATCCATCGTGCTGGCGTACACAGTGCGAACGGCGGATTCAAAGGCTTCAAGGCGCTCTTCCGGGCTTCCCTGATTTACACAGAATACCGACTCATACTTTCCGGCAAACGCGTTGCTGAAGCCGTCCTCTAAAAAGCTGGAGGAGCGCACGATAAACGGTCTCCCTCCGAAGGTGTCCAGAAGGCTCCGGAACTTTGAATGGATATCCGGCGGGAACTCTCCGGCCAGAAGTGCCTCACGCAGAGGCTCTGCCTCGGAGAAATATCCCTCCTCGGTGCGCTGGGCGATCCTCATCTCCCAACAGTTGTTTGACACGATATAGCTGTAAAATACATCGGAACCGATGTAGTAGGAGTCGTGGGGTTCCATGTGACTTAAATACTCCGGCACTTTCGTCTCTACGATCCGGCGTGCCAAAAGCATCCCACAGGCCTTTCCGCCGATACATCCGCTGCCCACCATGCGGTCGCGGAGCTTAAAATAATCGTCCGGCGTGAAATACTCCTTGATATGTTCACGGAGCTTCGGATCCCTCGTCATTGTGCTCTCGATGATCAGATCCCCCTCCTCCTCGGTAAACGTCCCTCTGTGATAATCCAGCCGCGCCAGGGCAAAGAAGCGGTCGTAGCTGTCTAAATTCTGGTCCTGGCTTTTGACTGCCGACTCCTCCACCAGGCGGTAATACTTGCTCATATCCACCCCGCTGTGGATCGTCTGGGCATCAAAATCGTTCCTGGAGCAGATATGTGGCAGAAACATATCCGGCGAGTTGCGGTTCCACACTTTGAGCGGCTGAACGTACAGGTCATCCTCGGATGAATGCACGTTTAAGAGCAGCTGCGTGGTGTCCCGGATCTTGTCCACCGCATCGTAGGAATGGCGCCCCCGAAGCAGCGGAAAATAAGCCACGGTATCAAGGACAAAAAGATAGGGGCAGGTCACGCGGAAAAAATTGCCCATCATCAGATCCGTATACCACACAGACTGAAGAGAGGACAGGCTGTCAAACACATAAAACGCGTCAAATCCTTCCTCCGTGATCCTGCTCCGGATGTCCGTCGTAAACGACTCAAATCCCTTGTTCGGGTCAAATTCATAGATCTTTAAGCCGGGCTGAGGTGAAAGAAGCGGCTCATGGTCACCGAACCTCATATAGATCAGGTTTCTCCCGTCTGCGATGGCCTGATCGACAAAGAGGTTGGCAAAATGCTGAAACTCCGACAGTTCCGTCACCTGCCACACCACATTGTCTCCGAGGCGGATGGAATCCAGCATCTCATCCAGCCCGGAATGTCCGCTTAAGATTGGATCAAATGCACTCATAACTTTTTGCACCTTCTCCCCGGATCAGGTAAGATCCGAAATATTGTCAAAGCAGTCAAATGTCGCAAAGTAATCTTTCGGCGTCTCCGCCCTGCGGATCAGCTCAAAGCTCCCGTCCGGCTTTAAGAGTATCTCCGCGGAACGAAGCCTCCCGTTGTAGTTATATCCCATGGAAAAACCGTGCGCGCCGGCATCATGGATGATGAGATAATCTCCCATCTCGATCTTGGGCAGCATCCGGTCGATGGCGAACTTGTCGCAATTCTCGCACAAAGAGCCGACCACGTCATACTGATGATCGCACGCGGCATCTTCCTTTCCCGCCACCGTGATATGGTGGTAGGCACCGTAAACAGCCGGCCGCATCAGATTCGCCGCGCAGGCATCCACTCCGATATACTCTTTATAGGTATGCTTTTCGTGGATGGCCTGTGTTACCAGACAGCCGAAGGGAGCCAGCATGAACCGCCCCATTTCGGTGTAGATGTCCACATCGCCCATACCCGCGGGGACGAGCGTCTCCCGGTAGACCCGCTCCACTCCGGCGCCGATCGCGCGGATATCGTTCGGGGTCTCCTCCGGCCGGTAAGAAATGCCGACTCCGCCGGAGAGATTGATAAAGTCCATTTTCACTCCGGTCTTTTCCCGGATCTCTAAACACAGCTCAAACAGGGTCTTCGCAAGCGCCGGATAATAGTCATTGGTCACGGTATTGCTCACGAGAAACGCGTGAAGGCCGAAGCGCTTCACACCCTTCTCCTTTAAAATGCGGTATCCCTCTATGATCTGCTCCCTGGTAAACCCATACTTTGCGTCACCGGGATTGTCCATGATCCCGTTGCTGAGCTTATAAACTCCGCCCGGATTGTAGCGAAGGCAAAGCGTCTCGGGAAGAGTGCCGAGCAGGTCTTCCAGATAGGCGATATGGGTAAAATCGTCCAGATTGATGGTCGCACCGATCCGGTCGGCATAGATAAACTCCTCCGGCGGGGTGTCATTGGAGGAAAACATGATCTCCTCCCCGCAAAAACCCAGCGAGTCAGAGAGCATCAGCTCCGTAAGCGAGGAGCAGTCCGTACCGCATCCGCACTCCTTTAAGATCCGGATCAGGAAGGGGTTCGGATTCGCTTTCACCGCAAAATACTCGCGAAAGCCCGGATTCCAGGAAAACGCTTCGTTGACGGCCTTCGCGTTCTCCCGGATCCCGCTCTCATCATAGAGATGAAACGGAGTCGGATAAATCGCTGCGATCTCCTTTATCTTATCTTTTGTGACAAATGTCTCTTTCTTCATCTTTTCATCCTCTTAAAGATACCACAGCGCCGCCTGCGGCCGCCGCGGAATGGCTTCGTCCAAGTAATAATATACACAAAATACGGGCTTCCCGCAACAAAAAATCCCGTAAAATAAAAAAGGACCGTCTCGCGTGCGGGACGTCCTGTCTATATGTGAAGTCGGGTCTAATAAGATAGGCGTTTTTGGTCTTATAATGCGCCTCCTCACGGAAGGCACATTAAAGGGATAATCTGTTTTTGCAGCTTAAAGCCGCTCATTCAGCTTATGCCGGGCAGATCGGATTCTCCTCCAACTTGTCCAGCAGGATCCTCATGTCACAGATCTCATCTGCTGAAATCGAATGTACATTGCAGATCGCAGCAACCATTGCTGGAAGTTTTCCGTCGAACCAGAAATTCATTTCTTCTTTCATCAGCATCTGTTTATACAGATCCTCGTCTTTCTCAGCATGCGCAAATGAGGCACGACCAACCCGGTATGTACTCACATAACCTTTGTCGGCCAGCTTCTTTAAGAATGTGACCATCGTCGTCCGTGCGTAGTCCTTGGAATAGGACTCCATCATTTTCACGATCAACTCCTGTACGGCGATGTCTTCATCCGCATCCCAGATCAGCTTCATGATCATCGTCTCACATGCGCTGAGCTCTCTGGCTTTGTTTTGTTTGCTCATAGTCTTCCTGTTAATCCTCCTGTCTGAAGAGACCCATTCCCTTCTGAAACGATTACTGTTGCATTGCCTTCAAACCATAGCATACTATTGCCTCTTTGCCAACCGAATTTTGAAAGAAAGTTGCAAAATTCGCCACAAATTTTTTGAGGTATTTTGTGCTGAAAACACGAAGCTGCCGACCGGCCAAAAAACGTAAGCCGGCGCGGCAGTCCCTGTTATGTTTACTCCTATCAATTGTTTGCGGTATCGGTGCGTGTTAACACGTAAAAGAAAATCTCCGGGATTGCTTTAAAAAGGCAATCCCGGAGATTTCGTTCCAGCTGATGACGAGATTTGAACTCGTGACCCCTTCCTTACCAAGGAAGTGCTCTACCCCTGAGCCACATCAGCCTGCGCCAGTTTTTGCTGACTTAATGAATATACAATATTGACAATTAAAAGTCAATGAAATCCTGCACCTTTCCGCGGATCCGCTGCAGGGCATTGTCGATGGACTTCTCCGGTCGGTTCATCACATCGGCGATCGCGCGATAGCTCATCCCTTCCAGGTAGTAGTCCAAGACAGTCTTCTCCAGCGGACTTAAGCGGTCGCGGATCCGGGACAGGAAATCCTCCAGGCTCTCCCGGTCGATGAACATCTGCTCCGGATTCCTGTCATTAGCCGCTGCATTAAACTCCAAAAATGTACCCTCCGAGTCGGAGTCTCCCCCTGAGAGGGAGATATAGGAGTTAAGCGGTGTGTGCTTTTTTCGCGCCGCCGCCTCGATGGCGGTGTAGAGCTGTCTGCTGATGCACAGCTCCGCGAAATGATAGAAGCTGCCGGCTCCCGGCTCATAGTCGCGGGCGGCTTTAAACAGCCCGATCATCCCCTCCTGGATCAGGTCATCATTGTCTCCGCCGAGCAAAAAGAGAGCATTCGCCTTCTTTCGGACCAGATATTTATATTTTTCCATCAGGTAATCCATCACCTGGGAATCCCCGTCGCGCAGGAGAAGGATCAGCTCATCATCGGTTAGTTCGGAATAGTTGCTCACGACGTCAATCCTCTCTGTCTCACGATCTCATAGGCCAGAACCCCTGCCGCAACCGAGGCGTTGAGCGACTCGATCTCGCCCCGCACCGGGATGGAGGCGATATAATCACAGCTTTCTTTTACCAGGCGGCTGACTCCCTCCCCCTCGTTCCCGATCACAAGTCCGATCGGTCCGGTTAGGTTCAGACTGTACATGGCATCCCCGTCCGTGTCGGCGCACACAAACCAGATGCCCTGGTCCTTTAGCCTCTCTATCTCATTAGTCAGGTTTGTCACCTTCGCCACCGGCGTGTAGTTAAGCGCTCCGGAGGAAGCCTTGGCCACCACCGCAGTCAGTCCGACGGCACGTCGCTTCGGAATGATGACTCCGTGTGCCCCCGCCAGGTTCGCGGTCCGGATAATGGCGCCCAGATTGTGGGGATCCTCGATCCCGTCCAAAAGAATCAAAAACGGATCCTCGCCCTTTTCATCTGCGCGGGCAAGGATCTCGTCCACCGTGGCATAGCCGTAAGCTGCTGCGAAGGCGATGACGCCCTGGTGCTTTTTGGTCTCGGAGATCTGATCCAGCCGTTCTTTCGTGACAAAGGAAAGGATCGTTCCCTGCCGCTTGGCTTCCCTCACGATCGTGCGGATCGATCCCTCCTGCGCGCCGTCAAGCACATATAGTTTATCAATGGTCTTGCCGGAGCGGAACGCCTCCAGGACGGCATTCCTCCCCTCTATCCTAAGCTCTTGTGTTTCCATCTTAAAGTCCTCATGCATCCGTGTGATCTGCGAAATCAGCAGTCTCTGCCGCGCCGATCCCGTCAAGGCCCGCACCGATCAGATACAGCATCCGCTTTGTCTGTCCGGTCAGATACAGATATCCCATCAGGGTCTCAAAGCCGGTCGCCGTGTGATAGGCCTCCGGCGATGCGTTCTTCGCCATTGTCTGAGGCTTCGCGTTTTTTCCCCGCCGGTAGAAGTCCTGCTCCTCCTCCGACAGTTCCGGCAGGATCACTTCGATCAGTTCCGCCTGAGACTCTGCTCTTACAAGGTGGCTGGTATGCGCGTGAAGCCGGCCGGGCTTCGCGTTCCCGCGCCCCACGATAAGGGAGCGGATCACAAGCTCATATACGCCGTCCCCAATAAACGCAAGGGTTAAGGGAGAGTACGTGCGCAGATCCACATCCTGCATCTTATAGTACTCCCGTATTTCCTCAAAAAATCCGTCTGATCCTTTTTCCGTCCCGCCTGTGCCTGCTACACTCTCTTCCATGTAACTCCTTCTCTGGTATCCTTAAGCTGTATCCCCTTTGCAGCCAGCTCGTCGCGGATCTCATCCGCTCTGGCAAAATTCTTTTCTTTCCGGGCGGCCTGACGCTCCGCGATGAGCGCCTCGATATCCGCGTCTAAGATCTCCTCCTCGCGCTCGGTGATGATGCCGAGCACATCACAAAGCGTCGTAAGCCGGGATAAAAGCGCTTCCAAAAAGGCCTTTGTGTGTTCGGCAGAGGCGTGGGTGTTGCAAAACTTCACGAGTTCAAAGATCGCCGCGATCGCGTCCGCGGTGTTAAAGTCGTCGTCCATGGATGCCTCAAACTTCTCCACATACTGATCCGATTCGGCAAAAAGAGCGTTCTCCTCTTTTGTCATCTCCCCGTCTTTTGCGTGCTGCTTAAGATGTCGCAGATTCTCCGCGGCCGTCACGATCCTCTCAAGCCCGCTTTTTGCAGCCTCCATCAGATCGGCGCTGAAATTTAAAGGACTCCGGTAATGCGCGGAGAGCATAAAAAAGCGCAGCACCTGAAGGTCGTACTTCTCGCTGATATCGCGGACCGTGAAAAAGTTGCCCTCCGACTTGGACATCTTTTTATTGTTAATGTTTAAGAACGCATTATGCATCCAGTACTTTGCAAATGTCTCGTCATTGGCCGCCTCGGACTGCGCGATCTCGTTTTCATGGTGGGGAAAGATCAGATCCTCCCCGCCGGCGTGGATGTCGATCTCATCCCCGAGATATTTTTTGGCCATGACAGAGCACTCGATGTGCCAGCCCGGCCGTCCGTCGCTCCATGGAGACTCCCAGTAGGGCTCCCCCTCTTTCTTCGGCTTCCAGAGCACAAAGTCGAGCGGATCCTCCTTTAAGTCGCCGGTGACCTGTATGTCGCGGTGTCCGGCCTCCAGATCGTCGATGTTCTTCCCGGACAGCTTCCCGTATTCCGGAAAACTCCTGGTGCGGTAGTAGACCGTCCCGTCCTCCGCCACGTAGGCGCTGCCCTTTTCGATGAGGGTGCCGATCATGTCAAGCATGCCCGGGATCTCCTCCGTTGCCAGAGGATGAGTCGTAGCAGGGCGCACGTTCATGCCCTCCATATCCTTTTTGCACTCTGCGATGTAGCGCTTGGCGACCTCCTCAGCCGGGATCCCCTCCTCTTGGGCTTTCGCTATGATCTTGTCGTCCACATCGGTAAAATTGGAGACATAGTTCACATCATATCCCTTGTACTCCAGATACCTCCGCACCGTGTCGAATACGATCATCGGGCGGGCATTTCCGATGTGGATCAGATTGTAAACGGTCGGTCCGCAGACATACATGCTGACCTTCCCGTCTTCCAACGGAACAAACTCCTCTTTTTTCTTTGTCAGTGTATTGTAAAGCTTCATAATAAAATCTCCGCGCTCCTTTCGGCCGCTTGTCAGTGTCTGCAGCAAACTTCCCTCGAGATCTCGTTCATCTCGTCCATCTTTTCTTCTATGTCAAGTGTAAGATAAAACTGATTGACCGCGCGGTAGAGGTTCTGCTGTTCATCCGAAAAATCGGTTGCGCTCTGCTCTCCGTTTAAATAGTCCGTCAGATAACGGACGCCGTGTTCATATGTAACAAGCCAGACTGCATAGTTGATCAGCTCCCACTCTTTCTCGCTTAAGACCCGCCCCATCTCCTCCGCATATCCGCGAAGGATACACTGATACAGATCCATATCCAGTTCAATGTCACCGGACTTCTCGTCCTCGTTCGCAGTGGCAGCTCCGGTCCGCACCGCCTCGCCGAAATCGAGGATCGACACGCCCGGCATCACGGTGTCCAGATCGATGAGACAGATCGCCTTGCCTGTAACGGGATCAACGAGTATGTTCTTGTAATGCGGGTCGTTGTGCGTTACCCTAAGCTGGATCTCCCCCGCATCGACTGCCTCTGTGATATAGCTGATCTGTTCAGAACGGTTTAAGACAAAACGGATCTGCTCCTGACAGTCTGCCGTGCGGAAGCAGATATCCGAACGGACGGAATCGGTAAACGCGCGCACGATCTTTTTCATGTCGTGCATCTTCGGCACCGTATAGGAGAGCTGATTGGTCGGGAAATCGCGCAGTCTGCGGTGGAATTGTCCCACGATCCTTCCGACCTCATATCCCGCTTCCGGAGAGGCCGGTTTTTTCATCGCCTTTCCACACTGGATCATGCGGTACAGCCTGAAATAGCTGCCGCGCTCCGTCTGCAGGAGCAGATTGCCGGACGTCGTCCGGATAAAGTGCAGGGTCTCAAGGTCCGGATCCCGCCCTTCCTCCTCGATCACATCGCGCAGATACTCCGTCACGAGAGCGACGTTGTTCATCACCTCGGTCGGATACTTAAATACAACGTGATTCATCTCCTGTAGGACATAGTGCTCCCCGCCGCAGTCGACCTCAAATGTGTGGTTGACCGTGCCGTGCCCCAGCGTCGTGACTTCCGTGATCTCTCCGTCTATCTGAAACTTTCGGATGATCTCCTCAAACTGTGTCATGTTATCTCCTCTAACAGGCACACCGCGTAGGCTGCCATTCCCTCTTCGCTCCCGGTAAACCCGAGCTCCTCCTCCGTCGTCGCCTTGACATTGACCCGGCTTATTTCGACTCCCAGGGTCTTGGCGATGTTTTGCTCCATCTGATCAATATACGGGGCAAGCCTGGGACGCTGTGCGACAACGGTCGCATCGATGTTCCCGACCTCAAAGCGGGCCTCCCCGATCATCTCTCCCACTTTGGCCAGCAGCTTAAGACTTGAAATGTCCTCGTAGTGCGGATCCGTGTCCGGAAAATGTCGTCCGATGTCCCCCAGGGCCGCCGCGCCGAGCAGTGCGTCCATCACGGCGTGCAGCAAAACATCCGCATCAGAATGCCCGTCAAGGCCCTCTTCATGCGGGAGCACAACCCCGCCCAGGACTAATCGTCTGCCCTTTTTAAGCCTGTGTACATCATATCCCATGCCGATCCTCATCGCGGCAACCCTCCAAATCGCATATTTGATGTTAGTGTAACACACTTTTTCGGAATGGTCACTAGATAATGCAGGATTGACGTTTTAGAATTCACAAAATTAACATTTTTTAGGGATTGACATTTTGTGAGGTTCTCCCTATGATGTCAGATGAGGTGAACCGATTGATCAAAAAAAGACTTAAAAATTTAAAGCCGATGTTGTATCAGGCCATCGCACCGACGATCGTTGCGACCCTGATTTTTTTTCTTACATATTATTTCCTCGGCGCGGAAAACACGGTGCTCGATCCGATCGTAACACTCGCATTTTTGCGGTTCCGCACTATGCAGTACCGCTATGAGAGCATGATCCGGACGTTCGCGGTCTTTTTTGCCATGGCGCTGGTATCCTACTTTGCTGTCATGAACCTGCCGCTTTGCATCATATTAAACGCCGCGGCTCTGTTTTGGATCGCTTATGTCCATATTGACGAGTATCATCCGGACAACTATTTCCCGGCGGGCATGGCCCTGATCTTTTTTCAGGTCTCGCCCGCGACGAATCCGCTCGAACTGGGGAACCGCATGCTGGCTCTTTTGGGGGCCTTTGTCATCGTCCTCGTGTGTATCTTTATCCTGACAAAGATCCGGCGCAGGACAGACCCGCTCCCGGAGTATATCCGCGAGGGATTTGAAAACTGCCGGCGTCAGCTTGACCTGTGCGAGGCATACCAAAATGCCGCCGGAGGAGATCCGTCTGCATCGGAGACGGAAAGTTATAAGGAACTAAGCGTCTTAAGACAGGAGCTCGTGGAGATCAACAAAAAATGCAGCGATGTGATCTACGCCTACAACCGGGCAAGCATACGCCCCAAGGGGAAGACAAACTGGTACTGCCGTTTTATCTTGTGTTTCCAGGTGATCAACTATCTGACGATGTACTTCAAAGAGGAGCAGAATCTGGCAGAGGCCAAAAAGCTCTACCGGGATTTTCTGGAACTGTTTGAGACGGCGAAGCCGAAGGCAGACTATCGCCGCCTTCATCTGCGGCTTAGGAAGCCGGATATCCGGAGCTTCCGCCTTCGGTTTGCCCTGCGGCAGATGATCACGCTGACGCCCTGCCTGGCGTTTGCGCTCATCTCGGGGATCCCCAATATCTACTGGGTGGTGATCTCGGTGTTTTTTATGATGATCCCGTTCACGAACCACACGCTGGAGCGGATCCGTCAGCGAGTGCTCGGCACCGTGGGCGGAGTCTTAGTCTGCCTCCTTTTGTTTACGATTTTTGACGGCTTTGCAGCCAGGGTCGTCATCATGGTCATCGCAAACTTCTGTCTCTACGGATCTACCGGATATGCCTTTACGGTCGCATATATCACCTGTGCGGCCATGGCCCTGCCGACGTTAAATGACCCGATGCACATGATGCTGCTCTACCGGGTCCTGTATACGCTTGTCGGTGCCGGCATCGCGCTGCTCGCGAATCTGTTCATCTTCCCGATCCGGCTGCAGCGCCAGATCGAATATGTGTCGGAAATGATAGAGGGGCTCCATCGGGAGATGACTGAAAACTCCACGTTGGACCGGTCGGCAGACAGTAAAAGCGAGCGGGCTGTCGATCAGCTGGTCCTCCGGTCATTTTTACTTATCAACCGGCTCGAGACCATGTGCGACGCGCTCCCGCTCGATGAACTGACGTTTGAATACAGAAGCTTCGAAAAAAAGCATATGTTTATCATGGAGCAGTATCTGACACGTCAGTTTTTAAAGAACTAATTTTTCCAGCACCCGCTTCGTCAGCTCATAGTTGCGCTGTACGGAGCGGATGTTTAATCTCTCGCGGACCGTATGAATATTTTGCATCGTCGGTCCATAGGAAATGCAGTCGATCCCGGGAAGCTTTTCAGCCAGAATGCCGCACTCGACACCGGCATGGACGCCGGTCATCACCGGCTTTTTCCCTGTGAGCTCCTCATAAGTCTTGCCCATGATCTCCCGGATCCGGGAGTCCGGACGATACGGCCAGGCCGGATAGACCCCTTCAACTTTAGAGCTCCCTCCCGCGAGGGCCGCCACATCTCTCATCCGGGTCAGCATCCACTCTCTCTGCGTCCTGACGGAGCTTCGCACGGCATAGGTCAGAGTGCTCTCCGGTTCGGAGCGCAGCACACCGAGATTAAGCGATGTCTGCACCATACCCGGCATATCCGGCTCCATGCGAAGCACACCGGCTGGCATGAGCTCCAATGCGATCCGAAGCGCCCTGTCTCCCTCGCTGTCTAAGACATCCGCTTCGCAGATCTCCTTCCTCGTCAGCGTGACAGTAATGTCCGGCTCGATCGAGGCATACTCACTCTTTACGGCTGCGGCAAACTCATCGGCTGCTCTTTTAAGGCTTTCCGCATTTTCCTCATCCGTCAAAAGGATCGCGCTGCACCGGACGGGAATCGCGTTTTCCTTCTCTCCGCCGGAGAATTCTCCGATCTGATACGCCGCCTTTCCCGCCGTCTCCGCCAGGAATCTGCCGAAAAGCACATTTGCGTTCGCTCTTCCCAAGTGCGCCTCCATGCCGGAATGCCCGCCTAAAAGTCCGTCGATCATAAACTCATAGACGATCCCGGTCTTTTTCTCCCGCCGCGACGGCAAAAAACAGCAAAATGTCGCGCCGCCGGCGCAGCTGGTCAAAAACTCTCCTTCCGTCTCGGAATCTATATTTAAGAGTATCCTGCTCTTAAGATCAGAGGCATCAAGGGCCGTCGCGCCCATTAAGCCTATCTCCTCGCTCACGGTAAAGACTGCCTCAAGCGGAGGATGTTTTAAGGTGTCATCCGCTAAAATGGCCATGGCATAGGCGATGGCGATGCCGTCGTCGCCGCCTAAGGATGTCCCTTTTGCATAGACCCACTCTCCGTCCTCAGACACAGCCGGCCGCAGTCCTTCCGTTTCGAGATCGATACCACAATCTTCGGTCTCAACGGCGACCATATCCAAGTGTCCCTGCAGCATGACCGGGTCCGCATCTTCACATCCGGGCGACGCGTCCTTCCAAATGACCACATTGCCGCAGGGCTCCTGCCGGCAGGCAAGACCATGCTCTTTTGCAAAGCGCAGACAGTAATCGCTGATCTGCCCGGTGTTCCCGGACCCGTGCGGGATGTGACAGATCTCATCAAAATAGGAAAAGACATCTCCGGGTTCCAGCTTGCTTAGACGACTCATCTCACTCATCCTCAAGAATTGCTTCCTTTGTTGATCTGACCGGAGCCTTTGCCCTCTTACGCTCACAGCGAAGGACGTAGTCCTCAAGCACTTCCTCCCTCGAGACGGGAACGGGGTATTTTAATACGCTCTCACAGCTGATCAGACCGTGCGCGCGCATTCTCTCCTCCTGATCGATCATGTAAAATCCAAACTTTCGATACAGTTCCAGATAAAACAGGTTCTTTCCATCCAGTCTCACATGTATGGCCGGACAGCCCGAGCTTAGACACTTATAGCGGATAAACTGAAGGATATCCTCCATGACAGGCGCATTGGCGTAACCTTCACACAGACGGATCCCGTCGATCCAGAACCGGCGGGTGTCATCCCCTGTCACGTCCTGCACGTGATAGGCGAATTCTGCCGCGAGGTCCTGTCCCTCATACACCCGGTAGGCAGTATGCTCACATACGGCGCCCACCCTTCCGGTGTTTATTCCGCTATTCTGATTGTTTACGGATTCCCGCGCTGAAATAGTGTGCCCGGGCACTTTTTTGTATACCAAAACAAACTCCTTTATTATCACGGGGTCTTTATTTGCTATATTTCTTCGAGAACTTTGCGCACCGTCTCCTCTTCCACAGGCGTCGCGTAGACGTTCTCGTCAAAGCGAACGACAGATCCGATGGCATCCTGAAGGACAAAGCGGACCCTGCCGTTCCTCACCTTTTTATCTGTATATAGTTTTTTTATCAGCTCTTCCCGGTCAATATAGTCCGGGATCTGCGTCGGAAGCCCGGTCCGGGAAAGAAGCGTTGTCATCCGCTTAACCTCCGCTTCCGGAAGCAGTCCGAGACGATGAGACAGATGTGCCTCCGCCACCAGACCGATGGCGACCGCCTCCCCGTGCAGCAGGCGGTATCCGCTGACGGTCTCGATCGCGCGTCCCACGGTGTGACCTAAGTTTAGAGTCTCCCGAAGGCCGCTCTCCCGCTCATCCTGCATAACGACCTGATATTTGATCTCGCAGTTTCGCTCCGTCATAAATTCACAGGGCGCCTCCTCCAGTGCCAGGATGTGTTCCAGATATTCTTCCAGAAATTCAAAAAACTCTTCATCCGCGATACAGGCGTGCTTGATCGTCTCCGCCATACCGCTTACCAGTTCGCGTTTCGGAAGCGTCCGCCATGTATCCAGATCCAGATAGACTTTCTTCGGCTGGTGAAACAGTCCGATCAGATTTGTGGCCAGCGGTGTGTCGACAGCCGTCTTTCCTCCCACGGATGCATCCGCTGCCGCGAGCAGTGTCGTCGCATAATTGATAAAGGGAACGCCCCGGCCGAACGTGCCGGCAACAAAGCCGGCGAGATCGGTGACCACACCGCCTCCGACCGCGAGGATACAGCAGTCCCTCCGGTATCCGGCCGTCAGCATGGCATCCTCGATCCGGGCCTTCATCTCCCGCGTCTTGTTCTGCTCTCCGGCGGGAAAAACAAAAAGGTCCGCCTGATACCCCTCTACCACCAGTGCATCACAGAGGGGCTCTCCGTAGAGTGGAGAAACTGTTTCGTCCGTTATCACGGCGATCCTTTTAACCGGATCGATCAGCCCCGCCTCGAGGTCATGAAGCAGCTGCTGCGAAAGCCCGTGCCCGATCTCGATCTCATAGGAGTCATCTACGATTTTTCTGAGTTCCACATTAAGTGTCGCCATCTTAAAAGTCCTCTCGGCCATCACAGCCGTAAATCCTGCGTTTCAATCCTGTTTCATTATAAAAGAATCTCTCCCAATTGCCAAGCTTTTCCATATCAGGATTATCTGATTCGGTTTTTCCATTTTACAATATACAGTTCTTATATTATACTATAATTGTAGGAGTTATCAGTGTCTTTATATAAATATAAGGAGGAATTTATTTATGAAGCCTTTTAATGTAAGAGATTACAATAAACCGCGTCAGTTTCATATGAACTGCACCGGATGCATTCTGGCCGCTGCAGAGCCGGATCAGATCATTGTCATCGACGCTCACGGGAATCAGCTCCCGATCGGCCCTAAAATGTATCATCAGCTCTCCGTCCCGATCTACAATAAGATCCTCGAGGCAGCCGCGATCGGGGGCACCGTCCACATTCCGGATTTTGACGGACTGGACGACGACGAAAAGCGCATTGCCGTCGAAGAGATCAAGATCGACGCCTAGGTCATCCGGATGAATGCGTAAATATCCCAGTAGAGGTGCTAATCTTCTTCCTGTTTTTTTTCTTTTAAGGCTTCCTCTACTGCCAGCAGCATTTCCCCGCTCCCTCCCATGGGGGCGGGGTCTTTGTATTCCTCCGCAAGTTCTTTTTTAAGCTTCTTGATCTCATAGATCAGATCCCGCGCGGACAATAGCCTGCAGCCTTCCCCGCGGATGATGATCTGTTCCAGCCCGTCTGATGTCGCCACGGTGACATCGCTGTGCTTCGCATGGGTGTGGGCAAACTTCTCGATATACTGATCGGCAGTTTCCGCCTCCTTTGTAAACACCACGTGGATGTTATGGTAATTCAAGGCCTCGGTCTGATGATCTTTGACGCGGTACGCGTCAAAGACTGCGATCAGGTTCATGCCGCGGATCCCCTGATAATTGCAGAGTTCATCCAAAAGCTTCCCCCGCGCCGCGTCCATATTGTCCCCGGCCAGTTCGGCCAGTTCCTCCCAGGCATAGATCACATTGTATCCGTCCACGAGGAGATATTCCTCGCGCGGTTTGTCCGTCCCAAATGTCCTGGTGACTGCCTCGATGGACTTCTGCCGTCCGGGATCGCCTGCGCTCTCATCCTTCCCGCCGCGGCTTAACTTCACGACTCCGCTGCGTCCGGAACCTTTTTCTCCGCGGTTCGCCTGTGTAGCCTGCGCGAGGATTGCGTCCACCTCCTCGGTCCCGAGCCAACGCTCACTGACGCTGCGCGTTTTTACCTTTGCCGCTTCTGCCTCCTCCTCCAAAGAGAGGTGTTCGGATGTAAGCGGACTCTCCACATGCATGCAATCTTTCACCTCATCCCACGGCACGATGTAGCCGGATCCGTTCGCGCAGAATACGGAATCCGGCGTGTGGTAGGTATCCGCCTCCGGGTCATAGCCCCTCGCCGCGATCACCTCATCCTCATTGTGACAAGCCTCATAGCCGCGAAGAGAAAAGGACAGACGCCCGAAGCCCTTCGTATATGCGCTGACTTCCCGCTTGTAGTCCTGCATACAGGACACCGGGGCATACCCCGTCAGAACGGTGTGATCCCCCTCTGTGACCGGCGGGTCAAAATGCCCGTTCATCTGCTCGATGTCGGTCATGGCCCGTCCCACCGCACTCTCCGGGATCTCCAGCCGGAAATTGTAATACGGCTCCAAGAGCCGGGACTCTGTCTCCATCAGGCCCTGCCGCACGGCGCGGTAGGTCGCCTGCCTGAAATCGCCGCCCACGGTGTGTTTCGGATGGGCGCGTCCCGCGATGACGGTGATCTTAAGATCCGTGACCGGCGAACCGGTCAGCACACCCCTGTGGGTGCGCTCCTCCAAATGAGTCAGGATCAATCTCTGCCAGTTTTTGTCGAGCACATCCTCGCTGCAGTCCGCCGCGAAGACAAGGCCGCTCCCGGGCGGCAGCGGCTCGAGCAGCAGATGCACTTCTGCATAGTGCCGAAGCGGCTCAAAATGTCCCACTCCCTCCACCGGCTCCGCGATCGTCTCCTTATACAGGATGTGGGGCGGACCGAAGTCCACGCGCACGCCGAATCTCTCCTCGATCAGGCTTTGTAAGATCTCGATCTGCACTTCCCCCATGACCTGTACCCGAATCTCCTGCAGCCGCTCGTCCCAGATAAGAGCGAGCTCCGGCTGTTCTTCCTCCAGCATCCGAAGCTTCGGGAGCATGGATCCGGCATCCGTTTCCTCCGGCAAAAGGATCTGCCGGCTAAGGACCGGCTCCAGCACAGGCGCCGCTCCCTCGGATTCGAAACCAAATCCCTGCCCGGGGTAGGTGCGCTTAGGGCCCGCGACCGCACAGACTTCTCCCGCCGGGACCTCCTGCGGCGCATCGAATTTCTCCCCGTTATAGATCCGGATCTGGCTGACCTTTTCCTCAAAAAGTGTATCCCGTACCTTTAGAGAGCCGCCGGTGATCTTCAAATGCGTTAAGCGGACTCCCTTCGGGTCTCTCGTGATCTTGTATACTCTGGCGCCGAACTCATCGGGGTATACCTTTTGGATCGTGTACTGATCAAGTCCGTCCAGAAATTCCGCGATTCCCGATCCCTTAAGAGCCGAGCCGAAGAAGCAGGGAAACAGCTCCCTCTTCCAGATCATATGCCGGATCCGCTCATCAGGCACCCGGCCGGATGTGAAGAACGTCTCCATCGCCTCCTCATCGCAGGCGGCGATCTCTTCCTGGCACACGGCGGATGAGACATCCGAAAAGTCGACACAGCTTCCGTCCAAGCCCTCTTTTAAAGCTGCCATCAACCGCTCGCGGTCTGTCCCCGGCTGGTCCATCTTGTTGACAAACAAAAACGCCGGTATGTTATAGCGCTTAAGCAGCTCCCAGAGAGTCTTTGTGTGTCCCTGCACGCCGTCCGCTCCGCTGATGACGAGCACCGCGTAGTCCAGCACGCCGAGCGTCCGCTCCGTCTCAGCGGAAAAATCCACATGTCCCGGCGTGTCAAGAAGTGTCAGCCGCATATTTCCCCAGGTCATCTCTGCCTGTTTGGAAAAGATCGTGATCCCCCTCGCGCGCTCAAGCGCATGGGTGTCCAAAAACGCATCCCCATTGTCCACCCTGCCGGCTGTCCGGATCGTCCCTGACGTGTATAAAAGGCTCTCTGTCAGAGTTGTCTTTCCCGCGTCCACGTGCGCCAGAATGCCCGCCACGATGTGTTTTTGATCCTCTTTTCGTTTTTGATCCAGATCGTGTTGGCTTCCCATAAAAAAAATTCCTCTAAGAGGAATTTTATCATGCATATAAGCTCAAGGCAAACGACAATATGAATGAGATTGCTCAGGAAAACAAATCTGTGACTTTTTTACTTTTTCCACGACGCCCCTCCACAACCGCATTATACCCATGGGGGTATATGTTGTAAAGGGGCGTCGTGATTTATTTTGATAAGGAG
>JAJBTQ010000030.1:0-11814 GCA_020860755.1 Lachnospiraceae bacterium
TTTTAAGGCAAAACACCCAAAAAAGTAAAGGGAATTTATAAAAAAACTTAGTAATTTCCCATAAAATTTAGATTTTGTTCACATGTTTGTGCCATCTGAGCCCATTTTGGGGCTCAATCCGCACTGCAGGCGGACTCTTTTCGTCTAAAAAACCTGTCAAGTGTTATTTTTGAAAATTACTAATATCGTCAGTATGTACAAAGCGGAAAAATGCAAGCAGAAAATTTTCACAAATCCGGTTTTTGCGTAAAAAGTTTTCCACAGCCGATTTTGCGGAAAAATACGTATTTTTTGCGACTTATACACGAAGTTATTCACATTATCCACAGAAAAAGAGGAAAAAATTGCCCCTGCTCCCGACAAAATTCGGAACAAATGTTTTGTGCATTTCGGTGAATCGGGCCTCATTTTCCCCTTTTTTTCGACCCGCTTTTTTCGTCAGACAATGCTTTTTATCCGTCACCAATTCCCATATCAGAGACAGATTTTTCGGAATATTCCGAAAGCTCTAGACGGAATATGAGCCGGGTCTTTTGCGATCCGGCTCATCAGTTTTTTTATTTGATCGTTTTGGCTCTGCCGGCAGGACAGATCCATTCAACGTGATAGACGAGATCTACTCGGGATTAGCCCCTCCGCCGCCGGCATCTCCTCCGCCGTCGGTTGCTTCCTCTCCACCGCCGGTGTCTTCTCCGCCGCCGGTATCACCAAACCAATCGGTGCCCTGATCCCAGAAGTTTCCGGTATCTTCTCCGCCGCCGGTATCTTCTCCGCCGCCGGTATCTTCTCCGCCGCCGGTATCAGTTGTCTCCTCACTCCCTGAGGAGGATCCGCCACCGCCGCCGGACGACTCCGTCGTGGTCTGCGGCACATAGTAGTGCCCGCAGTAATCCGTGGGCATATTCGCGCTCGAGAAATATTCTCTTCGGGCATAAGGGCAGGAGCTTCCGGCCAACAGCCCCGTCTCCGTGCAGACAGACACCTGTACGATCCCCGCGGGTTGAACAAAACCGGGATCCTCCAGGCCCTCATGCAGCTTGGACATCGCCTCCCGCCACAGGTTCTTTGTAAACTGAGTGGAGGAGAGTTCCGTGTTATCATCGTATCCGCCCCATACACCGCAGGTATAATACGGGGTGTACCCCACAAACCAGGACGCGCGGGATGAGGAGGTCGTTCCAGTCTTCCCGGCGATGGACATGCCGGGGAAGGAGGACATGGTACCGGTTCCTTCCGTGACGACGTCCTCCATGGCTGAAGTCAGCAGCCATGCGGTGTCTTCCGAGATCACCCGGTGTGACTCCGGGGTCCGGTCAAGCAGCACATTGCCGTCATGGTCCACGATCCTCGTGTACAGGATCGGCTCATTGTAAACGCCGCCGTTCGCGATCGCCGCGTAGGCAGCCGTCAGCTCCATATTCGTCACGCCGTCCGTGATACCGCCGAGCGGGAGCGCTTCCACGATATCCTGATCCGTCAGCGTGGAGATGCCGAAATCCTGCGCGTATTCATAGCAGGTATCAAGCGTCACCTCCCGGCTCGTTAAAATCGCGATGACATTGATCGAGTTCGTGATCGCCTCGCGAACCGTTGTCGGGCCGCGATATACGCCATCCGCGTTCTTTATTACTTTCCCGTCGGCATAGGTGATCTCCTCATCGTTAAGGGAGGTCCCAAGGCTTACAATTCCTTCCTCCAATGCCGGGGCGTAGGTGGTGATGATCTTGAACGTGGATCCGGGCTGCATCGTTGTATCCGAAGCACGGTTTAGAGTCATACTCGCCGACTTCTCCCCCCGGCCGCCGACCAAAGCCTTCACCTTCCCGGTGCTCTGCTCGATTAAGGTCATGGATGCCTGGGGCTCCGGCGTAAATGTGACATTTTCGCCGAGTATGGTTCCCCCGTACTCAGAGAGCACCCATTCGCGGTACTCGTTGATATCTTCCTCAGCCGCCTCCTGCGAACTGTAGTTTAAAGTCGTCCTGTCTTTGTTGTCCCGAAGCCAGGTAAACATCGTCTGCTCACTGTAGTTTGTAACGGAGCCGTCATCGTACTCAACGCTGAGCGCGTAAGAGAACGAGATGGTCTCCGGGACATCATACAAAGAATCATCGTTGATCGTCTCGTCGCAGATCGCCTGCATTTCCGGATCCTGCGTTGAATAGATCTCAATTCCTCCGCCATACAGTGTATTGTAGGCCTGAGACTCCGAATAACCCAGAATGTCCTGCAGATCGCGAAGCACCTGTTTTGTCAGCGCGTCGTCAAAATAGGACGTGACGTTGGCCGGCTCACTCTCATAGACGAGGTTCGTCTCTTTGATCCGGGAGTATACGTCATCCGCCATGGCTTCCTCGTACTCCGCGTTTGTGATGTAACCCTGCTCCAACATATTTCCCAGGACCTTCTCCCGCCGCTCGTTGTTTTCCGTCGGATGGGAGATCGGGTTGTACTGGGACGGGTTCTGTGTGATAGCCGCAAGGCAGGCACATTCCGACAGGGTAAGCTCAGAGACGTCCTTCCCGAAATACCTCTGGGATGCGGCCTGCACGCCCAGAGTATTCTGTCCGAGGTTGATGGTGTTTAAATAGTTCTCCATGACCCAGTCCTTGGACACTTGTTTCTCAAGCTGCACAGCCAGGTACTGTTCCTGCATCTTCCTCTCGACCCTGTCCTCATCACTCTCATCCGTCCAGTTGTCGAACACATTATTCTTTAAGAGCTGCTGCGTGATCGTGCTCGCGCCCTCGGTAAAAGAGCCCGTCGTAAGACCGGTGATGCCGGCACGGACGATACCCTGCATGTCGATCCCGTTGTGCTCGTAAAAACGCTCGTCTTCAATCGCGACAAACGCGTGCTGCAGATTTAAGGGGACATCCTCCAGTGTGACATAGATCCGGTTGGAACCGCTGGCCACCAGCTCTGTGGTTTCCTCACCCACCGAATTATAAATCGTGGAGATATACCCGCTCGGAGCCGCGTCCACAATGGTCATCTCCGGCGCGTCATCCAAAATGCCCATAACGTCCCCGTAGATCGCCTTCGCGCTCTGCCATACGAAAAGTACGGCGGCGACTGCCACAACGATCATCACGATCCCTTTTATTTTATTACAAACCCAGCGCCCTTTCGGCGAAAGAGAATCTATCTCTTTTGAGATATTTTTTCTTCCAAAGTTCATAACAAATCCTCTCAGCAAATACACCTGTTTTTGGTGATGCGATTTCTATTTTAGCACGATTATGCTATAATGACAAGGAAAACGGCACTCCGTTCACACAACTGACACAAAAGGGAGCCCCATGATGCCATATAAGATTCTCTACACCGGCGGGCAGGGAGAGATCGAGGTCAAAAAATCCCGTTTTATCGCGACAACAGGTCCGGCCTCTTCCGAGCAGGAAGCTTTGGACTTTCTTACGTCCGTCCGGAAAAAATATTGGGACGCGCGGCACAACTGCTATGCCTATACGATCGGAAGCCGGTTTGAGCTGCAGCGCTCAAGCGACGACGGAGAACCCGGCGGGACGGCGGGACGGCCGATCCTGGAGCTTCTCTTAAAGGAAGAGATCCACAACGGCATTGTGGTAGTCACCCGCTATTTCGGCGGTACGCTCCTGGGAACCGGCGGGTTGATCCGCGCCTATCAGGCAGCCGCCCGGGAGGGCTTATCAGACAGTGAGATCCTCCTGCGGCAGGCAGGCACGAGGCTGACCATACGGACAGATTACACTAACATCGGACGGCTGCAGTCGCTTGCGGCCGACATGGATGTTCCCGTCCTGGACAGCCGCTATACCGACGTGGTGGAGATGGATGTCATCGCACCCGAGGAGCGCACGGATGCCTTTTGCAAAAAAGTAACGGAGGCGACCTCCGCCGGGGCTAAGATCACGCCGGTAGAAGCGGTCGAATACGCCGATGCCGGCGGACGCCTCATCGTTTTTTAAACACACAGAGGATACAGATAATGTATACTTATAAAACACACATCCGATTCAGCGAGGTAGACATAGACTTGCACCTTACACTCCCTGCCCTTATGACAGAGTTTCAGGATTGCAGCATCTTCCATGCGAACGCCATCGGACAGGCAACGGGTAATCTGCGACAGGAGGGCCATCTGTGGCTCTTATCGTCCTGGCAGATCATCATTGACCGCTACCCCTCCCTCTACGAGGAGGTGGAGCTCGGCACCTGGGCCTACGGGTGGAGGAACTTTTTCGGATATCGAAATTTTACTATGAAAGACAGCGATGGTAAGCTTACGGCATATGCCAGCACCAACTGGGTCTACACAGACCTTGCGACCGGCCACCCGGCGAGAGTTCCGGAGGAAGTCCGTGACCTCTACGGCACAGAGCCGCCTCTTGACATGGAGGTCGCTCCGCGCAAGATTGCCCTGCCGGAGGGCGGGAAGTCACTGGATGCAATCCCGATCACCAAGTCAGATATCGACGCGAACGGACATGTCAACAACGCGCGCTATGTGGCTATCGCGCAGGAGCTTATCCCGGACGGCTTTGCCACGAGACAGCTGCGCGCCGAGTACCGGACGGCAGCAAAGTTCGGACATGTCTTCTATCCGACGATCTGGACCGTGGATGATTCCGGCCGGACCCGGATCATCGTGGCTCTTCGCGATCACGAACAGAAGACCTACGCCGTCGTTGAATTTACAGGCAGTTAAGGAGTATTGTATGAAGCTTGGAGAGACACAGACGCTTACCGTTGTAAAGGCGGTGGATTTTGGAATCTATCTGGCAGAAAAGCCAGCGGATAAGGCAACCGTCCTTCTGCCCGCGAAACAAGTGCCCGATGGGACCACCATCGGCGACCGGCTGGAAGTCTTTTTGTACCGGGATTCCGAGGACCGTCTGATCGCGACCACCAATACGCCAAAGATTACCGTCGGCGGTCTCGCCCCGCTTACCGTAGCGGGGGTGACGAAGATCGGCGCATTTTTAAACTGGGGGTTGGAAAAGGATCTCTTTCTTCCCTATAAAGAACAGCTTCGAAAAGTCGAAAAGGGAGATGAGATCCTGGTAACTGCGTATATAGATAAAAGCGATCGTCTCTGTGCCTCCATGCGCGGCCTTTATTCGCTGCTCGACACCGACTCCCCCTACCGGACCGGAGATCAGGTAAAGGGACGCATCTATGAGTTCAGCAAAAACTTCGGCACCTTTGTGGCCGTAGACGACCGCTACTCCGCCAGGATCCCTCTCCACGAGGATACCTCCTCTATCCGGATCGGCGACGTCATCACGGCATCTGTCACAGGCGTTAAAGCGGACGGCAAGCTGGATCTTACGACACGCGATAAGGCATACCTTCAGATAACCGCGGATGCCGAGAGCGTTCAAAAACTGCTGGAGCGCTACGGCGGAGAACTTCCCTTCAACGACAAAGCCTCTCCGAAGCTGATCCAACAGGAAGCACACATGAGCAAAAAGGCATTCAAGCGCGCCGTCGGACACCTTTACAAAGAGAGACGGATCGAGATCACTGAGGCCGGCATCCGCTCCCTTACGGGTAAAGACGCCGGATAATACCGGGTCAGCCGCACCGGAAACGGCCGCAGACATCCGGATACAATCAAAAAAGCCCGCCGGGAAAACATTCCCAACGGGCTTTCACTATGTACTGGTTTCTCTTAGAAGATCCTCCGAAGCGCCACCACGGTGCGGTATGCGTAGTTCGAACTGATCTTGATGCCGCCCTGCGGATACGGAGCGGAGTTCGATGCGTGTACGATCTCACCGCCGCCGATGTAGATCGCGCAGTGTCCTTCGTAGCAGACGATATCGCCCGGCTGCAGGTCAGACGCGCTCACCGCGTAACCAACCGACCTGAGTGAATAGGACGAATGCGGCAGGGATACACCAAAGTGTGCATACACACTCATGATAAATCCGGAACAGTCACATCCGTTGGTCAGGCTTGTGCCGCCCCATACGTAAGGATTGCCGACAAACTGGCATGCATAATCCGCAACTGCCTGTCCACTGGAGCTGCCCGAAGAGGAGGAACTTGTCTCCTCATAGGAAGGCTCCTCATAGTAGTCCTCATCGGAAGAGTAACTCTCGGATGCCGACTCGGTCTCCTGATACTCCTGAACCGTTTCCTCAGAAGCGTCATTGGACTGGACTTCCTCTTCGACTGCCTGTACCTCTTCGTCTTCGGAAGCAGCTGCCTCTGCAGCCGCTGCCGCCTCGGCAGCTGCCTGCTGTGCGGCAACCTCCTGCTCTATGATCGCTGTCTGCTCATTGATCGTCGCCTTGTACTCCGAGGCAAGTGCCTGTGCAGATGCCAGCATGGAATCGAAATCATCCATCTCGGCGCTCTTCTCATCGATCATGGCATTTAAGGAATCCTGCTGCGCTTCCAGATCAGACTGCTGATCCATCAGGCTCGCTTCCTCTTCCTGAATCTCGATCATGAGAGATTCGATCTCTTCCTCTGTATCGATATATTCCTGTAAAAGATCCCGGTCTGTGCTGTAAACCGATGCAAACATCTCAACACGGTTTAACGCATCCGAGAAGCTGTTCGCTCCCAGCAGAGCATTGAAGAAAGAAATGCTTCCGCCGTTTTCATACATATAGTTGATACGCTCTTTCATGGAATCATACTGCTCGGCCTCTTTCTCCTCGGCAACGACCAGATCTGCATTGGCCTCATCCAACTCCACCTCTTTCTGGGCGATCTCATCCTCCAGGATGGAGATATTCGCAATCGTGGTGACCAGATCCTCATCCAATGCATTGATCTCTTCCTGAAGACTGTTCTGCTGGCTGGTGATGCTGTCGATCTCCTCATTTACGGAATCCAGCCCCTCTTCCGCAGCAGCCTTCTCGGACTGAGCGTTCTCTAATGTTGTCGCAAATACCTGCCCACTCCCTGTTACGATCAGGCATGCGGTCACAATACCGGCCGCTGCTCTCTTCGCAAATAGTTTGTGTCTCATTGTACTTTTCTCCTTTTTAGCTTTGCCAAAGCTATGTGTTATGCCCTTTTTTAAAATCTAATTTTGCTCCCACTTCCGCAGAATATGGTAAACTAGCATCCATTATACACAGCTTTTTTCTTTTTGCAAGGGGAAATTCGGCAAAAGTATTAAGATTTTATGTAAATTTTACAAATTTGTTGCATTTTCGAGCAATTTCTTAATCGATGCAAGCTTTACACAGGTGATAAACACCGTGCAGGCCTGATCCAATTCATCCATCGGGGGGAGCGTCGGGGCGATCCGGATCACGGTATCCCTGGGATCTTTCTTGTAGGGATACGGCGCACCGGCCCCCGTCATCACGACTCCGGCCTGCTGTGCCAACTCTATGATATTCTTTGCACAGCCCTCGTTCGATACATAGGTGAGGAAGTATCCGCCGCGCGGATGCGTCCACGATCCGACGTCCAAGTCGCTGAGTTCTTTCTCAAAGCGGTCGATCCAAAGCTCAAATTTCGGCCGGACCAGCGCCGCCTGTTTTGCCATATGCGCTTCTACCCCGTCCATGTCCTTTAAAAACTTGACATGCCTAAGCTGATTGATCTTGTCAAATCCGATGGTCTTGACCGTAAGGTGCTTAAGCATCTCCTCCTTGTTGCGGGGGCTGGTCGCCATACCGGAGATGCCCGCGCCGGAGAATGTTATCTTGGAAGTGGAGCAAAACTCGTACACCATGTCAGGGTTTCCCGCCTCCTCGCAGGCGGAGATGATATCCAGGATCTCATCCTTTTGTTCCGGATAGATATGGTGGACACAGTAGGCATTGTCCCAGAAGATCCGAAAATCGGAGGCGGCCGGCTTTAAGTTCGCAAAGCGCTGCACCACCTCATCGGAGTAGGAGATCCCCGTCGGATTGGAATACTTCGGCACGCACCAGATCCCCTTGACCGACTCGTCGTTGTTCACGTACTCTTCCACCATGTCCATGTCCGGACCGGTCTCTGTAAGCGGCACGTTGATCATCTCGATCCCGAAGGACTCGGTGATGGTAAAGTGGCGGTCATATCCCGGGACCGGGCAGAGGAACTTTACGCTGTCTAACTTCACCCAGGGTGTGCTTCCCAAAATGCCGTGCATCATGGCATTGCCGATGGCCTCGTACATGATGTGCAGGCTGGCGTTGCCGTACACGATAACATTTTCGGGCTGCGTATCTATCATGGCTGCGATCAGCTCTTTCGCCTCGTCGATCCCGTCTAAGACGCCATAGTTTCTCAGATCCGTTCCCTTCCTGCTCTTTAAAGGTGTCTTACTGGTCAAGACATCCATCATGGGCATGGAGAGATCGAGCTGCTCCGCGGACGGCTTGCCGCGGGACATGTCCAAATGGAGATCCATGGCGCACAGCTCGCGGTACTCTGCCTGCAAAAGCGCCTGTTCCTCGAGAAGTTCGTTGCGTGTCATTTCCGTATATGCTTTCATCTGTTCCTCCTCATCGTGAGTGTTATTTGTTCATTGTTGCTACTGGTACTGCTATTTTTTCCGACCTATCTTCTCAAAGTATTCGCGGATGACCTGTTCGTATCCGTTTTCGGTCGGCTCATAAAACACCATGTCTTTATATGCGTCCGGCAGATACTGCTGGTCGACATAGTGGTTCGGGAAGTCGTGCGCGTACTGATATCCGATGCCGCGGCCCAGCTTTGCGGCTCCCTTGTAGTGGCTGTCGCAAAGGTACGGAGGCACCGGCGCCGTCCTGGTGCTTCGGACCACCTCCTGCGCCTTGTCGATGGCCAGATAGGCCGCATTGCTCTTCGGCGCACAGGCCACATACGTGGCTGCCTGAGACAGGACAATGCGCGATTCGGGCATTCCCAAACGCTCCACGGCCTGCGCAGCGCTGACCGCGACGGTTAGAGCCATGGGATCGGCGTTGCCCACATCCTCGGACGCGCAGATCATGATGCGCCGCGCGATAAAGGCGACATCCTCGCCCGCACTTAGCATCTTCGCCAGATAGTAGACAGCCGCGTCCGGATCGGATCCGCGCATGCTCTTGATAAACGCCGAGATGTTGTCATAGTGGTTGTCTCCGCCCTTGTCGTACTGGACCTTCCGCTTCTGGATACACTCTTCCGCCACCGGAAGCGTGATGTGGATCATGCCGTCCTCCCCCGGCTCGGTCGTTAAGATCCCGAGCTCCAGCGCATTAAGCGCATTGCGCGCGTCGCCGTTCGCGATGTCCGCTAAGAAGTCACAGGCCTCCTCGTCGAGCTCGGCGTGATAGGCGCCCATCCCCTTCTCCGGGTCCGAAACGGCTCTCTTTAAGAGGATCTTTATGTCCTTTGCCTCCAGCGGATAAAGTTCAAAGATGAGCGAACGGGATAAGAGCGCCCCGTTCACCTCAAAATAGGGATTCTCGGTAGTTGCCCCGATAAGCGTCACGGTGCCATCTTCCACAAACGGGAGCAGGTAGTCCTGCTGCCCCTTGTTAAAGCGGTGGATCTCATCGATAAAGAGGATCGTCCTCTTATCGTACATCCCGCGCAGCTCCTTCGCGTGGGCGATCACGGCCTCCATATCCTTCTTGCCCGCCGCCGTGGCATTGATCTGCATGAACTCGGCACTCGTCGTCTCCGCGATCACCTTCGCCAGCGTCGTCTTGCCCGTACCCGGGGGGCCGTAGAAGATAACCGACTGCAGCTTGTCCGCCGCGATGGCACGGTACAGCAGCTTGTCCTTCCCAATGATGTGCTGCTGTCCCACCACCTCACCTAAGGTGGAGGGGCGGAGCCGGGATGCCAGAGGGGCCTCTTTTTTCTTATTCTGTTCGTTCATGTAATCCATCAGATCCATCAGACTCTCCTCGCCTGTCGTTGATCCTGCCCAGATAGTATACCATAGCTTTTCTTTTTTTCCAACTCGGCAGAACGCACACTCAGTTTCTTCCTATAATAATAACAGGGTTGTCGTCCCGCAATCACTTTAAGGCAAGGCTGTCGCTTCCCCCACATTGGTGCCGGTAAGCTCGGTCTGCAGCATATCATACACCCACTTGCCGGATTCGCTCAAGTCATCATAGGTAAATCCGGAAGTTTTGTTTACATCACTGGCAAAGATCGAGGAGGATTCGTCTTTGTTGGGCTCGCAATCCTGGTTGACATACTCCGGGTACCAGGCCAACCCATGGGTGCTGACACCCCTAAGCTGAATGGGCTCCCTGCTTTCATCGCACAGCTGGGAACCAATGACCTGCAGTCTGCCGTTTACAGAAGGACAGGCCATTCCTGTGTCCTCAAGTATGACCGGGCCAACTCCCGGGTCCTCTACAAGCTCTTCTTCCTCCTCTGTTGGGGTCTCCATGTCAGACTCTTCTTCCTCTTTCTCATCAGGGGTTTCAGACACAGATTCCACCGTTGGCTCATCTGTTTCTTCCTTATTATAATCAGATGTAAATCCGCAGGCCGTCAGCGAGAGCGTCAACCCAGGCACCAGCGCCAGTGTGATCCATAATTTTCCAGTCTTGTGCAGCTTCATGTTGTCCCTCCGCTTTTTTCTTTATTGTAACATAAGAAAAAAACAGCGGCGTAAAATACGCCGCTGCCTCTTACAAAATTTTGTGTTGTCTTACTACTTTACACTTCTTTTCCGCATGACCAGAGCTACCGCGATCAGCGCTATCGCCGCGAAGCATCCTCCGATCGGCAGAATCGGCAGATCTGCATCAGCGGTCTTGGAGTTCTGTGCATTGGTGGGATTGGAGGTGTGCCCGGTGCCACCGGACGTACCGCCGCTGCCACCTGTGCCGCCTGTACCACCGTTGCCGCCATTGCCGCCGTTACCGCCGTTGCCTCCGTTGCCGCCGGTATCACCGTTGCCATTGTCGTTTTCTACGGTGATTCCGACCGTGTTGCTTTCAACCGGTTCAGCACTGCCAACCTTGACGGAAGCTGTGTTCTGGATCGACCCTTCACTGACCGCCGTCTCATTCACCTTTGCGGTAACTGTTACGGTGCCTTCGGTGTATGCCGCAGCATCCGTGATCGTCCATGTTACCGTATGGTCAGATGCGTCATAAACGCCGCCGTCTGTAGAGGATACATAATCCAGTCCGGCATCCATGGTATCCACGATCACCACATCAGTCGCTGCATCATTATTGTTGTAATATTGGATCGTATAGGTGATCTCATCGCCTACGGACACCCAGGAACCGATCTCTGTACTGGATGTCTTCACCGGCGTCCTCGGCTGGTTCGCATCGTCGCTGGTCGGCGTGTTACCGAAGGAAACTTCGACGATGTGGTTACCGTCTTCCTCATCCGGGATGAGCTCCGTCAGGATCTCGGTATTCATCTCATACCCATCCATCGGCGCCAGTTCCTTTACATAATAGGTACCCGCTGCAATGCCGACGAACATCGCCTGCCCGTTCTCATCGGAGGTTACAACATAGTCTGCTTCATTTCTGGATACAGCCTGTGTGCATGCCTCATCATAATAGATGCCGAAGGTCGCGCCCTCCAACGGTTCATTGGTCTTGGTATCATATTTGTCAACGTGGAAGGTCTTACCGGCGGAAGCGTGAAGTTTACCGCGACCGTAAACGGGAGCGCACTGACGAAGAACGATGTCGAGAACACTGCGACGATAGAGATCAGAAATCTTTCGATCCAGACGAACGATGTCGAGAACCCTGTTCCGGATAAAGACGTGGATTCGGACGGAGACGGCAATTACGGAGATAACGGAAAGCCGGTCAATGTCGGTGACACCTTAACTTACCGGGTCGACTACCATAACAGCTACGATGATCCGACGGATGTGACCATTACCGATACGCTGGATGAGGGACTCGACTT
>JAJBTQ010000030.1:11914-34161 GCA_020860755.1 Lachnospiraceae bacterium
GTCTCCGCGACGGACGGCGGCAGCTACGATGCCTCGACGCATACGATCACATGGACACTGAGTAATGTCTCGGCCGGTACGGAAAGTAATGTACAGTTTACCGTGAAAGTATTGTCCGGAGCAACCACGCCTGGTGAGGTGGTTAATACCGCGTCCGTGAAGGTCGGCAATGATAACGCCATGCAGACCAACACGGTGAGGAACCCTGTAACGAAAGATACAAGTGAAGGCGGCGGTACGAATCCGAAGAATAATCCGAGTTCGACCAACCCGAGTTCGACCGGAAAAGCTAAGACCGGCGATGTGAGCACCACGTATCTGTGGATACTGCTGATGGTCGCATGCGCATTGGTGGTAGTGGCTGGTGTGTTAAGAAGGACGAGAAGACCGGGTGCACGGAAATAAACAGGATTGATGTTTAGATACAGATCCCGGCGACAATGAGTCGATTTAAGAGGGCCCTGCGCAAATTGCGCAGGGCCTTCAATCAATAAAGAGTTTTAGCAGGGGAAAGGAGCAGGGATTCCGAAGAGATATGACGTAAAAAAGCCTTGGGATAAATGAAGATCCCAAGGCTTTTTAAATGTTTTGTTGCTTTTACTGATCCTGCTGATCCTGCTGTCCCTGCTGATCCTGTTGATCCTGCTGTCCCTGCTGATCTAACTGCTCTGCCGGGCCTGAGTTTTTATGGCCGAAATTCCGCTTTTTTTCATAAATGTACTCGCTCTTTCCGAAACCGAGGACAATATACATGATAAGCGGGATGATGACCAGCCCCACCGTAAATCCGGCACCGTGACCGAACGATTTGGAGAGCCTGTGCGTTATCATAATGTAGATGATAAACGCGATAATCATCAGGATAATTCCGATTACCAGCAATGCGATGATGGCCCCGCCTGAAAAGCTGATTCCGTTTCCGAGGAAAAGTGCCATAAGACCGCCGACCAGCGCCAACACAATGCCGATACCGCCTACGACGACCTCCACGATAAACGGCCAGACCTTCCGCCAGCCGATCAGGCAGATCATGATCGTATTTACGACCGGAATGATGGAAAGCCATCCCATGCGTCCGGCTTTCCGGAATGTCAGCCACATACCGATGACGGACAAAACGTACACAATAATACTGATTACTGTAGATACTACTGTCATAACTCTTTTCTCCTTTTTTTGGTTTTTTCTCTTTCTCTCTGTTGCTGTGATACATTTCGTATCTTACCTATGGAGCGTATCATACTACATTTTTCGTTAAAATGCAAAATAATTCTATAATCTATTTATATGGCAGCCGTTTTTGGCTATAATAATCTAGAATATTAAATTGGTCGAATTTTTTAACATTACTATAAGGAAAGCAGGTTTGACATCAAAGGGAAAAAATCTATATTCAGGTTTCGGATAACATATCTGAAGAAGAAACATTGAAGTGGGAGGTCACACTCCTTTTGAGTATAAAGGATGCTTACCCGAAGATGTTAATTGCCCGGACAAGACATGAGGAATATCAATACGAGGGAATAGCCATTGTAGATATAGTGCAATGGCTGCAAAGAAGTTATGAGCGATAAGATAAAAGTATTATTCGTCTGCCATGGAAATATCTGCCGCAGCCCTATGGCGGAGAGCGTCTTTACACAGATGGTACAGGACGCGGGGATCGCCGATCAGTTTCAGATCGACTCTGCGGCCGCCACCCGGGAAGACTTGGGCAGCCCGCCGCACTACGGAACGGTGCGCAAGCTTGAGGAGGAGGGGATTCCTCTGATCCCGCATCATGCGGTCCTGATGACGCGCCGGGACTATCTGGACTACGACTATCTGATCGGAATGGACCGGGAGAACATTCACGATATGAGGCGGATCTCCGGCGGCGACCCGCAGGGCAAGATCTATAAGATGCTCGAGTTCGCGGGAATGAGCCGGGATGTGACGGATCCCTGGTATACCGGAGATTTCGACTCGACTTATCAGGATGTGCTCGCGGGATGCCGGGGATTGTTGGAGTACATAGAAAATACGGGGAAATAACTTGCTTTTTTGTGTTTAAATGTTACAATATAAAAAAGTCAGAAAAAACGGACGGTGCGACAAGCCTTGTGTCGGGGTTGCTGACCGTCCGCTTCTTATTTATATAGAGGAAATAGAATGGATTCTTCGACTCGCAGACAGAGACGCAAGTCTGATTTAAGAAAGAAACGGAGACGGACGCGCCGGCGGCAAACGCTTAAGAGGACCCTGATCGTTATCCTGATCGTGGCCATCTGCTGTGCGGCTGCTTTTTTGGTTTTCATAACGGTCCGAGCGGTACGAAACAATCGAGAGGCGGAAGCGGAAGCGGCGCTGCAGGGACAGGTAGTGGAGCTGGATGAGGAGGCACTTATAGGCACTCCTGCTGAGGCCGATCTGGCTGAGGCGGAACGCCTGGCGGATATGTACGACTACGACGCTGCAATCGAATACCTTCAGAATTCGGACTACTATGACAGTACGCCGGAATATCAGGCCAAGGTGGATGAATATAATGAGGTGAAGGACAATCTGGTCGCCTGGGAGCCCGAAAACGTGACGCATATCTTCTTCCACACGCTGATCGTAGATCCCTCGAAGGCGTGGGACGACGATGAAAAGTCCGAGGGCTACAACCAGTATATGGTGACGATCGATGAGTTCTCCAAGATCATCAATACGCTCTACGACGAAGGGTATGTCATGGTCAGCATGCACGACATGTGTGAGGTGAGCGACGACGGCAAAGTGACCCGGAAAGATATCTATCTTCCGGAGGGCAAGACGCCTTTCGTGATCTCTCAGGATGATGTGAGCTACTATCACTATATGGGCGGCGACGGGTTTGCCGACAAGCTGGTATTAGACGAGAACGGGAACGTAAAGTGCGAGTACATCGAGGACGACGGAAGTGTCTCTGTCGGCGACTATGATCTGGTGCCGTGGATCGATACGTTTGTGGAAGCGCATCCGGATTTCTCCTATCTCGGACACAAGGGAACGATCGCGCTGACCGGTTACGAAGGAGTGCTGGGCTATCGGACAGACGAAGTATACCGCACCCAGGATGAGAGCAGGTTCACCAGTTTTCAGCGTCAGTTTTTCATAGACAATCCGGACTTTGACGAGGCAACCTGGGAGCAGGAAGTGGCGGATGCGACTGCCGTGGCGGATGCCATGAAGGCGGAGGGCTGGGAGTTCGCCAGCCACACCTGGGGTCACATCTACCCGCTCGGTGTCGGTCTGGAGAGTTTCGAAGAGGATACGGAAAAGTGGATCGAAAATGTGGAGCCGATCGTCGGGCCCACGGACATCATCATCTTTGCGTTCGGAGCGGATATTACATCGGACTGGACTGAATATCCGTCCGACAATGAATATTTCCGTTTCTTAAAGGACGAGGGCTTTGACATCTTCTGTGTCGTGGACTCGAGCCAGTACTATGTACAGTTCAACGGGGAAAGTCTGCGCATGGGCAGGCGGAATATCGACGGCTTCCGCATGTACTATAACCCGGGGATGCTGCAGGATCTGTTCGAAGTGGACGATGTCTGGGATAAGGCCAGACCGGATGAGGTGGCTCCGATCGGATAGATATGGAAAGTAAAAAAGATACGTTTGCGGATAAAATTGAACGAAACTTTGGCGTGAGCTTAACAGACTGGATCTATCTGCTGATGGCGATCATCGTGATCTCCGGTATTGTCGGGTTTGTCTACGAAGAGCTTTTTTACCGGATCGACCTGGGCCACTGGGTAAAACGGGGGATCGAGTATGGTCCGTGGATCGACATTTACGCCTGGGGCGGCCTGCTTCTTACGTTTACCGTCTGGTGGTTCCGCAAGCATCCGCTCGTCGTCTTTCTCTTAAGCTGCGGGATCTGCGGCACACTGGAATATATCACCGGCTATCTGATCCTGACACTCACGGGACAGAGGCGCTGGGACTACAACACTGAGATCTGGAACTGGGGCAATATCAACGGCTTCATCTGCCTGCGTTCGATCCTCGTCTTCGGCATTGGCGGGCTGGCGCTCGTCTATCTGATCATTCCCATTGTCAAAAGGTTTTATGACAAGCCAAACGGAACAGGGTGGAAGAATACGATGATGATCCTCTGCATCCTTTATTTCATTGACGTTGTCGTAAGCTACATTCTTCAGGCAGTCGGGATCAATCCACGGTAAAAAAGTTATATTTTTTTCATAGATTATGTTACAAAACTTTTACAAAAATTGATAATCAGTTTACATTGCCGTGCTAATCTGTTTCCGTTGTAAGACTTATGGAGACAAATTTGCAGTTGTAATTGTGAACTCTATCGTTATTTTTGGAAGGGGTACATAATATATGAAAAATAAATTAGTTTGCACCTTGATCACTGCGTTTGCTTTTACGGCCGTTGCAGGGAGCGGATTAACCGGGATAACGGCTTTTGCCGCAGAAGATACGGCAGTTGTATCGGAACTGCCGGAAGATCCGGAAGCAGTAAATCCGGACGATCCTGACGCGGACCCGAATACACCGGCTGATCCTGACCCGGAACAGACGGAGGAGAATGCACCGGAGGACCCTTCCGATCAGGGCGACACCCAGCAGACGGAAAATCCTGAGGATCAACCAGAATCAACCGGGGATGATGGCGCTGCCGATAATACTGTGACACAGACGGAAGAGAAAAAAGAGGAGCAGACTCAGAAAGAGGAAAAAGCTCAGGAAGAGGAACAGGAACAGACCCAGCAAGAGGAACAGGCTCAGGAAGAGGAACAGGTACAGGAGGAAGTGCAGGAGGCAGCCGCCGAAACTGTCGCGCCTCCGATGGAAGCCATCGTGACCATCTCAAAAGAAGAGCTTCTGGCGATCAAAAAGCAGGGGATCTATGTTGCTTTTCGGGACGCGGGAATGTCTCATACAGGTGCCTGCTCCGTTATGGGTGTGATCGATAACATAAGTGGTTTTGATACAGACGGGGACGGCCTTCTTAAATGGTCGGGTGATTGGAAAGACAAGCTGGACGAGTACGTTTCCAACAATTCGTTTTCGTATGCCTATCAGACGGCATTTCTGCTGGAGACGTTAGAGAACCCCGAAACCGAGGGACAGTTCGATACGTTAAAAACAGATCTTATGTCCGATGAGTCTACGGTTTCCCAGGATGTCCGTACTTTCGTCAATGACTATATGGATGAAGCAGACCCTGAAAATGACCTCAATATCTCAACCTGCATTGAGACTGCGGACGGGTATCTCGGCACATATGATTCCATCAAGGACAGCTATTCGTCTGAGACCAGTATCTTTGATATGACGGAATCCATCAGCGGACAGATGGTGGCGGATTATGCCTGCCAGTATATCGGCAATCCCTACTTCTGGGGCGGCACAAGTCTGACACAGGGTACGGACTGTTCCGGATTCATTCAGTCCGTTTACGGGCACTTCGGTGTATCGCTCCCGCATTACTCCGGAGCCCTGCGTTCTGTAGGATATGGAGTCTCCTCATCGGAGCTGCTGCCCGGTGACATTATCTGCTATGACGGGCACTGCGCGATCTATATCGGAAACGGACAGATCGTACATGCATCGAACTCGGCTGCTTATCCGATCGGAGGGATCAAGATCTCCGACAATTATAATTACCGGCCGGTGCTGGCGATCCGCCGTATTTTCGATCCGAGCGTGCCGAATATCGATCCGGTTGAATTGACGGTAGAAAATTAAAAGGTATATATTAAAACGTTTCTGATATACCCTGCCGGGTAATCGCCGGGCAGGGTATATTTTTATTCTTATTCCATTTCTTTATATAATATTATTCCATTTCCAATCTTGTTGCTAACATTTCTTGGTTTTATCCTATATATAAATTAAACCTGACACACTTAATAATTAAATTATAAGGAGGCATTTAATATGAGTCACAAAATTGAACCCGACGGACTGCGCCTTCCGCTTATGAATTCGCCGGAAGCAATCGATGCGAATGATTCTATGACGGATGACATGAAAGAATTCGCTAAAAAGAGTTTGGCCAGAGTACCACACACGGATGGCTGGTATATGCTTGGGAACAATCCGGATATGCAGGCAATTCTGCAGATCTGGGAGCGACAAATGACCGCACTTTTTGATGGAGATTTTCAAGGGAAACCTTTTGGAGGATATTTGTGGTTTGCCAACGAAATCATCTCCCATGAGATGGGTAATGAATATAATCGTGGCGTAATGACTGCATGCACGGTCGGAGCGCTGCATGATCAGGGATTTGACTACAACGATATCGTGAAATCACAAATGTTGGATTTCCCGGATCATCCGGTATGGAGTGAGGAGGAACGTCTGTGCATCAAGTTTATCAGAGCTTGTGTCCGCAATGAGATGACAGATGAACTTATGCAGGCCGCTATCGATTCCTGGGGAGAAAATCAGGTCGTACTCCGCATGTGCTGGCTTGGATATGTCATGACACACTCTATGATACAGAATGCGTTGAATATGCACTGGGATCAGGACAAGGAAGTATTCCCATATGGGGCCCTGACACCGGAAAATGTAAAGGCGATCACAGACTCTCTGGTAGGATCCCATTTAGCCGTGCGTGATTTTTGGCTCGGTCTGGATACATTTGACGAGGATCCCATGGATAAAGTGTGAGCACCGTAAAACAGCGGCTGGGTGGGATCCGCTCTGTCTGTTCCGTCGGCGTATCTTCGCATCTGCATAAGGACTGTTTTGCCTGAGCTGCCAGGTTAAAGGGCTGTTTTTGGTTATTTTGTCATACATAACATCTTGAATAAAGAGGTTTTTTTGTTAAAATCCCTATAGAAAACAGGGGGATATACAATGAATACACTTCAGATTAAGTGTTTTATGGCATTGGCCGAGTGCGGGAGCTTTTCAGAGACAGCGGAAAAAATGTATGTCGCACAGCCTACGCTGAGCAAGTATATCATGTCTATGGAAAGCGAGTTGGAGCTGCAGCTGGTCGACCGCTCTCACCGAAAGATTCAGTTGACGCAGGAAGGTAGTCTGATCTACGAATATTTTAAAAATGCTACCGGTGATTTCACAGACGTGCTTTTTCAGGCGCATAATCTTGGGAAGGAACAGGACACACTCTCCGTAGTGTTGCTCGAGGGCCTTGATACGGACCGGGTCCTGAAACCGCTGTTGGATTACCAGTTCTTTAACGGAAACGTAAGCCTCTCTTTTGAACAGCTCCCGTCCTATCAAATCCCGACCTTTTTGGCGAACGGGAAATATGATCTTGCGGTGACAATGGAGGATCGGATTCAATCCTCGATCCGGCCAAAGAAAAACATAAAGTACGAAGTGGCTATGCCAAGCAGACTGAATCTGTTTTATTCCGTGTTTCACCCAGTGAATCAATTGGCCCGGTCCCCGGCCTTTATAGATTTTAAAAATGATATCTTTTATTTTCCGATGTACTATTCAAAAATATTAGAGGATGAAAGAAGTCAGGTTAACGCCCCCATTGATTTATACAGAGACTTACTGGGTTATACGCCGAATATCAAAGTGGTGGACAGTATGGCGTCCATTTTGCCAAATTTATTGAACGGATCAGGAGTCAGCATTTTGGGAGAACACAGCCGAGTGAATTCCAGTCAGAATATTAAGTCGATTGTCACGCCGATTAAGTGTGATATTGTGTATGCCTGGTGCGAAGAGCGGGAAACAGATTTGATCCGTGATATTCTGACTTATAACCGGGAACATCCGACCAACAAATTTTTGTGATGATTTTTAAGAGATAATTGAAAATGTATACAGGAAAAAAACTGGGTTTCGGATGTATGAGGCTCCCGAGAAAAGCGGATGGGACCTTTGATGCCGAAGCGACGAAAGAATTGATAGATCTCTATATGGATGCCGGTTTTACTTATTTTGATACAGCATATGTCTATCAAAACAGTGAGGAAGTGGTTGGGGAGGCGCTGGTAAAGCGTTATCCGCGGGACAGCTTCCGGCTTGCTACAAAGTGTTCGCCCTGGCATGGGATACAGGACATCTGTAAAAGTATCGATGAGGTGGACAAGCAGTTTCAAGCGTCGCTGGAGCGTACCGGTGCCGGATATTTTGATAATTATCTTCTGCATAATCTTGGTGAGAGCCGGACCCGGATCTGCAATGAGCTCGGTGTTTGGGATTGGGCGCAGGAAAAGAAGGAAGCCGGTCTGGTAAAAAATGTCGGATTCTCGTTTCACTCTTCGGCGGAAGAACTGGAGGAGATATTAAAAGCTCATCCGGAATTAGACTTTGTCCAGCTTCAGATCAATTATGCGGACTGGGACAGCCTCTCCATACAGTCGAGAAAATGTTATGAGGTGGCAAGAAAGTATGATAAACCGATCATAGTGATGGAACCGGTAAAGGGAGGGCTTCTGGCATCCCCGCCAAAAGCGGTGGAGGAGATCTTAAAGGAAGCCGATCCTGATGCGAGCTGTGCCTCCTGGGCGATTCGATTTGCGGCAGGGCTGGAGGGTGTTATGGTGGTCCTTTCCGGCATGAGCAGCGCAGAGCAGGTAAAGGAAAATACTGCGTTCATGCATGATTTCCAACCGTTGACGCGGGAGGAACAGGGGGTGATCGTCAGAGCACGGGAGGAGATCAATAAAGTGCCGCTCATCCCATGTACTTCCTGTTTCTACTGTGTAAACGAGTGCCCGAACAATATCAATATTGCCGGGTGTTTTACTGCGATGAATGCGCTGCGATTGTATCACAACATGGAAACGGCGGCGCAGTTAGAGATGCTTCATACCGTTGGGACAGGCCGGCAGCGGGCCGACGCGTGTGTCGAGTGCGGAAAATGCGAAAAGGTATGTCCTCAGCATATTTCTATACGAAAAGAACTGGAGGAAGTGCGAAAGACCTTTATCCGCGGCTAAGAAGTTCCTCTGTGTTTCTGAGAGATTTCGAAATAATATGTTCACTCTTTTTTACAAATCGGAATGCTAAGTATTCCGATTTTTTTCTTTACCGATTTTGTTGCTCTCCGATAGCATTCGGTTATGGAAAAAAACACAGATAAGGAGGAGAAGCGAATGGAAAGTGTAAAAGATTATTTGCCAGAGTCGTGCTTTTCTTTTCTTCGGTCTCGCCCTGTCACCAATACCTATTCTTTTCCAGAATAGATTGTATGCGTATTCTATTATTTTTTGCACGGTTGAGGCATAGTAAAGTAAAATTATTAGAATCAAACATGTTATAAATACAATTATAAACTCAAAATTTAAGAAAGGAAAGGAGAAGGAGAAGATATTTTATGTTACGAGGAATAAAACGGGTAAAAGTAAATTTCCCCGAAGGGGAGCAGGAAGTCGTTTATGTCCAGACACCGGAACTGGCGCAGAAATGCCCGCCGGATCCGGCCAAGGAGCCGGTTGTTGACACTGCTGCCGGAATGGGTCCGTTCGGGCCGACCATGAAATTTGTGGAACAGATGGAGGTCGCTCCGCTTGATCCGAAAACGTATGTGTACAGTGAGGGAGTCCTGTGTGACCAGGATGTGGAGATCCCCCTGCGGGACGGCACGATCTGCTACGCGGATATCTACCGTCCGGATACCGATGAGAAGGTACCGGCGATCCTTTGCTGGAGCCTGTACGGCAAACAGCAGCTGCTTACGATGCCGAGCGTGGACGGCCAGTGGAATGTCTGCGCGGTACCGGAGGGGGCCATATCTCCCATGACAAAGTTTGAGGCGGCCGATCCGGGATACTGGGCAAATGTGGGCTATGCGCTCTGCAACATTGATACCCGCGGGGCGTTTAACGCGGAGGGAGACATGAACATATGGACGACGCAGGAGGCGGAAGACGCAGCGGACATCATCGAGTATCTGGCCACGAAGCCGAAGTGGTCCAACGGAAAGGTTGCGTTGTTCGGGAATTCGTTCCTCGGGATCTCCCAGTGGTGCATCGCTTCCACCCGGCCGAAATACTTAACCTGCATCGCACCCTGGAACGCATCGAGCGATGTGTACCGCGACCTGATGTGTATCGGAGGAGTCCCGGACGGGGTTGCCGGCGGCGCGGTGGCATATAAGTCTCTCGGGCATAATTACATTGAGGACCTTAAGTCTATGCTGGAGGAGAACCCCTATGTCAACTGTCCGTACTGGCAGAACAAGATCTTTGACGTGGAGAACATAGACATCCCGGTCTATGCCGCCGCAGGCTGGACCGTGATCCATCTGCGCGGAACGGTTTTCGCATTTGAGCGTCTTAAGACGCCCAATAAGTGGATCCGGTTCCACCGCACCTGGGAGTGGGGGGACGACTATATGCCGGAGAATCTGGAAGACCTGAAACGGTTCTTCGACCGGTATCTGAAGGGGATCCGCAACGGATGGGAGTACACGCCGCAGGTGCGGATCGATGTGACGGACGCCTATGAATACGATTACCAGACGCATCGTCCGGAAGCGGCCTTCCCAATCCCGCGGACACAGTATAAGAAACTGTACCTTAACGCGGAGGATGCCTCCATGCAGACGGAGCCGGTGGGGAACGTTTCCAAAGTGAGCTACGAGGCGAACACCGGGAAGGTGACGTTCGATTATGTGGTCCCGGAGGACACGGAGATCACGGGGCACATCAAGCTGAAGCTGTGGGTCGAGGCGGACGGCTACAACGACATGGACCTGTTCGTGGTGATGAGCAAGCTGAGCACGAGCGGAGAGGATATGGGGATCTGTTATGTGAACGACCGGGCGAGCTTCGCGAACACCAACCCGGCAAAGATGAAGGTATGGAGTCCCGCAGAGGGAGCGGATGCCATGTATCCGGGATCCATGGGGCGGATGCGGGTATCGCGCAGAAAGCTGGATGAGGATCTTTCCACGGATTACTTCCCGATCCAGGCACATGACTGCGACGAGTACCTGGAGCCGGGGCAGATCGTACCGGTCGAGATCGACATCTGGCCGATCAGCCGGATCTGGCACAAGGGGCAGGCGATCCGGATCACGGTACAGGGGGCATACGTACGTGAGAACTGGACGTTTGCCGAGGACCCGCAGTTCACGAACAAGGGGAACCACATCATCCATACCGGCGGGGAGTACGATTCCTACCTGCAGGTACCGGTGATCCCGCCGAAGTATGAGGACGGCGACTACATTTACAGATAGGAGGAGAAGACGATGGCAGAAATGGTAAGTGCACGGGAATATCTTGAAAATTATAAGAAGTTGGTAGATGAAAAAGCGGAACAGTTAAAAGGGATGACAGGCACCATTCTGTTTGATTTCACGGAAGACGGAAACGGATGCTGGTATGTTGAGATGGATGACGGCAAGGCGATGCCGGTCGTCGAGGGGAAACCGGAGGATCCCACGATGACGATCACCGGGGCCTATGAGACGTTTTATAAGCTGCGGACCGGACAGTTAAAGCCGGAGGAAGTCCTGCCGACCGGCAAGCTGAAACTGGGCGGAGACACTACGTTTACCCAGAATTTTATAAGGGTCGGGTTGACTTGAAAAATTAGTTCACAGTATTCTGTTTTAGAATAGTTTTGATTCTGGATTTGGACTGGTTCCCCCTTTTTGAGTTTGATATGATTATGACCAGAAATTCAAGGCGGAATCAAGGCGGAATTTTGGGAATTTTAATTAAAAATTTTTTAAAGGAGGAAAACTAAATGTTTACAGCAACTTATGGCGGAAAGACTTACAATGAGCTTCATGTACAGTTGGTAGAGCTGAAACAGGCGCGTATTGCTTTGGACCTGTTAAAAAATCAGGATTGTAAACCGAGCGAGATCTTTTCAACAGAGCAGTTGGATGCTACGGATGACATGCTCGTAGATCTTGTGAACAAATCAAACGGCGAGTGGAAATCCATCGATGTCAGGATTCATATCGACGATATGAGCCTTCAGGAGTACATGGACAGCTTCCACGCGGCCGTAGTAGATGCACGGAAGATGCTCGGAGCTACCCCGGATCACATGTGCTACATGTCTCATCTGGTCGAGGGTCAGGACGAATGGACCAACAACGTAATCGAGTTTGCCTGCGGCGTACCTGCAGATATGTTGGTAGAGTTCAGCGATGATTTTATGAACGAGTATGCGCCGGCCGCTCCCTTGCCGGAATATACGGAGCGGATCGTCGGAAAGGTCTATGACCGCAAACACCGGATGATAGGCGGTGTTCATCATCAGTTTAAATCTGCTGACGACGGTGGCTTGGATATCATCTGGGGCATCTATTATCCGGCGGCGATTGATGATGATTCAATGGAAATACACCGCGAGCACACGCTCGTTGAGTGCTACGGCTGGTATCGCTATGGCATGGAAGCGCTCGGACGGAGGGGAAGCGCGATGATCCCTGAGGGTCTGGCAGAAGGACTGTAAAGAAACTGATAATATAAAACATTTAAATAACGAAAGGAGAAAAAATTATGGCATATCAAATTAAACCCGGCGGACTTAGACTTCCGTGCATTCAGACCGATGAAGAGGTGGATCAGATCGAATGGCTTTCCGATGAGGAAAAGAAGTTTGCGAAACTGAACCTGAAAAAAGTGCCTTCGACCGAAGGATGGCGCATGCTTGGAAACGATCCGTATACACAGGCATTTTGGCAATTTATTGAGCGTTTTAATACTGCGATTCAGAACGACAAGGGTCAGCATCAGATGCAGAGCACCCCGTGTTGCTTTCTGAGCATTTGCCATATGATCGTCTCCAAGAGGAGCGGTAATGAGTATATGCTCGGTGTGATTGGATCCTGTCTTGTCGATTCTGTCGAAGGCTTCAAGACTGAGTTCGGTATTGAGAAGATGTTTCTGATGATCGATCACCCCGAATCAGCCCTCTGGAATGATGAGGAGCGCCTTTGTATTAATTTTATAAATGCGCTCTACGATTACTCGATGACGGATGAGATCTTCCAGGAGGCGCTTGACACCTGGGGAGAGCAGCAGACGATCCGCAATATTTCTTGGTTTGCCTATGTGCTCGGATGGGGGTCCCTTCTCTCCGCATTAAATATGAAGTTTGATTCCTCTATGACATTCCGCGGAGTCTGGACGCCTGAGTCGATCGCCCATACGACTGACAACCTTCAGCCCGTGGAGGACCAGTTTGCGGAGTTCTGGGGCAAGCTGTCGGACTTTGATCAGGTTGAAGATTTGTAATCCCGATTTTTCCCCCCCTTCATCGTTGAAAAAACGGTGGAGGGGGAATTTTTAAAACCCGGATTGAAAGGAGATATTATGTCGGAAAAAGTAATCGCAGATAAAATATATGAGACTCATTTTGAGGATTATAAGGATAAGTATCCGGACTGGTTCCGCATGAAGAGAACCGATGACGGGATCCTGGAGCTGAACTTCCACCGTGACGGGGATGCGTTCCGCTGGTCCATTGATGCGCACAGTGCGTTGGTAGACATCCTTCATGACATCAACAACGACTGGTCGAACGAGGTGCTGATCCTTACCGGAACCGGGGACGATTTCCTTGGCCAGATCGATGCCTCCAACTGGGCATGGCACGGCTACAACACCCCATATGACTGGTACAAAGGCTATCAGGTCATGTATAAGCGGCAGTATCAGGAACTTCGGGCATGGATGGACCTTGATATTCCTACGATCGGAGCGATCAACGGCGCGGTTATCCTGCACCCGGAACTGTCTCTGATCCATGATATCGTGCTCATCACTCCGAAGACAACGATCTCGCAGATGCACGCGGCAGGACTGCACATCGTCCCGGGTGACGGGTGCAACACGTTCTGGAACGAACTGCTGGGACCGAACCGCGCGAACTATTATCAGCTGACCGGCGCCGTGATCGATGCGCAGAAGATGCTTGACTGGGGCATCGCGGGTGAGATCGTAGAAGAGAACAAGCTGATTGACCGCGCCTATGAGCTGGCGGATCAGTGCTTTATGCAGGCGAATCCCTGGCAGCGCCGCCTGACACATTCTGTGTTGAACCAGCACTGGCGTCTTGCGTTCGAACGCGACCTTCGCTTCGATCTGGCGCATGAGACTCTTGGCTGCATGGTGAAGGGAACTATCGGCACGTCTGAAGTGGAGGGAGAACTCTCCGCAGAGGATTGGATCAAGCAGACGAACACCGACAGTGCAATGATGCGCGGAGAGAAGTAGGTGATGTGCTTAGCAGAGTGCTATTAAAGTAAAATAGGAGGGTTGTCAGGCAATCCTCCCGTTTTATTAAAGCATAAAGATTATTGATGGGAGGGTATTTTTGATGAGTGAATTTGATTTTCGCGGCATCACACGTCGCAAGATGAATACAGCCAAGCTCCAGCCGCTGATCATCACCTGTGCGATCACAGGAGCGAATCAGGGCAAAGAGACAAACCCGAATCTGCCGGAACTTCCGGAAGAACAGGCACAGTCCATGTATGAGGCTTATCAGGCGGGGGCAACCATGGTGCACGTTCATGCGCGCCAGCCCGACAATCCGGCTCAGCCGTCTACTGACCCGGAGGATTATAAAAAGATCAATCATCTGATACGTGAGAAGTGCCCGGATTTGATCATAGGAAATACCGGCGGTGGTGGCGCCACGCTGACTTTTGAACAGAAGTGCGCTGCCGCGTCTGCTCGCCCGGAGATGATGTCGATCGACTTAGCTTGCTGGCCCCTGCTGCTTCATTATAAGAAACGGGAATCACCTTTATTTGGGCGTGACGAGGACGTCTATATTAATACGGTGTTCGGTATTTCGCATGCAGAGGCAGAGCAGACAATGGAATACATGAATCAGTATGACGTACGTCCGGCGATCGAGGTATATGATACAGCAAATTTCGAGATGGTGCAGAATCTGTTGGACAAGGGGCTCTTAACTCCTCCCTACTGGTTTGACTTTGTGATGGGGGTTGGAGGAGGCGGAAGTTATCCGACACCATATCACCTTATGACCATGTTGGAATATCTTCCGGAAAACAGTTTGGTGAGCGTCATCGGAGTCGGCGCATCTCAGTGGCCTTTGCTGGCGACAGCGATTGCCATGGGCTGTCATGTACGGGTCGGTATGGAGGACAACATCTACATCGAAAAGGGCAAGCTTGCAAGCAGCAACGCCGAGCTGGTACAGAAGGCAGTGGATATTGCCACAATCTTGGGTCGTCCCATCGCGACGCCGTCACAGGCGAGAGAGATCATGGGACTGCCGCAAGAGCCTAGACAATACAGTTAGGAGGTAGCAATGGTTGAGAGCGTATTTAAGAAGAATGGAATGATCAAGACGGACAAGGTCATTTCTAAAATAATCCACTTTATGGGTTATTTCAGTGCAGTCGCTCTGCTGGTTATGGCATTATGGGCGACGGTTAATGTGATTTATTCCAAGATAACGTTTAACTCGATTCCAAGTACATTGGATTGGATTGCATATCTGCTGGTTCCGGTTGTCTTTTTGTCTGTGGGAATTGAGATTATGGATTCGGGGTTGATCTCAGTGGATCTTATAACCGATCGATTCCCATTAGGGATTAAAAAAACAATTGTAGCTCTCGGGTATATAATCGGAGCGGTGATCAGTGCGGTTATGTGCCAACAGCAGTTTTCGAGTATGAGGACGGCATTTGCCACACACAGCATGTCATCTCCGCTTGAAAAATTGGCATTTCCTTTATGGCCGTTTTCTCTGATTATGACAGTTGGGCTGGGAATTATGACTTTTACAATGGTCTGGTACACGATGCGATATTTTGCCTCAGACGGTTTCAAGGATATGAAAGCTGAAGGCGACGAGGCAGAGGTGGCAGAGGAGGCCATCATGCATGAGGATATCGAAATTCCGGAGCAAGATGCGAAAGGAGGGGATGAAACATGACGAGTTCAGCGATTTTATGTCTGATTTTATTTGGAGTGATGATCGTACTGGTCTTAGTGGGGATCCCTGTGTACGTATCGATTCTTTTATGTTCTGTTATCGGATTGTGGATTTTGGGCGGGTCACAAATGGCTTTGACACAGTTATCCACCGGTATTCTAACTATCGCTTCGTCGTATGATTATGCCGTTATACCACTATTTATCCTAGTGGGGGTCATGGCCGGAATTACGGGTATGGCGGAAGGTACTTTTGACGCCGCCAAGACGTGGCTCGGCTGGGCACGCGGCGGACTGCTTTATACGGTGGTTATCGCTAACGCTATTTTCGGAGCCTGCTCCGGCGTATCTACGGCAGGGACGGTCGTATTTTCCAAGATCGCTGCGCCGCAGCTTAAGAAGCAGGGGTATGATGAGAAGATTACGCTCGGATGCATCACGGCATCCAGTTGTCTGTCCACTCTGATCCCTCCGAGCATCGCGATTCTGACCTTATGTCTGCTCGCCAATATTTCAATTGGGACCGGACTTATGGCGGGTCTCTCGGCGGGCATATTGATGGTTGTAATGTTATGTGTATTCATCTTTATACGGGCAAGAATAAACAAAAATCTGGTTCCGCCTGTAACAGAAGCAGACAGAAGTGTTACTTGGAGAGATCGTGGACGTGCTCTTGGGCTGTTGATTCCGATCCTGGCAATCTTTGTTTTGATCGTATTGGGAAGTTTCCTTGGATGGTTCCCCGCGACAGTCGGAGGCGGCATCGCATCCGTTGCCATTATGATCTATGCTGTGGCTAAGCCGAATGGTCTGAACTTTAAACAGCTTCTGGTTGGAATTCGGGAGGCATCCACAACATTTGCGGGATTATTCCTTATCCTGGTCGGCGGATCTTTGTTTTCCAGGCTGGTGACAATTTCCGGATTGGCATCCGGGCTGTTAAGCCTGATTGACAATCTGGGCGTTGCGCCTTGGATGGTTTTCATGATCGTGATCATCTTCTACATCCTTTGCGGATGCGTGATGAACTGCATGACGATCATTATCATAACGATCCCAATCGTATTCCCGATGCTTACGGCAGTTGGATTTAATCCGTTTGCTGTCTGCATTATCCTGGTGCTTTTGGCAGAGCTGGGAGGAATTACCCCTCCGTTTGGTTTATCTGTATTCATGGTATCCAATGTGTTGAGGATAAGCCCGAAGAAGGTGTTCGGCGGATCGTGGCCTTTCCTTATCCTGTTTTTGGCCATGGTCATGATCGGTGTGTTCTTCCCGAAAATCTTTTTATGGCTACCAACGCTAATTGGTGCTATATAGCAGCACAAAACGGGTGATAATTTTTGGTAACTCTTTCAATAGCAAAGAAAAATAATAGAAAGGAAAAATGGAGCATGAAGAAAAAAGTAATAAGTGTAGTTTTATGTGCCAGTCTGGGAGCAGTACTGTTTGCCGGCTGTGGTAACAGCAGCGATAGCAGCAGTGCGTCAACAAGCGCCGAAACAGAGGACACAGAGGCAGCGGAAGAGGCCGGAGTAGCCGCAGATGAGGATACGGCGTCCGCTGATTCCGCATCGGAAGAGATCGCGGGAGAGGCTGAAGAGGAAGCCGACACAGAGGTCGCAGATCAGACGGAAGCGAGTGAGATCAATATCGATGATCTGGACGATGTGAACTTTACAGTAGTGACCAGCTATGCCGACAATGCGCAATACGGAATGACTGTGAATTATTTTGCCGATTATTTGGAAGAGCATTCCGAAGGGAAAGTTACGGCAGATACTTACTGCGGTGGTACGTTCTGCACCGGACCGGAAGAGCTTGAGTATGTAAATAATGGCGCTATCGATATCTCTTTAACTGGCGCTCAGTATGCTGTAGAGTATCTCCCCATGGCTTCGGGCAGTATCATTGTTTCTGATGGTTATCAGGCAGTGCTTGATGCCGGCAATGATCTTTTCTTTAACAACGAAGAGACAGCCACCGCTCTGGCAAACGAAGCAGCGGCGTATAATTTAAAGGCCTTGGCTACGTACTCTGCATTTGATGTCTGTATCTGGTCTGCAAACGAAGGCGGCAGCTGGGAAACATTAGCGGCAAACAACACTCTGGGCAGTGCTGCGTATATTACAACCTTCCAGGCACTTGGCCTTAATACTCAGACGGTCTCTACGGCCGACACCTATGAGTCATTATCCAGAGGAATTGTCTCCGCCGCCAGCTTGGGATTGTATATGGGCTATTCGTCCGGGATGAATGAGGTCAGCAATTATATCACGACCGGACACGCGGCCGCAACGGCACCTCAGCTTTATATGAATCTTGAAAAATATGATTCTCTGTCTGAGGCGACACAGCAGCTTCTTGTAGAGGCAGCCCGCGCTTCCGCCCAGTACTGCGTTGATGTCATGCTTGAAGAGGATCAGCAGGTTCTTGATGACTGCGAGGCTCAGGGGATCACAGTTCAAGAACTCAGCGATGAAGACAATCTGGCCTATATGGAATATGCATACAAAGGTAACTATGAAGCTTATCTTCCTTATGCCGAAGCTAACGGCACGGTTGACGAGTTCAACGCACTTTATGAGTATGATCTGAGCGTTATCGGTTCTGATATGACTCTGGAAGACTTGCAGGCAGGATTATAATTCGTTAGGTCAAGCGTCTCCTTTTGAATAGCAGCTAACGTAAATGAATAGTTTGCAGTCTTAAATATGGAGGGTTGCTATGTCAACCCTCCATATTAAATCATATCAACAAGTAGAAAGTAATATGAAAGAATTTGCGACGAAAACATGAAAGAAAATGTAATCTCAAACAGTTTATTGAATAAATAAAGGAAACATTAGTATGAAGCCAAACTATGAAAATAAGAAACCGGTCTATGTGCTTGGTTCTTTTACGACACCGATCAAAAAATGGCCGGACAAGAGTCATAAGGAACTGGTGCGGGATGCGTACCTCGGATGCCTTGAGGATGCCGGATTCCAAAACGGTGACGAGATTCAGACGATATGGTGCGGCAGCGCGATGATGGCCAGCTGGGATCAGAATATGATCCGGGGGCAGGTCGTTATCACCCCTCTGGTGGAGGACGGACTGTTGCCGGAACGCCTCCCTCTTTACAACGTGGAGGGTGGATGTGCCACCGGATCTTTGGCGTTTCACGGCGCATGGAGGGACATTCAGGCAGGGCTTTCCCATTGCTCCCTCGCGGTCGGGTTTGAGAAGGTCTACATCCCGGATAATCCCGAGCTCACCTTCTCACAGTTTAACAGCGGAATCGACCAGCAGGACCCGGAGAAGTGGATGGCGATCTATCAGGATATGGCACAGATCACCGGGAGCACGTTCGAGACCGGGCCGGGCCGCTCCATGTTCATGGATACCTATGCGATGCAGGCAAAGTACCACATGTGGAAATACGGGACGACGCAGCGTCAGATCGCTATTGCGGCGGCAAAGAACCATTGCAACGGGGCCTTAAACCCGAAAGCGCAGTACCGCTTTAAGATGACTCCGGAAGAAGTGCTTGAGGACCGGTTGGTGAGTTATCCGCTTACCCGCTCCATGTGCGCGCCGGTCGCCGACGCGGCAGCCTGCGCGATCCTGATCAGCGAGGAGTTCTATAAGAACCTGCCGTCCGCAGTGCAGGAGCGCTGCGTTGAGATCGCGGCGGCATGTCTGACCAGTGGGAAATATCGGGGTTACGATGAGCCCAGTTTAAGCTATGTGGCGGCGAAGCAGGCCTATGAGATGGCGGGGATTGGTCCGCAGGACATCGACTGCGCGGAGGTGCACGATGCGACCGCGTTCGGAGAGATCTACCAGGCGGAGATGATGCAGTTCTGCCCGATCGGAGAAGGCGGAAAACTGGTGGAGGCCGGAGAGACGGCGATCGGCGGACGGATCCCGATCAACACATCGGGAGGCCTGATCTCGAAGGGCCATCCCATCGGGGCGACAGGCCTGTCTATGATCAATGAACTGGTAACGCAGATTCGCGGTGAAGCCGGAGAACGCCAGGTAAAGGGAGCTGAGTTTGCCCTTCAGGAGAATGGCGGCGGTGTGGTTGGTATCGAGGAGTCAGCATGCTCGCTGTTGATCTTCCGGAAAGTGTGAGATAATGATCCATTCCAAAGAGGAACTTTCAGAACTTTTCAGTATAAAAGACAAGGTGGCTGTTGTAACAGGTGGGGGCAGCGGCATTGGTCTGGGTATCGCGATGGGCTATGCGGCTGCCGGGGCAAACGTGATCCTGATCGGCCGGAGTGCCGAACGACTGGAATCTGCAAGAAACGAAGGCCTTCAATATGCTTTGAACATGGATTTTCGGGCATGTAATGTCTCAAATGAAGAGACAGTGGAAGAGGTTTTTGATGATATTATACGGACGTACGGTCGAATCGATGTCCTTGTAAACAGTGCCGGAGACACAATGGCTAAGCCGGCGGAAGAGACAACTGCCGAAGATTTTCGGAGAATCTTAGATGTCAATGTGGTGGGACTGTTTAACTGCTGCAAATATGCCTGCCTGGATATGATGAAGCGTGATTACGGAAAGATCATCAATATTGGGTCCGCCCGGGGCGAGGTAGGCGTTTATACCGGGACATCTGCTTATGGAGCGAGTAAGGGAGCGGTACACATGCTTACAAAGCAGTTGGCTACCGAGTGGGCAAAATATCACATTAATGTGAATTGCCTGATCCCAAATCTGACAAAAGCACCGCTGTCAGAACATATTTTTGAAAAACCGGACGTCTATGAATATTATATTTCCAGGATTCCCATGAGGAGATATGGAACGACGGATGATTTTGTCGGTATTGCGCTTTATTTTGCATCCGCGGCCTCTGATTTTATTACCGGGCAATTGTTTTTTGTGGATGGCGGAAGTATGGCAGGATGAGAAACGAATAGAGGGAGTGCTATATTTTTCAAAAAGAAAGGAGAACTATGTATGAGTTACAAAATTGAGCCGGGCGGTTTGAGGCTGCCGAGGATAGACACGGAAGAAAGCTATGATGCTCTGGAGCATCTTACCGATGACATGAAAGAGTATGGGAAACAGAACCTTTCAAAGGTTCCGCCTACAGAAGGCTGGTTGATGCTTGGAAACAACCCGGATATGCAGGCGTTTTGGCAGATTATGGAACGAGAGATGACTTCTCTCATGGAAGGTGATATGCAGGCGACTCCGTTTGGTTTTATGAATCTGGCCAACAAGGTGATTGCTCATGAGTTGAAACAGGAATATATGTTTGGTACGGAAGTGGCATGCGATACCAGTGCGGTTCCCGATCACGGACTCGGATACGAGGGGCTGATCAAATCACAAATGGTGGATTTCCCCGAATGCGACTGTTGGAATGATGAAGAACGTCTTTGCATTTACTTTGTCAAAGCCTGCATCAATTTTTCCATGACGGATGAAATCTTTCAAGCGGCCATTAATTCCTGGGGTGAGAGCATGGTGGTGCTTCGCATGAGCTGGATTGCATATGTGTGGTCTATGGCCATGATGCAGAGTGCCATGCATATGAGATACGATATCAATAAAGAAATCTTCCCTTATGGAACATGGACACCGGAAAATGTTAAGATGACGCTGGGGAATCTGGATGGCAGTTATCTGCAGGTTCGTGAGTTGTGGAACAATATGAATACCTTTATTTCCGGTGAGAAAGAAGCCCGCGCAAAGGACGCGGCGGAGAAGAAAGCGAAGCGGGAACATCAGGCAAAATAGTGATGTTATGCAGACAAATATGTAAGAGTTGTTTATTTAAAAAGGAGGACAAATCAAATGAAAGTGCAATTAGTAGCTAACCTTGCGGCGAACGGAGAACTGATTTTGATGGCGCAGTCAGATGCCTATGAAGCGCCTGAGGAGGTCAGCGGAATGGGATTTGGCACGGCAATGAAGTGCGGTAATGCGATCATGGGGCTGACGACCTATCAGCTTTTTTCCCAGATCATGAAAGAGGTGTTTGATGCGCTGGATGTGGTTGTGTTAAACCCGGAAGAGGTCGAAGGGGATGTCTATACTGCCAAATCTCCGGAGGATGCGGTGCATTATCTGGAGGGAAAAGGATATGATACGGCCTGCGTGGTAGGCGGCGCGATGACGTACAATTCTTTCTTTGCCGCCGGTCTTGCGGATGAGCTGTTCTTTAACCTGTTCCCGGTCGTGATCGGAGGGGGCGGTACGTTGGAGACTACACCCGGAAGTACGCTGGGGGGATATCGGCTTGCCGAAGTAAAGGCTTGTGGTGATGTTGCTATGACTCACTTTGTACGGGAGTGAGGGTTGACAGGACAATCCGGAACTGATTCCTTATTTTATAGGAAATAAGGAATCATCAAATACCCCTCCCGGAC
>JAJBTQ010000008.1 GCA_020860755.1 Lachnospiraceae bacterium
CCCTAAAAGCTCAATTTATTCTATCATTTTTTTATCGTCAGGGCAATCTCTTTTCTACCTATTTTATGGAAAAATTTCCGGTTTTTTCCCGTCAGGATCACGATCCTGGGTACCGGGCCTGGCAGCGCGGCTGTCTGCGGTCTCCTCCCCATAGGTGAGCAGGATCTCCTCCTCCTTTTTTTGCAGGGCCTCCTCATACCCCTTCAGAGCGGCAAAAGCTGCGAATTGCTTCGCGCGCTCCTCCCGCGCCATCTTCTTGTGTACCGTCATCCTCTCTGCTCCTTACCCGGATCCTGCTGCCGCAGCACCGCATCGGCGCGGTGTCCGCCGATCTGGCGGTTGCGCTCCATAGTCCTCGCGCCCTCCTCCAGATCCATCCCCCGCAGGATGGCATTCTTGCCGTACCGATCCCTTATCTGCAGCATTGCGCGCTGAAGGGCATGCTCTTTTTCCGCCTCCTCCGGATCGGTAAACAAGTCATACTGCCGGCAGGTCTCCTCCATGGTGTGATTGAACGTCAGCGTCAGACGTCGGACCGTCAGACCCGGGTCCACGATCCTGTCATAGAGGCCTGTCACAGACCGCATGATCATCCGGCAGGAGCTGGTCACCACAGGCAGGGCGGCAGTCCCGTGAGCCGGCCTTCTCTCATACCGGTAACTGTAGCTGATATGCAGGGTCACGGAGTCCGTGACCAGACACCGCTCCACCAGATCCAGGCACAGCTGATCCGTCATTTCCTTTATGAGAAGCCTGCCAGTCTCAAAATCCGTATCATGCGGGAGCACCTGCCCGCTGCCGAGAGAACTGCTGTGAGGGCGGTAGTGCTTGATGTCACGCATGAGCGCCGGCTCCCTCCCCCACGCGTGATCGATCAAAAGCTCTGCGTCCACTCCGAACAGCCCGTACAGCAGATCTTCATCCGCCTGGGCGATCTCCCGCATGGTGTGGATGCCCGCCTGCGCAAGCCGGTTCGTCGTCCCCCGCCCGATCCGCCAGAAATCCGTCAGCGGCCGGTGGTCCCACAGGCGGCAGCGGTAGGACTCCTCGTCCAACTCCGCCATACCGCCCTTTGCGTGCTTGGCAAGGATATCCATGGCGATCTTCGCCAGATAGAGATTCGTGCCGATCCCGCAGGTGGCACTCACTCCGGTAGTCATAAGGACATCCTGCGTGATGGTCCTCCCGAGCTCCCAGGCCGTCATGCCATACAGGAACAGGTAATCCGTCACATCCATGAAGACCTCGTCGATGGAGTAGACATGGATATCCTCCCGGGAGATATACTTTAAGTAGATGCCGTAGATATCGACTGATACGTCGATGTAGCGCTGCATCCGGGGCGGCGCCATGATGTAGTCGATGTTCTTCGGGAGCTCAAACACCCTGCACCGGCCCGGAACGCCGAGCTCCTTCATCGCCGGAGAGACGGCCAGGCAGATCGTCCGGTCCGTGCGCTCCGGATCCGCGACGACCAGATTCGCCGCAAAGGGATCCAGGCCCCGGTCGCAGCACTCCACCGAGGCATAGAACGATTTTAGATCAATGCAGAGGTACATCCTCTGCTTTGCCCGCTTCTCTTCCATGATCCTCTCTCCCCCCGTCCTTTCTTTAGATTATCGAACGTGTGTTCGATTTTATCATAGCACGCCGGAGAGAGAAATGCAAGCAGAAAATAAGGACTTAATCCTGTGAGATACAGGATCAAGTCCCTCTTGTAAGCGGTTCCCTCAGCGCCCGAACCTTCCTTTTTTCTCGTACGGCTCTACACACACATCCGTCACCTTGTAGCCGGTTGCATTGACAGCTGCTTTTATCCTTGCCACATCCGGTATCCCGTCCATGAGGATCTCCGCGGTCCCCTTTGCATGAGAGGCCTGAATTTTTGCCTTTTTGTCTACCACATCGCGGATTGCCCCGCAGACATGACCCTCGCACATACTGCAGGACATCCCGTCGATCGTTAAAGTTATCTTATTGATAATACATCGCCTCCTTTGCTCTCCCCTATATTCGCATATTTGTACCGACTGTTTCTCTCGGCAAGCTGTATTTTTACCTTGTCATCCGTCTGGGCCTGCCCTATAATACGAATAGAGGAGCAAGCAACTATGACTATAGACATTCAAAATTTGTTGGAGAGTATCTTGGACTCTCTCTCCCGGATTGAATACATTCAGCCGGAAGACATGCCTGACATCCATCTGTACATGGATCAGGTGGTCACGTTCATGGAGGGCGAACTGAGCGCCACCAAGCGTTATCCCGACGACAAAGTTCTGACAAAGACCATGGTCAATAATTACGTGAAAAACAAGCTGCTCCCTCCTCCGGAACGCAAGAAATATTCCAAAGAGCACATCCTGACCCTGATCTTCATCTACTATTTTAAAAACTCCCTTTCCATGCAGGATATCCGCAGCATCTTAGGCCCGCTTGCGGATAAGTACTGGGATGCCGAAAGCTATCCGTCGCTGGAAGATATCTACAACGCTGTGTTTTCCCTGGAAGAAACGGAAGTACAGCACGTCACGGACGAGATCCGGGAGGCATTCATCTTAAGTCAGGATGCCATCGATGCCATGGACGCGCTGGACGAAGATGAGGCGGACTTTTTACAGAAATTTGCCTTCATCTGCCTGTTGAGCTTTGACATCTATGTCAAAAAGCTTCTGGTAGAAAAGATCATCGACTCCATGGATACCACACCGGGCTCCGACCGGGAAAAAACAGATTAATCCCCGCCAATCCTTTTAAAGACCATATCATACCCGTCATTTCCGTAGTTTAAGGAACGGTTCACACGGCTGATCGTTGCCGTCGAAGCGCCGGTACTCTCCGCGATATCCAGATATGTCCGGCTCTCACGCAGCATCCGGGCCACCTCAAAGCGCTGTGACAGGGACAGGATCTCATTGATCGTACACACATCCTCAAAAAACATATAGCACTCCTCTATATCCTTCAAAGACAGGATCGCCTCAAACAGATGATCTACCGCTTCCGTTCGGATCTTTTGATTCATATCATAACCTCCGTCAAAAACCTTTCATTCACTTTTCCTATGTGAAATTTTAACACAGTAAAATTTTAAAGTAAAGAGTGCATTTTACGTTTCAAAGTATTTGCGATATAATGACCCCATGACACTGGAGCAATTTTTTAAAGAACATCCGAAGACCGCCATCGCCTTCTCAGGCGGCACCGACTCATCCTACCTGCTGTATATGGCAAAGCAATACGCCGAAGAGACCGTCGCGGTCTATATGAAAACACCGTTTCAGCCGGAATTTGAACTGGAGGATGCCAGGCACTTCTGCACAGATCATGATATTCCTATTATTATAATGGAGTATGATATCCTGCAGTTGGAACCGGTCGCGGCAAATCCCGCGGACCGCTGCTATTACTGCAAGATGGCTCTGTTTACACAGATCCGAAGCGCTGCGGATGAGAAGGGATTTCCCTGCGTGGCGGACGGTACCAACGCATCCGATGACGCGGCCGACCGCCCCGGTATGCGGGCGCTTAAAGAGCTCGGCATCTTTTCCCCGCTGCGCCTTAGCGGGATCACGAAGGATCAGGTGCGCGATAAGTCCCGCAAGCTCGGTCTTTTCACGGCGGACAAGCCCGCTTACGCCTGCCTTGCCACCCGGATCCCTACGGGAACCCGGATCACCGCAGAAATATTAAAAAAAGTGGAACAGGCGGAAACCGCACTGATGGAACTTGGTTTTTATGATTTCCGTGTGCGCGTCCTGGAAAACGGAGCGAGACTGGAAATGAAAAAGGAGCAGATTCCTCTGCTCCTTGAAAATAAAGATGATATCTTTTCTCTGTTACAGCCTCTCTTCGGGGAGATCTACCTCGATTTCGAGGCGCGGGGTTAGCCGAGGATCGCCTGATCGTTCGCAAACTCCTCGCCGCTTGCCTCTTCGAATTTTTTAAGCAGATCCGGCACGGTAAGATTTGACTTCTCCTCGCCGCGGATATCCAGCACGATCTCTCCCTCCGACATCATGATAAGCCGATTGCCGTGAGCGATCGCATCACGCATATTGTGGGTGATCATCAGCGTGGTCAGGTGATCCCGGGCAATGATCGACTCCGTGGACTCCAGCACCTTCGCCGCTGTCTTCGGATCCAGAGCCGCCGTGTGCTCGTCTAAGAGCAGCAGCTTCGGCTTTTTTAAGGATGCCATCAGAAGCGTGATCGCCTGCCGTTGTCCGCCGGAGAGCAGTCCCACCTTGGATGTCATCCGGTCCTCCAGACCCAGTCCGAGTGTCGCGACAAGGTCATGATACTCCTCCCGCTCGCTGTGTTTGATGCCGCTTCGGAACGAACGCCGCTGTCCGCGCCGGCGGGCCAGCGCGAGATTCTCATCGATCCCCATCGTGGCTGCCGTTCCTGTCATCGGATCCTGGAATACGCGCCCGAGATAGATCGCGCGCCTGTGCTCCGGCAGTCTCGTCACATCATTCCCGTCGATTATGATCTGTCCCGAATCGACCGGCCAGACGCCGGCGACCGCATTTAACATTGTCGACTTTCCTGCGCCGTTTCCACCGATGACCGTGACAAAATCGCCATCCTCCAGTGTGAGGCTGATGCCCTTTAAGGCTATCTTTTCATTTACCGTTCCCGGATTAAATGTCTTGGAAACATTTCTGATCTCCAACATCACTGCTCACCTCCCCTCACACCAACTCTGGCGCGCAGTTTCCCCTGCCAGAAGGGGATGGCCAAAAAGACTGCGACCACGAGAGCAGACAAAAGCTTGAGAAGATCCGTATCAATGCCCAGCCAGATCACGACCTGCAGGACGACATAATAGATGATCGCGCCGAACACGACGATAAGGAGCTTCCATGCAAAGCCCTGCATGATCCTTCCGAAGATCGCCTCACCGATGATAACGGCTGCGAGGCCGATCACGATCGCGCCACGTCCCATGTTGACGTCGGCAAATCCCTGATACTGCCCGAGCAGGCAGCCGGCAAATGCGACGAGACCGTTCGAGATCACGAGCCCCAGCACGCGGCAGAGGCCGGTGTTGATGCCCTGCGCCCTGGCCATCTTATCGTTGCAGCCTGTGGCTCGCAGCGCACATCCGATCTCCCGTCCGAAAAACCAGTACAGGACTACGATGATCACAATGATCAGGATCGCCACGATCAGAAGCGTGTTCTGAAACCACGGCACATCTTTGATATAGCGAAGGGAAACCAACAGATTGTACTTATCCACGTTGATGGGCTGGTTGGACTTCCCCATGATTTTTAAGTTGACGGAATATAGCCCGAGCTGTGTTAAGATACCGGCAAGGATCGCCGGGATCCCCATACAGGTATGAAAGATACCTGTGACCAGTCCGGCCAGCATGCCGGCGATCAGCGCGCCGATCATGGCCACCCCGACTCTGCAGCCGGCCTGCATCATCATGATGCACACTGCGGCTCCGGTACAAAAACTGCCGTCTACGGAAAGGTCTGCGATATCCAGAATGCGGAATGTGATGTAGACGCCGATAGCCATGATCCCCCAGATCAGGCCCTGCGCCACCGCTCCGGGCAAAGAATTAAATAAACTGAACAGATTCATTTTTCTCCCTCGCTGCTAGTTCTTTTTCTCTGAGAGAAACAGCGAGACTGGCAAACACCAGTCTCACTGCCAAATAGGATTTTATTCCAAATCCTGTTTCTCGTCAAGGCTTACTCTTGCCCTTCTTCTTCCTCGATCACTTCTTCGTTTTCTTCCTCAGTCTCTTCCTCGGTCTCTTCCTCGGTCTCGATTGCGGTGTATCCGTCCGGAATCGTGATTCCAAGCGCGTCGCAGATAGCCTGGTTGTACTCTTTGGTTACCTCCGGTGCATATTCGACAGCCATCTCGGAGATGTCTGCGCCCTCGGTTAAGATCTGTACTGCCATCTGACCGGTCGTGTAGCCAAGGTCATAGTAGCTGATGGAAAGTGTCGCAACTCCGCAGCCGGAGCAGATGCCTTCCTCACCGGCGATGATCGGTGTGCCGTCCGGCTCACAGATGTTGTTGATCAGCTCTGTGTTCGATGCCGCCGTATTATCGGTCGGGATATAGATCACATCACTCTCGGAGGAGGCGACCGTCGTCACGCTCGAAATGTCATTGGAGTCAGCAAAGCTGTACTGTGTGCAGGTGTAACCCATATCCTCCAGATAGGTCTGAACATTGTCTACCTGGTACTGGGAGTTAGCCTCAGCGGAGCAGAACAGCAGTCCTACGTTCTGGGCATCGGGGAAGAGCTCGTTTAACATCTGTGCCTGTTCCTCTAACGGAGCCAGATCAGAAGTTCCGGAGATGTTGCCGCCGACGACACCGTCAAACTCAATATCTAACGCTGCACCATAGTCGGTAACGGATGTTCCCAGAATGGGAATGGAGTCTGTGCTGGCAGCAGCCGCCTGAAGAGAGGCCGTTGCATTGGCCAGGATCAGATCTACGCCGCTGGAGACAAAGCTGTTTGTGATCGTCGCACATGTGGCGGAATCGCCCTGCGCGTTCTGTTCGTCAAAGGTGACCGCATCGCCCAACGCCTCGGTTACGGCATCTTCAAATCCTTCTGTCGCCGCATCCAGCGCCGGATGCTCCATCGACTGGCAAATACCGATCACATATTCACCATCAGCGGCAGCCGTTGTTGCCTCTTCGCCCTCGTTGGCTTCCTCGCCCTCTTCAATCTGCTCGTCAACCTCTTCCAGATCCTCTGCGGCCTCAGTGGTTGTCTCAGCCGGTTCCTCACTTCCGGAATCGCTGGAAGAGCCACAGGCTGCAAGACCGACACTCATCGTGAGTATCACACTCATTGCAAGAATTTTTTTCATCGTTCTTTTCCTTCCTTTTCTTCTCTTTCTCTTGTTTTCTCACTTCCGGCCCCTGTCCGGGACCGGTCCGAAAGAAATCCTTCAAAATTGTACCACTTCAACGTAAAGAAGTCAACTGAAAAAATCTACCGTTATAGACGCAAAAATCCAACCATGCTTCCGGTCATACGGTACCGCTTTTTTCAGGAATCCTCGTCCTCACTCAGACGGATCTCCCCGATCAGCTCCCAGGCATTATCGCCGTGTGTCTGCTGCTTGGGTGTCAGCTGCTCATACGGGCGGATCCGCGGATCCTGCCGGAGTCCCTGATCGTAGGTGTCCCCGTAAGTCCAGTTGTAATAAGAATAAAAGCGCAGCCAGCGCTGGTGCTCGATCTGACGGTACAGATCCAGAAGAGCCGGGTCTTTGATGTTTTCCTGATAAACCCGATACGCCTTTGCAAGGGCCTGAAACGACAGCTTTGAGATATTCTCATCGCTTAATAGAATTCTGACTTTTGTAAACATGTGCTCGGAAGCGGCGATCTTGGACTGTCGGAGATAATCCGGCAGGTCATCCCAGTCCAGCGCATCCGGATGCTCCTGGCGGAACAGGTTGTTCATGGCGATCGCTACCGCGTTTAACCCTGTCCGAAGAATATGTTCCGGCGAATAGATGGATTCATTCGTTCCGAAATAGGACAGACCCGGAGCCTTCCGGTTACTCCTGAGATCAATGCGTCCCGGAACGATATAGTACGCGCGCAGCATCCAAAGAATATTCCATCCTTCAAACTCATCGTCTTCACAGATAATGATGCGGTCCGCTGTTTGGATCACCTCATGTTCTTCGCTCCATGGGGTCCGATGAAAGATCAGGCTGTCCCGGTCTTCGCACTCCTCCTGAAGGCTAAACACTGTGTCCAGATGATTGTGCATGCGCAAAAACTCTTTGGCGTCGCCAAAGATATGATAGGTGACACGGTCATCCGGAGAGATCACATTCGTTAAGATCGCCCGCTCTAAAATTGCCTGTCCGTAATGTCCAAATCCGAGGAGTACGATCCGGTGTTCCCGACTCGTCAGCGGTTTGTTGCGCCAATACTCTCTGGCGCAGCAGTCATAGCTGTTAAAAAGTGGATGTTGCCGGAGAGGTTGTCCTCCCCGCTGGCCGTCCGCGCATACACGTCAACCGGAAGTTCCGCGATATTAACCGCCCTCGGATTGACTCCGATGTCGTTCTCCCGCATAAGGAACACCTTGCATCGGCTGCCAACACCCTTTTTTCGCTGGGTGATGCGCTCAGGAGATACATTGATAAACCGGCACGGATAGTCCGGCTCATTCTCTACCGATTCCCTGCTTTGACCGTAGATGATCACAGCATCCGGATCCATTTGGAGGATCTGTTTTGCCAGAGCGTCGGATTCCAGACCGTGATCCGCAAAGTAATACCAATCCTTCTTTTTCTGAAACGATAACTGCATCAGAGGGAAGCCCTCACTCGCCAAAAACGAGACCAGCGAACTGACCAGGGCGACCAGGATGCCCATCGACAGGATCAAAAACACAATGCCGATCACACGCCCGAGCGGCGTCATCGGCGCGACATCTCCGTAGCCGACCGTTGTCAGAGTTGCCAGCGAATACCAAAACGCATCCCATAACGAGTTGATGGAAGAGTCCGGATTCGGCACCTCTGCGCGCACCAGCAGAAGGAGAAGCAGCAGATAGACACAGACGGCCACTGCGGCGATCAGTATGATATAAAAAAGTCTTCTCCTTCTCATTGTGATTTCCCCCATTTGTAATGCGATTCCCACTGCTCCTTTATTGTACCACAAACATCGTCGTTTTCCACCTCTTTTGAGTATATCCACCCGGCGTTTCCGCAAAGTTTCCGGTTGCCTTATTGCGATATTTTTTTTATACTGGCTATGAAAGACATTCAAACAGGAGGAAAACTATGAGTTCCGTTAAAGATATCTCTCTCGCCCCTTCGGGCGCACACAAGATCGACTGGGTGAAAAAAAACTGCCCGCTTCTTCGCAGTCTGGAGGAGGATTTTAAAAAAGACCGCCCGTTTGAGGGCGTCCGCATCGCCCTCTCCATTCATCTGGAGGCCAAGACAGCCTATCTGTGCAAGGTGCTGGCGGCAGGCGGCGCCGAGATGTACATCACCGGCAGCAATCCGCTCTCCACGCAGGACGACGTGGCGGCAGCCCTCGCCAAAGAAGGATTGAACGTCTATGCCTGGCACGGCTGCACGGACGAGGAGTACGATGCCAACATACGGGAAGTGCTGTCGCACGACTGTCAGATCATCATAGACGACGGCGGTGACCTGGTGCACATGCTTCACACGCAGATGCGGGACAAGATCCCGTTTGTCATCGGCGGCTGTGAAGAGACGACGACCGGTATCATCCGCCTCATCGCAATGGAAAAGCATGGCGATCTCACCTTCCCGATGGTACTGGTTAACGATGCCGACTGCAAGCACCTCTTTGACAACCGGTACGGGACGGGACAGTCTGTGTTTGACGGGATCAACCGCACGACAAATCTGATCGTCGCGGGCAAAAATGTCGTGGTCGCCGGATACGGCTGGTGCGGCAAGGGTGTCTCCATGCGCGCCAAGGGTCTCGGTGCCCGCGTCATCGTTACCGAGATCGATCCCATCAAAGCCATCGAAGCCGTTATGGATGGATTCGACGTAATGCCGATGCGCGAGGCAGCGGCGATCGGCGACTTCTTTATTACTGTAACGGGATGTGCCGGAGTCATCGGCGAGGAAGATTTTAAGGTTATGAAAAACGGCGCTATTTTGTGCAATGCCGGCCACTTTGATGTGGAGATCGACATGAAGCGCCTCCGCGAGGTCGCCCTCGATACGATCGACCAGAGGAAAAATATCACCGGATACCAGATCTCCTCAGACCAATGGATCTACGTACTGGCGGAGGGACGTCTCGTCAATCTGGCGGCAGGCGACGGCCACCCGGCGGAGATCATGGATATGAGCTTTGCGATCCAGGCGCTTAGCGCCAAGTATCTCGTCGAACACGCGGAGGAACTGTCGGAGCACCTGATCCCCGTTCCAAGGGAGATCGACCTGGAAGTGGCCGCACGAAAATTAAAGTTTCTCGGCAAGTCCATCGACGTACTCACACCGGAGCAGGAAGCCTACTTAAATTCATCCTGTATCGACCCTGCCGAATAGAGTCCTGACATCGTTTTTTGGGAGCCCGCCCGCGGGCTCCTTTTTTAGCCCCTTTACTTCAACATATTAAAGTGTATGTTTCGTATTTTCTATGCTAAAATAAATAAGTTATGATATCCGTGAAGAAATTTGTCGTATCATAACAGTTATTACTGCTAAGGAAATTATAGGTTATGGATGAAACGCCGAAAGAACAGCTGTGGTCAAAAAATTTCGTCATCGTTATATTTCTCAATTTCGTCGCCTTTTTGACCCATCTGATGGTATTGTCTACATTTCCCTTTTTTGTGAGTTTTCTGGGCTATTCGGAGGGTGTTGCCGGAATGTGCGCTGCGCTCTTCGCTGTGGTGGCTGTCATATCCCGCGCTTTCATTGGATGGATGCTGGACACCGGCAAACGCAAACTGATCCTTTTGATCGGACTTTGCGGCATGGCGCTGCTCCCCATGGGATACCTGCTGATCTACACCGTGATCGCCTCCATCGTACTGGCGGTGATCTTTCGTATGATCCATGCGGTGGCTTTCGCCGCCGCCAATACCGGCGCAGCCACGATCGCAACGGACATCGTCCCCAAGAGCAGATTCGCAGAGGGCATGGGCATGTTTGGAATGGCCACAGCTCTGGCCACGGCATGCGCGCCCGCTTTGGGAGAGTTTTTGATGAACCGGGGGTTCCCGGTTCTGTATATCGCCACGACCATAATCGTAGTCGTAGGCCTGATCTGCGGTCTGACCATGAAAGTCCCTTACTTTAAAATGGAACGGAAAAAGTTTGCTCTCAAAGATCTTATAAACCGGGACGCGCTCTCCGCCTCTACGGTAGCGCTGGTCTTTGTCATGACATACGGCTCTCTGGAGAGCTATATCTTAAAATTTGCGTCCGAGACCGGTGAGATCTCCCTGTCGGGTGCTTTCTTTTTCCTCTTCATGGCCGCGATGCTTCTGGCCGTGAGGCTGACCATCGGAAGGATGATCGACCGGGTCGGAGAGGCCATCTTTCTCTATATCTGCTGCCCGGCCATGACGGCAGGGCTGCTGATCCTGGCCTTCATCCCAGGCAATCTTTCTTTTATTATAGCAGCACTGCTGTCCGGATTTGCTTTTGGATGTATTGAGCCGACCCTGCAGGCCATGGCAGTCAGTCTGTCTCCGCCGGAGAGGAGGGGTGCAGCCAACTCGACCTTCCTGTGCGCGTTTGACATCGGCATCGGCGTCGGAGCCGGTGTGGCCGGGGTTTTGATCGACCGGGTCGGATACCACAATATGTATGCAATCTTATCGCTGGCTTCAATCCTGGCGCTGATTCTCTATCTGTGCATCGGAAGGAATCATCCCTCGTCCCTCACCTGGCAGATCAAGCACGCGAGGCAATAAGAAAAGACCCGGCATCCCGGGTCTCTCCTTTTATATAAATCTCCCTTTTTTTCTGTTTTATAAATCCACTGCCGCGTCCTTGCAGGCTCGTTGGGCCGCTACGCGGTTTCTTTTCGCGGATCGTCGGTATCCGGCCCGGCAGCCTTCAACACGTTGACCGCCTGCGCAGCTGCCGCTTCCGCGGCCTCCCGCTGTGCCTGATCCGCTTCCAGCTCCATGATCGCCTCGTTAAGCGAGAGCATCTTCTCGTCTAAATTCGCCACGATCGTAGCGCAGGACCTGAGATCCCTGCTGATATATTCCGGTGCGTCTCCCTCAAACTTGTAGTAGATCTTGTGCTCCAGACTCGCCCAGAAATCCATGGCGATCGTACGGATCTGAAGTTCTACTTTTGTGGGAACGATTCCCTTTGATGTCTGCACCGGCACCGAGATGTGCATGTGGTAGCTTCGGTAGCCGCTCTCCTTCGGATGCTTGATAAAATCTTTGACGTAGAGGATGGAAAAATCGTTCTTTTTTCCGATCATCTCCGCCAGCCGGTAGATATCCGAGGTGAACGAGCAGACCACGCGGATCCCCGCGATGTCGTTCACATACTCCACCATGTTCTGGATAGTACTCTCATATCCGTCCCGACGCAGTTTGTTGACGATACTCTCCGGCGTCTTGATCCTTGTCTTGATGTACTCGATGGGATTGTACTGGTAGATGAACTGGAATTCATCATTCATCGTGTCCAGCGTAGCCCTCACCTCCCGGATCGCCGAGCGATAAAGGAACATCAGATTCTGCCATTCGTTGACATCTTCATACACCTGCAGCTGTTCATCCGCCATAAACCTTCTCACCCCCTTTTCTTAATTTTACATTATATTTTCTCAGCGATATTCTTCGCTGCTTATTGTCGTTGTCCTGCTCCCCTAATCTTCCTCAATGATCTGGATCTCCAGATAGTCAAACGGAATCGTCTCGATAAAACTGTCCTGATAAAATCTCGTCTTCGCGTGAACCTGAAACTCCTCGACGGCCGCATTAAGCCAGATCGGCTGCCCCAGATCAAAGGCCACACAGACCTCCTCCAGCGCACGGAACACCTTATGCGTGCGGGTGTCTTCGCTGTCATCGCATACCGTCATATCACAGAGCATACGATTATCTTTCCATTCCTTTGCCCACAGTCGAAACACTATACTTCTCCCTGTCTCCGCTGACGGTCCGCCTCGTAGAGCAGGATTGCTGCAGCTGTGGATGCGTTTAACGATTCCAGCTGTCCCCGCATGGGAATGCAGATCCGCTCGTCCGCCGCTGCAAGCGCCGCTTCGCTTAAGCCGTTCCCCTCGTTTCCGATCAGGAATGCCGTTGCCCCCGTATAGTCCTCCTCACTGTAACAGGCACTGCCTTCAGCATGTGCCGCCAAAATGCGGATCCCTCGCAGATGCATCGTTTTAAGTGTGTCCAAAAGATCCTTCGAGACAAGAAACGGAACACGGTAAATGCTGCCCATCGTGGATCGGATCGTCTTCGGATTGTAGGGATCAGCCGTTGTGGCATCCAGGATGATCCCCGCGATGCCGGCACCCTCTCCGGAACGGAACGCGGTACCTAAATTGCCGGGGTCCTGCATGCTCTCCAAAACGAGCCACATACCGTTTTCATCCGCCAGGACCTCCTCCTCGCTGTACTCCCGCATCCGCACCAGACACAGGATGCCCTGCGGTGTCTTTGTATCCGACACAAAGTGGTATACTTTGTCTGACAGGACCTCATATCTCTTTCCGTCAAGAAGCTCCCTGTTTTCGGACTGCCGCTCAAACGACTCCGAGACATAGATCCCCTCGATCCGGTCGGCGGGCGCCTCACGAAACATACGCACGCCCTCCACCACATAGAGTCCTCTCTCCCGGCGGGCCCTCGCTTTTTGCATTAACTGGATCAGGCTCTTTACCTGGGGGTTCGATGTGCTGGTAATCATACGATCGACATGCGCTGTCCGACCATGAACTGATAGTCGGAAATATTTTTCTCCATGGCCAGCGCCTCATCGATATCAAAGTCGACAAACGCGCCGTCCTTGTATGCCACCAGGCGGTTGCTCTTGCCCTCGCAGAGCAGGTCCGCTGCCATCGCTCCCATCATGGTCGCGTAGACACGGTCCTTGCACGTGGGGCTCCCTCCCCGCTGCATGTGTCCCAGGATCGTTGCCCGGGTCACCATTCCCGTCGCGGCCTCAAACCTCCGCGCCATGGAGGTGCTGTGGCCAACGCCTTCCGCAACGATGATGATATAGTGCTTTTTCCCGCGCTTTAAGCTGGCAATGATGTCATCCACGATCTCCTGCTCGTCATAGTCATACTTTTCCGGGATCAGGATCTGCTCCGCCCCGTTCGCAATGCCGCACCACAGTGCGATATAGCCGGCCTCCCGGCCCATGACCTCAATGATACTGCAGCGCTCGTGGGCTGACGCGGAGTCACGGATCTTATCGATCGCCTGCATCGCCGTGTTAACCGCCGTGTGAAAGCCGATCGGATAGTCAGTGCATGAAATATCCAGATCAATGGTCCCCGTTACTCCGATCGTGTTGATCCCGTGGTCGGCCAGCTTCTGTGCGCCGCGGAACGATCCGTCTCCACCGATCACAACAACACCGTCGATCCCGTGCTTTTTGCAGACATCAGCGCCCTTCTGCTGTCCCTCTTCCGTCTCAAACTCCGGACAGCGGGCAGTCTCTAAGATGGTGCCGCCCCGCTCGATAATGTTGGAGACGCTGCTGGCCTCCATATCTTCGATCTCTTCTGCTAAAAGGCCGACATAGCCTCTTCGGATCCCTTTTACTTTTTTCCCCTTGGAGATTGCCTCCCGGACCACTCCCCGGATGGCCGCGTTCATTCCCGGTGCGTCGCCGCCGCTGGTCAGCACACCGATCGTTTCTACTTCTCTCGCCATGATCTACCCTCCTGCGCCCCTGCGCATAAAAAAGCCTCCACCCTTCCTGCAGGAAAAGCGGAGGCCGTGTCACCTGACTTACTTGGACATCTCTGCCGCTTTTCCTTCGCAGCCGAGCACTTCTGTAATCTTGTGTGCGACAACTTCTTTGACATTCGCACGACCGACTTTTAAGTACTCCCTCGGATCAAAGATCTCCGGGTGGTCCCACATGACCTCGCGGACACCCGCGGTCAGTGCCAGTCGAAGATCAGAGTCGATGTTGATCTTGCAGACTGCGGAACGTGCCGCCTGGCGGAGCATATCTTCCGGAATGCCAATAGCATCTTTCAGATTGCCGCCGTGATCCTGGATGATCTGGACATAATTCTGCAATACGCTGGACGCGCCGTGAAGCACGATCGGGAATCCGGGAAGTCTCTTGGAGACCTCATCCAAAATATCAAACCGCAGCATCGGCTTCTGGCCCGGCTTAAACTTGTATGCGCCGTGGCTGGTTCCGATAGCGATGGCCAGGGAATCCACCCCGGTCCTGCCGACAAACTCCTCCACCTGATCCGGCTGCGTGTAGTTCGCATCCTCGTCGCTTACATTGACATCATCCTCGATGCCGGAGAGCTGTCCGAGCTCACCCTCGACCACGATCCCGTGATCATGGGCATAATCTACTACCTGCTTTGTCAAAGCGATATTATCCTCAAAGGAGTACTTGGAACCATCGATCATAACGGAAGTAAATCCGTCTTCGATGCAGGACTTGCAGATGTCAAAATCTGCACCATGGTCCAGATGAAGCGCAATGGGAATGTTCGGATTCTCAATCAAAGCCGCCTCAACCAGCTTTATCAAATACGTGTGGTTTGCATACTTCCTTGCACCGGCGGAAACCTGAAGGATCACCGGAGCATTCAGCTCGCCGGCTGCCTCCGTGATACCTTGAACGATCTCCATATTGTTGACATTGAACGCACCGATGGCGTACCCACCTTCGTAGGCTTTTTGAAACATTTCAGTCGTACCGACTAATCCCATAAAATATCCTCCTTACACTGTTTTATCTTTACTATAAGTTTCGCCTTTTTACAACAGTTTGTCAATTGTTTTTTTATCTTTCCCGAAGGCCTTCCGGCACATGTAAGTGCTTCGGCAGACCGTTCACCATGATCGGCTGCAGCTGTCCCTGGATCAGCGGTCTGGCATAGTCAAGGAAATCCTCCGTCACATAGTCGCCTTCCTTGTTGATCCACTCTCTCGGAACGACCCTCTCCTCATTGGCGATCTTGCTGACATCCTCTAAGTCAGTCACGCAGATATAGGGTTCCTCGGAGACGCGTTTAAACGTGACCATCAGTCCGGTATCACCGGCCTCAGCCGCGCGGACTGCTGCTGCTCCCGCTTCCTCAGCTTCCATGCTGTCCGTTAAGGACGCGATATGGGAACCGGCTCGCTGCAGCGTGGAAAACTCAATGGCACGGGTCTTGCAGCCAAACTCCGCTGCGATATATCCCGCCAGATAGGACGCCGTGCCGGAAAGCTGCTTGTGTCCGAATGCATCGACAAATGCCACACCCTCGCCCATCTCGCAGACATACTTTCCGTCCGCCGTGTGGATTCCCTCGGAGACCGCCACGACAACGGCAGTCTTAAGCGCAAGGAGCTCACCCACTTTGTCGCGGAATTTTTCGAGATCAAACGGAAGCTCCGGCAAATAGATGAGATCCGGCCCGTCACAGTCCTCGTCTCTGGAGAGCGCGGCGGCGGCAGTCAGCCATCCCGCGTCCCGGCCCATGATCTCGACAATGGTGCACATGCCGTTTTTAAAATCGATCGTAAAGCTGTCACGGATCAGCTCCTTCATGGAGATCGCGATGTACTTTGCGGCACTCCCGTAACCCGGCGTGTGATCCGTATGTGCCAGGTCATTATCCACCGTCTTCGGGCATCCGATACAGCGGATCGGACTGTCGATGCTCACCGCATACTTTGAAAGCTTGTCGATCGTGTCCATGGAATCGTTGCCTCCGATGTAGATGAATGTCCCGATATCCAGCTTGTCTAATGTGGCAAATATCTTTTCATAGACCTCCTCGTTTCCCTCGAGCGCCGGCAGTTTAAAGCGGCAGGATCCGAGAAACGAAGCGGGCGTCCGCTTCATCAACTCGATATCCAGCCCCGATGTCATGTGCTCCGAGAGGTCGATGTATCTCTCTTCCAACAGACCCTGGATCCCGTTTAACATGCCATATACCTTTGGGGCTCCGCGCTCGATCGCGGTCTCATAGACCCCGGCCAGGCTGGAATTGATGGCCGCCGTCGGACCGCCGGACTGTCCTACCATAACATTTTTCATCATAACAAATGCTCCTCTCTTTCCAGATAATATATATTATGATACAAGGGGACGATAAGTCGTAAAAAGGGTGCTTGCACCCGGTTTTACGTCTTTCGGACCCGAACACACATGAGCAAGTAGCCCGATAGGGCGGATTGCGAATATTTGCAGGATTGCGGAAGTGCTTAGCACGGAGCAATCCGTAGTATCATAATACATATATTATAATGCTTCATATGCTCTGTTTTCAATGCCCATTCTCATACATTTTTACTGAACGGATTTTAAGAACAAAACATTTTGTTTCTCATAGCTGTTAAAACTCTGCTCAACGATGCTCTGGTCCGTTTGGTAGCTTCCGATCTGCTGATACCACGGCTTTGCCTGGAAATAGGCCTCTATATCCGGGTTTTGGAACTGGTATCCGTGCTTCGCATAAATCTCATTCACGATCATCTGCGGCAGAGTCTCTCCGGCGGGCAGAGTGCCGTAGTTGCCGGACGAGATCGACGCCAGATCCGCGGAGGTGATCAGTCGGTCAGAACTGTAGGAACAGAGATAGTCGCCCTCCGAGCCGGCTGTATCCGCAGCAGCTGTGTCGGCAGAAGCTGCTGTGTCCGCAGTGGCTGTTCCCTCAAAGTCACAGCTCACTTCGCAGGTGGCCACCAGAGTCTCCCACTGCGCAGTCACTGTCGTGGCCCCGGCACCCACGGATGTCACATATCCGTCTTCGTCCACGGCAGCCACCGCCGTGTCGGCAGAGGTCCAGGTGATCTCAGACCGGGACTCGATATCTGTATCGATGTAAACCCGGGATGTCAACCCCGGCTCGTCAAATTCCAGTGTCGTCGTGATAATGGTCAGATAGTGATCCGACGCATCCTCTGACGAAGCACTCTGTGCGGATGACCCGTTTCCACTTTCACCGCTTCCGATCAGCCCGAACCTCCATGCGGAGAACAAGATCACGGCAACGGCCGCTGCCACAATGACTATGATCAGGATCCACCACTGTCTCCGGGCAGAGCCCCCCTGCTGCGCAGGCTCCTCTATGTAATCCTCCGATGGCTGGCCCTGGACGTTGTAGGGTGCTTCCCTTGAATTGGTGCTTTGTACGTCTTCGGTCGTCTCATTCTGATTGGCTCCGCATACAGGGCAGAATTTGGATCCGGGAGCAAGCTGCGCGCCGCACTGCGTGCAGAAAGAAACAGGAATCGGATTGCCGCAATTCACACAAAAAGTGGCATCATCGTCAATTTGTGCATTACAATACGGACATCTCATACTCCAACTCCTCCCCAAACATTTTTCATTATACCACACAATTCATGCAGTTCCTTATAAAAAATAGTATAAAGTAAAAAATTTGGGGTCTGTATTTCTTTTTTTATGTCCGGGCAGTGATGCCGGGCTCGATCGCCCGCTCTGTGATCCGGATATTTTCCGCGCCGAAAGTCTCGCCAAGCCTGGCGATCAGCGCGGAGTCTGCCGAGACGGTGAGATGATCGCCCAGACGCTTGGCCGCCCGCTCAGTGTCCAGATATACCACAACCGGATCCTGTCCGTCAGAATCTTTAAGCAGGTCTGTCATCTCCTCCTGCCGGGCCTCATACTCCTCCTTGTTTAAGAAGCGGATCCAAAGCTCCCGTCCGGCCTCGTCAAACGAATACATCCGCTCACAGATCACCGAACCGTTCTTCTCATCCTCCAGAGAGATCCTTCCGCGGACAAACACCTTGTCATCCTCGTTCATCAGGTGGCTGTAACGCTCATAATCTTTCGGGAACACGATGACCTCCACGGTACCGTACAGGTCCTCGATCGTTAAGAATGCCATCGTCTTATTGTTCTTCGTGTATTTGATCGTCTTCCCGACGATCATGCCGCCGACCATCGTCCCGGCGCCATCCGAGACAGGCACTGCACCGGTCTCCTCGTCACGGATAAGGTCGCTTGTCACGTTCGTAATGTTTTTTCGCCATCGACTCTCATATTCCTCCAGCGGGTGCCCGCTTAAATAGATGCCGAGCACTTCCTTCTCCATGGCGAGCAGATCCTCTTTCCGGTACTCCTCCACATCCGGCAGGCGGATCTCAAAGCGTTCCTTCTCCTCTTCGGACACCAGGTCAAACAGAGACATCTGTCCCTCCATGGTGTGCTTGCGCTTTTGATTGACCGCATCCAGGAGAGACTTGTAGACCATCATAAACTGACGGCGGTTTCCGCCCAGCCCGTCAAAGGCTCCCGCCTTGATGAGATTTTCGACGGCGCGGCTGTTGATCTCACGTCCTGCCATCCGCTCGATAAAATCCTCCAGCGAGCGGAACAGTCCGTTTTTCTCCCGCTCCGCTATGACAGCCTCGATCAGCGGACGGCCCACACTCTTGATGGCATACAGCCCGTAGCGGATCGCGCCGTCGGCCACGGAGAACGAGGCCAGCCCCGCATTGATGTCCGGCGCCAGCACAGAGATCCCCATCTGCCGGCAGACCTGGATATACTCGGAGACCTTGGTGGATTTATCGATCACAGACGTCATCAATGCCGCCATGAACTCCACCGGGTAATAGTATTTTAAGAAGGCGGTCTGGTAAGATACCACTGCATAAGCCGCCGCATGAGATTTGTTGAACGCGTACTTCGCGAAATCCGTCATCTCATCATAGATTTTAATTGCCACGTCTTCCGGGATGCCGTTTGCTATGCAGCCGGGCACGCCCTCTTTTTCGTTGCCGTAGACAAAATTTTGACGCTCCCTCGCCATGACATCCGCTTTTTTCTTGGACATGGCACGGCGGACCAGGTCACTCCGGCCAAGCGTGTAGCCCGCCAGATCCCGCACGATCTGCATGACCTGCTCCTGATAGACGATGCAGCCGTAGGTCGGCGCGAGGATCGGCTCAAGCTGCGGGCAGTCGTATGTGATGGACTCCGGATGGTTCTTGCCCCGGATATAGTCGGGGATAAAGTCCATCGGCCCCGGACGGTACAGCGAGATCCCCGCGATCAGATCCTCCAGACTCTGCGGCTTTAAATCTTTCATAAAACTCTTCATACCTGCGCTCTCCAGCTGGAACACGCCGTCGTTCCTCCCGGTACAAAGCGAGCCGAGTACCTCGGGGTCGTCGTAGTTGATTCGGTCAATGTCCAGATCGATCCCCTGACTCATCTTTATATTGCGCACCGCGTCCTGGATCACGGTCAGGGTCCGAAGACCCAGAAAATCCATTTTAAGGAGCCCCAGCTCCTCTAAGGTCGTCATGGTAAACTGAGTCGTGATGGAGCCGTCAGCCCCTCTGGCGAGCGGAACATATTCATCCACCGACTTCTGGCTGATCACGACACCTGCCGCATGGATCGACGTGTGCCGCGGCAGGCCCTCCAGCCTGCGCGCCATATCGATGAGCTTTTTGATCTCCGGATCCGACTCATACCTCTGTCTAAGCTCCGGGTTCATGGAGAGTGCTTTGTCTATCGTGATGCCCAGCTCCATCGGGATCATCTTCGCGATATTGTCGCAGGTCGCGTAGGGCAGATCCATCACCCTGCCGACGTCGCGGATGACGTTGCGGGCCGCCAGCGTTCCGAACGTGACGATCTGCGCCACACGGTCCTCGCCATACTTTTCCGTGACATAGTCGATGACCTCCTGCCGCCTCTCATAGCAGAAGTCCACATCGATATCCGGCATGGACACCCGCTCCGGGTTTAAAAACCGCTCAAACAGCAGACCATAGCGGATCGGATCCAGCTGGGTGATATCCAGTGTATAGGCCACGAGACTCCCGGCCGCGCTCCCGCGTCCCGGTCCGACCGCAATGCCGTTGTCTCTGGCAAAGCGGATAAAATCCCACACGATGAGAAAGTAATCCACATAGCCCATCCGGTCTATCACATCGAGCTCGTACTCCAGCTTTTCGGCCACCTCCGGCAGACGCTCTGTTTCGTAGTGCCGTTTAAGCCCTTCATAACAGAGCTTGTTTAAATATTCTTTCGATGTATAGCCCTCCGGCACGTCAAACCGGGGCAGCTTCGTGACCCCGAACTCGATCTCCACATTGCATCGGTCCGCGATCTTCTGTGTGTTTTCCAGCGCTTCCGGGACATAGGAGAACAGTTCGCGCATCTCCTCTTCGGACTTCACATAGTACTGCCCTCCCTCGTAGCGCATCCGGTCCTCGTCGGAGAGCTTTTTCCCGGTCTGTAAACAGAGCAGGATATCGTGGGGTTCCACGTCCTCAGCGTAGGTGTAATGGACATCATTGGTCGCCACGAGATCGATCCCGGTATCCTCGTGCAGACGCATCAGCTGCTGATTGACCAGCTGCTGCTCCTCCATGCCGTGATCCTGAAGCTCCAGAAAAAAATTTCCCTTTCCAAAGCAGTCCTCCAGGCGCAGCGCCGCCTGTTTTGCCTCATCGTACATTCCGCGGAGCAGATCCTTTTGTACCTCCCCCGCCAGACAGGCCGAGAGGGCGATGATCCCCTCGTGATACTGCTTTAGAATCTCCATATCCACGCGGGGCTTATAATAGTATCCGTCCACAAACCCTTTGGAGACAAGCTTCATCAGGTTGGCATAACCCACATCGTTCTCCGCCAGAAGGACGAGGTGATAGTACCGGTCGTCGCCACGGACGGATTCCCGGTCAAACCTGGAGCCCGGCGCCACATAGACCTCACAGCCCAGGATCGGCCGGATCCCCGCATTTTTTGCCGCGCGGTAAAAGTCAATGACCCCGTACATCACGCCGTGATCCGTGATCGCCGCTGCATCCATTCCGAGTTCTTTTACGCGCTCCACATATTCGGTTATCTTGTTGGATCCGTCCAGCAGACTGTACTCTGTATGGACGTGTAAGTGGACGAATGACACTGTCTTTACCTCGTTAAATAGTTATGTTATATTATATCACAGAATAAGGATGATGGCTACGGAGGGACGGATCCATGAGAAGAATCGGCAATTTTTTCTTAAGCATTTTTCCGACTCTGGTAATTTTAATCCTCGGCTTCGCGGTCACTCTGGTCATGACCTCCATCTACGTGATCCAGACCGGCGGAAGTCTCTCGGATATCACGGCTGTACTGATGGGGACGTCAGACCTCTTGGCCTATCCTCAGATGACCAATCTCATCTACGGGATATTCGGCATTTTGATCTTCGGCGTCTGGTTTCGGCGCTCCAATAAGCGCTCTTCAAAAAAAGAAAAACAGGCCCCCTCGATCCGGGGCTTTTCCTTTCACACGGTCATGGCGATCCTGTTCCTCGCCATCGGCCTGCAGTATGTGAGTACTCTGGCGACAGACGTGGTCCGATGGATTGCGCCGGATCTGGTGTCAGACTACAATTCCATGATGCAGTCCGGGTACGGCACCGTTACACTGCTGGTCGCCGTGTATACCGTGATCCTGTCTCCCATCTTAGAGGAGCTCGTCTTCCGCGGACTGACGCTTCGCTATGCCCGCCGCGCGTTCCCCTTTTGGATCGCCAATATCTGGCAGGCCCTGTTGTTCGGGCTTGTTCATATGAATCTTGTACAGGGGATCTATGCGTTTATCATCGGCATGATCCTCGGCTATATCTGTTATAAGGGAGGGGGGATCCGCTACACGATCCTCATCCATATCATTTTCAACCTGATCGGGGTCTACTTCAGTTCGCTCATCGACCTGACCCTGGCCTTTAACGAGCCCATTGTGCTCGCCTGCGGTCTGGCCCTGACCATCTTCGCGATCTGGCTGTTCGCCACAGACTTTACCCCGGACAGAAGGCAGAGGGAGGACATTAGATGAAAGAAAAAATAAAACCCGGGGAGTAAAAAGCCCGAAAAAAAGGAACCCGCATAAGGGTTCCTTTTTTGAACTTAGAGCTTATCTAATCATCGACCACATCCACCGTGATCGGAGTCAAATGCCAGATGTCATTGACATACTCCTGGATCGTCCGGTCGGACGAGAACTTGCCCACATACGCTACCTGCGACATGGCCATCTTAGCCCAGCGTGTCTCGTCGCGGTACGCCTCCTCCACTCTCTGCTGCGCCTCCACATAGGAGCGGAAGTCTTTCAGGCAGAAGTAGGTGTCGGCATACTGCGTGTCATTCGTGTTAAGCAGAGAATTGTAGATCTTCCGGAAGCGCTCCGGGTTGTCGGGCGAATACTGCCCGTTTATGAGCTGCATCAGCACCTGCCGGATATCCTGGTCATTGTTGAACACGTCCATCGGATTGTAATCGCGAACGCGCTCGTGCTCGATAACCTCATCGGCGCTCATACCGAAGATAAACATATTCTCCTTGCCGACTTCCTCCGCCATCTCAACGTTGGCGCCATCCATCGTTCCGATCGTGACCGCACCGTTTAACATGAACTTCATGTTTCCGGTACCGGAGGCCTCTTTGCTGGCCGTGGAGATCTGCTCGGAGACATCGGCCCCAGCAAAGATGATCTCCGCGTTGGACACCTTATAATCCTCTATGAATACGACCCGGATCTTGCCTTCGATGCTCTTGTCATTGTTGATCACGTCAGCCACCGAGTTGATCAGCTTGATAGTCATCTTCGCGATCTCATAACCGGCCGCAGCCTTGGCACCAAAGATAAAGGTCCGCGGATAGATATCCAACTCCGGATGTTCCTTGATCTGATTGTAGAGATACATGATGTGCAGGACATTTAACAGCTGACGCTTGTACTCGTGAAGCCGCTTCGTCTGCACGTCAAAGATAGAGCGCGGATCGACTTCAACCCCGGTGTTTTCCAGGATATAGTGAGCCAGCCGCACTTTGTTCTTGTACTTAATGTTCATGAACTCCTGCTGCGCCTTCGGATCATCGAGATAGACCTCTAAGTGTCTTGTCTGAGTCAGGTCTGTCACCCACTCCGCACCGACCTTGTCCGTCACCCACTCCGCGAGCAGCGGATTGGCATGGTAGAGGAAACGGCGCTGCGTGATGCCGTTCGTCTTGTTGTTGAACTTTTCCGGATACAGCTCATAGAAATCCTTCAGTTCTCTCTTTTCCAGGATCTCCGTGTGCAGTCTGGCCACGCCGTTGACTGAGAAGCCTACCGTGATCGCTAAGTAAGCCATCCGGATCTGGCCGTCGTGAATGATGGCCATCCGATCCTTCCGATCCTGATCACCCGGGAACTTGTCCTCAATGTGCTCCATCAGCCTGCGGTTGATCTCCTCCACGATCTGATAGATGCGCGGGAGCAGGCGGGAAAAGAGCTCGATCGGCCACTTTTCCAATGCCTCGGACATGATCGTGTGATTCGTGTAAGCGCAGGTCTTAGTCGTGACATTCCAAGCCTCCTCCCAGCCGAGGCCCTCCTCGTCCATCAGAATGCGCATCAGCTCCGCCACCGCAACGGTGGGGTGTGTGTCGTTCATCTGGAAGACCACCTTCTCATGCAGTTTGTTGATATCGGGGTGATATTTCTTATAGCGGGCCACAGCGCGCTGTACAGAAGCGGAGACAAAGAAATACTGCTGTCTTAAGCGAAGCTCTTTGCCCTGCATGTGGTTATCATTCGGATAGAGGACATCCACAAGCGTGCGGGCTAAGTTCTCCTCCTCCACAGCCTGGCGATAGTCTCCCCGGTCAAACGAATCCAGCTCGAACTCGTTCGTGGCCTCCGCGTCCCACATCATCAGCGTGTTGACCACATTGTTATTGTATCCGACGATGGACATATCATAAGGCACCGCACGGATTGCCTGATAGTTCTCGTGGATAAACCTTGTCTTGCCGTTGTCGAGCACCTCCGATCGGACGTATCCGCCAAACTTTACGATAAACGTATGCTCCGGCCGGCGCAGTTCAAACGGATAGCCGTCCTTTAACCAGTTGTCCGGCTTCTCCACCTGTTCGCCGTTTTCGATCTTCTGACGGAACATGCCGTAGTGGTAGCGGATGCCGCAGCCGTATGCCGCATAGCCCAGAGTCGCGAGGGAATCCAAAAAACATGCCGCCAGACGTCCCAGACCTCCGTTGCCGAGAGCAGGATCCGGCTCCTGATCCTCAATGACATTCAGATCAAATCCGAGCTCGTCAAGTGCTTCTTGTACCTGAGAATAAGCGGTGAGATTGATCAGGTTATTGCCCAGAGCGCGGCCCATCAAAAACTCCATGGACATGTAAAAGACTATCTTCGGGTCATTTTCATCAAAGGTCTGCTGCGTGGCGATCCAGTGATCGATGATCACATCTTTTACTGTATAAGATACTGCCTGAAAGACTTCCTGATCTGTCGCCTCAGACAGCTTTTTGCGATACAGGCCCCGGACATTGTCCTTCACTTCCTGCTTAAACTTTTCTTTATCAAATAAAACCTCGTCTGCACTACTCATTTTTCTCCACTCCTAACACTACCTTGTGCCCATTGATATCCCATTCCTTCCGATAACCGGAAAGCTCATTGGGGAAGATGTCAGTCGCTAAAACGTCTTTTTGAATCTCTTCCCTGTGTGCCTCAAACACATCACAGATCTCCGGTTCGGCCACATAAGTAAGGGTGATGCGGTCCATCACCTCAAATCCGGCTTCCTTGCGCATCGTCTGCACTTTGCTGACGATCTCGCGGAGCAGTCCCTCCTCGATCAGCTCCGGAGTCAGATGCTCATCCAGTACCACTGTGATATCATTCCCGGTCTCTACGGCAAAGCCCTCCATCTGCGTCACGGAGATGAGAAGGTCTTCCTCTGTCAGGATAATATTTTCCCCCGCTTCTGTCAACCTTATCTCCCCCGTTTTAGTCAGCTCATCATAAGCGGCAGGACCGTCGATGGAGGTCAGTGCGGCTTTGATCGCTCCAACCTGCTTTCCGTACTTCGGGCCGACGGTCTTGAGCTGAGGTTTAAACTCGTAGTCCGTGTATTGGCTGACATCGTCTGTGAATGTCACGCGCTTTACATTCAGCTCGTCCTCGACAATGCGGATATAGTACTCCGGCAGCACTGCGTCCGCCTTTACGAGCATCTCCCCGATGGGCTGACGGTTTTTGATGCCGGAAGTGTTCCGGGCCGCCCGGCCAAGGACAACGATCTGCAAGACCCGATCCATCTGCTCCTCCAGTTCCGGATCGATCATCGACTCGTCACACACCGGATAATCGCAAAGGTGGACACTCTCCGGTGCGTCTTTGTCGATGCTGCACACCAGATTGCGGTAAATGTCCTCCGTCATGAACGGGATCATCGGTGCAGCCGCTTTCGCGATCTCTACGAGCGCAGTATAGAGCGTCATATAGGCATTGATCTTATCCTGCTCCATGCCGCCCGCCCAGTAGCGCTCCCGTCCGCGGCGCACATACCAGTTGCTCATCTCCTCCACAAACGCCTGAAGTGCTCTCGCGGCCTCCGGGATCCGGTAGTGGTCCAGATGGTCGTCCACCGCCTTGACGGTAGAGTTTAAGCGGGACAAAAGCCAGCGGTCCATGACAGACAAGGTCGCATAGTCCAGCGTATATTTTGTCGCGTCAAATTCATCGATGTTTGCATAGAGTACATAAAACGCATAGGTGTTCCACAGCGTGCCCATGAACTTGCGCTGCCCCTCCACCACGGCTTTCCCGTGAAAACGGTTGGGCAGCCAGGGAGCCGAGTTGATATAGAAATACCAGCGGATCGCGTCAGCGCCGTACTGATCCAGCGCTTCGAACGGATCGACCGCATTGCCCTTGGATTTGCTCATCTTCTGTCCGTTCTCATCCTGCACGTGTCCCATGACGATCACGTTCTCATAGGGAGAGCAGTCAAACAGCAGAGTGGACTCCGCCATCAGAGAGTGAAACCAGCCTCTCGTCTGGTCCACAGCCTCCGAGATGAACTGCGCCGGGAACTGTTCGCGGAACACATCCTCATTTTCAAACGGATAGTGATGCTGCGCAAACGGCATGGCACCCGAATCAAACCAGCAGTCAATGACTTCCGGTACCCGGTGCATCTCCTTTCCGCAGCAGGGACAGGGGATTGTGACCGCATCGATATAGGGGCGATGCAGTTCCACCTTTGCCGCCTCCGGATCGCCGCTCTTTTCGGCAAGCTCCGCGCGGCTAGCGATAGATTCCTGATGTCCGCACTCGCATTCCCAGATATTTAAGGGAGTTCCCCAGTAGCGGTTCCGTGAGATGGCCCAGTCCTGAATGTTCTCCAGCCAGTTGCCAAACCGCCCCTTTCCGATGGACTCGGGGATCCAGTTGACCGTATCGTTGTTGGCGAGCAGGTTGTCTCTCACCGCAGTCTCTTTGATATACCATGACTCCCGGGCATAGTAGATGAGCGGAGTGTCACATCGCCAGCAGTGGGGATACTCATGCTCAAACTTCGGCGCATCGAAGAGCTTCCCCTCCTTATCCAGATCCGTGAGAATGATCGGATCCGCGTCCTTTACAAAAACGCCGGCCCAGGGGGTCTCCTCAGACATCTCTCCTTTGCTGTCCACAAGCTGCACGAACGGCAGGTCATACTCCCGTCCCACGCGGGCGTCATCCTCGCCGAACGCCGGTGCGATGTGGACGATCCCTGTGCCGTCCGACATCGTGACATAGTCGTCGCAGGTGACAAAAAAGGCTTTCTTGTCCTGTTTTGCCGCCTCCTTTGCGGTACACGCAAAGAGAGGTTCGTACTCCTTGTATTCCAGCTCCGTCCCCTTCATAGTCTCAAGGATCTCGGCGGAATCGCCGAGCACCTGCTCCAGCAGTTCCTGTGCCATATAATAGGTATATCCGTCTTCGGCACGCACTTTTACATAGGTATCTTCCGGGTTGACACAAAGTGCAAGGTTGCTCGGAAGCGTCCACGGTGTCGTCGTCCACGCGAGGAAAAAGGCGTCCTCTCCCTTTACACGAAAGCGGACGATGGCGGAGCGCTCCTTCACCGTCTTGTACCCCTGAGAGACCTCCGCCGTGGAAAGCGGAGTGCCGCAGCGCGGGCAGTAGGGTACGATCTTAAAGCCGCGGTAAAGCAGGCCCTTATTCCAGATCCGGTTTAGAGCCCACCACTCGGACTCGATATAGTCATCCTCATAGGTGATGTAGGGGTCATCCATGTCCGCCCAGAATCCTACTTTTTTCGAGAAGTCCTCCCACATTCCTTTGTAGCGCCAGACCGACTCCTTGCACTTTTCGACGAATGGCTCGATGCCGTAGGCCTCGATCTGGTCTTTTCCGTCCAAGCCGAGCTCCCGCTCCACTTCCAGCTCTACCGGAAGCCCGTGGGTGTCCCATCCGGCCTTTCGCGGGACCAGCTCGCCCTTCATCGTATGATAGCGGGGGATCATATCTTTGATCACGCGGGTCAGCACATGGCCGATATGCGGCTTGCCGTTTGCCGTCGGTGGTCCGTCATAGAACGTGTAAACCTCACAGCCCTCACGGTTTTTAATACTCTTTCGAAAGATGTCATTCTCCTGCCAGAAGTCGCTTACGCTCTTTTCTCTCTCCACAAAATTCATGTTGGTTGGGACTTTCTCATACATCGCGGGTCTCCTCACTCTCTTAATTATTATAAAGAAAAGCCCCCATCCGAATAGGATGAGGGCATATGCCGTCACGTTAAACCACCTGTTCGAAGTACTTGGCACACCGTGCCGCATACCGTTTCCCCATAACGGAGGAAAAACCCGTCAGCCTCTACTCTGCCGCTGCATTTCAAAGCTGAAGCTCGGAAGGGATGTTCGGCTGGAACTACTGATACCGGCTCACACCAACCCGGCTCGCTTGGAAACTTCATTCCAGATTACTGTCTTCGTCACAGCTTTTCTCTTTCAAAACACCTGCATTATACGTGGAATAAAAAAAATTGTCAATCCTTTTTCCCTTTACTACGCTGAAAAAAGCGAGTATACTGTTCACACAGAAAAAACCGCCGCACTTTAGGAGGGTACCTATCATGAGATCGTCAAACCTGACTCTGTTGACTGACTTATATGAGATCACGATGATGCAGGGATATTTTAAAACCGGCAATCGGGATGTTGTCGTATTTGACATGTTCTATCGCGACAATCCTTCCGGGGGCGGATACGCCATTGCCGCCGGCTTGGAACAGGTTATCGAGTATATTGACAACCTGCAGTTTACCACGGACGACATTCGCTATCTGGAAAGCCTCGGAATGTTCGACGATGATTTCTTAAAATACTTAAGCACGTTCCGTTTTTCCGGCAGCATCTATGCCATCCCGGAGGGGACCATTATCTTTCCGCGGGAACCGATCATCAAAGTCATCGCTCCCATTATGGAGGCACAGCTCTTAGAGACGGCCATCCTAAACATCATCAATCACCAGAGCCTGATCGCAACAAAGGCGTCACGCGTCTGCTACGCGGCGAAGGGAGACGGCGTCATGGAGTTCGGACTCCGCCGGGCACAGGGACCCGACTCCGGTATCCTGGGCGCAAGGGCGGCTGTTATCGGCGGATGCAACGGTACGTCCAATGTGCTGGCCGGACAGACGTTCAACATTCCGGTAAAAGGGACCCATGCCCACAGCTGGATCATGAGTTTTCCGGATGAGTACACCGCTTTCAAGACCTATGCGGAGTTTTATCCCAACGCATGCACCCTGCTCGTTGACACCTATGACACGTTAAAATCCGGTCTCCCCAATGCCATCCGTGTCTTCACGGAAATGAGGGATTCCGGCATAGAAATGAAAAACTACGGAATCCGTATGGACAGCGGCGACCTGGCATATCTCTCCAAAAAGGCCCGGAAGATGCTGGATGACGCCGGATTCCCGGATGCTGTCATTACCGCTTCCAATGATCTGGACGAATACCTGATCGAGACGTTAAAGAGTCAGGGAGCTATGATCACATCCTGGGGTGTCGGCACAAGCCTGATCACCTCCAAGGATTGGCCGGCGTTCGGCGGAGTATATAAGCTTGCCGCCATCCGGGATGAGAACGGTAAATTTATCCCGAAGATCAAGCTTTCCGAAAACACAGAGAAGGTCACCAACCCCGGCAATAAAGATATCTATCGCATCTATGACAGAACGACCGGGAAGATCCGGGCGGATCTGATCTGTCTCACCGGGGAAACGTTTGACGAATCCGAGGATATGACTCTCTACGATCCGATCGACACCTGGAAGCGAACACACCTGCCCGGCGGCACCTACACCATGAGAAGTCTGCTCGTACCTATCTTTGATGAGGGGAAATGTGTCTACACCTCTCCCACCGTTTTGGATATTCAAAAGATCTGTGATCGGGAAAAGGGCACGCTCTGGGATGAAAACATGCGTTTTGTCAATCCGGCCGAGGTGTATGTGGACCTTTCGGATCAGCTGTATCGCATGAAAATGAAAGTCTTTAATGAGATGAGTGCCGAACAGCTAAAGGAAGACGAACGCTGAAAAGACAACTCGGCATAAACTCTTTCAAGGAAAAAATACAAAAAAAAGAACAGGCAGAGGATCCATCCGATCCCCTGCCTGTATCATTTTACTTCATCTGATCCCCTGCCTGTAGTATTTTACTCTGTCTGATCCTCTATTCCTTCTTCCGTGAGACGTACTGCCTCCGACTCTATTACTTCTTCCAAGCGGTCCATCTGTTCGAGGCACTTGATAAACTCATCCTTACCCATCTTGTTAATGACATTCCCGAAAAACGTCCGCAAAAACTCCTGCTGGGATTTCATCGCAGAGCGTCCGATCTCCGAGAGATAGATATAGGTCCCTTTGCTGTCGTGCTCCCAGTAAACATATCCCTTGTTCTGCAGGTTTTGCACCAGACGGGAAACGCGGCTGATCGGAAAGTTCATTTCTTTGCTGATCTCGCTCAGATAGACCCTTGTCTCCGGTTCGTGAAGTCCCATTCGGCGAGCCAGATTGTAGAGGATCAGATAATCCGAAATAGACATTTCTTTGAAAATCGTCGACAGATGACTGGAATCCATGGAGTAGCGAAGTCTTATCATCCGATTGCCAAGATCCAGTAACTCTTCATCTTGCTTTTCCGAATTCTCCTGCAATTTGGCCACCTCCTTTTCCTAAAAACCGATATTCCTCGATATTTTAACTGAAAATATTTTATCCCATAAATATTGCTATCCTGTGTACGGATTCTAAAGTTTTTATTATTTAATTTATCAGAAATCCGTAAAATTCTTCTCTTTGCGTTTCTCCAAAAATGCCGTCATTCCCTCAACCTGATCATGCGTAGAGCAGGTGATCCCGAACAGATTGGCCTCATATTCGACCGCGTTTTTGATATCCATATCATAGCCGTTGTTGATCGCTGCCTTCGCGACAGATACCGCAAAGCTGGCGTTATTTGCAATCTTTCCGGCCATCTTTTTTGCCGTATCCATCAGTTCTTCGGACGGAACAACTTTGTTGACGAGTCCGATGCGGTAGGCCTCCTGCGCATCGATGTTCGACCCTGTAAAGATGATCTCTTTCGCGCGGCCCATCCCGACTAAGCGGGCCAGTCTCTGTGTTCCGCCAAATCCCGGGATAATGCCCAGTCCCGTCTCCGGCTGAGCAAACACCGCGTTCTCGGAAGCGATTCGGATATCACACGCCATGGAAATCTCGCATCCTCCGCCCAGCGCGAATCCGTTGACCGCAGCGATGGTGACCTGTCTCATATTCTGCAACTTAAAGAACGGCGCCGCTGCGCGCATTCCAAATGCACGTCCCTCTGCACCGGTAAAGTTTACCATCTCCGCGATGTCGGCTCCCGCCACAAACGCTTTGTCTCCGTCACCGGTCAGGATCACTACCTTGATCTGATCATTGGCTTCGATCTCGCCGAGTGTCTGATCGAGCTCTTCTAACGTCTCACTGTTTAACGCGTTTAACGCCTTCGGTCTGCTGATCTTAAGGACCGCGATCGGGCCGTCTACTTCCAGTATTAAGTTGTTCATGGTATTCCTCCTTAAAATATAAAAATGACTATTAGTTGCTTTACTTTCGCTCTGAACGCTTATCTCGGGAACAGAGTCCCCTCGATGTTCGTTACACTCACATCGGCTTTTTCTGCGTTATTAATATTTATTATACCTCAACTATGTTAAAAAAACACAATTTTTTTCTTGCACATTTTGCCAATTAATGTGCGTTAAGTCTATATTTGTGGTATGATAGTTAAGATAATTTTTAGAAATACACAGAAAGGACCCATTATTATGAAAAAATTTTGGAATGAATTCAAGGAATTCGCATTTCAAGGCAACATGATGGATCTTGCCGTTGGCATGATCATCGGTTCCGCGTTCACCGCAATCGTCAGCGCACTTGTAGATGACCTCATCAATCCGGTCATCGGTATTTTTACACAAGGCATTGATTTTTCAAATCTCTTTGTATCTTTAAACGGTCAGCACTATGATTCACTGGATGCCGCCGAGGCAGCCGGTGCCGCCGTTTTTAAGTATGGCTCATTCATATCCGCTGTCATTATCTTTATTATCACGGCTCTGGTCGTCTTTATCCTGGTAAAGGTCTTAAGCACCATGAGCAAGGGGATGAAAAAGCAGGAGGAAGAGGAAGAGGCTCCGACAACCAAAACCTGCCCTTACTGCCAGTCTGAGATCAGCATTCTTGCGACCCGCTGCCCCAACTGCACATCCCAGCTTCCGGTCGAAGAGGAGGAGCAGACACCGGCCGCTGAGCCGGAACCGGCACCTGCTGAGTAGTAAACCCGATTCCGTTGTATCACGGTTCACTACACCGCTTACATTTATATGCTTCAGAATTACGACTTAAACCGCTTAACCGAACCGCTGCTTTTTTGGTATGCTTCCCATGCCCGCGTCCTTCCGTGGCGGGAGGATGTGACGCCCTACCGCATCTGGGTATCCGAGATCATGCTGCAGCAGACCCGGGTTGAGGCGGTAAAGCCGTACTTCAACCGATTTGTCGGGGAACTTCCCTCCGTGCAGGCGCTCGCCGAATGTGAGGAGGACCGCCTGCTCAAGCTCTGGGAAGGCCTCGGCTATTATAACAGAGTTCGAAATATGCAGGAGGCAGCCCGGACCGTGATGTCCGATTACGGCGGCTGTCTGCCTGCCGATTATAAGGCTCTCCTCTCCTTAAAGGGGATCGGGCGCTATACAGCCGGAGCCATCGCATCCATCGCCTTTAACCTTCCGGTTCCCGCAGTGGACGGCAATGTACTCCGGGTTTTAATGCGCGCTGCAGCAAACGATGCTGACATCGCACGCCCTGCGACCCGGTCAGAAGCGGAACGTCTGCTTGCCGGGGTCATCCCCGACGGACACGCATCCGAGTATAATCAGGCACTGATGGAACTCGGTGCCACTGTCTGTCTTCCAAACGGAGAGCCGCTGTGTCACGAATGTCCCTGGCTCTCTCTGTGTGAGGCAAAGCGTCAGGGTATTGTTACGCAGCTTCCGGTAAAGCAAAAACAAAAAGCCAGAAGATGTGAAGACCGTACGGTGCTGATCCTTCGCGATGACAGCCGGATCGCCTTAAACAAACGGCCGGACCGCGGTCTTCTTGCCGGTATGTATGAGCTTCCCAACCGGACCGGTCACCTGACGGGGGATGAGGTAGTCCGGGAAGTGGAACAGATGAACCTGCGCCCGCTTAGGGTGACCAGACTCGAGGATGCCGTGCACATCTTCTCCCATGTGGAATGGCATTTGACAGGCTATCTGGTAGAAATAGATCCGCTGACGATAAACGAGGCGGATCTTCTGTTTGTCGAAGTTGAGGACGCACGGGATAAGTATCCGATCCCCGCTGCGTTTTCGGCGTATATAAAATATCTGGTGTGAAACTGAGAAATTTTATGATACAAAGAGGAAGCCGATGCTTTCGCACCGGCTTATACATGAAAAAGATTTATAAAAAAGGAAAATGTAATAGTTAAAAGCACAATAGGCTTCTTGTGAGTGTTAGTATAAAGTCCAAATGTCACATCTTTGTTTGCGGAATTTGATAAAACTATAAATAAAAAATGAACATTTTGTTAACACGGGCGTTTTTGGCTTGTTTGTTTATGATCAGCCTGTATGAAAAAATGCCGCCTCATTCGCAAAATCATGCAGATGCAGGCGGCAATTTGTTTATAATCTTTAAAAAATAAATTTAGCGTACATATTTGCTGGCCTCTTTTAAACGCGCCATGGCACGGGAAAGGGCGGCCTTGGACTGATGATACTCGATCGTACTCTGATGCTGTCGGAGTTCTTCCTCCGCGCGCTCTTTCGCCTCGCGTGCCCTCCGTACATCAATCTCCTCGGGACGCTCGACGGTGTCCACCAGGACTTCGATTGAGTGATCCGCAAGACACTCTGCAAAGCCGCTTCCGCAGACAGCCGGAATTCTCGTTCCGGTATCCGTTACGACGACTAATTCCCCCTCCGTGATCGCCACGATATAGGGCTCGTGTCCGGCAAGGAACTGAATGCTTCCGTCCAAAGCCGGAAGCTTGACAGACTCCGCCTCTCCGTCGTAAAACGTCTTGTCATATGCTAATATGTGCAGATGAAATGTATTAGCCATTACTCGTTTTCTTTCTCTTGTTCTTCTGTCTCATAGTGATTTTACTTCTCTGCCTTTTTATCATTATTAGACTTCTTTTCTTTTCTGGACTCTTTTTCTTGCTCAGCCTCTTTTTCCTTCTCAGCCTCTTTTTCCTTCTCAGCCTCTTTTTCTTTCCTGGACTCTCTTCTGGATCCTCGTCTATTCTTGGAATCTTCTTCTGCCGGAGCCTCGCTCTCATCCGTCTCGGCTGATGCTTCCGCATCATCCCCACCGTCTACCGGCTGTGATGCGCGGCTCGGATCATAACCCATGTCTTTCGCCTTCGCGTACACATCCTCGATCGATCCGACATTGAAGAATGCCTGTTCGGGATAATCATCCAGCTCCCCGTTTACGATCATCTGGAAGCCTTTGATCGTATCCTTTAACTCGACATACTTTCCGTGTGTTCCGGTAAAGGACTCCGCCACAAAGAAAGGCTGGGACAGGAAACGCTGTATCTTACGGGCACGGTACACAGTCAGCTTGTCTTCCTCGGAGAGTTCCTCCATACCGAGGATCGCGATGATATCCTGCAGGTCTTTGTAGCTCTGCAGAATTTCCTGCACTCTTCGGGCCGTATTGTAATGTTCCTCTCCCACAACATCCACTTCCAGGATACGGGAATCCGACTGCAGCGGATCCACCGCCGGATAAATGCCCTGCTCCACGATCTTACGGGAGAGCACCGTCGTCGTATCCAGATGGGAGAATGTGGTGGCAGGCGCCGGGTCGGTCAGGTCATCCGCCGGCACATAGACAGCCTGCACGGATGTCACGGAGCCCTCCTTGGTAGAAGCGATCCGCTCCTGCACTTCACCCATCTCAGTAGCCAGTGTAGGCTGATAGCCGACAGCTGAAGGCATACGTCCGAGCAGAGCCGACACCTCGGAACCGGCCTGGGTAAAACGAAAGATATTATCGATAAACAACAGCACATCCTGGTGCTCCTGGTCGCGGAAATACTCAGAGAGGGTAAGACCTGTCTCTGCTACACGCATACGAGCTCCGGGCGGCTCATTCATCTGTCCGAAAACGAGTGAAGTCTTTTCCAGAACGCCGGAACCCTTCATCTCGGTCCAGAGATCATTTCCCTCACGGGAACGCTCGCCGACACCGGTGAAAATGGAAACTCCGCCGTGCTCCGTGGCGATGTTGTGCATCAGTTCCTGGATCAACACAGTCTTGCCCACACCTGCTCCGCCAAAGAGGCCGACTTTTCCGCCTTTGGCGTAAGGTGTCAGAAGATCGAGGACTTTGATCCCCGTCTCGTAAATCTCCACAACCGGACTCTGATCTTCAAAAGCGGGCGGCTCGCGGTGGGTCACCCAGTGCACATCCGACTCGATGGGTCCCTCTTTATCAATGGGATCCCCCAGCACATTCATCATACGCCCAAGTGTGGCCTGTCCTACCGGGATCGTGATCGCTGCGCCGGTCGCAGTTACTTCCATATCCCTGTGAAGTCCTTCACTGGCGGCAAGCATGATACAGCGGACAACGTCATTGCCCACATGCTGTTCTACCTCCATAACGCATCTCTCTCCGTTTTTGTCTACTTCGAGAGCGTCACGGATCGTTGGAAGATGATGGTCAGGAAACTCCACATCTACAACAGGTCCCATTACCTGAACAATTTTTCCTGTACTCATAGTTTTTCCTCTCTGTTGCAATAGGTTTATGATTTCTTTTTCTGCTGTGCCTTCGCACCGGCGACCACCTCGTTGATCTCCTGCGTGATCCCTGACTGACGAACGCGGTTATACTCGATCTGTAAATCGCGAACCATATCCTCACCGTTGTCTGTCGCCGTCTGCATCGCCATCATACGAGAGTTTTGTTCGCTGGCAAATGACTCGACGAGTGCACCGTAAATGTAACCGGCCACTACGTTCGGGATCAACTGGTCTAAAACAGCTTCGATCGTAGAGTGGAAATTCATCTGAGGCGTATATTTCAGATTCTGTTCCTCCTCCGTTTTCTGATACATTCCTCTGTTTAAGGGAAGCATACGCCATATCACCGGTTCCATCTGAAACGGGGTGACCATCCTCGTATAAATGATGTAGACTTCGTCCAGCTCATCGCTTAAATAGAGCTCCTGCATTTCATCCTGGATCCGCCTCGCGCGGAACATGGTCGGATTCTGGGCTGTGTAGGCAAATGTTCCGTCAACATCCATATGTTTACTGAGGAAATGCTGGCGCCCGAGTTCACCGATCACATAGAGCTTAGTCCTGCCCGGCTTTGAAATCTCGTCCTCAGCCAGCTTTAAGACGTTGTGATTGTATGCGCCGGCCAGACCTTTATCCGCCGTGACCACGATATAACCTCTGGTCATCTCTTCCGGAGGGATGTCTTTTCCGAAATAGATATCCCGACTATCCGGGATATCATCGATAAAGCGGGATATCGCCCTTTGCTGCGCGAAAAAGTACGGTTCCGTCGCCTCAAGGCTCGCTCTCGCCTGACGCATCTTGGACGAAGAGATCATGTACATCGCGTTCGTGATCTTCATCGTATCCTGGATGCTCTTCATTCGGTTGTTGATTTCCTGTGCACTAGCCATGCCGTCACCCTTAAGTTATTTCTCGTCGCTGTCTGCAGCACCGGTGTCACTGCCGGTGTCGCTGCTGTCTGCGCTGTCACTGCCGGCATCACTGCCCTCTGCAGTGCTGTCACTACTGTCGCTGCTGTCCGAACTGCTGCTGTTGGCACTGGCGTCACTGTCCGTGCTGCTGTCGCTTCCGGCTTCACTGTCCGCTGCAGCGCTGTCGCTGCTGTCCGTGCTGCTGTCGCTGCTGCCCGCTGCAGCGCTGTCCTCTTTTTTCTCCACTATGCCGTACTCATCGGCATGCGTGTTCAGGAATGATTGGGCCTCATCCAAAATACGTTGGCCAAGCTCATCCGATAATTCCTGCTTCTCCTTGATCTCATCCATGATATCCGCAAACGCAGTGGAAAAATAGTGAACCAGATCTCCCTGCACCTTTTTTATATTTTTCTTCGGCACATTCAATAAGAGCTTGTGCGTGGATATCCAGAGTATGACCACCTGATCCGCCATGGAAAGTGGATGATACAGCGGCTGTTTTAAGAGCTCCATCAGGCCGTCGCCGTATTCCAGCTCTTCTTTTGTCCCTTCATCCAGATCGGAGCTGAACTGTGTGAAGGATTCCATTTCACGATATTGTGCCAGATCGATACGGATACTGCCGGCAGCCTTCTTCATGGCCTTTGTCTGGGCATCGCCGCCGACACGGGACACGGACAACCCGACATTAACTGCCGGCCGCTGGCCCGCGAAGAACAGATCGGTCTCCAAAAAGATCTGGCCGTCCGTGATCGAGATCACGTTCGTCGGAATATATGCCGAGACATCCCCTTCCTGCGTCTCAATGATCGGAAGGGCTGTGATAGAGCCGCCTCCCAGCTCGTCGCTTAAGTGGCTGGCACGCTCCAACAGTCTGGAATGCAGATAGAACACATCGCCCGGGTAAGCTTCACGTCCGGGGGGACGCTCCAGTAAAAGGGACAATGCGCGGTAAGCCACCGCATGCTTGGACAGGTCATCGTAGACAATGAGCACGTCCTTGCCCTGATGCATAAAGTACTCCGCCATCGCCGTCCCCGCATACGGGGCAATGTACTGCAGCGGAGCAGGATCGCTGGCCATAGCCGCCACGATAATGGTATGCGACATGGCATCATACTGCTTTAACGTCTGTGCCAGCTTTGCGATGTTGGACGCTTTCTGTCCGATCGCAACATAGATACAGATCACACCGTTGTCCTTCTGGTTGATGATCGCATCTACTGCAATAGATGTCTTTCCCGTCTGCCGGTCACCGATGATCAGCTCTCTCTGTCCCCTGCCGATCGGGAACATGGAGTCAATGGCTAAAATGCCCGTCGCCATGGGAACGCTGACGGACTGCCGGTCCACAATCCCCGGTGCAGGCTCCTCGATGGCTCGATATTCATCCGTCTGAATATCCCCTCCGCCGTCGATCGGCGCGCCCAATGCATTGATCACCCTGCCGACACATTTATCTCCAACCGGTAACCCGGCCATTTTTTTCGTCCTCGTAACTTTGGTACCTTCGCCGACTCCGATATCCTGGCCAAACAGGATAACGCCGATCTCACCGGACCGCACATCCTGCACCATACCCTTGACGCCGTTCTCAAAGACAACGACTTCCCCGTACATGGCCTGATCGATGCCGTATACCGTGACAATGCCGTCACCGCACCATATAACAGTACCGACCTCACGATCTTTTGTCTCAAAATCGAAATCCTGGATCTCCTCTTTCAAGATCGAGATGATCTCATTTGAATTGATCGTGCTCATCAATCCTCACCTCCTGTTAACTTCTTCCCTAACGCATTCATGCGTTCCCGCAGGCTCCAGTCGTATTCCTGGTCGCCGACGGTCAATATAAATCCTCCGACCAAAGAAGGATCCTGACACTCTTTCAGATCGACGTCCTGTGCGTCATAGGTCTTTAAGAGGAACTTTTTGATCCCTTCCATCTGCTCGTCGTTCGGAGGGGTCACATATGTAAGTGTCGCGTTTACGATCCGGTTGTGTGTGTTGGCATAGATCTGATACTCCGACATGATCTCTTCTACGGACGGCACACAACTATTCCGGCAGAGGACCTTCATAAAATTGCGCATGTCCTCCGGAAAGATACGATCCACGATCTCATCCTTTTTGTCCAGATAGATCTCCGGATTACAAAGGACGTCCTTAAGCTCCGGCGACTCTTCAAAAATAGACAGAGTATCCCCGGCACTGTCCTGTGAGATGCCAAGCTCCCACAACACTCTTACATATCTGGAAGCTGTCTGTGTCATACTACTCCTCCGTCTTTTTCAAAAACTCGTTGTAAATCTCTTCATCCGTCATGTCCGAATTGGCACTCGACACGATCTTGACAGCGGCCTGCATAGCAAGATCGCCAATCTCGGCCTGCGCTTCCTGGAGCGCTTTTTCGCGCTCCCGTTCCACATCGAGGTTGGCATTTTTTAAGAGCTCCGTCGCTTTGTTCTGCGCGTCGCCGACGATCTGCTTATACTGGTCCTCTCCCCGCTTCTGCGCGTTCTCTATGATCTGCACAGACTCCTGCTTTGCGCCGGAGAGAGAATCCTCGTATTGCTTCTTTAGGCTCTCCGCTTCTTTATTCTTTTTATCAGCGGTCGCAAACTGATCGTCTATCATCTGCCTTCTCTTATCGATGATATTGAGAACCGGACGAAACAGAGGGATCCAAAGTACAACAATGAAAATGATCAGATTGATAAAGACCCAGATCATATTTGAATCGATTCTTAACATAACGCAAGTCCTTCCTTACATTTCCTTACATGAATCGTGACCCGATGAGCATAACTCTCCCTGCGGGAATTACGACCCACTATTGAGCATAACAATGATAAGGATCGCGACAACCATCCCGTAAATAGCGGTTGCCTCCGCCAATGCGCATCCAAGCAAAAGATTCCGCATGATCTTACCGTCAGCCTCCGGCTGTCTCGCTACCGCGTCCACGGCTCTGCTCGTTGCAATGCCGATTCCGATACCGGCTCCGATTCCAGTGATTGCTGCAATTCCAGCTCCAAGTGCTACCATAATTTCTCTCCTTTTCTTAAAAAATTTTTGGCTAACCTTCTACTGCTTCATTCAAATATAGGGCGGTCAGGAATACGAAAACATATGCCTGTAAAAGTCCATCAAATATATCAAAGTATAGGCTTAAGACCATGGGGACGACCTCGGGGATCGCCATCTTGATCAGCTCCATGATCACGAACGCACCGACAACGTTGCCGAAAAGTCGCATACAGAGCGAAAACGGCCGGATTATGATCTCCAGTACGTTAAGAGGTGTCATAATGGCAACGGGCTCCGTAAAGCTCTTGGCCCATCGTCTTACTCCGTTCGCATGAATCCCGGCGTATTCGACGACTACGATACTCATAACTGCCAGGGCAATGGTTACGTTTAGATCCTTTGTCGGCGGCTTTACGCCAAACAGGCCCGTGATATTCGCGATGCCGATAAACGTGCACACACACATCAGATAGGGGGCATAGATCTTTGCGCCTCCCTCGAGCATACCGTCGAACATGTTATAGTACCATTCGATGCAAAATTCAACAAACAGCTGTTTCTTGTTTGGATTTTTCACTCGCAGATTGCGGGACAAGATGAACGCAACGATAAACACGGCAGCCATAATAAACCACATGACCACGATAGACTCGTCAATTTCGATCCCTTTTCCGATCGGAATCGTAAATGACGTCTTCACTGTCAAGTCGTCCATCAATTCTTTTCCGATATTGCTTCCCGTAGCCATCACCCCCTTTCCAAAGGGATAGGTCTCCTTTTTGTCTTATAAAAGAGCGTTCCAAATAGCATTATACCTCATCTTATGAGAAAAATCACTATAAAATTAAACTTTTTGTAAAATCCCAGTTTTGTGATGAGAATACTTCCGCTTTTTTCTAAAAAATGCCGGTGCATCCCGCATCGGCCTGCCTCATCTTCAGCCGCGGATCACGTCGCCCATATCATAGAGCCCTGCCGGTTTTCCGGCAAGGAAGTGGGCGGCCGCAATGGCTCCCTTCGCGAAGATCGATCTGGAGTTCGCCACATGCTTTAAAGAGACGATCTCATCCGTACCGCAGAACATTACCTCGTGCTCCCCGACGATATTGCCGCCGCGGATGGACTGGATTCCGATCTCATACTTTCCGCGCTGCTTGCGCTCTGAGCTGCGGTCGAACTTGTAGTCATAGGCGTCGTTCATGGCCTCGTTGACTGCGTCCGCCAGCGCAAGGGCCGTTCCGCTCGGCGCGTCCAGCTTTCGGTTGTGGTGCTTTTCTAAAATCTCAATGTCAAAGCCGGCTCCCGCGAGTGCCCGCGCCGCCGGTTTTAAGAGTTCGATCAGCGTGTTGATGCCGAGGGACATGTTGGCCGATTGTAAGACAGCCACTTCCCTTGCCGCTTCCCGCACTACTTCCTCCTGATCATCTGAAAGCCCTGTCGTGCACAGGACGAGAGGAATGCGATTCTCAACACAGTGGGCGATCACCCCGTCGACACAGCTTGCAGTGGAAAAATCGATCACGACATCGGCAGCCTCGCTGCAGTCTGTGATCGCCTCGTAGACCGGATAGTCATAATTCTTCTCCGTATTGATATCTACGCCCGCCACGATCGTGGTATCTTCTTCGGCCGCGCACAGGTCGCTGATCACCCTGCCCATCTGGCCGTTGCATCCGTTCATGATCACTTTTATCATGCTTCCGGTTCCTCCTGTATATAAAAACTATTGCACTGTAATTATCAGGCCCCCGCAGAGCCCTGCGGGGGCGCAAACATTTCGTCTCAAAATATCGCTGTATAGCCCAAAATTACAACAAGCCGAAATTAGTAAGCTCCTGCTTAAGGACTTCCCGGTGCGGCTCCTCCATCTCCGTGAGCGGAGGACGCAGCGGTCCGGCCGGCATACCAAGGATCTCCATAGCTGCCTTGACTGGAATAGGGTTCACCTCGCTGAAAAGCGCATTGATAAGCGGAACAGCGTCGAGCTGGATCTTCATCGCCTTTTCGCGGTCCCCCTCAAGATATTCCATCACCATATCGTGAGTCTGCTGCGGCGCCACATTGGACAGCACCGAGATCACGCCGATCCCTCCGATGGAGAGCAGCGGCAGGACCTGTCCGTCCTCACCGGAGTAGAGCTCCAGTTTGCCGTCGCAAAGATGCATCATCTCCGCCGACTGCGCAAGATTGCCCGCGGCATCCTTGATGCCCACGATGTTGGGTACATTCTTTGTAAGCTCCGCAACCGTAGCCGGAAGAATGTTGCAGCCGGTCCTGGAGGGAACATTATAGATGATAAGAGGCGCCTTGATCGCGTTGGCAACAGCCGTATAATGCGCCACAAGGCCCTTTTGTGTCGCCTTGTTGTAGTAGGGAGTCACAACAAGCACGCCATCCACTCCGCAGCTGTCAGCCGCCTGGGACAGCTCAATGGCCGTCCGGGTGCTGTTGCTTCCCGACCCCGCAATGACAGGGATCCGGTGTTTTGTAAACTCAACTGCGGCACGGATCACATCCACGTGCTCCGCCTCCGTCAGTGTAGCGCTCTCCCCCGTAGTGCCCGCGATGATAATGGCATCCGTTCCGTGATCGATCTGATAATTGATGTTGGACTCCAGCGCATCGTAGTCCACCTCATAGTTATCCTTCATCGGTGTCACGATCGCGACACCTGCTCCTGTGAAAATAGGCATATCGATTCCTCCTGATACTCCCCATTGTAAAAAAAGGCCGGAAAAATGTCAACCGCCCGGAAACCTCCGGGCAGTCCGATCTGACCGCTTCTTACGGTCAGCTTAATTTTTCGGTTCGGATCTCGAAAATATCATCTGCATAGTCATGCAGGCACGCTCCGAGGACACGTCCCGTCAAAATGATGTCCATGTCATCCGGTCTCTGTTCCAAAAGACCGACCAGATCCTCCTCCGTGACGATCCCCTCATCCGCCAGGCCGAGTACCTCATCTAAGATCAGCCTGCTGCACTCTGCCGTCTGAAAGACTTTGTGAACATAGCTGAGGCCATTTATCATATTCCTCTGCTCTTCGAGCTGTTCCGGCTGCGAGAGCTCACTGTAGTACTTTTGAGACTTTTGAAAACGGAATACCCGGATCTCCGGCTCCAACCGCTCCAGATAAACAATCTCCTCCGTATCCTTCTTTTTTAAAAACTCGATCACAACAACAGAGCCGTGGTGACATGCCTCCTGAATCGCATAACCAAGCGCTGCTGAAGTCTTTCCCTTTCCGTTCCCGTAAATAACCTGAACCTTTCCTCTGGCCACGGTTTGTCCCTCCTCCGGTTATTCTCATAAAAATCATAAGTAAAATACCATACCCCTGCCAAAATTACAACTGTGTTTTTATAAGAAAAAAAGCGCTTAAACCGGTAATTTTTCGTTAATTTTTTCGCCTAAAAAGTTCGAAAAAAGCAAGACAATATCTGCTTGCAAAACGAAAGAAATATCGCTATACTGTTGCATGTTGGAAAAAAACAAGAAGGAGGGCCCGGTTATGAAGACAACAAGACAAGACATCCGAAATATCGCGATCATTGCACATGTCGATCATGGGAAGACTACGCTTGTGGACAATCTTTTAAAACAGTCCGGTGTCTTCCGGGAAAACCAGGAGGTAATCGACCGCGTCCTGGACTCCAACGACCTTGAGCGTGAGCGGGGGATCACGATCCTCTCGAAGAATACAGCAGTCACTTACAAAGGGATCAAGATCAACATCGTCGACACGCCCGGCCATGCCGACTTCGGCGGCGAGGTGGAGCGCGTCCTTAAAATGGTAGACGGCGTTGTTCTGCTCGTCGACGCGTTTGAGGGCGTGATGCCCCAGACAAAGTTCGTCGTGATGAAGGCGCTCGATCTGGATCTGCCGGTCATCGTCTGCATCAACAAGATCGACCGGCCGGAGGCGAGGCCGGATGAGGTCATAGACGAGGTGCTGGAACTGTTTTTGGATCTGGATGCATCGGATGAGCAGCTCGACTGTCCGTTCGTCTATGCATCCGCAAAATACGGCTATGCCGTTTCCGATCTGGGGGATGAGCCGAAAGACATGACCCCTCTGTTTGAGACGATCGTAAACTATATCCCGGCTCCGACCGGCGATCCGGACGCGAACATGCAGGTCTTGGTCAGCACGATCGACTACAATGAATATGTGGGCCGCATCGCGGTCGGCAAGGTGGACAACGGCTGTATCCGCGTGGGACAGGATGCTGTGATCGTAAACGCCCACGAGCCGGAGAAGCTGGATAAGGTCCGCATCAGCAGCTTATATGAATTCGACGGCTTGGACAAGATAGCTGTAAAGGAGGCCGAAATCGGATCGATCGTAGCCATCTCCGGCATCTCGGATATCCACATCGGGGACACGATCTGCGCGCCGGAGGATCCGGTCGCCATCCCGTTTCAGAGAATCTCCGAACCGACAATCTCCATGAATTTCCTCGTAAACGACAGTCCCCTGGCGGGTCAGGAGGGCAAATATGTCACGTCCCGCCACATCCGCGACCGCCTGTTCCGCGAGCTGAACACAGATGTCTCACTCCGCGTGGAGGAGACCGACAGCCCCGACTGCTTTAAGGTGTCCGGACGAGGTGAGCTTCACCTGTCCGTGCTCATCGAGAACATGCGCCGGGAGGGGTATGAATTTGCCGTCTCCAAGGCGGAGGTCCTCTACCACACCGACGAAAACGGAAAGCGGACGGAGCCCATGGAGCTCGTCTATGTCGATGTCCCGGAGGAGTTTTCAGGCGTTGTGATCGAAAAGCTCTCCCAACGCAAAGCCGAGCTTCAAAATATGGGCAGTGTCACCGGGGGCTACATGCGCCTTCAGTTCCGCATGCCGTCCCGGGGCCTCATCGGCTATCGCGGGGAATTCCTGACAGATACAAAGGGAAACGGCATCATGAATACGATCTTCGACGGCTACGACCGTTACAAGGGAGACATCCAGTACCGAAATCTCGGCTCCCTCATCGCCTACGAAGCGGGCGAAGCTGTGGCCTACGGCCTGTTCTACGCGCAGGACCGCGGAAGCCTGTTTATCGGCCCCGGCGAGAAGGTCTATGCCGGCATGCTAGTCGGCGAGTGCTCCCGCTCGGAAGATATCGAGCTTAATGTCTGCAAGAAAAAGCACCTGACGAACACCCGCTCATCCTCTGCGGACGAGGCGCTTACCCTGACGCCGCCGCGGATCTTAAGCCTCGAACAGTCGCTTGACTTCATCGACTCGGACGAACTGTTGGAGGTGACGCCGCAGAGTCTCCGGATGCGGAAGAAGATCTTAGATCCGACACTCAGGAAACGGGCGGCAATGAAAAATAAGTAAGAGTGAAAACCGGGCAGCACTATATAAAACAGGCCTGTGCAGAATATCTGCACAGGCCTTGTTTCATAATTATGTTATCCGCTGTTTAGCTTACAGCGCCTTGATCCGCTCTAATGCTGCCATCGTGTTCTCATGCGTGCCGAACGCTGTTAATCGGAAGTAGCCCTCTCCGCTCGGTCCGAAGCCGGATCCGGGCGTTCCGACCACATTCGCTGTGTCAAGCAAATAGTCAAAAAATTCCCACGAGCTCATTCCATCCGGCGTCGCAAGCCAGATATACGGTGCATTCACGCCGCCGTATATCTCAAAACCGGCTTCCGTAAGCCCGCTTCGAATCGCAGACGCGTTCCACATATAGTAGGCAACCAGGTCTTTGATCTGTGCCTTCCCGGCGTCGCTGTAGACTGCCTCTCCCGCACGCTGCACGATATAGGGCGCTCCGTTGAATTTTGTACCGTGGCGCCTCGCCCACATGGCGTTTAATGAGACCTCCCCGCACTTCAATTCCTTGGGGACAACCGTATATCCGAGACGGACTCCGGTAAATCCGGCGTTCTTCGAAAAGCTCTTCATCTCGATCGCACAGGTGACAGCTCCGTCACACTCATAGATGGTGTGAGGTACGTTATCTTCCGTGATATAGGCCTCGTAGGCACCGTCATAGAGGATCACCGCGCCGACGCGGTTCGCATAGTCTACCCAACCCTGAAGCTGATCCTTTGTAAGCGTCGTTCCCGTCGGATTATTCGGCAGGCACAAATAGATCAGATCCGGCGTCTGCTCCGGGAAATCCGGCACAAACCCGTTTTCCTTCACGCAGGGCATATAGATCACATCACTCCACATCCCGGTATCGGGGTCGTACGTCCCGGTCCGGCCGGCCATTACATTGGAGTCCACGTACACCGGGTAGACAGGATCACATACCGCTACGCGGTCGCTCACATCGAAGATCTCCTGAATATTGGCGGAGTCACTCTTCGCTCCGTCCGAGACAAAGATCTCATTCGGGCCGATACTGCAGCCTCTGGCTTTATAATCATTCTCCGCGATCGCGTTTCTGAGGAAGTCATAGCCGAGATCCGGCGCATAGCCGCGGAACGTCTCGGCCTGTCCCATCTCGTCGACCGCCTTATGCAGTGCATCGATGACGGCAGGTGCCAGCGGCTGCGTGACGTCTCCGATGCCTAAGCGGATCAGCTCCTTATCCGGATGGGCATCCTGATATTCGTTCACTTTCTTTGCGATCGTGCTGAACAGATAGCTTCCCGGAAGCTTTTGATAGTTTTCGTTGACTTTAAACATGATGTCAGCTCCTTTATATTTATTGCGTAAAGTATAGCATGAAAATCTTGGAACACGCAACATCGTTACGTATCCAACATAGCCAGGATCATCTGCGCCGTCTCGGTAAACGATGTCCCGTTGTCCATGCTGGTCTTCTGCAGGTAGCGGTGAGCCTCATTCTCCGTCATGTTGTTTCGGGACATGAGGATCCCCTTGGCCTGCTCAATGATCGCCTGCTCCTCCGGAGAACGCGTCTGCGGCCTGCCCTTTCTGCTCTTTCGCGCCCGGCGGACATTGTAGAGAACCATCTCCATGGTGGAGAGCAGTTCATGGGCCTGCAGGGGCAGGGACAGACTGATCACGTCAGGGTCTCCGTTTGAGGCCCAGTCCTCCCGTGATGTGATGGTGACCATCTGAAACTCCGCAGGAAGATATTCATTTAGTTCGCGATACATCATGTCCGGAAGGTGGTAAGCGCAGATGACGATCCCGTCATCCAGTTCGTTCGTCTCCTGAATCACCTGGGCGCCGGTCGTACAGATCCCGACCACATGAAACCCATTGCGGACAAGTATCGCTCTTATTTTTTCCCCGACTTCCGTCTTGGGGAACGCAATAATAATCCCTGTCACGCCGCTTTGCCGCCTTCTTTAATATTTATTCAGATACTCACTCACTTCCCACTCACTGACCGTACGGCAGTAAGCTTCCCATTCTCTCCTCTTTGCATCCAGATAGGCTGCGGTGATGTGCTCACCCAGGATCTCGCGGACAAAGGCGTCTTCCTCCATCGCATCCAGCGCAGTATTCAGATTCTCGGGCAGCTGGCGGATGCCGAGTTCCTGACACTCCTCAGCAGTCAACTCATATATGTTTTTTGTAACGCACGGCGGAGGCAGGATCTTGTTTTTGATCCCGTCCAGTCCGGCCGACAGGCAGAGTGCCAGCGCCAGATACGGATTCGCCGCGGAATCCGGGTTCCGAAGCTCGATGCGCATGTTCCCTTCCAAAATAGAGGGGATGCGGATCAGCGGACTTCTGTTCTTGACCGACCATGCGATGTGAACCGGTGCTTCAAAGCCGGATATCAATCTCTTGTATGAATTGACAAGGGGATTCGTAACGGCGGACATACCGTAGACATGCTGCATCAGACCCCCTATAAAATAGTAGGCCTCCTGGCTCAGCCCGTTCTCGTCAGACGAGTCGAAAAATACGTTCTTTCCATCCTTGGAGAGCGACATATTAATGTGCATACCGGACCCATTGGCCTCCACTTTCGGTTTCGGCATAAACGTTGCATACATACCATGGCGCTTGGCCACCGTCTTGATCGCCAGTTTGGCTGTCATGATGTCGTCAGCTGCGCAAAGAGCCGGCCCGTACTTGAAGTCGATCTCCTGTTGACCAGGAGACACCTCATGATGGGAAGCCTCAACCTCAAATCCCATCTCTTCGAGTGTCAGGACCATGTCACGTCTCGCGTTCTCTCCAAAGTCGTTGGGTCCCATCTCAAAATAACCTGCGATCTCTCCGGTATGTGTAGTGGGAAGTCCTGTATCGTCCATGTCAAACAGGAAAAACTCCAACTCCGGTCCGACCTCAAGGGTATAGCCGGTTTCCTCCAACTGCCGGATGGCCTTCTTTAACGCCAGCCGGGGATCCCCTTCAAACGGAGTGTCCTCCGGGCGATAGATGTCACAGATAAAGCGCGCCACCTTACCCTGCTGCGGTCTCCACGGAAAGATCGTGAACGTGTCAAGATCCGGATGGAGAAAGAGATCCGACTCTTCGATCTGCACAAACCCTTCAATGGAAGACCCGTCGAACATGCACTGATTGTCCAGCGCCCGATCCAACTGGCTGCTCGTGATCGCCACGTTCTTAAGCTGTCCGAAAATATCCGTAAACTGAAGCCGGATAAACTCGATATCCTCCTCCCGGACGATCTGCATGATATCCTCTTTTGTGTACTTACTCATAGTGTCCCCTCCTGAACTGAATTCTTCTAAAATATAGAGAAGCCGACACTCATCCCGAAAGAGACTTCTTTGTCGGCATCTTGTCTATAAGTTTATTTTCGGCATAAGTATAGCATATCTTTTTATGTTATACCAGCAGAAGTTATATGTTGCAAACTGCAAAAAACCGCCGTGCGCTTTGCATGAGCAGACGGTAGGCAGATTTTTGCAGGTTTCCCGAGCATAGCTCCTGCTGCGGAGACGTGTCTGAGCCCGCTTAAGCGGGCGAGTTCGCGAGAGCAGCAGGTTATAGGCGGCGCAAGGGGAGCGCAAAAATCAACGTGTCTGCGATGCAAAGCGCACGGCGGTTTTTAGTTTTTACTTTTTATAATTTAATTCATTTACTTGCAGATCTCCAGCACCTTCTCCAGCTGCATCTCCCCTCCGAACAGATCCAGCGCACTCCCGATCGTCACATCAAGCCGGTCTCTCCCCCACACGCGCAGGTCCTCAAGATCCGAATAGCTCCCGATCCCGCCGGCATACGTGACAGGGATCCGGCTCCAGCTGCCGAGCAGCTCGACTAACTCCCGCTCAACACCCGACGCCTGCCCTTCGGCATCCACGCCATGGATGAGAAATTCATCCGCATAGCTGCGCAGTCCGTCCAGCAGCCCGGGCCAGATCTTCTCGTCGGTAAACTTCTGCCAGCGGTCCGTGACGACATAGTAATCGCCGTCCCTCTTCCGACAGCTCAAGTCCAGCACCAGATGCTCCTTGCCGGCAGCTTTTACCAGCTCCTCCAGCCGGTCGTAATCCACCATCCCGTCGCGGAACACATAGGACGTGACGATCACATGGCTCGCGCCGGCTTTTAAATACTCCTCTGCGTTCTCCGGCGTGATGCTGCCTCCCACCATGAGCCCCTCCGGGTAGGCGCGCAGGCAGGACAGCGCCTGCTGCTTCGACTCCTCATAATACTGGGACTCGCTTCCGTTGAGTATGATAACATGACCGCCGCACAGCCCGTGATCCTTATAGATCTCGGCATAATAGGCACCGTCGTGCTCCGAGACAAAGTTCTCGATCGCGCGGTCCCCGTCATCACTCAAGGACCCTCCCACGATCTGTTTTACCTTTCCGTTGTGAATGTCAATACAAGGTCGAAATTTCATAGCTCTACTCCTGGTTTGAGACACTGTACGCGTCTCTGATTGTAAATGTAACACAAAAAATACAAAATGTGAACAAAAATCTCCACTTTTAGGTCAATTTTTGTGTCTGAAGCATACCTGTTCCCCCACCAACAGTCTTTGCCAGATGAAAAAAGCCTGCAAAAAATTTAGGGAAAAGGGTTTGACATCACCCCTGGGAATCACTACAATGAAAACAGGATTACATAGACAAACAGGAGGAAAAAAGATGGCAAAGATCACTGGCGAAGGCATTACTTTTGATGACGTGTTATTGGTTCCGGCCTACTCTGAGGTGACACCGAACATGATCGATCTGACAACGAAGCTGACAAATTCTGTCACACTGAACATTCCCATGATGAGTGCCAGTATGGACACGGTAACCGAACACCGCATGGCGATCGCAATGGCCCGCCAGGGCGGCATCGGCATCATCCATAAAAATATGTCTATCGCACAGCAGGCCGCGGAAGTCGATAAGGTAAAGCGGTCTGAGAACGGCGTCATCACCGACCCTTTCTCTCTCTCAGCAGAGCATACCCTCTTAGACGCGGAGAACCTCATGAGCCAGTACCGGATCTCCGGTGTTCCGATCGTCGAGGCGGACGGCACATTAGTCGGCATCATCACGAACCGTGATCTCAAGTTCGAGACCGACTATGATAAGAAGATCAAAGAGTGCATGACTTCGGAAGGTCTGATCACAGCGAGAGAAGGCATCTCCTTAGACGAGGCAAAGGACATACTCGCCAGTTCCAGAAAAGAAAAGCTTCCCCTTGTGGATGAAAATTTTAAATTAACGGGCCTGATCACGATAAAGGACATTGAAAAGCAGATCAAGTATCCGCTTTCCGCCAAAGATGCCCAGAGCCGTCTGCTGTGCGGAGCCGGTGTGGGCATCACCACAGACATGATGGACCGCGTCGCGGCCCTCGTGGAGGAAGAGGTAGACGTCATTGTAGTGGATTCCGCGCACGGCCACTCCAAAAATATCCTGCACGCCGTAGAGGAGATCAAGGATGCCTATCCGGATCTTCAGGTTGTCGCGGGTAATGTGGCTACCGCCGAGGCTACGGAAGCCCTGATCAAAGCAGGTGCAGACGCAGTCAAGGTCGGCATCGGCCCCGGCTCCATCTGCACGACCCGTGTAGTCGCAGGCATCGGCGTTCCGCAGATCTCAGCCATCATGGACTGTTACGAGGCGGCGAAAAAATACGATGTTCCGATCATCGCTGACGGCGGCATCAAGTACTCCGGAGACATGACAAAGGCTCTGGCCGCAGGCGCCAACGTGTGTATGATGGGCTCGATCTTTGCAGGATGCGACGAGGCTCCGGGCGAGTTCGAACTGTATCAGGGGCGGAAATATAAAGTATACCGCGGCATGGGTTCCTTAGCCGCGATGGAAAACGGCAGCAGGGACCGCTACTTCCAGCAGGACGCGAGCAAACTGGTCCCCGAGGGTGTGGAAGGCCGTGTCGCCTACAAGGGCAGCGTGGAAGACACCGTCTTCCAGCTGGTCGGCGGGATTCGCTCCGGTATGGGATACTGCGGATGCCCGACGATCCCGGATCTCATCGAGAAGGGCCAGTTCGTAAAGATCTCTTCCGCGGCATTAAAAGAGAGCCATCCCCACGATATCCATATCACGAAGGAGGCTCCGAACTACACGGTCGAATAAACCTGTTAAAATTCCCGATTCAAAAGCCGGCAGGATCTGCCGGCTTTCTTAATTGTATGCGTTCGGCTACGTTTTTTCGCTTTCTTCGTCCCGCAAAGGCCAGTCGGCGTGGTTCACCGTCCTTCGGTACACGAGCACTGCGATAGCCGCCGTGATAAACTCCGTGATCCAAAACGCGTTCCAAACCCGCTCCGGACCCAGAAACCGGCACAGCATCCAGGCAATCGGCAGAATGATCACGACATAGCGGCACGCGGCGATGATCAGCGACTGGATGCCCTTTCCAAGCCCTTCCAACGCACCGGTCGATGTGACAGAGACTGCCGAGACGATAAACCCGGCACAGATGATCCGAAATGCCTTCGTTCCGATCGCAATGGTCTCCGGATTCGTCGAATAGAGTCCAACAAGTCCCTGCGCCGCGATGAGACAGATCACGGTCCCCGCCGCCATGATGAGTGCGCACATGCCGAGGGTCAACAGATAGAGTTTCCTCACTCTCTCCCGCTCTCCGGCGCCAAAATTATATCCGACTAAGGGTCTCAGCCCCTGGACAAATCCATTGGCCGGCAGGTAGAGGAAGGTCTGCAGTCTATAGTAGATGCCGAGCACCACCACAAAGCTCTGGGAATACGCGGCTAGGATCGCGTTTAATGCGGAGATCAAAACAGACGGCAGCGCAAGGTTTAATGCCGCGGGAATACCGATCGCGTAGAGCCGCAGACTGATCTCTTTCTGCCCCGGAGCCAGATACTTCCGTCGCAGTTTCACAGGGATAGAGATCGTCTTAAAAAAGATGATATACATAATGAGGTTAACGACCTGACCGAACCCTGTTGCCAGCCCTGCTCCGGCGATCCCCATCTCGGGAAAGACCCCGACCCCAAAGATCAAAAGCGGATCCATGACAATGTTGGTCAGACAGCCGCACATCAGACAGAGCATCGATACCTTCATCCGGCCCACACCCTGAAAGATCTTCTCGCAAACGAGTCCGATCATGATGATCACAGAAAACGAAAACGCGATCCTCCCGTACAGCACCCCCATTGCGATCACCGCGGTATCTGAAGTGTATGCCGCCATAAAGCGCGGCAGGATCAGGATGGTTATCACCATCAGGATCACCCCATGGATCACGGCAAAAAACATCCCGTTCGCGGCCGCCGTGTTTGCCTTGTCCGGCTCCTTTGCCCCGAGAAAATACGAGATCAGGGCAGTGATCCCTATGCCGAAGCCGATCGCGATCGCATTGATCAGGTTCTGGAGCGGATAGACTAAGGAGAGCGCCGTCATCGCATCCTCGCTGATCCTCGCCACAAAAAATGAGTCTACGATATTATAGAGCGAATTCACCAGCATTGAGACTACCATGGGCAGCGCCATGGACATCAAAAGAGGAAAGATCGGTTTTTCTTTCATAAAAGTCTCGTTGGACATTCCTTATCTCCCATCGATATGCATACGGCTGCATCAGCTGCGCATTCCCCTCATCGGGCCGGCATGACATATCAAAAAAAACCACACAGCGATCCAAAAGATCACTGTGTGGCGAAAAGCAGCTTCGCTGCAAAAATCCACAAAAAAGTTTTGTTCTTGTTCAGTTCCAAGTCAAGTATACTCCACCTTACCTGATAAGGTCAAGCGTACTTTCTATGGAGTGAAACACCTAGACATTTGTGCTGCTTGTGGACATTTTTCGTCACTTTTCACAATCATCAAGGCCGAGAAGCCCGGCGAGAGCTTTTGCCGTCTCCCCCACGATCCTCTCCTTGATCTCGCGGCGGGCCAGGCCATCCGTCTTAACTTCCAGTCTGTGAATGCATTTTTCTTTTCCCCACAGAATGGCATAAAAGATCTCCCCCAATACGCTGTCCCCGTTATTGGGATCTTTATTTCCGGTAGTCCCGGTGATCCCCACGCCCACATCTGCACCGTAAAATGTACGGCAGGCCTCCGCCATTGCCTCGGCCGTCTCCGGAGAATAGACCCCATACCGGTCGATGAGCCTTGCGGGCACTCCGTTTTTCGTCTTCGCCTCATTGGAATAGGTGACGAACGACCCCAAAAAGACGGCAGACGCCCCTTCCGTATCTGTGAGAGCGGACGAAAAAAGGCCGCCGGTGCAGCTCTCCATGACAGAGATCGTGATCCCCTCCCGGATCAGATGCTGTACAACGCGGTCCATGATATGACGGTAATCTTCTCCATTATCGGAACTATAGTTCATTGTCCTGCTCCTTATAGTCGCCTAAGATGATAACACTCTTAATTAAAAAAAGATTTAGACACGTCTGAACTGCCTTTTTCCGGCCCGGTGTTCTTCCGGGCCAGGCAGTTCTTCTTCGTATGGCCCATTTTTGGCGTATTCACTTTCATGTGCCGGATGGCTTAAGATCAACGAATGATATGCCCGATGATCCCGTAGGAGATGATCGTCATGATCACGGATGCCATGATGATCCCGCAGATCTCCGCTTTTATGGCGGTCTTAAAGTCCATGTCCAAAAGCGCTGCGACTAATGAGCCGGTCCAGGCACCGGTCACCGGAAGCGGGATCCCGACAAACAGCATCAGGCCCCAGAATCCATATTTTTCAATGTTTTGTCTTCGTCTCATCGCCGAACTTTCCAGCCTGTCCACAAGAGGTTTAAACAGACGGGTCTTTCTGAGCCAGGCGAAGATCCTCTTGATAAACAGGAGGATAAACGGGATCGGGACAAAGTTTCCGGCGGCGGAGAGCAGGACTCCCTGCCACAGGGGAAGTTTCAGCAAAGTTGACGCTAAAAGACCTCCACGCAGCTCCAGAATCGGAAAAAGAGAGATGATAAACACCAGCAATTGCCGGGATATATGATGCCCCAATGGACTGTTGACAAACCAGTTTACCAGGCTATCCATGTAATCTGTTTCCTCCCGTTACTCGGCATGCTCCCTGGACTCCAGATACTCTTCCAAATATGTGAGCAGAAATTCCATCTCCGCGTCCGTCCCCACTGTGATCCGGATAAAGTTGTCGATCCGCGGCTTATCAAAGTAGCGGACATAGATGTCCCGCTTCTTTAAAGCCTCGTACAGCTCCTTTGCGGGGCAGCTCTCATGCGTGGCAAAAATAAAATTTGCCTTGGAATCTCGGAAGGAAAATCCGAGCTCGGCCAGGCGTTCCTGTGTCCGCTGCCTGGTCTCCCGGATCCGCTCCATTGTCTCCTCAAAATATCTCCAATCCTGCATGGACACCGTGCCCGCGAGAATCGCGGTCTGATCCATGGTATAGGAATTAAAGGAATATTTTACGTCATTTAGACACTTGATCAGCTCATCAGACGCCATGGCGTAGCCAATCCGCATGCCGGCCAGTGATCTGGATTTTGAGAAAGACTGCACCACGATGAGGTTGTCATGCCGGTTTAACATCGGCAGTGCAGACGTCGCGCCAAAGTCAACATACGCCTCATCCACGATCACGACGACATCCTTATTGTACTTTATGATCTGCTCCAGTTCCCTGGGCGGAAGTTCCACCCCGGTGGGCGCATTGGGATTTGCGATGATCACCCCTCCGTTTGCCGGCTCGTAATCCTCCGGAACAATATCAAAGTTCTCATTCAACGCTTTTGTCTCGTAGGGAATGCCGAACATCTTGGCCCAGACCTCGTAAAACGAGTAGGTGATGTCCGGAAAAAAGATCGGTTTCGACCCGTTAAAAAATGTCAAAAAGCACATCGCCAGCACATCGTCGGAGCCCACCCCCACAAACACCTGGTCCGGGCGCAGTTTCTTCTCCTCGGCGATGGCCTTTACGAGCATGGAAGCGGTAGGGTCCGGATAGAGCCGCAGCCGCTCAACATCCATGCCGCAGAGCACCTGCTCCACGCCCGGGGAAGGCGGATAGGGATTTTCATTTGTATTCAGTTTTATCACACCGGGCTTTTTCGGCTGTTCCCCGGGCGTATACGGTGTCACCCGGCGAACGTTTTCCATCCATTTTTCCATTATGAAATAAGAGTTTATCTAATGTATGAAAATAGTAGTTACAGCTTGGAGATAAGGTCCACTGCCTGATCCAAATATAAGTTGTCCGCTTTGCCGAACAGGCCCGCGTCCGCGATCTCTGCATAGGCCGGGTCGAGCGGCATCTTTCCGAGGACCTCGACGCCTAAATTTTCCGCGATCTCATCGATGTGACTCTCGCCGAAGATAGGGATCTTTGTCCCGCACTCCGGGCACTCGAGATAACTGTAGTTCTCCACGATGCCGAGAACAGGGATGTCCATCAATTCAGCCATTTTGTAGGCCTTGGTGACGATCATGCGGACCAGATCCTGCGGGGAGGTCACGATGATCACTCCGTCAACCGGGATAGACTGAAACACGGTAAGCGGCACGTCGCCGGTTCCCGGCGGCATGTCGACGAGCAGAAAATCCAGATCGCCCCACACCACATCGGTCCAGAACTGTTTAACCGTTCCGGCGATGACGGGACCTCTCCACACAACGGGGGCCTCCTCATCCTCGATCAGCAGGTTCACGGACATGACCTTTACGCCGTCGTCCGTCTCGATGGGATAGACGCCCAGCTCCGACCCGCTGGCCGGGCCGTGCAGTCCATACATTTTCGGAATGGACGGACCTGTGATGTCCGCGTCCATGATGCCGACTTCATATCCCTGTTTGCGCAGTGCCGTCGCGAGCGACGCGGTGACAAAGGATTTGCCGACGCCTCCCTTTCCGCTGATCACGGCGATCACTTTTTTTACCGAGGAGCAGGCGTTTAATTGTTCCTGAAGGCTCTGCGGGCCCTCGCCGCATCCACCGTTTTCCTGCGCTTCGCAGCTGCCTGCGGCAGCACAGTCATCACATGCACTTGACATATCAAATCCTCCTTGTCACACTGTTATTCCACTGTCACAGATTTAGCCAGATTCCGCGGCTTATCTACATCCAGGCCCCTGGCGACACTCAGATAGTAGCCGAGCAGCTGCAGCGGGACCACCGCGAGACTGGCAAAGAAATGCTCGTCCGTTTTCGGGATATATACGCAGAAATCTGCCGTATCCTCGATCTCATACCGTCCGTATCCGGTCAGTCCCATAAGGTAGGCGCCTCTCGCCTTACACTCTACCAGGTTGCTTATAGTCTTCTCGTATAGATCCTCCTGTGTCAGCACACCGATGACGAGGATCCCATCCTCCACCAGGCTGATCGTGCCGTGCTTTAACTCGCCGGCCGCATACGCCTCCGAGTGGATATAGGAGATCTCCTTCATCTTCAGGCTGCCCTCCAGGCAGATGGCGTAGTCCAGCCCCCGCCCGATAAAAAAAATATCGTGGGCGTTGGAAAACTTTGAGGCAAACCACTGGATCCGCTCCTGCTCCGACAGGATCTGCTCGATCTTGCCCGGGAGCGTCATGAGCTCTTCCAACATCAAAGAGCAGGTTTCCTGCGTTATGCATCCCCGCACAAGGGCAGTCTGCATAGCCAGCAGATAGCAGGCGACAAGCTGCGTGCTGTATGCCTTTGTCGTGGCGACCGCGATCTCAGGCCCCGCGAGGGTGTAGAACACGTGATCCGCCTCCCTCGCTATGGAGGAGCCGACCACGTTGACGATAGCCAGTGTCTTTATGCCACGGCTTTTCGCCTCGCGCAACGCTGCAAGGGAATCCGCCGTCTCACCGGACTGAGAAATGATGATCACCAGACTGTTCGGATCGATCGGTGACCTGCGGTACCGAAACTCCGATGCCAGGTCCACCTGAACCGGGATCTGCGCGAGATCCTCCATCACATACCGGGCTGCCATGCCCACATGCCAGGCTGAACCACAGGCGACGATATAGATCTGGGAAAAGCTGCGAAGTTCCTCATCGGTCAACCCGATATCGGACAGATCGATCCGGGAAACACCGCCCTCCTCCTTCACCACGGAGTGGATGGTGTCCGCCACCGCCTGGGGCTGCTCATGGATCTCCTTCATCATGAAATGCTCATAGCCGCCCTTCTCGGCCGCTTCCGCGTCCCACTCGATCTCCACCGGTTCCTTCTCGACCTCGTCGCCGTCGAGATTGAAAAAGCTGACTCCGTCGGCCCTAAGCCTGCCCATCTCCAGATTGTCGATGTAACAGACCTTTCGCACGTAGTTTAAGATCGCCGGCACATCGGAGGCGGCAAACGTTTCGCCCTCACCCAGACCGACGATGAGCGGGCTGTCCTTCCTGGCTACCCAGACCTCGTCCGGATAGTCCTCAAACATCACAGCGAGTCCATAGGAACCGCGGACTCGGACCATGGTCTTCGCCAGAGCGTCGATCGGTCCGATCTGATATTTCTTGTAATAGTAATCCACGAGCTTGATGAGGACCTCTGTGTCTGTCTCGGAGTAGAACTCATATCCGTTCCGGATCAGCTTGTCCCGAAGCTCCTGATAATTTTCTATGATTCCGTTATGTACGCCGACAACGCAGGGCGTATCCGACATCTCTTTCTCGCTGCTGTGCGGATGCGCATTGGCCTCAGAGGGCTCCCCGTGGGTCGCCCAGCGCGTATGTCCGATCCCGACACATCCCGGCAGAGCTTTGCCGTCGTCTGTCTTTTCCGCCAGCTTTTTTAATCGTCCCTGCGCCTTGACTACACGGATCTCTCCGTCCTGATCGCGGACGGCAAGTCCCGCCGAGTCATAGCCGCGGTACTCCAGTCTGGAGAGTCCCTCCAGCAGGATCGGTGCCGCCTGTTTATCCCCTGCATATCCAACAATTCCGCACATAGTTTATTCTACCTCCACAATCCAGCCTTCCGGCGCCTCGATCTTACCGTCCTGAATGTCCACAAATGTACTGCGAAGCTTTGACATCACGGGGCCCATCTCATCCATACCGCTCGGGATCAGGATATCTGTGCCGTGATCGTAGATCGCGCCGACCGGAGAGATCACGGCTGCCGTCCCGCACAGGCCAACTTCGGTAAACTCTTTCAGCTCGTCCTTGTACACCACTCTCTGCTCCACTTCCATGCCGAAATAGTGTTCCGCGACATACATAAGGGAGCGACGTGTGATGGAGGGAAGGATGCTGTCGGAGAGCGGCGTCACAAGCTTCCCTTCCTGTGTGACAAACAGGAAGTTGGCACCGCCGGTCTCCTCAACCTTGGTCCTGGTGGCAGGGTCTAAATACATATTCTCGTCAAAGCCCTCCTCGTGCGCTGTCACGATGGCATAGAGGCTCATCGCATAGTTTAAGCCGGCCTTGATGTTGCCGGTGCCGTGAGGCGCGGCCCGGTCGAGATCAGAGATCTTGATATGCAGCGGCTTCACGCCGCCCTTAAAGTACGGCCCCACCGGGGTCGTAAAAATACGAAACATATAATCATCCGCCGGACTGACACCGATCACGGAATTGATCCCGAATTCATAGGGACGGATATAGAGAGTCGCACCGTAACCGTATGGCGGGACATAGGCGGCATTCGCTTTCACCACTTCCTTGACGGCCTCCACAAACCGCTCTTCCGGATAGGGCGGCATCTCAAGCCGATTCGCGGAATCCACCATACGCTTCGCGTTTAAGTCCGGACGGAACGTGACGATCCGGCCGTCCACCGTCTCGTAGGCCTTAAGCCCCTCAAAGATCGTCTGTGCGTACTGCAGGACACCCGCGCATTCGTTCATCGTGATGTTGGGATCGGGTGTCAGCGTTCCCTCATCCCACTTTCCGCCGGTGTACATGGAAACATAGCGCAGGTCCGTCTCCCGATAAGAAAAATCAAGATTCGCCCAGTCAATGTTTTTCTTCTCCATTTTGCTTCTCTCTTTCCCCGTTTTCTTGCTTTATACTTTATCACAAAATATAGTTCTTTACCAGAGCAGGCAGACTCCTCCCGTCAGATCCAGCCGATCGTTCGCAGGAGGAAGATCCAGGCTGTCAGCGTAACCGAAGCGAGCAGTGTCGTCATCACGACAACGCTCGCGGTCAGTACCCCGTCGTTGTGCATCTCCTTCGCCATGATATAGCAGCTCGGCGTAGTCGGCCCGGCCAGCATGACCAATAGCGCGACCATTTTCTCACCCTTAAAACCAAACCACGCGGCCAGCGGAATGAAGATAGCCGCCATGACGATCAGCTTGATCACGGAGGCACCGATCGTGGGCTTTAGCTTCTGGATCGCCTGTCTGCCCTCGAAGCCGGCGCCCAGCGTTAGCAAGGCCAGCGGCGTCGCGATCCGCGCGATGTAGTCCACCGTAGAGTTGACGAGCTCGGGGAGCGGATTGTTTAAGAGCCCCACGACGACACCGACGATAACGCCGATGATGATCGGGTTCTTTAAGATATTGATCCCGGCCTCCCGGATCCGCTTTGTATCGCGCTCCCCTTCCGGGTAGTCTCCCTCAAACGTTAGTACAATAACAGAGTATATGTTGTAGAGCGGAACCGCTCCGATGATCATCAGCGCTCCCATCGCGGATTCGCCGCCGTAGATATTATCGATGAAGGCCAGCCCCATGACGGCAGCGCTGCTGCGGAAGGCCGCCTGCGTGAATGCGCCGCGCAGATTTTCCTTCACAAACAGCTTCGCGAGTCCCCAGGAACCCCAGAAGCCGACGGAAGTCGCCACGGCACAAAAGATCACGTACTTCCAGTCAAATAATCTTAAGATATCGACACTGGCCAGGTCACTGTATACGAGAAGAGGCAGGGTGACGGTAAAGCAGAGCTTATTCGCCACGTTGGTAAAATTATCGTTTATTACATTGATCCGCCGCAGAAAATAGCCGACCACCATGACCAGGAAGATCGGAATTGTGACGTTTATGCTAAATAAAAAGTTATTCATAATTCAGCTTTCTCGTACTTATAAAAAAAGTATTCCAGATCGAAATAAGTCTGCTCATCGCTGTCCGCCGTGATGCGCCATTCCGGCCGCTCATCCAGGTTCGGAAAGTAGGCATCCGCGTCGAAGCAGTAATTGATCTTGGTGATATGCGCCACGTCACACTCGTCGAGCAGCTGTCGATAGATGCTCTCTCCGCCGATGACATAGATATCTTCGGACGGATATTTTTCCAACTCCTCATGAAGCTCATCCATATCATGTACAACGACAGCCCCCTTGACGACATAGTCCGGATCGCGGGTCAGCACAATATTCGTTCGATCCCGAAGCGGCCTCCCGTTCGGGAAGCTCTCCAGTGTTTTCCTTCCCATGACGACCACTTTTCCCATGGTTGTCTCACGAAAAAATTTCATATCGTCGGGGATGCTGACTAAAAGTTTATTTTTCAAGCCGATGGCCCAGTTTTCATCTACTGCTGCGATCAGATTCATCGTGTTCTCCTTATTCGGGTGTGCTTAGAAAAGATGCTGCCCACGAAACTTCTAAACCGCTACCGGAATATCCGTGATCTGAGGGCCTGTCTCATAGTTGATCAGCTTGACGTCGTCTCTCGTAAACTCATAAAAATCCGTAACCTCCGGGTTGAGCCAGAACTCCGGCGCGGGATACGGCTCCCGGGAGATCAGCTCTTTAACCAGAGGAATATGACGGTCGTAGATATGCGCGTCGGCAATGACGTGAATAAACTCTCCCACCTGCATGTCGCAGACCTGCGCCAGCATGTGGAGCAGCACCGCGTACTGGCATACATTCCAGTTGTTGGCCGTCAAGATATCCTGGGACCGCTGGTTTAAGATGCCGTTTAAGACGAGCTTGTCCTCGCCCGGTTTCTTGGTCACATTAAACGTCATGCTGTAGGCGCAGGGATAGAGGTTCATCTCATGGAGATCCTGATGCACATAAAGGTTGGTCATGATCCTGCGGCTGTAGGGATTGTTTTTTAAGTCGTAGATCACACGGTCCACCTGGTCCATCATCCCTTCATCATACTGGTGCTTCACGCCCATCTGGTAGCCGTAAGCCTTCCCGATGGAACCGTCCTCATCCGCCCAGGCATCCCAGATGTGGCTGTGGAGGTTGTTGATGTTGTTGGACTTTAGCTGCCAGATCCAGAGCATCTCGTCCGTGCAGCTCTTGATGGCTGTGCGCCGGAGCGTTAAAGCCGGGAACTCCTTTGACAGATCATAGCGGTTGACTACACCGAACTTTTTGATCGTGTAGGCGCTGCTGCCGTCTTCCCATTTGGGCCGGACCTTCTCTCCCTCCGTGCTGGTGCCGTTTTCTAAGATATCTGTGCACATGTCAATAAATACGGTATCTGCGTAACTCATATGTCTCTGTGGATATGAAAAAATATCCTTTTCCTTTCTAGCTTATATCGTTATAAAATCATCTGTCGTTTCGGGAGTGTCGATCACATCAGGGGACTGTCCGGTGAATAGGCCCTGACCCGGTCAAACAGCTTGGCGCACGAAAGCGTGTCCGCATGGGGAACCACTTCGCTCTCAAGCCGGCCCGCACGGATACAGCGGATGACCTCCTCGATCTCATACGTGAATCCATTCTGCGTGACCTCGTCGACAAAGTGCTCGACCTCGCAGCCCTCCTCGTCATATAAGAAACACTCCGACGGGTGAATGGGGATCGGTAAAACGATCGAACCGCCCTTGCCGTAAATGAACATCCGATCTTCGATCGGCGCCGCAAAGCTTGTGGTGAGTTCCGCCAGCGTGTGCTCCATATCCAGCGTCACATGCGAGGTGAGGTCGACGCCCAGGTCGCTGAACTTGGTCGTCACCTGTACATTGCGGATCTCCTGCTGTAAGAGGAACGTCGTGATCTCGTAGGCATACACCGTGATGTCGGTTGCCACTCCGCCGGCAAGTGCCGGGTTTAAAAAGCGGCTCTCATTATCATCCGGCGTGACAAACCCGATTGTAATCTGCGACAGCGTCGGAGTTCCGATGCGGCTGTCCTCCAGCCACGTGCGCACGCACCGGACCGCCGGTAAAAACCGGCTCCACAGCGCTTCCATGGCGAACACCTGCTGCTCCTCGGCATAGGAAAGGGCCGTCTCAGCCTCCGAGGCGTTCGCAAACATCGCCTTTTCACACATCACCGGGATCTTCCGGTCAAGGCACAGCATGGTCAGCCGGAAATGATCATTCGGCGTCACCGCGATGTAGGCACAGTCCGGATGTTCGGCATCGAGCATCTCCTCGTAGCTGTCATACGCGCGGGGAATATCGTGCTCCGCAGCAAAGCGCTGCGCACGCTCCATGCTCTTGCTCGCCACGGCGGCGACTTCACAGCCGTCAATGCGGGAGACGGCATCACAAAACTGGTTGCCGATAAAGCCTGCCCCCAGTATCACAAATCGAAATGTATTCATCGGAATCCTCCGTTGAGATCGGCCTTTTGACCATATCCGCAGATGTTTACATACTAGTATAATTATAAGAAAAATTCCGGGATGTGTAAAGGTCGATTTTTGCCTCTTGGGGCCTGTCAGGTTTGACGCGGCAAAGCGTTTGTGTTATACTCTCTTCAGTCATTTTGGGAGGTTTTTATATGAGTCAGGAAAAGGTTGACGAGTATAAAATGCACAAGAAAAACCGGCAGCAGGAAATGGCCAAGGCAAGACAGCGGAAGATCCTCGTGAGGGTCATCCTGATCCTTGTCGCGGCCGTCATTGTCTTCTGGATCGTATGGTCCGCTTATCACTTCTATCTGTCGAACAGAGAAATTGGCCAGATCGCAGTGAATCTCTCCGAGATCTCCAACTATCTGGACGGGCTGTAAGCCTCTTATGAATGGCTGAAAAAAATTGACAATTTTGCTAAAGTGATGTACACTAGGTCACGTGCCTGAGACATGTGCGCGAGTGGCTCAGTTGGTGGAGCGCGACCTTGCCAAGGTCGAGGCCGCGGGTTCGAGTCCCGTCTCGCGCTTTTATACAAAAAAGGGGATCATCCTTATGGATGACCCCCTTTTTGTGTATACGAGTCCGGACGTGCTCAAACTGTCCCCGTAAGGGAACAGTTCGAGCACCCTCGGACACGTTGTGTCCTGGGGCAGACCCTCCCGTCTCGCGCTTTTATACAAAAAAGAGACCATCCAATGGATGGCCTCTTTTTTTGTAAGCGAGGCGGTCGGGATTCGAAACGGAGGCCTGAGCCGAAAAAGCACGTATTTATGCGGGTTTGCGGCCTTGAAAAAAAACTTAGGTAATCAAAAGGACCCTGTAAGCGTAGGTTTTTAGGCAAATTTTCATGTGAAAGGAGGACGCTTTTGTGTGTGCGACACAATCTGTGTATTTTGGCTTTATCCCGCTGTATATTGATTATTATATCGGCACTAAAAAGAGAAAAGTGCCGTTTTGATATTTTGGTATTGACTGAGCAAGCCGTTTTAAATATAATAATATCAGATTGGCAGTAAAATCAGATTGGTGCCGATATGATAATAAAACGAGGGGATGATTTTTACGGATGCAGTTTATTTAGAAGACTTAAACGGGAAAAAATATTTCAGCCGCAGGGAACTGCTTCAATCATTCCGCAAAGGCGGATTTGCGCTCAGCGACGCGGCATTCAGCAAGAAGGTGACTTCTATGGTACAAAGCGGGGACATTGTCCGGGTTGGAAAGGATGTTTACAGTCTGCCGGACGAACAGATATATCCATACAAACATGAATATTCAGATTTGGCGAATGAGCTCGCAGAGATCATAAAAGAGCAGTATCCCCTGATTGATTTTACAGTTTTTGAATTAATTCAACTGAATGATTTTGTGAATCATCAGTTGGCGCATAATGTGTTGTTTCTTTCCGCTGAGTCGGAAGTTAAGAATTTTATATTTGACACACTGAAAGATCGATATTTTGGGAAGGTGTTTTTGGATCCTTCCCCGGAAATATATCATCAGTACTGGAGTGATAACATGATCATTCTCACAAAACTGGTGACAGAGGCTCCGATGGGGCAGGATGTAATCTGGCATACCAGATTAGAAAAACTTTTGGTAGACATCATGTCTGACGATTTGATTTTAGAATCGGTCACGCCAAGCGAGTATCCAATGATATACGAGGATGCATTTTCACGCTATATTGTGGATGAAAGCTGTATGTTCCGATATGCCAGACGGAGAAAAACTGATAAGAAAATCAAAAGTTTGATACAGGAAAAAACAGATATCACACTACGGACTACGGAGTAATAACATGTTGCAAAAAGAAAAACACGGAAAAAAATTATTTTTAGACTTTCTATTGCTTGCAGCGGGAGCGATCATCGCTGCATTCGCCATTGAAGAATTTCTGGTGCCGAATACGATCCTGGACGGAGGTGTCGTCGGTGTCAGCATCATGATCAACACGCTGTCGGGATTTCCGCTGGGCGTCCTGACGATCGTGCTGAACATTCCGTTCCTGATCGTCAGTGCCCGCCGGCTGGGCAGGCTTTTTATTATAAAGGCGGTCTATGCCATGGCGATCTTCTCTATATTTTTGGAGATCTTTGAACCGTTGGTCAATGCCACGGAGGAATTGCTTCTGGCGGTATGTTTCGGCGGTGTGATCCTGGGATTCGGCGTGGGTTTAGTCATCCGTTTCGGCGGCTGCCTGGACGGGACCGAGTGTGTGGCTATCCTGATCAACCGAAAGTTTAAGTTCCCAACGGGGCAGACGGTGCTGATCATCAACGTGGCCATCTATGTCATCGCCGGATTTCTGTTCGGCTTCGACCGGGCGATGTGCAGCCTTCTTACATATTTTATCACGTCAAGGATCATCGACTGGGTGGATACCGGTCTGAATCAGGCCAAGGCCGCCATGATCATTACCGACAAGGGAGAGGAGATTTCGAAACTGATCTACCAGAGACTCGGCCGTACCGTCACAATCCTCGAGGGGGAGGGCCTGATCAGCGGAAAGAAGGTCGTCCTCTACTGTGTACTCACAAGGATGGAAATTTACGAGCTGAAGCGGGTGATCCGCGAGGTAGATGCTTCCGCTTTCGTGACCATCAGTGACGTCAGTGAGATTATCGGGAATCATATCAAGAAAGTAGAACCCGGGGCAATCCCGGGGGAAGACTGAACGCAGACATGGAGAAAATGTGGCTCGCGCTTGATTACAAAAAAGAGACCATCCAATGGATGGCCTCTTTTTTTGCGGCAAAATGTCTGCGCTTATCACTTCATGGTCTTGGCGATGGATTCCGCCAGCGCCTCGAACTCGTGATCGTTGGAATCGTTGGCGCGCGAGTTAATGGACACCTGCGCCCCCAGCACCATGCATTCCTTTAACTCCTGCTCGATGAACTCCCGCATCAGGGAACCGGACTTGATCGCCCAGGAACCGTTTTCGATGATCCCGAACGTCCGCTTCTGGAAGTTTAATATCTTAAGATGATGCAGAAAATCATACATGGGCGGAAAGATATTTAAGTTGTAGGTCACGGAGGCCAGCACGATGTGGCTGTAGTTAAACGCCTGCGCCACCAGCTCAGACACATGGGTGCTGGACACATCGTAGATCACGATGTCGTTAATGCCCTGCTGTGACAGTTTGGACGCGAGCACCTGCGCGGCCTCCGCCGTGTACCCGTACATGGAGGCATAAGCGATCATGACGCCCTGTCTCTCCGGCTCACAGCGGCTCCACTTGTCGTGCTTGTCGATGTAATACTCCAGATTCTCCCTCCACACAGGTCCGTGCAGCGGGCAGAAGATCTTTATGGGCACGGTGCCGGCCTTCTGTAACAGCGTTTGCACAAAAGGCCCGTATTTTCCGACGATGTTGCAGAAATATCTGCGCGCGTCGGGAAGCCAATCTTTGTCAAAATCTACCTCGTCGGCAAACAGTCTGCCGTCCAGAGCGCCGAACGAGCCGAACGCGTCCGCGGAAAAGAGCACGCCGTTTGTGGTGTCAAACGTCACCATGGCCTCGGGCCAATGCACCATCTGGGCAAATACGAATGTCACCGTGTGCTTGCCGAAGCAGCGCGTATCGCCCTCCTTTACCTCGTCTTTTCTCTCCTCCGCTGTCGTGAAACCGAACTGGTGCATGAACATAAAGGCTTTTTCATTGCTGATCACCTTGCATTTCGGATAGCGCAGCAGCACTTCCTCCACCGAAGCCGCGTGATCGGGCTCCATGTGGTTTACCACGAGATAATCAAGCTGTTTTCCTCCCAACACTTCCGCCACGTTGTCCAAAAACTCCCTGCAGCACGACCAATCCACGGTGTCGAACAGGACATTCTTCTTATCCAACAGTAAATAGGAGTTGTAGGAGACTCCGCGCGGAATGGGATGAAGGTTCTCAAACAGATGCGTGCGTCTGTCGTTGGCGCCTACCCAATACAGATCGTCTGTAACTTTTCTGACACTGCTCATATTTTTATCCTCCTTATCTTACGCTTCCGATGATGAAATAAAGTTCTCTTTCGCTTCCGAACACTCAGGGCAGACCCATTCTTCCGGAAGATCAGCAAACTTGGTGCCGGGCGCCACTTCTGCTTCCTCGTCTCCGTATTCCGGTATGTACTCGTATCCGCAACCGGTGCAGACATATCTGCCCTCCGGCGCCGGCATCGGCTCGTCCACGGTGGCACGCTTCATCTTCACCATCGGCGGAGCCGGCTTCTTCTCCTCCGTGCCTCCGAGCGCCTTTGTTAAGAGCGGCAGCACCTCTTTTACGTCGCCCACGATGCCATAGTCTGCGTTCTTGAAGATTGGCGCGTTCGCGTTCGTGTTGATCGCCACGATGGTCGACGCTTCCTTTATGCCCTTTAAGTGCTGCGTCGCGCCGGAAATGCCGCAAGCGATGTAAAGGTTCCCGATAAACTTCTGTCCGCTCATGCCGACATAGCGATTAAGCGGCACATACTGAAGCTGCTCGGCCACCGGTCTGGAGGAACCGATCGCTCCGCCGACCGCTTTCGCCAGATCCTCTATCAGCTTCATGTTCTTCTTCTCGCCGATCCCCTTGCCGGCGCTCACCACTCTCTCGGCTTGCGTGATAGGGGTGTCGATGTCGATGCCGACAGTGAAGTCGTGTCCGTCGTTCTTCAACGCTTCCACCAGAGATGCGACCTTCTCCTCCATGCTGCCGTCGGTAAACATCACGCGCTTTCTCGCCCCTGTTATGGGCAGCTTCTTGCTCACGATCTTCGGCGCTGCCGTGGACTTCGCCGCCTTTCCGAGGATGTGGGAGGAGACCACGACGTTCTGAATCTCGTTCGTGCCTTCGTAGATGGTGGTGATCTTGGCGTCACGGTAGAAGCGCTCCACCTCCATGCCCTTCAGATACCCGTTGCCCCCGTGGATCTGCAGGGCTTCGTTCGTCACCTCGAGCGCTATGTCGGAGGCGTATTTCTTGGCCATGGCGGACTCCATGCCGTAGGGCTCATGGTTCTCCTTAAGCTCCGCGGCACTGTAAACTAAGAACCTTGCCGCGCGGATCTTCGTCGCCATCTCGGCGATCTTGAACTGGATGGTCTGCAGCTGGGCAATGGGGGGCGCCGAACTGTTCCCTCTCCTTCGCGTAGGAGACGGCAGCCTCATAAGCGCCCTGCGCAATGCCAAGCGCCTGCGACGCGATGCCGATACGCCCGCCGTCTAAGGTGGCCATAGCAATCTTGAAGCCTTCCCCCTCTTTCCCCAGGAGGTTCTCTTTCGGCACTTTTACATTGTTAAAGAGCAGCTGCGCCGTGGCGGAAGAGCGAATACCGAGCTTGTCATAGTGATCGCCGAACGTAAAGCCGTCCCAGCCTTTCTCCACGATAAAGGCGCTTATCCCTTTTGTTCCGATGCCCGGGGTCGTCACGGCAAAGACAACGTAGATGTCCGCTTCGCCGCCGTTGGTAATGAAGATCTTCTCGCCGTTCAAAATGTAAGAATCCCCTCTTAGATCCGCTGTCGTCTCTGTACCGGCAGCGTCGGATCCGGCATTCGGCTCCGTTAAGCCGAACGCGCCGAGCTTCTTGCCTTTGGCCAGCGGGACCAGATATTTCTTTTTTTGTGCCTCCGTGCCGAACGCATAGATGGGATACGTGCCCAGGGAAACGTGCGCGGACAGGATGACTCCCGTGCCGCCGTCCACCCGGGAAAGCTCCTCCACGGCGATGGCATAGCTTAAAATGTCCTTCCCCATCCCACCGTACTCGGTCGGATACGGGATCCCGAGGAACCCTTTTGATCCAAGATCCTTGATCTGCTCCCTCGGAAATTCGTTGTTCTGGTCGAGCATGAAAGCAATCGGCTTAATCTCCTGCTCCGCCCATTCGCGGATCTGCGCACGCAACTGCTCATGCTCATTGGTGGTCTGATACAGCATAGAATACATCTCCTTTCCCGATCCTCCGCCCGCGTGCCTTAGGGCCTTAAGGCCCTGTGTCGACGGTATGATCTGATTTTTTACTCTGGTTACCGGTGTCTGCGAAGACTGATTCTTTGGTTTTTGTCTCCACAGCAGCCCCTCTTCTTTCCATTTTCCATGCAAAAAGATAAAAGATCAGCAAAAAACATCTGTGTACCTATAAATATTGTAAAAATAAGGTCTCCTCGTGTCAATCATTTTGTCCAAAATGATGAAATAAACTGATGTATAATCCCGCCTCGCGCTTTTATTTTATAAAAAGGTTATTTTTTTTAAATAATCTCTTTATTTTTTAAATAATCTCTTTACTTATTTGTAAGTAATGTTGTATGATATAGAATAATGGGTTTTTGCTTAAACAGCGGAAATCCTGCAACTGACAAAAGCAAATAAAAAAGGAGAATGAGATTATGACAGCAGCAAGTATCATCATTGCAATTATTATCTATGTGTTATCATTTGCCGGCATGTGGATGATGTTCCGGAAAGCGGGACGCAAAGGTTGGATTTCCATTATCCCGGTTGCCAATACGGTCATCCTCTTCCTGATCGGATGGAAAAGATCAAGCCGTTTATTTGGCAGATCGTGATCGGCGCAATCGGGCTGATCATGTTTATCGTAGCATTAGCGATTGGCGTAGTTGGTGTAGAAGAAGGAATAGACCTTGAGGGTGCAATGCTTGTAGTACTCATCATCGGAATCGTACTGATGATCATTGGTATTATTATCGGTATCATGATGTTGCACAAAGTTTCCAAGGCATTCGGCCACGGCGCAGGGTATACGGTTCTGCTTATTATCGTACCGTTTATCATGTACCCGGTTCTCGGCTTTGGAAAGAGCGAGTATATAGGCGGAGACAAACCCAACGAAACGAAAGAGGCGGCAGAATAATATCTGTTCGACCACAGATTGGCTAAGAAGCAGTAATGTAAAAGGGGATCATCCTTATGGATGGTCCCCCCTTTTTCTGAATACGAATCCGGACATATTCAAACTGTTCCCGTCCTTCGTACATATTTCCTTTCGTTATAAAATAAAGCAAGCTGCTGCTATCTATGGATAAACTGCTCAAGTTCCGCCATGTATTCCTCGATATGGTATGCCATATAGCTGCAGTGTCCGTATCCCTTTCGCACTGTGACTTCCGATTCGGGAAACCAGCGCGGAATATCTCTGCGGCTTAACCGTTCCAAAATATCTTCGTCCCCCCAGTCCAGATGAATTCGTTTTTGTACATCCTCCGGGAGGGATACCATTTTCCGATGTGAAAACGTCTCGCTGATCCTGGCGATGTCCGTCCTGGTCAGCCTCAGGAAATTGTCGCGCATAACTTCCGCGTACATTTCACCGTACAGTTTTACATGGCGTTCGGACAGCGACTGCGGATCTTTTTGAAAGTCATCCAGCATTCTGAAAAACATGCGTTTCATGGCAAACTGTACGAACGGCGCGTTCTTTTTAAACAGGCCGCTCTCAAACCACACATTTTCAATATGAAAGCGATCATCTTTCAGCATCTCATAGGCCGCGATCGTCCCCATGGAAGAAGCGGACACGACAAAGAGATCCGTGTAGCCCCGCTCAAGCAGATATCCGGTGAGCGTATTCATCTCGTCCTCCAGGGAAATATACGGCCCGGAACTGCCGTGTCCCCCCTGATCGGGTGACAGGATGCAGTAATCCCACGAAAGATAGTCCTTGCACATGTTATAAATGTTTTCTCCCGTAAGCCCGAGCGGATGAAGCATCAGCCACTTTGGCTGATTTTTATCGCCGTACTCATGTACATACATACCAAAACCCCAAATCCTCATTCATCGGCACAATCTTCGTTTTTGCAAAAAGGGGATCATCCCGATGGATGATCCTCTTTCTTGACAGGGCTAACAGGATTCGAACCTGTAAATGACGGAGTCAGAGTCCGTTGCCTTACCATTTGGCGATAGCCCTAAAATCGGAGTGACAGGATTTGAACCTGCGACCTCCTGGTCCCTAACCAGACGCTCTAGCCAAACTGAGCCACACCCCGTTCACGTCCTTGCCACGCACGCTTTGCTTTGCCCGCGAAAGCTTATTTATAATATCATCACAAATGTGAAAAGTCAAGCTCTTTACTTGTGTTGCGGAATAGATTACAATACCAGAGTACAGGGCGATTTTTATGAGGGGAAACATCCCATGAAAAATGATTTTTCCAACATCAGGTGTATCGCATTTGATCTGGATGACACGGTCTTAAATGCAAAAAAAGAACTCTCCGGGCGAAACGCGGACGCGCTGCGTCGGGCGAAAGAAAAGGGACTTGCACTGGTTCCGATCACCGGGCGCACATTTTCCACGATCCCGGCCTGCATCAGGGAGCTTAACGGAGTCTCCCTCGCAGTGACATCAAACGGTGCCGTCATCTATGATCTTAGGGTCGGCGAGCGGATCCATGAGCTGCTCCTGCCGGCAGATACGGTTCGGATTCTCGTTGGCAGTATCGACCGCTATTTCCGGGAAGGCCGGCTTACCTACGAAGCGTTTGTGGACGGCGTCTCCTATGCCCAGGCCGATTACGTGGAAGATCCGCCGGCCTTCGGGATCCCGAAAAGCGCGGCTGTCTATGTACAGCAGACGCGGCATCCGGTCCCGTCTGTCATCGACTTTATCTTGGAGCATACAGGCTGTCTGGACAGTCTGAACCTTGTCTTAAAAGACACCCGCCTGTTCCCTGTGGTGGAAGACGTCATCTACCAAAGTACAGATAATGTCTACATTACCTCTTCTATCTCCTACCGCATGGAAATCTCCCATGCGGATTCCGGAAAGGTCTCCGGTCTTACGTATGTACTGGACCGTCTGCACCTCACCCTGGAAGAGACCCTCGCATTCGGGGACGGTGAGAATGATGCGGAGATGTTAAACGCTGCCGGCATCGGAGTTGCCTTACAGAATGCCTCTGCAAGCTGCAAAGCAAGTGCTGATTACACCACGAAGCTTACCTCAGGCGAGGACGGGGTCGCGGATTTCCTGGAGCAGCACATCTTATAAAACTTCTTAAAATAAAAATCGCGCCGGCAGGGGATCATCTCCTGCCGGCGTTATGATTGTTCATCTGTTGAATTGTTGCACAAGCGCTTATTTTAAAGCAACAAAACGTTTTCCTGTCTCTTATTCTATGATGTCTTTTAAGTAGTCCACGTTCGGCATCGGATCCACAAATGTCTTCTCCTTAACCGGCGCAAGGAACTTCCGCTCAGGTTCAAGCACGCCGCCTGAGATCTCACCGTCGGATGCCTCGCGGTACCAGGTGATCTCCCGGCACATCTCGCGGGCAATGTCATCCTCGGTGTCATACGGGAAGTCAAGCTCCAGCATCCCGGCAAGCTCACAGATAAGCTGCCAGTTGGTAAAGAGCATGTCCGGAGCGAGTGCTGCGGTTGTCTCCTGGAAACGGCGCTCCGTGTTTAAGTAGCTGCCGTTCGCATGGATCGGTGCGGTACCCGGAATGAGCACATCCGCCTTTTTAGCGATCGGCGTGCGGTGCGTATCGATCACAGCGAGGAAGTCCACATCCTTTACCAGCTTCGCCGGCGGATTCTCGCCGAGGACCAGCAGAGTCTTTACTCCCTTCATGGCATCTGCTCCTGCAGTGATGCCAAGCGAAGCCAGGCCCTGACTGTTGTTCTTGGATCTCACCATCACGATGCCGTCGCGCGGACTCCCGATATGTCCGGAAAGCAGCGCGATGTCCGCGAGCAGCTCCGCGCAGGCGACGCTCACCACATTCTGCTGGAACACGATCATAGCCTTCTTCGCCTTGCCATACATGGCAGCGATCTCGGCCGCCTCCTTCGTGACGGTCACATCCGAGATGGATTTTACAAAGCTCTTCAATCCCTCCATGTCCGTTTTGGCATCGGAGGCCAGCTCATTCGCGATCTGCTTTAAAAAGTCCAGATTATTCTTGGTATAGACCGCTTTCGTGACAAAGCTCATGTGCTCCTGCTCATGGCCCTTCGGGTTAATGAGGATAACCTTTGCGCCGGCCTTCGCGGCCTGCATCAGCTTCACACGCATCACCTGATTCTCCGGTGCGTCAAAGCCGACTGCCAAGATCACCTCTGTGCTCATAAGCTCATCGATCGTGTTGGGCGACGCGGTGAGGCCAAGCGTACTTTCCAGTCCGCATTTGCGCGCGTTGAAGCTAAAAAGATTGGCTCCAAGCTCCTTTGCCAGCTTCCGCGCCAGATAGGCTTCCTCGTTCGTAAAGCGGTCAGACACCGCGATCGCGACCGCGTCATTCCCGTCCCGCCGCGCGGTGGACTCCATCTCCTTGGCGATCAGCATAAGCGCGTCGTGATAGTTGGTCACTCCGCCTTTCTTTGTCATCGGCATATACAGCCGGTCTTTTTCTTTCAGCGCACTCGAGAAACCAAACTTTCCGCCGATGCAGAGCACCCCCGCGTTCACCGGTCCCTCCGGGTCGGGCAGTGCCTTCACGGCCAGAGTGCCGCAGGTCTCCGTCTTTACCGAGCAGCCGACGGAGCAGAATCCGCAGATCGTATCGGTCACCGTGGTCTGCAGCGGGATCTGCTTCTCAAGAGGCAGGTGCTCCATCAGAGCTCCGGTCGGGCAGACGCTCACGCACTGTCCGCAGGAGATGCATCCGGTCTCCTCCAGGCGGTGACCCATAGCCGGCAGGATAACCGTGTCAAATCCCCGCTCCACAAAACCGATCGCGCCGACTCCCATGACCTCTTCACAGGCGCGGACACACCGCCCGCAGAGAATGCACTTGTTCGGATCGCGCTCGATGAACGGATGCTCATCCTCAAAGTCATGCTCTTCGACCTCTCCGGCAATGCGTTCCGGATGCACGTCGTACTGGTTTGCCAAGGCATAAAGCTTGCACTCATAGTAGTCGTGGCAGCCGCATTCCAGGCAGCGGGAGGCATCTTCTCTCGCCTGCTCCATGGTATATCCCTTTGCCACCTCTATGAAATTGTTCTTCCTCTCTTCGGGAGAGAGCTGCTCCATCTTCGGACGGCACTGACGCTCACGGTCCTCAAACGTCTTCTCCGTGATGTCGGTGCGTTTTACTATATACTCCGGTCTGTAGGCGACAACGTGGCCGGCCAGATAAGAGTCAACGACATCGCTGCCCTTCTTCGCGTCCGCGACGGCCTCGACCGCGATCGAGATCTTGTCGTTTCCGCAGTCGCCTCCGGCAAATACGCCCGGAAGCTTTGTCATAAAGGTAGATTCATCGTAAACGATGCCTTTTTTCTTTGTAAATTCAACGCCCTTGATACCTTTGGCATCGACCGCCTGCCCGATGGCGAGGATGACCATGTCGACGTCAAGCTCCTCCGTCTTTCCCTCGACGGGAAGCGGGGCACGTCTGCCGCTGGCATCCGGCTCACCGAGCTCCATGACCTGCAGCGTCACCCGTCCCACACGTCCGTTCTCGCCCTCGTGGATCTGTAAGGGGTTCGTTAAGTTCTTAAAAATGACTCCCTCTTCTTCGGCCTCTTCGATCTCCTTCATATCCGCCGGCATCTCTTCCTTTGTCCGGCGATATACGTTGTAGACCTTCTCGGCACCTAAACGCACTGCGCTCCGGCAGGCGTCCATCGCGGTGTTGCCACCGCCGACGATGGCGACTTTTTTGCCCATCTCAAACGGCTCGTTCCGCTCGATCTTTTCGAGGAATTCAATGCCTCCGATGACACCCGGGGTGTCCTCCCCCTCACAGTGTACACCGGTGGATTTCCAGGCGCCGATCCCGATGCAGACCGCATCGTAGTTTTTGCGTATACTCTCAAACGAGATGTCCTGTCCGACTCTCGTATTTGTAATGATCTCCACGCCCATCTCACGGATCAGGTCGATCTCTTCCTCCAGGACCTCCTTGGGAAGACGGTACTCCGGAATGCCGTAGCGGACCATGCCGCCTGCATAGGGCATCGCTTCATAGATCGTGATCGCATGTCCCTTTTGTCTTAAGAAATAGGCCATGGACAGACCGTAAGGGCCTGCGCCGATGATGGCGACTTTCTTGCCGGTATCCTCTTCGCACTTCGGAAGATAGGACTCTCCGTCGAGATCGTGTTCCCCGGCAAAACGCTTGACTGCAGCGATCCCGATCGGTTCATCGATCAGCCCTCTGCGGCACTCCTGCTCACAGGGATGCGGGCAGACACGCCCCAAGGATGCAGGAAGCGGGATCCTTTCCTTGATCAGCTCCAACGCCTCGCGGTAGCGCCCCTCGGAGACAAGACCCACATAGCCCTGACAGTCCGTCTCGGCCGGGCATGCCTTGGCGCACGGCGGACGACAGTCACCGATGTGATTCGAGAGCAGAAGCTCTAAATTGGTCTTTCTCGACTCCGTGATCCGCTCACTTTTTGTGTGGATCACCATATCAGGCGCGACCTCGGTAGCGCAGGCTTTCAAAAGTTTCGGATTTCCGTCCACTTCGACCACGCAGATGCCGCACGCTCCGTAGATCTCCGTTCTTTCATCGTAACAGAAGGTGGGAATGTAGATGTCGTTTTCTGTGGCCACCTGAAGAATGGTCTGTCCCGGCAGCGCAGTTACTTCTTTTCCGTCAATGTTAATTCTGTACTGTTTTACCATTGCATCCACCCCCTCACTCTATCTCGATGGCGCCGAACTTGCAGCTCTCCGCGCACTTTCCGCATTTGATGCACAGGCTCTGGTCGATCGTGTGCTTTTCTTTCGCAGTTCCGCTGATTGCTTTCACGGGACAGTTGCGGGCACAGAGTGTACATCCCCTGCAAGCGTCCGTGATGTGGTAGGATATCAAAGCCTTGCAGGACTTCGCCGTACATTTATGGTTGTAAATGTGGTCCTCATATTCATTCCGGAAATAGCGGATCGTCGTCAGCACCGGATTCGGAGCGGTCTGGCCGAGACCGCACATCGCGCCGTCTCTCACCTTGTTGGCCAGCTCCTCCAGGAGCTCGATATCCCCTTCCCGGCCCTCGCCGTTGCAGATGCGCTCTAAGATCTCAAGCATCCGCTTCGTTCCGACCCGGCAGTAAGTACACTTGCCGCAGGACTCCCTCCGGGTAAAATCGAGGAAATAACGTGCCATGTCAACCATGCAGGTCGTCTCGTCCATGACGATCATACCGCCGGATCCGACGATGGCCCCTGTCTTGGTAATATCCTCATAGGAAACCGGGGTGTCGATCAGAGACGACGGTATGCAGCCGCCGGACGGCCCGCCCATCTGGACTGCCTTAAACTCCCGGTCGTTCTTGATGCCGCCGCCGGTCTTGAAGATGACGTCGTTTAAAGTGAGTCCCATCGGGACCTCCACAAGGCCGCCCTTCTTGATCTTGCCGGCAAGGGCAAAGACCTTCGTGCCGTTGCTCTCATCCGTACCGTAGACCGCGAACGCCTCGCCGCCGTTGCGGATGATCCAGGGGACATTGGCAAAAGTCTCCACGTTGTTGATATTTGTCGGCTTCTGCCAATACCCTTTCTGCGCGGGGAACGGAGGTTTCAGCCTCGGCATGCCCCGTTCGCCCTCAAGGGAGGCAATAAGCGCGGTCTCTTCTCCGCAGACAAACGCGCCCGCGCCTGCCTTGATGCGGATGTCAAAATCCCAGTCTGTTCCGAAGATCTTCTCTCCGAGGAAGCCTTTCTCCCTCGCCTGGGACAACGCAATCTCCAGCCGCTCGATCGCGAGCGGATATTCCGCACGGCAGTAGATGATACCCTCGATCGCTCCGATCGCGTAGCCACCGATGATCATGCCCTCTAAAACTGAATGCGGGTCGCCCTCTAAGACACTGCGGTCCATGAACGCACCCGGGTCGCCTTCGTCCGCGTTGCAGACGATATATTTCTCGTTTCCTTCGCTCCCGCGTGCAGATTTCCATTTAAACCAAGTCGGGAAACCGGCTCCTCCTCTGCCGCGGAGGCCGGAGACTTTGATCTCCTCGATGACTTCCATCGGAGTCATTTGAGTCAGCACTTTTTCCGCAGCCTTATAGCCGTCTGTCGCGATATATTCCTCGATGTGTTCCGGATTGATGATCCCGCAGTTTCGCAGGACGATCCGGTTCTGATGCGTGAGAATTTCCGCATCCTCCGGAGCGATCACATCGTCCTCATCGACCTTTCCGCCGACGAGATGCTTCTCCACGATCGCCTCGACCTTGTCCGGCTGCACTTTTACGTAACGCGCTTCAAGTGTTCCGTCATCGTTATAGACATCCACGATCGGCTCCAAAAAACAGGTCCCGATGCATCCCGCCTTGGAGAGCGTCACACCGGTCAGCTTCTTGTCTTTGATCTGTTTTTGAAATTCCGCTTCGGTCTTTTTGGCGCCGCTGGCAATGCCGCAGCTGCCCTGTCCGATCACAACCTTCATGCCTTCACCTCCCCGCTGTCATTGGCACGGATCTCATCCAAGATCTGCACCACGGAATCCTTCGTCAGATTACCGTAGGTCTCCTCGCCGTCCGCGGTCTTTACCATCATCACGGGCGCCAGGGAACAGCAGCCGAGACAGGCCACATGATTCAGGGTAAACACCCCATCGTCGGTCGTCTCACCGTCCTCGATGCCTAAGTGCTCGGACACCGCCTCGATCACGCGGTCAGCACCGTTGACGTGACAGGCGGTTCCCTGACACATCATCAGCAGATGCTTCCCAATCGGTTCCAGGCGGAACTGGGCATAAAACGTAGCCACCCCGTAGATCTTCGCCGGCAAAATGCCGGTTTTTTTGGAGATATACATGATGGCTTCCTGAGACAGGTATCCGTAGATATCCTGTGCTTTTTGCAGGATCGTGATCAGGCTGCCCGGAACCGATGCGTACTTTTCAAGCGTCGGAGCAAGCAGGGTGAAATCCTGGTCTGTTTCCGTTTCCGAAGTTTTAAGTTTCTCTGCCATGTTGCAAACCCCTTTCCCTTGCGTATATGTATATGATATAAACTATAAAATTAATCACTATCTATAATACTAGATTGTTATAAAGATGACAAGGCAAAAACGCATGGAGTTTACGGTATACTGCGTTTTGCCGCTTCTACGACATGAGAGATCAGCACACTGGTCGTCACCGTCCCGACCCCGCCCGGGACCGGGCTTAAAGCGGAGACGATCTCTTTTGCCTCCTCAAACTTCACATCGCCGCAGAGCCCGCCTTTTTTCGGATTGTAGCTGATCCCCACGTCGAGTACGATCTGACCCTCCCTCAGATACTCTTTCCCGATACTCTCCATCTGTCCGGAGCAGGTCACGAGAATATCCGCCTGACGGGTGATGGACGGCACGTCCGGCGTCCACGTGTGGCAGATGGTCACAGTCGCGTTCTCCTGCATCAGCATCATCGCGAGCGGGCGGCCCACCACTAAAGAACGGCCGATCACGACAGCGCGCTTCCCGGCACATGGGATCCCGTAATAGTGCAGCATCTCCATGACCGCCTGTGCGGTGCAGGGTTCAAAGCCGATCTGCGAGTTAGTAAAAACACCCGCCAGAGAGCTGTCCGTGCATCCGTCCACATCTTTCTCCGGGTGAATCATCTGTCTCGCGCGCTCTCCGTCAAGCTGTTTCGGAAGAGGCCGAAACAGCAGGATCCCATGGATATTTTTTTCCGTGTTTAAACCCTCCAGCGTGTCAAAAAATACATTGCTCGCGACATCCTCCGGCAGCACGAGGCTCCGGACGCCGACCCCTACCGATGCGCAGAGCTTCATGGCGCCGCGCTCGTAGGCGAGATCGCCCTGGCGCTCTCCGACCCGTAAGATCGCAAGCGTCGGCTTAACCCCGTATGTGGACAGCTTCGCAACGTCGAGTTTCATCTTGTCAGCCATCGCGCCCGCAACCGGGGCTCCCTTTATCGTTTGAAACATTGATATGATCTCTCCTTGTACATGTTTATTTTTTCAGTTGCGCTGCGACCCGTTCATATACCGCATCGGCCCGGCCGCAGTAATCGGCAAGCATTGCCTCCGTCTGCTCGTCTAAGGACTTTGCATAGCTGCGGTCCTGCATAGACTTCGTGTTGATAAAGATATTTAAGGATGCGCCCAAAAGCGCTGCTTTACAGCAGGCCGCGCCGACTCCGGCATCGGAGATGGCGATCCGGGAACCCTTCTCGGCAAATCCTTCCAGAAGTTCGATCGCCCGGCACAGTTTCCACATCAGATCCAGCGGAGCCTCGCAGGCGGTCCGAAGAGCGCTCTCCATGACTTCGTCTCGCGTCGGGTCATCTTTTGGAATGCTGTAGGCCTTTGACAGGGGCAAAAAAGCCTCCGCATCCTCATCAATGGCGGCGAGAAGCTCCAGGCGCAGTGCGCAGGCTTCCTCCATCCAGGCCTTAACTTCCTCTTCGACATCCGCATAGGTCTTCTTTCCAACGGTCAGAGAACCGACCATGTTGCCGAGGGCAATGCCCACAGCTCCGATAAGAGCACTTGCTCCGCCTCCGCCGGGGACAGCCTCCCGTGAGGCAAGCGCCTCGGTAAATTCACCTAATGTGTCATTTTGAAACGTACGATCGCTCATAAGATGTTTCGTCCTTTCCTCTTTACGCCTGCTCCGAATAGATCCAGGCCGTGTCGAGCGCGATCTCCATCATCTCGTCAAACGATTCCCGGATCTCCTGCGCCGTAAGCGCCTCCGGTTTGAAAAAGTGATCCGAGATGGACAGGATGCTTAAGGCCCGCTTGTGCTGTGCCAAAGCCTCTAAGTACAGACCGGCCGTCTCCATCTCCACGCTGACCATGCCGAGATCCCGCGCCTTTGTCGGGATGTCCGGCTGCGCGTTGTAGAACATATCTGTTGTGAACACGTTGCCAACCTTAATCTTCGTCCCGCGCTCTTTGCAGATCTTCACCGCGTCATAGAGCATATCGAAATCTGCTGTCGGGCAGAGTGTTCCGGGAAAAGCATAGTGGTGGGCAAAGTTGGAGTTTGTGCAGGCTCCCATCGCGATGACGATGTCCTTGCACTCCATGTCATCTAAGAGCGCTCCGGAGGAACCCACGCGGATGATCGCCTCCACGCCGAAAAAGTTATAGAGTTCGTGTGCGTAGAGCGTTGCGGAGGGTACGCCCATCCCGCTTCCCATGACCGATACGCGCCTTCCCTTATAGGTTCCCGTATATCCGTACATGTTACGCACATCGTTGAACAAAACGGCATCCTCCAGAAAAGTTTCCGCGACAAACTGGGCACGCAGGGGATCCCCCGGCATCAGCACCACTTTCGCGACCTTATCCGGATCCGCCTCGATACAGGCCGACGGTGTCTTAAACATATTGATTTCCTCCTTCGCTGATCTTTATTTATACTAATCTTTATTTATGCTGATCTCTATTAATGCTGATTATTATTTATAATGAAAAGTCGAATGTATCCTCTTTTAAGTTTTCCCGCTTATAGTTGAGCAAAAACCCGGTGAGCTTGGTCTGCCCGCTTTTTGCAAACACATCCAGACTCTCCTCAATGTTATCCTCCGTAAAAAAGCCAAGTTCCGAGAGCGCCACGAGCAGTTCCATATCCTGCTTTTCTGCGATGTTTTGCAGAATGTCCGTTAAGTTTTCCCACATGAACTCGCAGTATTCCCGGGCCGTCTCATCGTCCAAAAGGACCGGATACTTAAGCCGGCAGCATGCCATACCGCAGCGATCCGGCAGATTCAGATAGGTGGGAAACAGCGCGTCATATCCCCGGTAATCATAGATGTAACCCGCCTCGTGTTCCCGGTCAAAAAACAGTCCCGTAACCTCGTCCTTCCGATAGACAGGCTGAGCCGGTATGTAGAGTTCGGTACCACTCTCCGCGAGAAAGATCTCCCGCAGGTTCCTGCACTCCCGAAACGCGTCCCGTCCGACCGTTTTGACCGACTGAGGGACCTCGCAGCGGTAAAATTTTGCCCGGCGGAATGCCCCCGCCAGAATACGACTCACATCCTCCGGGATGCGGTACTCGCCTCCCTCGCCGAAATACTTTACCAAAAAGCGGTCGTTTTGCTCCCCGATCTCAAACAGGCTGTCCGCATCCGCCATAAAATGCGCATTGCCCTCTTCCACCGTGATGCGCTCCAAGCCGAGAAAATCCTCGCCCCATCCGAACGTATCCGATAAGGCACAGACCCCGATCTTCTCCACCGTGGAGGGCAGGTGGATGCTCTTTAACCGGATGCAGTGTCCGAACGCGTTGTCGCCGATCTCGCGCAGTCCCTCCGGCAGCGCGATCTCCGACAGATTCTGACAGCCCTCAAACGCCGCCTCCCCGATCGTGTGCACCGTGGCCGGCAAAGTCACGCGCTGCAGGTTATTGTTGGTGGAAAATACGTCCTCCCCAATGGCGGTCGTACCTTCCGGCACCTCATAGGAAGTCCGCTCGTCCTGCTGAAAAGCGACTAAAAGTTCCTGCTCCCCGTTTTCCCGGCGGTAAAGCCCAAATCCGTCCGAGAAATAATACGGATTGAATTCGGAAACCGTAAACCGGATGTCGGCCATCGTCCAGGGTGTCTCGATCATGGACACAGTGGCCGGCAATGTGATCTCGGTTAAGGGCGTCAGGGCGAGCGCCTCCTCCCCGATCCGTTCAAGCCCGTCGTGAAGGATGAGTTCCGTTAAGTTCATGCACATCCGGAACGCGCCCCCGCCGATCCGCTTTACCGTGGACGGGATCTCTACGCAGGACAAAAACACGCCCTCCTCCGAAAAGGCGTCCTCGCCGATCTCGACGACCGGGTCCCCTTCTATATGAGAGGGAATGCTCACTGCATCCTCCTCGGTCTCCGGTGCATAGCGCAGGATCCGGATCCCGTCTTCGATCCGCTCACAGACGTAATCTTTCCACCTCATCCGCTATCTCCCGCTGTCTCTCGTAAATCTGGAATTCCTTGTTGTATTTTTCGTACTCCTCACACCCGCAGCGGCTGATAAATTTCGCGCTGTCCCGGTTGACGGTCAGATCCGTCACCAGCACGAGCATCTCATTCCCCGCTCCGAGATTTTCTTCCACAAACTGAAACAGGTGGGAAAGCTCTTTGCTGATCTCCCTCTGTTCGGCCTTCATCCGGCTCACTTCCTGCTCAAAATGCTTTTTGACCAGAGCAAACGCGTCATCCGCACAGGTCAGATCCTCCATCCGGATCGCGCGGGCATCTTCTTTTAAGGTCTCAATGACCAGCTGATACTCCTTCTTCTCTACCGGACTTAAGGACTTTGCGGCATCTTCCTGCCAGATCATGCGCTCTAAAGATTCCCAGTCTTCGCGCATCACATCCAGGATCTGCTGCTGGCTCGGCTGTTCCATCTCACCCAGCTTATCCCGCAGCTCTTTCAGCGTTAAAAGCAGTTTTCGAAGCGCGTCCTCCCGCTCCATGTTTTCCCGGATCTTCTGGAGGATCGCGTCCATGAGCAGTCCGATCAGGGAAAGGCGCTCATCGAACCCCGCCTGTTTCACGCGCCAGCGAATCTCCTCGTCGACCTGTCCCGACAGGATCTCCTGCACACGGTAGTCCCTCTTGTATTTCTGGTATAGATCATAGTAGGAGGCAAACTCCCGGCAGATGCGCCGGTTGCGGAGATACTGTCCGATCAGCGTCTCCTCCACCTCAAAACCGTTCTCCTCGTACAGATAGATCGCTTCTGATAGATCCTCCCAGCCGCGGGCCGTCACATAGGACTTCCCGTCCACCGTGTTTTCTATGACATAAAAATCTTCTTTCTTGATATCCAGATAAGTGAGGATGGAACCGTGGATCCCGCGGTTTACCGCATAGTGCCTCCAGGTCGGATAGTCCGCCTCGACCTCCAGCACTTTTAAACGATCCATCGTCACCACATCGAACTCGTGGACCGAGCGGTTAAACTGCGGCGGGTTGCCGGCGGTCGCCACCACCCATCCCTCGGGGACACTGTGCTTGCCGAACATCTTAAACTGCAGAAACTGCAGCATCGACGGCGCCAGCGTCTCGGACACGCAGTTGATCTCATCGAGAAAGAGGATGCCCTCCTTCTTCCCGGTCTTTTCCATCATCTCATACATCGATGCGATGATCTCACTCATCGTGTACTCCGACACGTCAAACTCCGTCCCCTGATAATTCTTGTGACTGATAAAAGGCAGGCCCAGCGCGCTCTGTCTCGTGTGGTGCGTCATGGAATACGACACCAGCGCGATCCCCATCTCCTCCGCGATCTGCTCCATGATGGCCGTCTTTCCGATGCCCGGCGCTCCCAGCACAAACACCGGCCGCTGCCGCTCCACCGGAATGCGATAGTTGCCATACTCATCCTTAGCCAGATAAATCTTTACAGCCTTCTCTATTTGCTCCTTAGCTTCTTGAATATTCATAACTCCCCTTTACTAAAAAAATAAGGATATTAATTATTAACTATAATATACCGCACATGGGCGTGTGAGAAATACAATTTAAAAGCGGCCCTTTGAGACGCCGGTACTTGAAGGTGCGTCAGCTCGAAGGCGTGCCGCGTTAAATTCGTATTTTCACACGCCCTCATTATATCTCCTCTTCTCTAAGCACCAATTTTATCGCCCACGGCGGCACCTCAGGGATCTCAAACCCCTCCTCCACAAAGACGAACGCCGTCTCATAATCCGGCGGCTGCTCTGGAAACGTCCCGCGCCCGTCCGTAAAGTAGATGAGCCCCCTCAGGTTCTGAAACTCATGCCGCTCGATCAGCTCATCCACATAGTCGAACACCGGCCGAAAATCCGTCCCACCGAACCCGGAAAGCTGTACATCCTGCATATACGCGTCAAACTCATCATCCGTCGTTACTTTTACATCCCGCTGGATCTTCGAGTCACACTGGATGATGTGGATATTGACCCTGCTGAAATAGCTCTCCGTATTTTTCAGGATCTCGTAAGTCTTTTGCAAAAACCGCTCCACCGTGGCTCCCTGGCAGGAGCCGGATGTGTCGATCGCGATGACGAACTCGCGGATCCTCTTGTTCTCACGGTACTCAAGCGGCTCCACGAGAGGCATGTTCTCATACAGCTTTAATCCGTAGGTGTAATAGATATAGTCAAACTCGTCGTCGTTTATATGCATCTCCTCGCCGAGCACCGCAAACTTTTTTAAAAACTCTCCGTAGTCGTACTTCTCCCGCAGGGTCTCCTTTAAGTTCCACAAAAGGCTGCCTGCCCCGAAGCCCTGCTCCCTCGAGAAGGTCTCCAGGTCTGTCTTGGCGTGCTGGCTCACATCCGCCCACTCATCCCGGGTCTGCCCGAGAAGCGCCTCATCGATGTCCTCCAGCTGATCGGCACCCTCCTCGCCGGTGTCCGCCTCGTGGCAGCCCACCATGGCAGTCATGGTATCCGCTGTGATCGTATCGCCGGTCCTCTGGGCCGCGTCCGTTACTCTTGGCGGAATCCAGTAGCGATGATCATCCTGTCTAAACAGCTCCTCCTGTGCAAAGTAGCGGGCCGCACTTGACGGATCATCCAGTAAAAAGCGGTAGATCTTCTCCGCTGTCAGTGCCGGGACCTCCCGCTTAAGGTGCTTTAAGAGCCGTCTCATCTCCTCATCCGCGATCAGGCGGGTATCCGCCAGGTCCAGATCGAGAATGGACGCCTCCACTGCGATGTCGCAGGCTAAGTTCCAGCACTCTCCATCCAGATTTTCACATTGAAACGGATGGCTGAAGATACAGTGAAAGATCATGTGCAAAAAAGCCCTGGTGCAGCGGTTTTTCTCCCGCGAAAACGACTCCAGCACATGATTGACCCCAAAGCGGATCTCCCTTCCGTCCACGCCGTAACTCTCCACGACATCAGACGGGACAAGCGGCATCCGAAACAGGGCGCGGTCCAAAAAGCGCAAAGAGACCATGATCTGGTCTCTGGCGAACAGCATGACACGGGTCGCCAGCTCCCGGCGCTTTGCTTTTTCAGCGTCCTGTTCATCCAGGATCTCATTCATTTCAGCCGTCAGTTCCGGCATAGGTTACCTCGCTTCCAAATATAAAATCTGACTGCCCAAAACGCGCCGCCGTCACTCGTACATAAAGTACTTCTGCGCGTTAAGCGGCTCGCCGTCCTGCCGTGCACGGACATAGGTCCCGTCGGCCAGCTGCACGCGGGCCTTCACGTTGTCCTTCATCAGGATACGGAAGATCTCAAGCACGCGCTCCCGGATATCCGGGTCATAAAGGGGTGCCCCCACCTCTACACGGCGGGTCGTATTCCGTGTCATAAAGTCGGCAGAGGAAATATAGACCTCCGGATCCTCGCTCCCGAAGATGTAGATGCGTGAGTGCTCAAGATAGCGTCCCACGATACTGCGGACCGAGATGTTTTCCGTGACATCCGGCACATCCGCGATCAGGCAGCAGGCTCCGCGGACGATCAGATCGATCTTCACGCCGGCCTCAGACGCCTCGATAAGCTTTTCAATGATCACCTTGTCAGTCAAAGAGTTTGTCTTTGCCCCCACATAGGCACTCTTTCCCTCCTTCGCGCGCTCGATCTGTAAGTCGATCCGTTCCAGGATCTTATTCCTGAGACACAGAGGCGCCACCATGAGATAGGTTGCCTCATCCACCACCTCATCCATATACATGTGGGTAAAGATATCGCTTGCCTCCTCCCCGATGTTCTGATCAGCCGTCATCAGGGAAAAATCCGTATATAATCTTGCGGTCTTTTCATTGTAATTGCCGGTGCCGATCTGTGTGATATACTTAATGTCCTCCCCGTCTTTCTGGGTGATGAGGCACAGCTTGGAGTGAACTTTAAGCTCGTCTAAGCCGTACAGAATGGAACAGCCGGCCTCCTTCAGCCGTCTCGACCATCCGATGTTGTTGGCCTCGTCAAAGCGGGCACGCAGTTCCAAGAGGACACTCACTTCCTTTCCGTTCTCCGCGGCCTTTATCAGCGCCTCTATCACCTTGCTGTCCCGTGCAACACGGTAGAGCGTCATCTTGATGGAGACCACATCCGGATCCGCCGCCGCCTCGTTTAAGAGCTGCAAAAACGGATCCATGCTGTCATAGGGGAAAAACAGCAGTCTGTCCTTCTCCTCGATCTGATCGATCAGGCTCCTTTTCGGATCGATGTCAGCGGGATAGCGGGGTGTATATTTTTCGTAAAAAAGAGATTTGTCTCCCCGGAGCAGGTCGCTTAAGGTTGAGAAAAAAGAGAGATCCAGCGGGGACTCCGAGTAAAAGACATAGTTCTTTTTCAGTTTCAGGTGTTTGAGCAGGATTCCGATGACGGACTCGTCCATGAGCCCGGTATACTCCAGCTTGATCGGGGCGAGACGACGTCTGCGGCTGACCAGCTGTTCCATGACCTGACGGAAATCTGTGTCATCGTCATACATCTCCTCGTCCGGATCGATGTCGGCGTTCCGAATGATTCGGATTAAAGACCGGCTCTTTACTTCAAAGTGGGAGAAGATCCTTGCCAGATAGTGAAGGATCAGATCCTCCATCAAAATATAGCGGTTCGGATAATCCGGGATGCGCACCAGCCGCGGGAGCACATCAATGCTGCAGGGAACGATGCCCAGCTTGTCGCTCTTGTAGCTCTTGGAGGCTTTCTTCGGCCCAAGCACCACCACGGCATAGATCGCTTTGTCCTTTAAAAAAGGAAACGGCTGCTTCTTCCCCACCACCTGCGGCGCGAGGAGCGGCCGTATTTCATGTTCAAAATAGGCGTCCAGATACTGAGCATCCTTTGGGGCGATCTCAGAAAAGGTCGCAATGTCAATACCGAGCGTTTCAAGCTCCTTGTCCAGTGCCGCATAGACGCAGTCCTTCCGCCTTGTCAGCAGCCGGACCTGATCAAAGGCGGCATAGATCTGCTCCTTGCAGGTCATGTCCGTCTTGTTGTCGCGGATATCCTTGGACACCAGCATCTGGTCATATAAAGATCCAATCCGCACACCGAAGAACTCGTCTAAGTTGCTCTGGTAGATCGACGCGAACGAGAGGCGCTCACAAAACGGGTTTGTAATATCCTCCGCCTCCTCTAAGACTCTCGTATTAAACTTCAGCCAGGAAAGTTCCCGGTTGTCAAAGCACATTTCTTCCATAACACATCTCCCCCTTCTGAGTCTATTATTATAATCGACTCAAGTATGGCCTATAGTTTTTCAATCATTTTTCGAATCTGCAAAAACTTTTTATCGATATCCTTGATCGCAAACGAATAGGACTTCAATTCCTTTTCCAGCTTTTTTAACTCCTCGCGATCACCCTTGTCGTTTTTATAGCTGAGCTGGTGGTCCAGCATTGCCCAGTAATTCATGGCTGCGGAACAGACCTGGATCTCCAGACGGATGTCCCCGCAGGCCGGCACCGTGCTGATGATGTGGATGCTGCGGTATCCGCTCGGCTTCGGATGCGCGATGTAATCCCTCACTTTGATGATCTCCAGGTCGGGGATCTTTTTGACCGCCTTCACCACGCGATAAACGTCGTCATAAAACGTGCAGACCACACGGATCCCCGCCAGATCGTGGAACGTCTCCACGGCCTTGGCGAGCGTCTGGCTCCGCCGCTTGCGGACCAGCTTTGTCAGGATACTCTCCGGAGTCTTCACCCTGGATGTGATATACTGCACGACCGGCCGTCCATACTTTTCTGACATCCCCCGCTCGATCAACTCCAGCTTCGGAGTCACAATATTTATCATTTCCTCACAGGTCTCATAGAGATGTTCCGCCTCATAGTCCTGCCTGATCTGATCTAAGGTTTCTTCTCTTGTTGTCCGTCCCATATCTATCCGTCTCCTTCATATACGCTGCGCTTTTTTACCGGCTCCTTTCCATTCCCCGGCCGCAGCTTATTTATTTTCTTCACTGCGAAGCACCTCTATCGCTTCCTGGATCTGATTGTCCAGCTCATAGCTGTATTCGTCCTCATCCCCACCGAGGAACTCGTACTCGAGCTCCACGTCGGGTGTGATCCCGATCCCCTGAATGCAGGTGCCTCCCGGGGTAAAATATCTGCTCGTCGTCATCTTGACGGCACTTCCGTCCGAGAGCGGGCGGATCGTCTGAACTACGCCTTTCCCAAATGTAAGCGTCCCGATGATCGTCCCGGCATCCCGGTCCTGAACCGCCCCGGCAAGGATCTCAGATGCGCTGGCGCTGTACTCGTTGACCAAAATTGCAAGTGGAATGTCCAGCGATCTCTCATTCGTCGAATCGTAGTCGACACGGTGCCCTGCCCGGTCTTCCGTATACACGATCAAGCCCTCCGGCAGAATATCATCCGCAATGTCGCAGACAGAGTCGAGTACCCCGCCAGGATTGTAGCGCAGGTCGATGATCAGCGCAGTCATTCCCTGCCCCGTGAGGTTATCAAGCGCTGTGTTGAACTGTTCCACCGTACTCTCTGCAAATTCACTGATCTGAATGTATCCGATCCCGTCGTCCAGCATCTCACCGTCCGCAGTCGGATAATCCAGGTTCTCGCGCACAACGTCAAACTCCATCTCTTCTCCGTCCCGGTAGATTTCAAGGTGTACTGCTGTGCCCTCTTCCCCGTGAATGTGGCTGACCAGATCCGTTAGCTCCATCTCCGAGGCATCATACTCATCGGCCTTGAGGATAATGTCTCCCTCCTGTATCCCGGCTTTCTGCGCCGGGGAGTCGTCGTAGACGTGGATCACGGTGACGATCATGGTCTCGTTGTCCTGCTGCAGGGTTGCCCCGATGCCGCTGTACGTCCCTTCGACCGTGCTCGTCATCATCTCCTCATACTCCTCCGGAGTGTAGTACTCGGAATACTCATCCAGGTTGTCAAACAAACCCTGATAGAGGCCGTTCCGAAGCTCTTCCGTATCGACCTCTTCGTAATAGTTCCCCTCGATATAGCCGGCCAGCATCGAAATCTTCTCTTCCGTCGTGTCGTCCAAAAGCTCTGTATCAGAGTAAGCGCCCACGCCGTAAGAGGCCAGGACAGACCTCACGGCATTGCGGTACAGTAAAATGACCACGACCAAGACCACAGCCATCACGACAACGCCGATTAAAAATCCTCTGGCGAACCCTCTTTTACTGCGCACTTTCGGCGAGTTCGGCATTTCTTCCGTCCCGGGCATATCCGATCCCGGTTCCAGATCTCTTTCATCCCTCATATCGAAAACAACTCCAAAAAATAAGACAGCGCCGGTACTTTCCCGATCAAAAGCACCGCCGCCGCCAATAAAACCCAATTCTTATACGTTAATATGTCTGCGAACCGTAACCCGGCTTCCGAGGTACCCGATGCCGATACCGAGAATCAGACTGATCGGTATCAAGATCGTGAAAACACTTCTGGCAGATACAAACGTCATCATGCTGTTTAAGAAGCCGAATTGTTCCGCCACATACGTAATAACCCTTCCGTACAGGAAATATAGGATGATCAGCGGTACGACCGCTCCGACCGCTCCGATGAAAATACCTTCTACTATAAATGGTGATCGGACAAATACGTCTGTCGCACCGATCATCTTCATGATCCCGATCTCCTCCTTACGCACAGCAATACCGGTACGGACGGTGTTGCTGATCAGGAAGATAGCCACGCAGATCAGGATGATCAGGACGGCAATAGATACCACGCCGATCAGTGTATTCGCATCTGATAGCGTATTCGCCACCGTCTCGGACTGTCGCACCCTCCGGACATACTCCTGACCCTCCAGATAATCAACCAGATCCTGCTGCTGGGAGATATCTTCCATATAAATCTCATAGGACGCTTCGTTTGCAAGCGGGTTCTCTGAGCCAAAGGCTGCCGCTGCATCCTCATCACCCTCAAAATACTCCAGTTTATAGTCTTCCCACGCCTCATCGGCGGAGACAAAGTTGAACTTCAGCACCTCCGGCCGCGTCGCGATCTTCTGTCCGACCTCGTCCATCTGATCCTGCGTGGCACCCTCATCGAAAAATACGGTGATGGCGACGCCGGACTCCACGTCCTGCACCACACTCTGGAAGTTGACTAAGATGGCATAGAACACGCCAAACAGAAAGATACTGGCCATCATGGTAGCGATCGAGGCGATGGAAAATACCTTGTTGATCCATACGCTCTTGATCCCCTCTTTAAGCATATATCCTATATTCATACTGTCACACCACCCATCTGTACTTTTGTGTCGCTCACAACGTGACCCAGCTGAAGCTTGATCACGCGCTTCTGCATCTGTTCCACGATAGCAGTGTTGTGGCTCACCACCAGCACGGTAGTGCCGCGCTGATTGATCTCTTCTAAGAGCTTCATGATCTCCCAGGCATTGTTCGGGTCTAAGTTACCGGTCGGCTCATCCGCCAACAGGATCTTCGGACTGTTGACCAACGCACGGGCAATGGCTACCCTCTGCTGCTCACCGCCGGAGAGCTGATCCGGCTTTGATCTGTACTTCGCCGCCAGGCCGACCAGGGAAAGCATCTTCGGGACATTTCTTTTAATGGAACGGTTGGAGGCAGAGATCACCCTCTGGGCAAAGGCAACATTGTCATAGACATTCCTGTCCTTTAAGAGGCGGAAATCCTGATACACACACCCGATATCCCTGCGATAGCAAGGGATCTGTCTCCTGCGGACGTGGTCCAGCTTCTTTCCGTTTACCACGATCTTGCCGGAAGTGGCATCCAGCTCCTTCGTCAACAGCTTGATCAGCGTCGACTTGCCGGAACCGCTCTCTCCAACTACAAAAACGAACTCGCCGTCATCGATCTGAATATTCACATCTTCCAGCGCGTTCACGCCTGCGATATAAGATTTGCAGACATTTTCCAGAATAATCATTTTATAACCTCCTGATCATGTTCTGTTTCTCATGCGCCTGCGCACAATAAGGGACCGTTTGGTCACCGTGTTGTCAATATTCCATGGTCTCCATATATTTCATATATTTTACGACCATCAGCGCGATCTTAAATGTGATCGCATCCTCAAATACCCGCAGATCAAGGCCGGTACTCTTTTGAAGCTTGTCCAGCCGGTAGACCAGTGTATTGCGGTGTATGTATAACTGCCTCGATGTCTCAGAGACATTCAGGCTGTTCTCGAAAAACTTGTTGATCGTCGTCAAAGTCTCATCATCAAACTCATCCGGAGAGCGTCCGTCGAAGATCTCCTTGATAAACATCTTGCACAGCGGGATCGGCAGCTGATAGATGAGCCGGCCGATGCCGAGCGCCGCATAGGCTATGATATTGTGCTCTTCAAAGAAGATCTTGCCTACGTCCAGTGCCATGCGCGCCTCTTTGTAGGAGCGGGACACCTCCTTGATCTCGTCCACCACGGTACCGTAGGCGATGTGCACCGGCTTGTCACTGCCGAAGAGGCCGTAGATCACCTCCGCCGTCTTCTGAAGGTCCTCAGCGGAGTCCGCGGTGCCCACTTCCTTCACCACGATGATATTCTTCTCGTCCACCGCCGTGACAAAGTCCTGATTCTTTCCTTTAAATAAGCTGCGCACCTGCTCTAAGTCATTCCCATCCTTGTCCTGGCAGGTCTCCACGATATAGACGATGCGCCGGGCGTCCGTCTCGATATGAAGCTTCTTGGCCCGATTGTATATATCGACCAGCAGAAGGTTATCAAGCAGAAGGTTCTTGATAAAGTTGTCCTTGTCAAACCTCTCCTTGTACGCGATCAGCAGATTCTGGATCTGAAAGCCTGCTATCTTGCCTACCATATAGACATCATCGCTGTCTCCGTAAGCCAGCAGGCCATACCCCAGCTGGTGTTCATCAAACACTTTGAA
>JAJBTQ010000009.1:0-8756 GCA_020860755.1 Lachnospiraceae bacterium
ACTTAGAAAACGCGAAAGCAGTCGCCAGAAAGTTTATTCAGGAATAAATATGCCTTCATTTTACTTGAAGTTTATATAAAAACAGCTACAATAGTAATTAGTGAAAACTAAAATCTAAATTTGGGGGTATTTTACTTATGTTTAAAAAGCTGATTCAAATGCTGAGAGAGAATCCGAAGACCATTGTCTTCCCTGAGGGAACCGATCCCCGTATCCTGGAGGCAACCTCTCGTCTGCTTGCCGGAACATTCTTAAAGCCGATCCTTGTCGGCAATCCGGATGAGATCATGGCAGCGGCAGAAGAGGCCGGATATAATATCCGCGGTGCCGAGATCATCGATCCGGACAATTTTGACCGGATGGATGAGATGGTAAATGAGATGGCTACGGTCCGCAAGGGCAAGATGTCTGTTGAGGACTGCCGTGAGGCACTCAAGCAGAGCAATTATTTCGGCACGATGCTCGTCAAGATGGGCATTGCCGACTGTCTCCTCGGAGGAGCTACTTATACGACAGCCGATACCGTTCGTCCGGCACTGCAGATCATCAAGACAAAGCCGGAGAACACGATCGTATCTTCCTGCTTTATCCTGGTCCGTCAGGCTGCATTCGGCGGCAACGAAGTGCTGGCCATGGGAGACTGCGCCATCAATATCAAGCCGACAGAAGATGAGCTGGTTGAGCTCGCGATCGAGATCGCGAACTGCGCCAAGACGTTTGGGATCGACCCGAAGGTTGCTTTCCTGAGCTATTCCACACTCGGCTCCGGCAAGGGTGAAGATGTCGACCGCGTCCGCAATGCGTGCGCAAAGGCAAAAGAGAAGGCTCCGGACATCGTGATGGACGGCGAGATGCAGTTTGATGCAGCCGTATCTCCTGCAGTCGCAAAGACAAAGGCTCCGAACTCTCCGGTTGCCGGTCAGGCAAACACCTTCATCTTCCCGGATATCAATGCCGGCAATATCGGTTACAAGATCGCGCAGCGTCTCGGCAACTTTGATGCTTACGGTCCGGTCCTGCTCGGATTAAACGCGCCGATCAATGACCTGTCCAGAGGCTGCAACGCAATGGAGGTCTATTCCATGGCGATCATCACGGCAGCCCTTGCTTAAAGATAAAAAAAGATATAAAAACGCAATTCTGCCGCAGCAACCGCTGCGGCAGAATATTTTTATGCATTTTTTCCCCATGTTTCCGGCAGATTGCGCAAACGGGAGGCAATATCCATCATCATCTGCGCAAATTCTTCCACCGGCAGAGGGTCCGGACTGGTATACCACCTCATAAACATGGCGTTAAATCCATAGGAAACAAATGCCGCGTACAGCTTTGCGACTTCCGGATCGATTCCGTAACGCTCCTGATAAACGTCCCACATTTCTTTCTGTCTTTCCATAAGGATCTGATACACGGTCTGCCGGGTGATATCATCTTCCATCAGCCTGCTTAACTTGATATTCCCTCTTCCAAGGCTCTCGCGCAGACCCGAAAACAGTTTGACATAATTCTCCGTATCCAGACGAAACAGAAAATCTTCTCTCGAGCCTTCATTCAATCCCCAAATTTCTGTCCAGATCTTGTCAATCCGCCCCGATAAGAATTCATAGAGTACATCATCCAGCGATCCGTAGTGCAGATAAAATGTTTTCCGCGTGATATCTGCCCGCTCCGTCAGCTCTTTTACCGTAATCTCACTGTATTTCTTTTCCGATAACAATGACTCGAACGCTTCATAGATTGCCTGTTCCGTCTTCCTGACCCTGCGATCCTGTTTTTGCTGTGTCCGTTCCATGATATCCCTGTCTCTGTCCTTTCTATAAAAAAACAAATATATAAAAATTGTTACATACTACACAGATAAAAAAAAATGGGGCTTGAATTTATTTCCACGTGTATTATAATATACGCTAATGTAAAAATCAATCGGTGGGTATTTTTTACTCACCACATTCAATTTCCTTAATTTTTAAGAGAGGAAGAAACATGGTTCAATTATTTAAATTCCTGAAGAATTATATCCCGTTCGTCATCCTGATCGTCGCGCTGCTGATTCTTCAGGCAATCTGTAATCTGACGCTCCCAGCCTACACCAGTGATATCCTGGATGTCGGCATCGAGCAGTACGGCATTGAGAATGCCGCAGCAGTGGAGCTCAGCGATGACACGATGTCGGAACTGGAGCTTTTTATGGATGACGCAGATACCGATTTTATCATGGACTCTTATCATGAGGAAGACGGCATCTGGTATTTAAACGACGACGCGGACGCGGATAAGGTGTCTGACACTCTGGAACTTCCCATGGTAATGGTGTCCAACCTCTCCTCTGCCTCAGAGGAAACGGTTCAGGAGATGGTCACATCGGCGATGCCCGAATATGCCTCTGTATTGGAAGATACCCCTATTTATGAACTTGGCGACGTACTGGGCATAGATTTGGAGGTTTCGGATAACGACGGCGAGGTGACAGTCAATCTGATGCCGCTCGTTGAAAGCATGTATGAGAGCGGCATGCTGGATAAATCAACCCTGATAAGCATGGGTGATGCCGTGACCGAGCAGTTTGGTGATTCTTCCGAACTGTTCCTCTCCTCAGCTGCCATCTCCTTTGTCAATTCGGAATATGAAAAAATCGGCGTGGACGTGAACGCGATTCAGAGGAGTTACCTCTATTCCGCCGGCGGAAAGATGATCCTCATGACGGTTCTCATGTCTGCAGCTGCCATCCTGGCCGGACTCTGCGCCAGCTACGTTGCTGCGAAAAACTCCCAGGATCTTAGAGGAAAGTTGTTCAAACGTGTGCTCTCGTTTGGAAATACAGAGATCGACCAGTTCAGCACAGCATCTTTGATCACCCGATCCACGAATGATATCCAGCAGATCCAGATGACAACGATGATGGTGCTGAGGATGGTCCTATATGCACCGATCCTGGCAATTGGAGGAATCATCCGGGTGGTAAGGTTTCATACCGGGCTAGGCTGGATCATCATCGTGGCTGCCTGTGCCATAACGGGCCTGATCATCGTGCTGATCTTTGTCGCCATGCCAAAATTCCGGATCATGCAGGTCAAGATCGACAAGGTCAACTTGATCAGCCGGGAGTTCTTAGACGGCATCCCGGTCATCCGCGCGTTCGGCCGGGAAAAGCATGAAGAGGAACGCTTCGATGTTGCCAGCAAAGACTTAATGAAGACCCAGATGTTTACCAACCGGGTCATGGCCCTTATGATGCCATGCATGATGTTTGTAATGAACGGCGTAAACCTGTTGATCATCTGGTTCGCTGCAAAGGGAATGGATGAGGGTCTCCTGCAGGTGGGCGACATGGTCGCGTTTATGACTTACGCCCTGCAGATCATCATGGCCTTTATGATGATTGAGATGCTCGCCATCATGCTTCCCCGTGCGGGTGTTTCCGCCAATCGTGTGCAGGAGATCATTGATACGGAGCCGAGCATTAAGGATAAGGAAGATGCCGATTCTCACGAGAAGGAGAAATATGAGGGCCGTGTGGAGTTTGACCATGTGACGTTTTATTATCCCAACGCCCCCGAGCCGGCGCTTCGCGATATAACCTTTACGGCGGAACCCGGTCAGACCACTGCCATTATTGGCAGTACCGGGTGTGGAAAGAGTACCCTGATCAACCTGCTTCCCCGCTTCTATGATGTCTCCGAGGGCGAGATCAAGCTGGATGGAACGGACATTCGCGATATCAGCCAAAAGACGCTCCGCGACCAGATCGGACTGGCACCTCAGAAAGGCTTTTTGTTCTCCGGAACGATCGAGAGCAACATTAAATATGCGGATGACGAGTTGACGGACGAAGAGATGAGGCTGGCAGCAGAGATCTCCCAGTCCACGGCATTCATTGAAGATGAAGCGGACCAATACAACAGTACAGTGGCACAGGGAGGCACCAACTTCTCCGGCGGACAAAGACAAAGGCTGTCCATTGCCCGGGCTCTGGCAAAAGGGGCACCGGTGCTCGTTTTTGATGACAGTTTTTCCGCTCTGGACTACAAGACAGATCTTGCCCTTCGTAAGGCTCTCGCGGAAGAGCACGGTGAATCCACGGTGATCATCGTCGCCCAGCGTATCGCCACAGTGCTCCATGCCGATAAGATCGTTGTCATGAATGACGGCGAAGTGGTCGGCATCGGCACGCACGAAGAATTGATGCAAAGCTGTGAAACATATCAGGAAATTGCAAGGAGTCAGCTCAGTGAACAAGAGCTGGCAGCGAATGGGGGTGTGAACTGATGCCGGGTGGAATGAGAAGAAATTCACAAACAGTCGATCGGGCACAAAATTTCTGGGGCGCGATCGGAGGCCTGCTCCGCTATATGGGCCAATACATGGCCGGCCTAATCTTTATGGTCATCTTCGCTGTCGTCAGCACGATCTTTAACGTGTATGGACCGAGGATCTTAGGTGATGCCACCACAGAGCTGTCCAACGGGTTTATGGCCAAAGTCATGGGCACCGGGGGCATCGACTTTGACAGAATCTTACAGATCATCATCACGCTGATCATCCTGTACGTCGGATGTTCCTTGTTCAGCTTCTTCCAGGGTTGGATCATGGCTACCATGAGTCAGAAGGTCTGCTACCGCATGCGTAAGGATATCTCGGAAAAGATCAACCGCCTGCCTCTGTCCTATTTTGACGAGCATCCCATCGGCGATGTGCTCTCCCGCATTACCAACGATGTGGATACACTGGGGCAGAGCTTAAACCAGAGCGTTCGTACACTAATTACCAGTGTGGCGACGATTGTCGGCGTGATGGTCATGATGCTTACCTTAAACATACGGCTGTCACTGATCACAATCATTCTTCTGCCGATCTCCCTTGTGATCATGGTCATCGTAGTGCGGGCCAGCCAGAAGTATTTCCTGGCACAGCAAAGGCACCTGGGCGAACTCGACGGACAGGTCGAGGAGAGCTTTTCCGGCCAGAACATCATCAAGTCCTTCAACAAAGAAGACGATGTCATGGAAGAGTTTGAGGAGACAAATGATAAGCTGTTCCATTCCGCATGGCGAAGCCAGTTCCTGTCAGGACTGATGCAGCCTATCATGAATCTGGTCAGCTACACCGGGTACGTGTTGATCGCCATTATCGGCGCTTTCATGGCCGCGGCGGGCACGATCCCGATCGGATACATCGTATCCTTTATTCAATATGTACAGCGGTTTACCATGCCGATCATCCAGCTGGCGCAGGTATCCACCATGCTCCAGTCCATGGCTGCGGCATCTGAGCGTGTGTTTGAGTTCCTGGGAGCGGAAGATGAGGCTCCCTCGACAGATAATCCGGTACCGGCCGACCATATTGAGGGATCGGTGGACTTTGAACATGTCAAATTCGGGTATACCCCGGATCAGATCATCATCCACGATTTCTCCAGCAAGGTAGAACCCGGAAAGACGATCGCCATCGTCGGTCCGACCGGCGCGGGCAAGACTACAATGGTCAAGCTTTTGATGCGGTTTTATGATGTAAACGACGGCGCTATCCTGGTGGACGGCCATGACCTGCGGGATTATGACCGCCACGAGCTGCGAAGCGGCTTCGGCATGGTGCTGCAGGACACCTGGCTTTATAACGGCTCGATCCGCGAGAATATCCGCTACGGCCGTTTGGATGCCACAGACGAGGAAGTCGAGGCGGCAGCAAAAGCAGCCTTCGCCGATCACTTTATTCAGACGCTTCCCAACGGCTATGACATGGAGATAAACGAGGAGGCCAACAATATCTCGCAGGGCCAGAAACAGCTGCTCACCATCGCGCGGGCCTTCCTGGCAGACCGTCCCATCCTGATACTGGATGAGGCGACCTCCAGCGTCGATACCCGTACCGAGCAGTTGATCCAGGACGCTATGGTCCGTCTGATGGAGGGACGCACGAGCTTCGTTATCGCGCACCGTCTCTCGACTATCCGCGACGCCGACCACATCCTCGTCATGAGGGACGGCGATATCGTGGAGCAGGGCACCCATACGGAGCTGCTCGAACAGAACGGATTCTATGCGGATCTGTATAATTCACAGTTCGAAGACGTGGGATAAAAAGTGTTACTGTTCACACGGGATCCGGAAGACAAAGCGCTATGCGTCAAGCTTGCTTGTAAGCAGAGCGATATGGCTGACGGATGCTGTGTAACAGGTAACCTCCACCACCATAAGCAATCGCAGCTCTGTCAAGAGCGAAACGCCTGCAAAGCAGGCGGGATTGCGCATGGGGCGTGGAGGGACCGTGTGAACAGCAATCTACAAAACAAAAAACCGGATGCTTGCATCCGGTTTTTTTACGTTGTATTGGAAGCATCTCCCAACTCTCTCCTCAGATCCCGGAAGATCTTTCGCAACAGGAAAATATTTAGGATAAAGGCTGCCGCCGCCGCGATCGGACCTTCCCACAGGACTCCGACCACCCCGATTAGGAATGCCATAATGATCCCGGCGGGAATCGTAAAGACCATCAACCGCATGCTGGAGGCCATCGCGGCGATCCCCGGCCGGCCGACCGCCTGATAACAGATGGGGACAACGTTGTTCATCCCATCCAAAATACATAACATGAGGAAGATCCGCAGGCACAATACCCCAAACTCAGTATATGTCGCGGTCTCTGTACCAAAGATGGAAAGGATCTGCGCAGGGATCAACTGGAAGAAAAACGTACAGATGACACCGGAGATCATCGCTGCCATCACCGCACCCCGCGTCGTTTTTCTCACACGCTCCAGATTGCCGGCTCCGTAATTAAAGCCCATGATCGGCAAGGCCCCGGCCGCAATTCCGTTCATGATCGAGATAAGGATGTTGTAGACCTTCATCGTAACTCCAAAGGCCGCGATCGGAATGTCCGACCCGTACTTTGACAGCGCTCCAAAGTAGCCCAACAGACGGTTGTTCACGATCTGAATCACCACAATTGACATTTGGATGATAAGGCTTGAGACCCCCAGCTGACAGATTCGGCCCATGATCTTACCGTTTAGCCGGAATGAATGTTTCGTAAAACGGATCTGCTTAAAGCGGAAAAAATAGATCACATACAGCACAGTGTTGACAAGCTGCCCTATCACCGTGGCAATGGCCGCGCCCCGCACGCCCATCTGCAACGGAAACACCATGATATAGTCCAGAACGATGTTGGTAACACAGCCGGCAAGAAGACCCACCATACTGTATGTCGGGCTGCCGTCCGCACGTATGATACTGGAAAGCCCGGCCAGAAGCGCCATCATAGGCATCCCCATCACGATCACACGGCCATATTCCATGGCATAGGGATAGATCGCATCCGTGGCCCCTGCCAGCCTGCAAAACGGACCGAGGATCAGATTGAAGACCACAATAAGCGCAACACCTGCAAAGATCATCCACAGCGTCGCATTGCCGACAGCCTGTGCTGCATTTTCCTTGTTCTTTCTCCCCAATTCCTGACTATAGTAGGCAGCACAACCGTCCCCGAACAGGCGGGAAACACCCAGTCCGATCATCATGATCGGCATGATGACAGTTGTAGCAGCATTGCCCAGATACCCAACGCCATTACCAATAAAGACCTGGTCAACTATGTTGTAGAGCGCATTGACAACCAGAGAGACGCAGCTCGGGATAGCAAATTGGCACAAGAGTTTTCGGATAGGCTCCGTACCCAGTGGATTTGCAGTTTGCATTTCGGTGGAATTTTCCATAACAATCGCCTCAAAAAAATAGATTCAAGGATTTCATGCCATGAATCTATTATGCAACGATATTTGTCTTTGTCAATTGTTAACTTTCTAAAATGTGTCAAAAACTTTTTTATAATATTTATCCGCCTGATAAATCGCCCCGACCGTATTGTGCGCCAGGACGCGATCCTTGGCGACCAAAGTGGTGACCGGCGCATCGGAATATTTATAAAACAGGCTGTCATGGCCGACACACAGTCCCATCAGAATGTTCAAGTCTGTCTGCTCGGCGTTTAAGCTCTTTGCCTGCAGGATCGGATTGCAGATGTTTGATCCGGTCGCATTGCACCGCTCGGGGATCCCGATATCCACTTTTTTCTGTGTCCCGCTCTTACAGCCGATCCCGTATACTTCAAATCCGTGGCTTCTAAGGATCTTTGCGAGGATCCGCGACTCTTCCAAAAGCCCAACGCAGGTGGCGATCCCTATCTTTTTTGCTCCGATCTTTTTCGCAAACTCAACCGTCTCCTCTAAGCGGGTCATTTTACAGTAATTGTCTGCCTCCACCTCGGCGGCGATGACTGCAAGGCGGTTGATATCTTCTTTTTTATACTCTTCCATGGCTTTTGCCAGGATCTCTTCATCCATATGTGTGGACAGGCAAAAATCAGGGTATTGTCCGTCCTCCCAGCTGCAATTTCCGGATGCGCAGTCGATACAGCTTCGCTCAGTCTTCATTTTCCTGTCCTTCCGAATCTTTGTTGCGTCGTTTTTCGCGCCTTGCCCGCCGTGCTTCCCTTCTGCTTAAGGGTGGCGCCTGTTCTTCTTCCGATTCAGGTTCAGATACTTCTTCTGCTGCCGGCTCAGACGCGTCCTCAGCAGTCGGCTCCTCTGCCTCCTCGACCGGCCCTTCCGCTGCGGGCTCCTCTGCTTCGGGTTCTTGCGCTGCAGGCTCCTCTGCCTCTTCGGCTGCCCCTTCCGCTGCGGGTTCCTCTGCTGCAGGTTCTTCCTCTTCAAACTCGTCTTCCGACTCCGGCTCGTCAAGCCACTCGTCCTCTTCCTC
>JAJBTQ010000009.1:8856-31627 GCA_020860755.1 Lachnospiraceae bacterium
TCCGGCTCGTCAAGCCACTCGTCCTCTTCCTCCTCTGCGGCTTTTTCCGCTGTGGGTTCCTCTTCCGGCTCCGGTTCAGGAGCAGGCTCTGATTCATACTCGGGCGTCATTTCAGGCTCAGTCGCGGGCTCCGGCGTTTCTTCCGCCGTCGACTCGGGCTCGGGCGCAGCCGCTGCCTCCTGATCCGACTCGGACTCATCCTGTTTTTTCTTCTTTTTATCCGTATGAGCCTGCCGGGAATGCTTTTCCATCTGCAGACCGCCGAAATTCCAATCCTGCAGCTTTTCATCCGGATGCAAAAACGAATCTTCCTTATCCCGGTCAAATCCGCCTTCTACCCCCGAGAGCTCCAGCGTGTCAAAATCATCCGCCACTCCCTCGATCACAAAGTCCTCGGATTCATAATCGTCTAAGATGCTCTGATCGATCTCTTCCCCTAATCCGTATCCACCGTTATCTTTCGCCATATTTCCTCCACTTTTATGCCCCGGCCTTCCCGGAAATGATCCAGGGAGCGGGCTCCTGTTCAAAACTGTTCTTGGCATTCAGTTTTGATACAGCGATCTGGATGGTCTCGATATCTCCAATCCCATACTTTTCAAACAATTTCGGTATACCGGCCGCCACAGAGAAGTCCAGTGTATATACTACCACATTGATATTGGGGTTTTGCTCCGTAAAAAACGCGATCTCCTGCTCCGTACTCGCGGAGGCAACCAGAAAAACAAGAGACGGAACCGGCTGGCTCGCCATAGTCTCTGCGTCCACATGATCGACCACATGGATATTTTGAAGGCCGAAATAGTCGATGTTGTCCTCGATGGTCGCCCGGTCGTCTTGATTGTACTCCACAGCCGTGACCGAGCCTTCGTTTGCGATGAGGGCGGCCTCGATCGCAATACTCTCGCCGCTGATCACACAGATGTCATCCTGCGTTCCGACCTGCATTTTGTTTAAGATCACGGAACGGATCTCACTGCCCACATAGTGGATGGAGCCGCGCTGGAAATTTTGGTTGTCCATGCCGATCTTATAGGTGTTGCAGATATTGTCATTTATGATCAGCATCCCGGCGGAGGCGTTGATCCCTCGGTTGATCATATCGCGGACCTTATCCTGCTTTACCTCGCCGACCGGCTCAGAACCCTCGTTATACCAGACGACACACTCACCCAGCCCCGCATTCCACATACGGTAAAATATGTCCGGATTACCGGCCTCCGTAAACACGAGCACTGCCCTGTGGGACTCCACTGTCGGGATCAGGTTCTTATTCTTGCGTGTGATGTCCAGCATCTTTACCTGCTCCAGGTCAACAGGTGTGTTCTGCGCAAAGTAATGAAGCCAGGATAATATGATCTCATTCGTAAAAAGCTGCTCTGCCATGTGCCGTACCTCCAAAAAATATCTTTATTTTGCACCTTTTCGGTCATATATTCCACTTGTTTTTTTCATTATACACTCTTTCTCATTAATACGCTATGGAAAAAATTTTTTCTGTTTTGCACAAGAAAACTCCAAAAAAAGCCAATTTTTTTTCCAACTCCGGGTCTTCCTTTTCTAAAATTTTTTGTTATAATGGTTAAGGAAAATTTCAAAAAAGAGGTACTGATCCTATGGAGAAACAGATCAAAGTGGTCGCAAGGTATCACTGTGAGCATGATTATTATGTCGAGGTCTCCAATGAAGATTCCGTGATCGCCAGCAGAGATTACTGGCTCTGCAAGCAGGGCAGCCCGAAGAAGCTGTATATGTTCAGCAGCCCTTACACGAACGCGGAGGCCGAAGAGCACATGATCCTGACCGAGCTCTCAGACGCGATCCAGGCTTACGAGACCGTAGACACATCCGTACGGTATGCTTAAAGCCTCAGGGAGGGATTCCCGGAATGGGAATCGAAACAACCAAAGAAAACACCTGTTTTACTGTGCATTTTAGTGCACACTGGGGAAGTGCCCCCTAAAACAGGCAAATATCCGCTTTTAAAGCGGCTTTTTTTATGTTATAAACAATCTGCTTTGTCTTGTCCACAAAATTCACTGGTTGTCCACCAAAATTTTGACGAAATGTTGAAAAGATGTGAATAAATCTGTTGATAAGTCAGCCGGTCAGATCCCGCACGACTTCTCCCGCCAGGATCAGTCCCGCAGCTCCGGGCGTAAAAGCATTGCTTCCCGGCGTCTGTTGTCCGGAATCGATCGCCGGTTCACGGGAATAGACTACCTTCAATCTCTCGATCCCGCGCTTTTTCAATTCTCTTCGCATCACACGCGCCATTGGACAGACACTCGTCTCATAGATGTCTGCCACCTCAAACGCGGAGGCATCCATCCGGTTTCCGGCTCCCATACAGCTGATGATCGGCGTATCTGCAGAAAGTGCCCGCTCTGCGAGTTCCAGCTTTCCGGTCACCGTGTCAATGGCATCCACCACATAATCATAGCAAGTGAAGTCAAACCGGTCTGCGTTATCCGGCAGAAAGAACGTCTTGTAAGTTTTGACCGCCGCATCCGGATTGATCGCGCGGATCCGCGCTTTTGCAATATCCACCTTGTACTGCCCGATCGTATTCCAGTCCGCCAGGATCTGCCGGTTTAAGTTTGTGACGTCAACTTTATCCGGATCGATCAGATCCAGCGTCCCGATCCCGCTCCGCGCAAGGGCCTCCACGGTATAGCCGCCCACCCCGCCGAGTCCGAACACGGCCACCCGTGCGGCAAAGAGTTTCTCCATATTTTCTTGTCCCAAAAGCATCTCTGTCCTTGTAAACTGTTCTTTCATCTGTCTGTTCCCTCTGTCTGCAGCGGTTTTTAACTGCTTATGCCTTTCTTATTCCTTTTGAAAGTGCTGATAATCCTTGCTGGAGTTCCAGGAGCCGCCCCAGGTAAATCCATGCTCCGTAAACACCTGATAGCACAGATCGTTGGTGTCGATCTTGTGAGCAAAATCAGCCGATCTGTCAACGTAGTCCCAGCCCTCCTCCGGCTGGACATTGCGTCCGCCGTCTGAATTGTAGGTAACATACGGATTGTAGAGCGGATTGATATCGACAGCGCGCCCCAGCGCATGCTTGGAAAGCGAGCTCGAGTTCGCCACATTGCGGTAGTTAAAGCAGGAAGTGTTGTTTGCCGCCATGGATGCTTCATCGTCTCCCCCATACTCATCGACTAAGTGGATCTGCTCGATCTGATATCCGTTTTCATACAGTTCGTGAAAGATCTCCGTCAGATCCTGTGCGATCGCCGCGTTGCAGATCAACTCTCCCTCCGCCGTCTTCCCGTCAAAATCACAGTACAGCACATGGACATAACGCAGATCATCCCGTGTAATTGCAAAAGATTCCCCGTCTGCCGCCTCCGGATAGGAGGTTCCGGTGATATATTGAAGCAGTTCATCGGATATCGGCTCATAGTAAAAGTCTTCCGCATACGTCACACGCTGCGCATCCTCGCCTTCTGCAAACTGTGTCCCGTTTAATGACGCGCCGGGAAGCGTCGTGGCGGGTTCCTGTTCTTCTTTCGGTTCTGCCCCTGCCTCCGATTCTGCTTCTATCTGCCCTTGCGTTTCTTTTTCTGTCTGCGAATCTGCTGTCATCTCTTCTTCCGACTCCGGCTCTTCTATGATCGCCGCGTCTTCTCCACTTTCAGTTTTTGCTTCCGTTTCCGACTCAACCTCTGTTTTCGATGCGTTGTCACTCTGCGTTTTGTCTGCAGCCGTGCCGCATCCCGCGAGGATCAGACAGGCTGCCGCGAGGAAGAGCAGACCGCTTTGTTTCCCTCTCATTTTTTCTCCTTTTCGCTCTTTTCTATAGTTATGACACATCTGTATGATAAAAGCAACATTTTTCAATTTATGTACCTCAAAGGTACATATCGTGGTATAATGTCTATTAGACTAGAATAATAATAGATTGAAAAGAGGCAACAAAAATGGCAAGTAAGATTTTTTCCGGGCTCGATGACCTGCCGTGCGGTACGGCATCCACAGAAGTGACACCGGGCTGCATGGTGCTCGAGGGCGGCGGCTTTCGGGCCCTTTACGGAGAGGGAGTTTTAGACGCTCTGATGGAAGCCGGCATCAATATGGAGTGTACGATCGGTGTGTCCGCAGGAGCACTTAACGGGTCGACCTATGTCTCCGGACAGATCGGCCGTGCCGCAAGGATCAATCTGCGCTACCGCAATGACAGCCGCTACGTAAGCTGGGCAAAAATCTTTCAAAATGAAGGCGTACTCAATTTCGACTTTATATTCTACCATGTTCCGGACGATCCCCTGGATACGGATCGCTTCTTTGACAAGAGCCGGCGCTATGTAGCCGTCGCGACCAACTGCCGGACCGGAGAACCGATCTATTTTGACCGGGACACCTGCGGAGATATCTATCAGGCGATCCGCGCATCTTCGTCCATGCCCTATGTCTGCCGAATCGTTCTCGTAGACGGGATTCCATGCCTGGACGGCGGATGCAGTGTAAAGATCCCATATCAATGGGCGCTGGATCAGGAGTTTTCAAAGATCGTGATCATCCGGAACCGGCCGAGAGAGTGGCGCTATGAGGATGAGCGTCCCGACCGGAAAGCACTGCGGTTTTATCACCCGTATCCGCAGTTTGCCGAGACGCTGGCAAACAGCAGCGCGCGCTATAACCGTGACTCTGATGAGATCAACCGGCTTGAGGAGGAGGGCAGGGTCTTTGTCATCGCTCCCTCAAAGTATCTTCCGGTAGGTAAAATGGAGACAGATATGGAAAAGCTGGGCGAGCTGTATTATCTGGGATATGAGGATGGCAAAAACGCCATCGATGCTCTGCGGCAATACCTGGCATAAGAAATAAAAAAACAGGAGTTTTTGATAGAATCCTCCGAAAGCAGACCGGTTATATAACCAAAACTGCTTTCGGAGGATTTTTCTATCTCCTATGTTATGATATAATGAAGATCAGGTAAAATTTTACACAGAATTTACACAACGCACTCTTTGGATTTTACGAAGCACCCTTACAATATGTAAGAATGCAAAATCTATGTAAAGATCAGGTATGCAATAGCATACGATAAAAGGAGTGTGGTTATGGATATATTCTCTGTGTTAACCCTGATTGGAGGCCTCGCCCTGTTCCTGTTCGGAATGAATATCATGGGAGACGGGCTGGTCAAGGTATCAGGCGGAAAGCTGGACAGCATTTTGGAGCGGCTTACGTCCAACCGCTTAAAGGGCGTACTTTTGGGGACTGTAGTGACAGCGATCATCCAGTCCTCCTCGGCCACTACAGTTATGGTAGTCGGCTTTGTCAATTCCGGCATTATGAAGCTGACACAGGCTGTGGGTGTGATCATGGGTGCCAACATCGGTACCACTGTGACATCCTGGCTGCTTTCCCTGACAGGGATCAGCGGCAGCGGGGTCTTCCTGCAGATGTTGAAGCCGTCATCCTTTTCTCCGATCCTGGCAATCATCGGCATTATCATGATGATGACGGCCCGGGGCAATGCCAGAAGAAGAGATATCAGCTATATTCTGATCGGGTTTGCCGTTTTAATGTTCGGCATGACGACCATGAGCGGATCCGTAGAACCACTGGCGGATAACCCACAGTTTATCAGCATCCTGACCATCTTCTCCAATCCGATCCTCGGGGTGGCGGTTGGCGCGCTTTTGACTGCCGTGATCCAGAGTTCGTCCGCTTCCATCGGTATCCTGCAGGCGCTTTGTATCACAGGCGCCGTTCCGTATAGCGCAGCGATCCCGATCATCATGGGACAGAATATCGGCACCTGTGTCACGGCGCTGATCTCCGGCATCGGCGCGGGAAAGAACGCGAGGCGGGCCTCCATGATCCACCTGTACTTCAATGTGATCGGCACAGTCGGATTTATGGTCATCTTCTATGCGATCAACCATTTTGTCCACTTTGCCTTTCTCAACACGCCGGCGACAGCGGCCGGGATCGCCGTGGTGCACAGCCTGTTTAACATCGGCTGCTGCGTGGTCCTGTTCCCGTTTGGCAATTTCCTTGTGAGACTGGCGACGCTTACGATCCCGGACAAACAGGAAAAGGAAGCGGGGGCTGTCGCAGCACCGAATACCAGCGAGCTGGCTGTTTTAGATGAGCGCTTTTTAGAAAAACCGGCCTATGCCGTAAAAATCTGCTGGGACGCTTCCGCCCAAATGGCCAGGCTGGCCCGCGATGCCGTGAATCTTGCGGTCGATCTGACCAAAACTTACTCAGAACACACGGCGGAACAGATACAGACGCTGGAGGAGTGCGTTGATCAATACGAAGCAACTCTGGGCAGTTATCTCATGAAGGTAAGCAATAAAAGCCTGTGGAGGTCTGACAGCCGAAAGGTATCTATCATGCTGCAGTGTACCAGGGACTTTGAGCGGATCGCCGACCATGCGGCCAGCATCCGCTATCTGATAGAAGAAATGCACGAACAGGGCCTTCGGATCACAAAGGGCGGCATGAAGGAACTTCTGGTATATGCCAGGGCGGTGATCGATATCACGGATCAGATGATCCAGGCATTTGAAGAGAATGATCTCATCATGGCAAAGAACATCGAGCCGTTTGAGGAAGTCATCGACGGGCTCAGTGTAGAGCTGAAACAGCGTCATGTCGACCGCCTTCGGAGAGGAAAATGTTCGCTGGAGGCCGGGATGATCCTGGAGGATATCATCACAAACTTTGAGCGCATATCCGACCACTGTTCCAACGTCGGCGCCTGCATGATCCGGGTTGAAAGCGGAGGCGGATCCGACACACAGACGATGTTGGATGAGATCATCGTGCAGAACGACCAGTGGTTCAGCGAGGAATACAACCGGGCTAAGAAAAAATACGTTCTCCCCGAAAAGAAGGAGAAGGTTCACATAGCGGAGGAAGCCCCGCCGGAAGAGATTGGAGGATGAAATGGCGTTAATATATATCGTAGAGGATGACAGCAGCATACGCGAGATCGAAACGATTGCATTAAAAAACAGCAATTACATGGTCTACGCCTTTGAGACGGCAAAAGATTTTTATAAAAAAATGGAGGACATTGTCCCGGACCTGATCCTTTTGGATATCATGCTTCCGGATGAAGACGGATATGAGATCTTAAAAAAGATCCGTGCAAATCCGATGACAAAGCGGATCCCCGTCATCATGGTGACGGCAAAGACTACGGAGATGGATATGCTTCGGGGTCTGGATGAAGGGGCGGATGATTACATTAAAAAGCCGTTTTCCGTCATGGAACTGATCACCCGGGTAAAAGTGCTGCTTCGAAGGACGGAATCCGCAGAAGCCCCTCTGCTCCAGGTGGGCAGTATCACACTCGACCACGAGAGGCATATGGTCTTTGTGGGAGAGGAGCAGATCGAATTGACTTACAAGGAATATGAGCTGCTCCGCTATCTCATGACCAACCCCGGCATTGTACTGTCCCGGGAAGCGATCATGCGGCAAGTCTGGGGCACGGAATTCGAGGGAGAATCCCGCACGGTAGATGTACATATCAAGTCACTGCGCAGGAAGCTTGGCGAAGAAGGAGGCCGGATCCGCACCGTGAGGAACGTGGGCTATTCGATTGAGAAAAAAGAGGAACTTTAAATGAAACAAAAGATCAACCTTCGACTGATCGGCATGTCTGTCGTAGTCGTTATTGTCACTGTGCTGTGCCTGACATTTGTATTCTACGGTCTTTTTCAAAGGCAGGTGAGAAATGACCTGCGGATCGATGCAGAATTGCTTCAGGCTGCCGGCATGTTTGAAAGCGGCAGCGGTGAAGCGGACCCGGAAAGCGAGATAACTGCCCTGGCAAGCAGCAATCTTGGCGATATCCAGAGCCTGCGCATGACATGGATCGCTGCCGACGGCACCGTATTGTACGATAACGATACCGATGCCGCTTCGCTGGAAAATCATTTTGAACGTCCGGAGTTCCAGGATGCGCTCGCGTCCGGGGAGGGCGAAGCCACCCGCCGGTCAGATACCATGGATACGAACACGTATTACTATGCCATACTGTTGGATGACGGGTCGGTTCTGCGGCTTGCAGCCGATGCCAGAAGTATCTTCAGTATTTTTACGTCAGTGATCCCTATTTTGATCCTGATCGTCGCGATCATCATAGTCGTTGCCGTGATCGTCGGCCGCCTTCTTACCAGGCAGCTCTTAAAGCCGATCGAGACCATGGCACAGAATATCGAGGATACCGCCCACACGCCGGTTTACAAGGAGCTGGTCCCATTTGTGAACACCATTCGGGAGCAGCATGACAATATCTTATCCGCGGCAAAGGCCAGACAGGACTTTACCGCCAATGTCTCTCATGAATTAAAGACTCCGCTGACAGCCATATCCGGTTACGCGGAGCTCATCGAAAATCATATGGTGGATCAGGATCAGGAGGAAAAATTCGCGGAACAGATCCGTTTAAGCGCAGACCGTCTGGTGACGCTGATCAACGATATCATCCGCCTCTCCGAGCTGGATGCCGGTGCGGAGGATGATTCCATGACCTTTGAACAGATGGACCTCTATACGGCCGCTTCAAATCGCATTGAACTGCTTAAAGTCAGCGCGGAAAAGAAAAACATCCGGCTGACGCTGGAAGGTGAATCCTGCCCGATGAGGGGCAATCCGACCATGATCACGGAGCTTATTGACAACCTCTGTCAAAACGCGATTCGCTATAACAGTGAAAACGGACAGGTGCGGGTTGTGGTACAAATGGAGGAGGAGCGTCCCGCCCTGACCGTGGAAGATACCGGGATCGGCATCCCGAAAGATATGCAGGATCGGGTCTTTGAACGGTTTTTCCGGGTAGACAAAAGTCATTCAAAAGAGACCGGCGGAACCGGTCTGGGATTGGCCATCGTAAAGCACATCGTAGAGCTTCACGATGCAGAAATTACACTTACAAGCGATGTAGGTAAGGGGACTGTGATAAAAGTCCGGTTTTAGCACTGATTTAAATATTCATCTCTCTTTTTTTCAAACTGTTCCTGCGTGATGACGCCCTCATCCAGAAGCTGCTTTAACTTTATCAGTTCGTCTGCAGAGCTTGTCCTGTGGATCTGATCCATGGTTTCATTGGCCCTTTTCCACGAATCCGACTTGAGATACCTGCCCTGTTTGTCCTTGAATTTGCCGGTTGCGATCATGACCAGATCGACGATCCAGCCAATCCCGACAATACCAGCTGTGAGCAGCCATAAAATGCCGGTTCCGATCTTGCCGACGTAAAACCTGTGAATTCCCAGGCCGCCAAGAAAAATCTCCAGTAACAGCGCTGCAAGCCAGCTTTTTTCTGACACTTCGATCTCCGGTGCCGGCTGGGCAGCAGTCGCATTCCCGTAGTCCGAGAAAGTCGTTCCCGCGGATCCTTCCGGCGTCACCGGTGTGCCGCATTTGGGACAAAATTTTGCATTATCGTTCATCGAACTTCCGCAATTTTTACAATACATAAGTATCTCCTGTGTTCGATAATTATATCATACCTGTTTCTGCTGGTCCATACCCCAGCCTGCCAGCTCGACCAAAATGGGAATCAGGGAACGGGCGTGATCCGTGATGTCATATTCTACCCGAATCGGCACTTCCGCATATTCTTTTCTTGTGATCAACCCGTCCTCTTCCAGTTCTTTCAGCGATTTTGCGAGCATGGTATTTGAGATGCCGTTCATTTTTCTCTTAATCTCATTGTATCTGGTCGCGCCGTCATTCGACAATGAGCATATGATCGGCATCTTCCATTTCCCGCCGATCGACTGCATCGTCATCTGCAGCGGACAGCTCTCCGTGCAGGGGCAAATATGTTCCTTTGCCATCTCTATCCCTCCTCCGATACTTCTTTTCTTATCTGCTCCAAAAAAAATTCGCGGTTGACTTAGTTGTACTCCTTGTTTATAATCAGATTATATCAGATAGCAAATTAAGAGTAAAGGCTTTTTTAAGAGTGCATTGCAGGCTATGATTTTAGATGAAAAAGAGGGCTGTTTATGAGGGAATTTGTGGTTTTTACGGAGGCCGGAGCTGATCTCTCTCCACAATATATCGCATCGCACGATATTCGCGTCATTCCGCAGCATTACACCATCGATGGCGAGGAATACGGCGGAGATAAGGTGCTGTCTCCGGAAAAATTTTACGGAAAGATGCGCGGCGGATCGAGACCCGTAACGAAGGCCTGCGATCCGAGGGTCATTGAGCAAATGTACCGCGACGCCATCGGAGAGAAAAAGGATATCCTCCAGATCGGATATGACGCCGGCTTGAGTGCCACCGTGGATGCCGAGAAACTGATCGCCTCCGTGCTGATGCAGCAGCTGCCCGGATCGCGGATCGTTGTCATCGACTCCTTTTCTGCCTCTCTGGGAGAGGGCGTCCTGGCCGCGCACGCACAGGAGTTGAAGGAATCCGGTGCCACACTGGATGAAACCGTGAAGGAAATTGAGGGGCTGGCCCCCCATATGAGTGTAGTCTCAGCGGTACCTGATGCGCATTATCTCTATCGGAGCGGCCGCCTGACCAGAGCTTCCGTCCGATTGAGTCCGAGAACCCGGGTCAAGCCCCTGATCCACTTGGATACAGTGGGTGAGATCAAAGTGATCTCCCGCAACCAGGGCCAGAATCAATTGTTTACCGGGATGATCGAGTACATGGAAAAAACCATCGGCTCCTGGCGCGATAAGCAGCTGCGGGTCGGCATCGTTCACTCCGACTGCATGGAGGCAGCTCTTCAACTGCAGGAGATCATAAAAGAGCGCTTTGGTTACGACGACATCTTCATCGCGCCGCTGGGTCCTGCGCTCGGCACCTACCTCGGACCCGACACACTCAGCCTGATCTTTTTGGCGGATGAAAGGTAACACCTAAAAATATACATCGAAACTTTACAAGTAAAGAGAGCCGAAGAAAAGGGGGATATTCACAAGAATGGAAATAACCCAGTCAATGGAAGACTACCTGGAAGACATCTTAAAGCTGAGTAAGGTCCGCCCTGTTGTACGGTCTATTGATATCGCAACCGACATGAACTACTCCAAGCCGAGCATCAGTGTAGCCATGCGGCACCTGCGCGAAAACGGCCTGATCAATATAGACGACAGCGGTTTTATCACACTGACCGATGCCGGTATGAAGATCGCTGCCGACATTTACGATCGGCATGAACTGATGCGGAAATGGCTGATCTACCTCGGTGTGGACGAACAGGTAGCCGCAAATGACGCCTGCAAGATCGAACATGCCTTAAGCGCGGAATCATATGCAGCTTTAAAGGAGTTTGTCAACAAGACGATGACGGATCTGGACCCGGAGTAGAGGGGAACCTGCTGTCGCTCATCTGGATAACCTCTGTCTGCCAGGGCTTGCGTTCAATGACCTGCAGGTATTTAAATACCGGGCGATATGCCTCCTGCACGTCATCTAAATGATGCCAGCCGCAATTTACGATCAGGATCCCATCTTCACTGATCATGTGGTGCAGTTTTTCGGCAAATTTCCTGTCATAGACAAACGGGGCCAGCTGTTCCCCGTTAAAAAGATCGCAGAAAATAAACTGATACCGATAGTTCGGCGGTTTATAATCCTGCGCGTCTGTGCAATGGAATACCAGACGGTCCGATTCTTCCCATTGAGGCAAAAAATATTTTTTACATACGGAAATGATCTCCGGACTACGGTCCACCACATCTACCTGAAGAGACGGATACTCTTCCAAAAGCCATCTGGGAACCGCTCCGCCGCCACAGCCAAGGATCAGTGCGTGTCGGCAAAAATCGGGGGCTTTCTCCGCCAAGGCATCCTCACAGAAGGTGAAGCAAAGCAGACGATGCTGGGAAGGAGAGAGCGGGATCACGGAATAATACGCATTTGTCCCTGCGATCCGCAGAGTCCGGGTACTGCGCCATGGCATAAAAGTAAAAACTCTGTCCTCGATGACCAATTTGGTGTCTCCTACGAAGAAGGTTTTTCTCCGGATGTATTGATTGAGATTATTGTCCTGTCTTTGCATGAATGTTCTCCTGATCTTCAGAATAGCAGTATACCGGTATTTTCATCGCGCGGTGCAGGATCAGGTCAAAGATATATACGAAAAACAGCACCATCATGATGTGCTTCCATGCCTCCCCGTGCGGACTTTCGAAAACCCGGATCACGATCGGGAAGATCAGATATACGAGAGCTATTCCGCCAATGCCAAATATAATGACCGAGCGTGCAGCAACAAAACCACCGATGTTGCCCCAGCTCCAGATCTCCATATTATAGTCCCAGTAACGTTTGCCTGTGAGCTTTAAGATAAGATACCCCGCAATATATTCAATAAAGCCGGTGATCAGAGCGCTTAATAAAAACACGACGATCCAATGGGCGCGGAAATGATAAACAATGAATGCAAGGAGAATTCCGCCGATCGAATAGATCAAGATCCAGGGGCCGAATGTGGCTCCCCGCTTGACCCATTTCCTCAAATCGATCCGATAAAAAAGCTCCTCATAGACAAATCCAACGATACCGGAGATAACAAAGACCGCCTCCATCGTATAAATTATATCTAATATATTCATTCCATAGGCATTTTCCAGCGTTTCGATCACGGGTGTTTATCCTCGTTTTGTTCCAATAGTTTGAAACAATTGTACTACTTTGCGAAAACATTGGCTAGAGAGGATACGAAATAAAAATTATAAAACCGCTGCATCCCCGAAATAACGGGATTGCAGCGGTCTTTCACGTCCCAGAAGGGATTCGAACCCCCGACCCCACGCTTAGGAGGCGTGTGCTCTATCCTGCTGAGCTACTGAGACAAATTCAGGCTTTTCCTTCTGCGAACTGCAACCGAGCGCGGCGCAGAGGCCTTCTGTCTACAGAAGGTCAAAACCCTTTCCTGTCAGGCATGCTTCCACCTCCATGACTTCGTCTGTGTGGACGACCATGACCGGCATTCCGGAATCACGGTTAAAGGACAGGTACATATAGTTGATGTTGATATTGCTCTCGCTCGCAGAGAGGAGAAGATGATTTAAGCTTCCCACCTCATCTTTCAGCTCCACGCCCAAGACACTGGTCCTCCGGCACATATAGCCGGCTTCATCGAGTGCCTGATATGCTGCCTCCGGATCGGACACGATCATCCGGATAATACCGAATTCGGCACTGTCATTCGTGACAGAGCCCCATATATTGATACCGCGTTCCATCAGGATCCCCGTCACTTTCTGGAAGGTTCCCTTTGAATTCTCAGTAAACACAGATACTTGTTTTAACATACCGCTTCTCTCCCTCGTCTTTAATATTTAAAATTTACATAGCCCTGCATCCAGATACGCCCTTTGAACCGACGCCCAACCTCCGGCTCTCCGAGCAGATCGTTTTCGTTGATGCAGACATCAAATTCAAGATCATTGCAAAGCAAAGTCAGGACCCAGACCTTCTCATTGCTGATCTGGTTCCGGACTACATACACATCCTCTATCTCACCTATGACCGTATACTGGTCACTCTCCACGCCGTACGGGATAATGCTGCTCTCCACGATGCTTAACACATCCTCCTTGACGACCCGGCGGGAGATGGATGCGTACAGATCCATATCGCTCAGTGTAAGATTTTCCATTGCGGTCTTGTCCCCGTCCCTGGCCTGCTGCATCAGCGTCATCCGTTTTTCCGAGGATTTCTGCCGGATCTCAGCCGTCTCTTCATTGTGCATGATCGGGAACAGGATCTTGCCGTGATGTGCCAGCCCGGAGAGTACGGTATTGCCCTCCGCGACCTGCTGCCCGCCACATCGGCTGTCCCGAAACACGTCTCCCACGTTGCTGATGTAGAAGATCAACGGGATCCCCATCTTCAACTCATCGCAGATTCCGTAAAAAGACTCGTTCCCCGCCTGGCGTTCTATGTCCACCGGTTCCCGGGTCGACACATGGGTACCGCGGAAAAACGGAAAGTAATACTCAACCCGAAACCGGTCATCCCGGGTAAAGCTTCCGCAGGCGGAGATGCCCATATCACTTCCCACATACTTGGAAAAGCACGCAAAGTCATTCCCGAACGAATCCTGGTCCACATACTGCTCATCCGGATGGCGGATCACGTCGTCCACAACCTTATATACATCTGCATTTTCCGTCATTTCGTGAAACCCGATCGATCTGAAAAATATATGTATCATTCTTCCACCTTATATGTGTCGTTTAAAGCCATGTCGAGCGCTTCTTCCTCCTCTTCCGAGAGAACGATAACGGATTTTCCGTTTACGATCTCTTTAATATAGGTAAAGCAGCCCTCCCGGCTGTGCATCGCATTCAGGATAAACCCGTCATTTTCACGGTTTAAGAGAGCCAGCGAAAACGACAGCTTCCCGCCCATCTCATTGAACGCATTGTATTTCACCACACCCAGTTTTTGATAAGTCTGATCGTAGTGCTCCATAATGGTCTGGATCTGCGCTTTGTTCTCAGCCTCAGAGTCGGCAACACGGTCTACCTGCTTGATCCGCTCCAGCAGAATGTTTTCCAGAGACTGGCCGTTCTTGCCCTGCATGAACGCATCATATCTGGCTGTCAGATCATTGAGCCGCCGTGTGTTCCTGACCAGCAAAACGATCAGCACTACCACTACAACGAGCAAAATGAGAACATATACTCCCGCATGCATTCCTGTCAATTGTTCCAAATCCAATCTATTTATAACATTCACGTTTTTTCTCCTTTACGTAGCTTACGCATTGTCAATGCTTCGGATCAGCTGCAGGATGCGGTCCAGTTCATCCGGGGAATAGTAATCGATCTCAATCTTCCCGACATTCTCGTTTTTCCTTCGGATCGACACTTTTGTCCCAAGGATCTGCCGCATCTGTCCCGCAAGATCCGCGTAGATCGCGTCCATCTTGTCGTCGGATCCGGACTTTTTCTTCCCGGTCTGTCCGTTCTTTTCCCGCAGCGCCTTGACCAGCTGTTCTGTCTCACGGACGCTTAAGTTCTGCTCCACGATCTGATCCGCCAGACGTTTTTGCAGCCCGGCATCCTCCACAGGGATCAGACATCTGGCATGTCCACCGGTCAATAGTCCGTCGGCGACCATCTGCTGTACCTCGTCGCAAAGCTTTAAAAGCCTCAGGGAGTTCGTCACGGCGGTCCGGCTTCTGGAGACACGCTGTGCCACCTCTTCCTGTTTTAAGTGAAACTCTTCCAGCAGCCGCTGATAGGCCTGGGCTTCTTCGATCGGGTTTAAGTCTTCCCGCTGGATATTCTCGATCAGAGAGATCTCCATACTCTGCTGATCGGAAAAATCGCGAACGATCACCGGCACTTCCTTTACGTCCGCCAGTTTGGCTGCTCTCCAACGCCGTTCTCCGGCTATGATCTCGTAGTATTTCCCCTTGTCTTGTACGATAAGCGGCTGTATGATCCCATATTGCCGGATAGAGTCCGCCAGTTCGGCAAGGCCCTCCTCGTCAAAGCTCTTGCGCGGCTGTTCCCGGTTTGGCTCCACTTTGGAGATCTTGACCTGTATCACCGGCTCACTGCCGGCCTCTTCCTTGGCCAACCCCCTGTTTAACTGTTCTGTATTCACATTTTTTGAGATCAGAGAATCCAATCCCTTTCCCAGCCCGCTTTTCTTTGCCGCCATCTTACGCCTTTTCCTCTCTTTCCAACACTTCCTCCGCCAACTGGCGATAACTCTCCGCGCCGGCAGATCTCGGATCGTACAGATTGATCGGGAGCCCATGACTCGGCGCCTCGGCCAGTCTGACGTTTCTCGGGATGATCGTCTCATAGATCGTGGTATCCAGATTGTTCCTGACATTTTCTACCACCTGCATGGAGAGATTTGTTCTCGAATCGCACATGGTAAAAACAACCCCTTCCATTTTTAAGCGGGGGTTTAGTCTCTGCTGCACCAGCTCAACGGTATACATAAGTTGACTCAAGCCCTCCAGCGCATAGTACTCGCACTGGATCGGAACAAGGATCGTGTCTGCCGTCGTCATGGCATTGATGGTGAGCATGTTTAGTGACGGCGGACAATCGATGAGTATAAAGTCATAATCATCCCGGATGTAATCCATCTCATTGCGCAGAATGTATTCCTTGTTTTTTCTATCAATCAGCTCGATCTCGGCTCCCGCCAGGTCGACATTGGCCGGGATCAGGTCAAGATTTTCGATGTCTGTGTGGATCAGGACGTCCTTAGCGGCGCAATCTTGCAGGAGCAGCTCATACATGGTGTTCTCGAGATCATCCTTGTCGATCCCAAGGCCACTCGTCGTATTCCCCTGAGGGTCCAGGTCTGCCGTCAACACCTTTTTGCCCAGCTCAGCCAGGCAGGCGGACAGATTAACCGTCGTAGTTGTCTTGCCGACGCCGCCCTTTTGGTTGGCGATCGCTATGATTCTTCCCATAAAACTTTCTTTGTTCCTTTCGCCTCCAAATGAGTATATCACGATTCCAGATTCTTATCCACCCATAAATGTTTCACGTGAAACAAAATTCTGTGAAATCTTTCTAAATGTTTCACGTGAAACATTTTGCCGTGTCGCGGCATGAAACATTGTTAAGAGAAATATTATTTGTATCTGTTGTGGTTTTAGATTATAATAAATGCATATCATATAAAAAATAAAGGACCTTAGACTATGAACAAAACTCTTCGAAACCTTGCTTTGATCGGAGCCGGCACTTTAGGTGCCATGGCATGCGCCAACAAGCTGGTCAGCGTTCTCGCCGAACAAAATGACCATCTCCCGGAAGGCAGGGAGCATTATTATAAATGGAAATTGGGAAATATCTATTATACCAAGACCGGGCAGGGCGCTCCGCTGCTCTTGATACACGACTTAGACGCCTGCAGCTCTTCCTATGAGTGGAGCAAAGTGATATCCGGCCTGTCAAGGACGTATACGGTCTATGCCCTGGATCTGCTGGGATGCGGGCGGTCTGACAAGCCGAATCTGACCTATACCAATTACATGTATGTGCAGTTGATCCTCGATTTTATCAAAAATGTCATCAAGGCCAGAACAAGTGTGGCGGCCACCGGGGATTCCTTTTCTTTCCTCATCATGGCCTGCCAGATGGAGCCGGCAAACTTTGACAAGCTGGTCGGGGTCTCTCCCTGCGATCTCGTTGAGATGACGCGGACGCCGGGCAGGCGCAAAAATGCTTTAAAATATGTCATTGATTCCCCGATCATCGGCACGTTTCTCTATAATATGGATACGAGCCGCGCGCGTATCGCAGGTGCGGCACGCCACCGGTATTTCTATAAGAACTATATGGTCCCCGATTCCGTGGTGGATGCCTACTACAAAGCGGCAAAAAAAGAGGACGGCCGCGGAAAGTATCTGATGGCCAGTATAAGGAGCAGTTATACCAACATCAATATCATTCCTGCCATCCAAAAGATCAACAACAGCATCTGCCTCATCGGCGGAAGGATGCATCCGCTGATCATGGATATCATCGACGAATATCAGGCTTACAATCCGTCCATTGAGGCCGCCTATATCGCCGGGACAAACTATCTTCCCCAGCTTGAAGCGCCGGAAAAGTTTACGGAACTTCTCGGCATCGTACTGGACTAGGCTAAATAAGAGGGTCTGACGCGGGTTTTCCCGCTTTTCTCGGATATACCCGGGGAGTCGCCCTCTTTTTTTTGATACAGACAAGGGATCTCCCGGCATCTGTCCCCGGAAGTGTATATTTCAGCACCTGATCCGGCTCCCCTCCCATAAGAGTGACGGCTTTTTCTGCCCTCTCACACTCTGCGTCCACCTCCGCGGATTTATAAGCAACAAACATACCCCCGTTCTTTACGAACGGAAGGCAGTATTCCGCCAAGATGGCCAGATCCGCCACAGCCCGGGAGACGCAAAGGTCAAAATTCTTGCGATAGTTCTTCTCGTGCGCCAGATCCTCCGCACGGCCATGCACGGCCACTGCACCGGAAAGCCCCAGCTTTTCGACCACAGCACGGACAAAGTCCAGTTTCTTGTTTACCGAGTCTACCATCACCAGATCCAAACCGGGAAAGGCGATCGCAAGCGGGATTCCGGGAAATCCTGCGCCGGTACCCATATCCAGCACCTTTTGCCCTTTTAAGTTCGGAATTGCCTGCACCAGGCACAAACTGTCCAGGAAATGTTTTGACAGAACCTCATCGAAGTCTGTGATCGCCGTAAGATTCATGCGTTCATTCCACTCTGACAGCATTTTATAGTATAGAAGGAACTGCTCCACCTGTTCGTTTTCAAGGGAAAGCCCCAGCGCCTGCAGTCCCTGTTCAAATTTGTCTGTGTTATATCCGTTCAGCGTTTCCATCGCGTTACCTAAGCTCTTCTTTCCCCTTCATCTGTTCCAGAAACACCAGCAGCACGGAGATGTCCGCCGGCGTCACCCCGGAGATCCGGGATGCCTGCCCGATGGAGATCGGTTGATATTGGTTTAATTTCTGCCTTGCCTCCAGACGCAGCCCGCTTATCTGCGTGTAATCAAAGTCCCGCGGCAGTTTTTTATTCTCCTGCCGCTTGAACTGGCGCACCTGCTTCATCTGGCGTTCAATATATCCTTCGTACTTGATGTTTATGTTCACCTGCTCACGAACCTCCACGGGGAGTTTCGGCCGCTCCGGATCAAGCGGGGCGAGCTTGTCATAGTCCAGTTCCGGCCTGCGGATCAGCTCTGTTAAGGATATCCCGCTGGAAAGAGGGGCGCTCTCGTAGTGTTCCAGCAGACTCTGGACCGGAGCCGTGGCTCCCAGATGGATCGTCTTTACGCGTTCGACTTCCTCTGCGATCAGGCGCTCTTTCTCCAGCACGTGGTCGTAGCGCTCCTGCGGGATCAGCCCCACCTCGTAACCTTTCGGTGTGAGCCGCAGATCCGCGTTATCCTGCCGCAAAAGCAGGCGGTATTCCGCGCGGGACGTCATCATCCGGTAAGGCTCACGGTTCTCTTTCGTGACCAGATCATCTATCAGGACCCCGATATAGGCCTCGGAACGATCCAGGATCAGGGGCTCTTTTTTCTGTATCCTGCGTGCAGCGTTGATTCCGGCGATCAGGCCCTGCGCCGCTGCCTCCTCGTAACCGGAGCTTCCGTTAAACTGGCCGCCGGAAAACAGCCCCGCAATGGCTTTAAATTCCAGAGAGGGATAAAGCTGCCTGGGATCGATGCAGTCGTACTCGATCGCATAGGCATTCCGCACGATCCTTGCATTTTCCAGCCCCGGAACGCTTCGGTACATGGCATACTGCACGTCCTCCGGCAGGGAGCTGGACATGCCTCCGATATACATTTCGTTCGTATGGTTGCCTTCCGGCTCCAAAAACACCTGGTGCCGGTCTTTATCAGAAAATTTGACGACTTTGTCTTCGATGGAAGGGCAGTATCTGGGTCCGGTCCCTTCAATTGCGCCGGAAAACAGCGGAGACCGATCCAGATTTTGCCGGATAATCTCGTGCGTTTCTTCGTTCGTATAGGTCAGCCAGCAGCTTGCCTGCTCGATCTGCACCGTCTCGGGATCCGTTGTGAACGAAAACGGCACAACCCGCTCATCTCCGAACTGTTCCTGCATTTTCGAATAGTCCACAAACCTTCCGTCTATCCGGGCCGGAGTCCCCGTCTTAAAGCGCAGCATCTCCACGCCGTTTGCCACGAGAGAATCCGTCAGGTGGTTGGCCGCCTGCATGCCGTTCGGACCGGTGTAATTCACCACATCTCCATAGAGGCATCTGGCCCTCAGATATGTACCGGTGCAAAGGACTACCGCCTGCGAGGCATATTCGGCTCCGGACGTCGCCCGAACTCCGCGGATCTCATGGTCTTCCACGATCAGCTCCGAGATCTCGGCCTGCCGCAGCGTCAGATTTTCTGTGCTCTGCAGTACCTGCCGCATCCGGTTCGTGTACTCGATCTTGTCCGCCTGGGCGCGGAGAGAATGGACCGCGGGCCCCTTGGATTTATTTAACATTTTTGACTGAATAAACGTGTGATCGATGTTGATGCCCATCTCGCCGCCTAAGGCATCCACTTCGCGAACCAAATGTCCCTTGGAGCTTCCCCCGATATTGGGATTGCAGGGCATCATGGCAATACTCTCCATACTGATCGTAAAAAGGATCGTGGAAAATCCAAGCCTCGCACAGGCTAAGGCGGCCTCGCATCCCGCATGACCGGCACCGACCACGCATACGTCATATTTTTCTCTGATCACCGGCATATCGCGTTCCTCATTTCTTTTATCTGGTATCTCCCGTTTTTGCTTACTTTCCCATACAAAAGTCGCGGAAGACGGCATCCACTAAGTCATCCTCCACCGATTCCCCTATGACTGCGCCAAGCTCTTCGTAGGCGCTCATGATGTCAATGGTCCAAAAGTCTTCCGGCATCCCGTTTTCTATGCTGTCCAACACGTTTTGCAGGCTTTGGTCCGCTTCGGCCAGCGCAGTTTTTTGGCGGGCATTTGTAATGTAGACCTCATCGTTAAAGGAAATCTTTCCGTCTATAAACATAGACGTTATGAGATCCTCCAGCTCATCCATCCCCTGCTTTTCTTTTGCGGAGACGGAGAGCACCGGCTGATCCGTCTTTTTTCGAAGGTCCTCTTCGGTTGTCTTTGTCTCCAGATCGGTTTTGTTCCTCAGCACAATGGCCCTCTTATCGCGGATCGCCCGCAGGATCTCCTCATCGTTTTCATCCAGCTCATCGGAAGAGTCCACCATGCAGATGACCAGATCCGCCTGCTCCATATGTTCCAAAGCCCGCTCAACGCCGAGCTTCTCGATCGTATCCTCTGTACTGCGGATGCCTGCCGTATCAATGACATGTAAGGTCAGGCCGCCGATCCGGATCTGTTCCGAGAGGATATCCCGTGTCGTACCGGCAATCTCTGTCACGATCGCCCGCTCCTCGCCGATCAGGGTGTTTAAGAGCGTGGATTTCCCCACATTCGGCTTTCCGACGATCACCGTGTTTATGCCTTCTTTTAAGATCTTTCCGTTGTCCGCGGTAAGCAGCAGCCGGTGAACCTCTTCTTTGGCGCCTTCGATCTGCTCTTTTAATTCAGCCTGTGTTCCATCCAGGGAATAGTGTTCCGGGTCGTCTAAGGCCGCTTCCAAAAAGGCGAGAGCATGGAGGATCTCCGCCCGGATCTCCCGGATCCGCGCAAGAACCGACCCTTTCAGCTGGCTGACAGAACTGCGAAGAGCTAGATCACTTTTCGCGTTGATCACATCGATGACCGCCTCCGCCTGTGACAGGTCGATCCGGCCATTTAAAAATGCCCGCTTTGTAAACTCTCCCGGTTCAGCCGGCCGGGCCCCGTTTGCCAGCACTACGTCCAGCAGACGCCGCATCACTACCGTTCCGCCGTGGCAGTCGATCTCTACGACATCTTCCCTTGTATAGGTCGCAGGTGCGCGCATCACGAGAAGAAGCACTTCATCGATGGTTTCCTCCCCGTCTGCGATATACCCGTAATGCACGGTGTGGGACTCCATTTCCGACACACGTGCGGATCCATTTTTCGGTTTAAAAATGCGGTCTGCCACGACAAATGCCTCCGGGCCGCTGATCCGGATGACTCCGATCCCGGCATCGGCCACCGCTGTCGCTATCGCCGCGATTGTATCCGATTTCACAAGGATTTCCTCCCTTAAACGACAAAAGTTCCGGCGAACCGGAACTTTTTTCTACTCATTTGCGGATTCTTCGGACGCTCCGGATTCGCCGCTTTCTGCGAAGTCTCCGGGCTCTTTCTCCTCCCGGGAATACTGGGGTGCCTCATGGCTCTTGGAATCTTTCGGACCCCGGTACCCTTTGGAATTCTTCCGATTTCGGGAATCACCGTAATCTTTTGCGTCCTTGTCCAGTGTAACGACCACGTGACGGTTGGGGCCCTCGCCCTCACTGTGCGTTGTCACATAGCGGTCATTCTGCAGCGCAAAATGGATCACGCGCCGTTCATATGGATTCATCGGTTCTAATTCCACCGGTTTCTTCGTGCGCTTTACTTTGTAGGCAACATTCCTTGCCAGGTTCTCCAGCGTTTCTTTTCTGCGTCTTCGATAATCCTCCGTGTCGAGCTTTATCTTGAGGTAAGTGTCAGAATGTTTGTTGACAGCCAGATTTGTCAGATACTGCAAAGCATCCAGAGTCTGTCCCCTTTTGCCGATCAGGACGCCCATATCGTCCCCCTTCATCTCTACATTGTAGACATTCTCTTCTTCCTCGTCCGGTGTGATAAGGATCTCCACGGTGAGCCCCATCGCATCATACACCTTCGACAGGAAATCCCGGATCTGATCCTCCGGGGAAAATTTTTTGCATACCCGGATCTTGGCCATCTTGCTGTTAAATCCCAGAAAACCGGAGGCCCCTTTATCTATTACCTCATATTCGATCTGATCACTTGTAACGCCCAGCTGTACCGAAGCCTCTGTGATCGCGTCGTCGACTGTTTTGCCTTCTATTTCAATATATTCCATATGGCCCTCCTGTTCTATTTTGATTTTGAATTTTTTTCATTATATTCCGAGACCTTGTTCGCCAGCGCGGCCATGCTTCCCTCCTTATACTGGGAGGCCGATTTCTTGGTTTTAGCCGTAGTTTCGACCGTCGTCTCAGCCTCAGTCTCAGCTGCAGTCTCAGCCTCAGCTGCAGCTTCAGGCGCAGGTTTCGTCGGGGTCGGCTCCTTCTTTTTCTTAGTCCCTTTGCTCTTGCCGGAACTGCTCGTACCGGAGCTGCTCTTGCCGGAACTGCCCGTACCGGAG
>JAJBTQ010000021.1 GCA_020860755.1 Lachnospiraceae bacterium
TGGCGTTAACTTAGTAAAAACCAGATTTGTCATTGTTACTTGAGTTAATTGACTCCCACCCCCCCAAAAAATTTAGTAATAATATAAATTCTTATAAATCGAATTCTTATAAATCCTTACATCCCCGTATACTTTCGATATATTGTTATCCTCCTCTTCCGGCTGACAGATAAAAAATTCCAGCCTTAATTGTTTTTGTTCGTTTAACGTAAAATAAACTATCGCAAATAAAAAACGCCTTTATGCTAAAAAAACATAAAGGCAGTTTCATCTGCAAACATGGGCATACTCAAAGAAAAGGAGATCTACGGCTATAAAAAGAGGAGGTTCTGGAAATCTACAACAACGGAGAGCCTTCCATTATGGAAAAACTCGGGATCCATCTGTAAAAAACCGAACCTCCTATTCTTTTATCGGACATTCTTTTAAATTCCCAAAACCTACTCTATTTCCCCTCATACGTCGCGATATCGTAGGGCGTGGTCTGATAGACGTAATAATTCAGCCAGTTAGAGAAGAGCAGCTGTCCGGCGCTCCTCCAGGTGACAATCGGCGTTTTTTTCGGATCGTCATCCGGGAAATAGTTGCAGGGCACGTTCGGGTGAAGCCCCCTTGCCAGATCACGCTCATACTCCATCTTCAATGTATCCGCGTCGTACTCCGAATGACAGAGCACAAAGAAGTGCTTGGAGTCCGTTGTCTTTAAGACGGTCGGATCACCGCCCTCGCGCTCCGCGATCAGCTCGAGCGTCGATACTTTCCTGACGTCTTCTGCCCGAATCCCCACCTGACGGGAATGAGGTGCGTAAAAGATATCATCAAACCCGCGGAACAACGGAGAACTCTTTTTTAATACAAGATTTGGGTAGATGCCGGACAATTTCTGCTCATAGGCCACGGTATCAACACCATAGTGATAGTAGAGCGCGGCCAGTGCTCCCCAACACAGATGCATGGTGGAATGTACGTGGAGCTTGCTCCACTCCATGATCGAGCAGAGCTCTTTCCAGTACTCCACTTCCTCGTAAGGCACAAAGTCAAGCGGTGCGCCGGTGATGATCATGCCGTCAAACCACCGGTTCTTCACCTGGTCAAACGTCGTATAAAAAGACTCCATATGTGCGGTGTCTGCATGGGTCGGCTTGTAACTGGCCGTCTGCAAAAACTCCACCTGAATCTGAAGCGGCGTGTTGGAGAGCTTTCGCAAAAGCTGTGTCTCCGTGGTCTCCTTCGTCGGCATCAGATTTAAGATCAACACGTTAAGAGGACGAATATCCTGATGCATCGCGCGGTATTCCGTCATCACAAATATATTTTCACTTTCAAGCACTTTTTTTGCCGGCAGCGAATCCGCAATCTTGATCGGCATATCGATATTCCTCCTTTCCGATAAATCCTGATTTATTCTATCGTCAGTGCCCGACAAAATCAACCATCAGATTGATATTCTTTTGTCGGTTTCCCGTCAGTTTCCATCTGTCTGTCCCATTTCTTTTACAATATAATTTTTGAGCGTTTCATATACCTGCTCCTCGTCCGGCGGACAGCCCGGAATGTTCACCTCAAACTCTTTTGTGCAATCTCCCACGCCAAGCTTTCCGGTCTTTCCGCGAAAGCCCTGCCCAATGGAGATCTGCCCGGAAAGCTTATCCAAGAGGCCCTCCTCCTTAAGGCGGTCTAAAGCAGGGATCAAAGCGGCATAGCAGGCACTGCAGGAGTCCACATCCTCCACCGCGTACTGAACATCTAACACGCGGCGGCGGGGAGCGATCTCCTCTGCCGGCCCGGCAGGATTTTTTTCATTTTCTTCCCTTTGGATCGTGCTGATCCGCGCCTTACGTATATCCGCGCACCCGACTCCCAGCTGCCCGGCCAGCTCCACGTAAGGGACATCGGAGACTTTGTAGTGCAGGATCTCACAGACATAGGCGTCCACAAGGACCGGATCCCGCGCCGCCATAATGCAGTTTTTGACCACCGGGTTGCCGCCTTCCTCAAAGTCCAGGTCCCCGCAGATATGGTCCACCACGATAAAATCCTGCGGGATCCCGACGCCGAGATGTCCGATCGGCTTGTGGAGTCCCATCCTGTGAAACCGGCTTTTCTCCGAATTCGGGATCAGTCCCTTGCTGTTTTTTAAGGCACAGGTGATCTTGGTCTGACAGTGGCCTTTTAAGACCGGCACGTTGATCAGAAAATCGATCCGGTCTACCATATCGCAGATATGAAGCTTGACCCCGGCGCAGTCCTTCGTGTGGGAGGAATCCTTCTGCGTGTCCCACAATTCCACCCCGTACTGTTCCGACAGGGTCTGATATCCGCAGTATTCGAAGGCTTTTTCAGTCTGATCTCCCACCCAGGAGCCCTCCAGCACCACAATACGGGAAAACCCGCGCTCCTGCAGATACTCGACAATTCCGGCCACCACTTCCGGATGAGTCGTCGCTCCGAAAGAAGCAGGCGTAGAGACATTTAAGTTCGGCTTGATCCCGATCCGTGCTTCGGAAGACGGGATCAGGGATACCAGATCCGCCTCTTTAAGGAGCGTCTTTGTCATCTCCTTAAAATCGGTTCCGTAAATTTTGAGGATTTCTTTTTTCTCCATACTCTATCCAATCCTACCGATCGGGCATATCCTGAAAAATATTTTTATCTTCCGGATCCTTATGCCGGATCGCCCGATACAGCTTCTCCAGCAAAAAGTAAATAATCCCGATGACAAACCCGATGATAAGGCCGCCCACATGAGCTGCGTTGTCCACGAGCCCGCCGGAGGCAAACCCGAAATACAGGCATAAAACAAGCATGATCAAAAGCCTTCTTAGCGGCAGCTCCCGATAATGTCCTTTCTGGCTTAAAACATAGAACAAAAGTGCGCCGATCATGCCGAACACCACGCCGGAGGCTCCGGCGGACACAGCATAATTCTCCGTACGCACCATGTGGATCAGGGAGACAAAATTGGCTCCCATGGCGCACACAAGATACAGGATCGCAAACCGCACTTTTCCGTATGCCCGCTCGAGATAGCTGCCAAGGCAGACCAGCAAAAGCAGGTTGTTTATGAGGTGGGGCAGCCCGAAGTGAAGAAAGGCTGCCGTTAAAAGACGGTACCACTGACCGTCTAAGATGACTGCGGGCGGATACAGGGCACCATGCGCAGCCATAAAGGATGCGTTTGTCGGGTCGCCCAGGATCTCCAGGACAACATAAACCACCACATTGATCAGCGCAAAGGTGATGTTAACCGGTGTGATGTATGGGTTTCTTTCCTGCTGCTGTTGCTGCATGCCATTCTCCCGCACGGCACAAAGGCCGCTCGCTGCCGTCCTGCCCGGCAAAGTTTTTTTCAGTATAGCATAAATGCCGGCCGCAGAAAACCTCGGAATGCTGCTTCCGTCGATTATTCCTCCCCGTTTATCAGATACTCACTCGTCACGTCCAATGCTTCGCAGAGATCATAGAGGATCCTGACCGAGAACCCCTTTTTCCCGGTCTCGATCTCATAGAGAAATTTCGGGGAGATATTGACCTCCTCCGCCAGTTTTTCCCTGCTTAAGCCCCGCGATACGCGAAGAAAGGAAATTCGCTCTCCCATCTTTAAATACATCTCATTCACTGCGTGTCCCCCACCAATCTGTAATAGTTTTAACCCCTTTTGAGCCACATCGTCTATCTTGGTAGGCATTTAGAGTAGAAAAATAGCGTGTGAAGAAACTTCGAAAATCAGCTGCGTTTTCTCTTATCCCTGTGCATTCAGCCCTTCTGTAAGCGATTGGATGATCTCTACCGGGCTTACGAAAGCGACATCGTCCACCGGAAAGATCTCCGGCTTGTCTGTGGTCAGGTAACGGAACAGCCGCAAAAAGACAAGGATCTTATCCGTCTCCGTGCAGTTAAGCAGCTCCTTCCAGGCCTGCTCCTGCGATGCTTTGTCCCCAAACAGAATATAGTCCACAGACACATTCAGCTTTTCGTGCAAAATTTTTAAGTTGCCCAATGAGATCCGTCGGTTATAAGTCTCAATTTTCTTATAGGCCGACAGGCTGATGTCCAGGACATGCGCAAACTGTTCCTGCGTATATCCCAAGTCTTCTCTCACTTTTCGCAGGCGGAGGATTTCCTCCCTCTGCTCCGTCAATACTGTTTTTTCCATATTTCTTCCTTTTTCTGATGGGGCCTTTAGGGGTCACTGTTATTTTACGTGCTTTTTACTCATTTAAACAGCTCCCTTTGGTGTACTTCATGGTGCACGTTACAGCGTATCACAAAAATCCCCCTCCCACCAGTACCTCATATAGTCTGGTGAGAGGGGGATTTCGCAATGGCAAGTTTAAGGACACTTGCTTTATTTTATTTTTTCTTACTTACGTCTCATTCCTGCGGGGCCCCAACGCTCTCAAACTCCTGCACGATTTCCTCATCCGGCGGCGCCGTGACAAGGCTGACTACTATGATGGCGATGACGGAGCAGATAAACGCCGGAAGCAGTTCATAGATTCCAAGCACCCCGCCGATCGGCGCGATGAGATACTTCCAGACGAACACCATACCGGCTCCTACCAGCATGCCGGCCAGCGCACCGTTTCGGTTCATCCGCTTCCAGAACAGGGAAAACAGCATGACGGCGCCAAACGACGCACCGAATCCCGCCCAGGCAAAGGAGACGATCCGGAACACGGAACTGTCCGGATTTCTGGCAAAGATCACGGCAACCACCGCGATTACGATCACGGTAAGCCGCGCTACGATCATAGAGGCGCGCTTGGAGAGCTTAAGCCCGAAGCAGTCGCACAGGATATTCTGGGACACACTGGAAGCCGCGGCAAGAAGCTGCGAATCCGCAGTGGACATCGTACACGCGAGGATCCCGGCCAGGATCAGTCCGGCCAGAATGATCGGGAACAGCCCGTTGTTGCTTAAGAGCATCGCCGTCTGGATAAGCAGCGTCTCCGACTCAGCGGAAGTGCCCAAAAGCTGGATCGCACCCGCCTGCGTCATACCGGAACCGATAATTCCGATCAGGATCGCGATCGCCATGGCGATGCAGACCCAGATCGTTGCGATCCGTCTGGAAAGTTTGATCTTATTCTCATCCTTGATGCCCATAAAGCGCAGCAGCACATGGGGCATGCCGAAGTAGCCGAGACCCCAGGCCAAAAGCGACGCGATCGTCAGTCCGCTGTAAGGCGAGGATGTATAGGTATCTATGTCGAAGATATGAGTTACGCTTAAGTAGCCCGGCATGGACCGGGCATTGTCCATCACCGCGTCGAATCCGCCTGCGACGTGGACACCGAAGAACACCACCACTACGAGCGCGATCGTCATAACGATACTCTGAATTAAGTCCGTCGTGCAGGCCGCCAAAAAGCCTCCCATCGTCGTGTAAGCCACGATGATCACGGCGGCGATGAGCATGGCCGGCAGATAGTTGACGCCGAACAGCGTGCCAAACAGTTTGCCGCAGGCAGAAAATCCGGAAGCCGTGTAGGGCACGAAAAAGATCACAATGATCACGGCAGAGATCGCCATCAGCGAGTGACTCTTGTCGTGGAAACGGTTGGAGAAAAACTCCGGGATCGTGATCGCATTGTTCGCCTTTACACTGTAGCGGCGCAGCCTCTTCGCCACGATCAACCAGTTTAAGTATGTGCCGATGGCAAGCCCGACCGCGGTCCATACCGCCTCGGCACACCCGGAGAGATAGGCCACTCCGGGAAGACCCATCAAAAGCCAGCTGCTCATGTCCGACGCCTCCGCGCTCATCGCGGTGACGATCGGTCCCAAGCGTCTGCCGCCCAGATAAAAGTCGCTCACATCTTTATTTCGTCTGGAGTAGAGGATCCCGATCATGATCATGACAGCCAGATAGGCGATCATAACGATCAGGATTCCCACGGTGTTTCGAGACATTATATTCTTTCCTCCAATCTCACTCCCATGGAAACATAACGGGATATCCGCTTAGGAATCCCGACACTTTTGCAGTATAGCATGGAACCATCCTGACCGCAAGATAGAACGAATTATAGACTAATTTCTGAATTTAAAAAAATACAGTCTTGCAAATCCCTTGTACTATAAGGTTCTGTTGCAAGACTGTATTATAGACTGTTTTATGAACAAAAAATAAATTTTCTTATTTTTGCAGGTTTCCGATAAACAGCGGCATCGTAGACGAGGCGTAGGACTTTAAGGAATACTCCCCATTGCAGATGCACCAATCATAGAGAAGCGCCCGCTCCGCCACCGCGTAAATCTTGACCATCTCATTGATGGTCAGGTCTGCACGCAATTCCCCGTTCTCCTGTCCTTCCTGAAAGATCTTCCGCAGCAGGCGATAATAGAGGCGGCTGCGATCCAACAGATGCTTTTCCCCGCGCGTCACGAGCTGAGTGGACAAAAGCCGGGCCAGCAGATCCAGCGAGATGCTGTTCTCGACCATGCCGAAGAGTTCCTGGTTTAAAAAGATCAGCTTGTCATAACAGCGATCATACGCAGGAAGCTGTTCCTCAAGCTCCTCATACTTTTCATCAAATAAGTAGGCCAGTGTGCCGAGCAGCGCGTCCTTTCCGTCAAAATAGTGGTAGAATGAACCCTTTGATGTCTCCGACAGGGCAACGATTTCGTCAATTGTCGTCGCATCATACCCCTGATCATAGAACAGGGTCCACGCCGCCGATATGATCTTTCCTCTCGTGTTCTTCGAGCTTTTTTGAGCCATATTCAAAGGCCCTCCGTATTGCTTCGACGCAAGTTACTCTGAACGAAGAGCGGCCACCGGATCCATCTTGGACGCTTTCCGCGAAGGAATGATACCGCCGATCAGGGTCAGCACTATGCTTAGTATGATCAGAATGATCCCGTAGAGAGGCGGCAGGAAAGCTCTGACACTGTCATCCTGTATAAAGTTATGCACAACCATGTTGATCGGGATCAGCAATAGCAAAGCGACCACAACACCCAGAACGCCTGAGATCAGGCCGACGATAAAGGTCTCTGCATTGAAGATCCGCCCAACATTTCCTTTTGAGGCGCCAAGCGCACGCAGGATACCGATCTCTCTGGTCCGCTCCAGAACGGAGATGTAGGTGATGATCCCGATCATGATGGAGGAGACGACCAGCGAGATCGCGACAAACGCGATCAGGACATAAGTGACTATGTTGATGATCGTTGAGACTGTAGACATCATAGTCCCCATAAGATCCGAATAGGTGATCTCCAGCTCTTCCTGGTCGTTATCCAACACCATCTCATTATAGTCATCGATGATGGCCGTGACACCGTCTTTGCTGTCAAAGTCCTTCGGGTAGATGTCGATCTCTGCCGGATTGTCATAGTTCACATAGCCGAGGTCGGCGAGAACTCCCTCGTAGCTCGATCCGACCGCGCTGCTCATGGAAGTCATCATCTCCAACAGCGTATCCTCGTCCATATCCATATCAAATGCGTCCATGATCGAATCCGGATCAAGCTCCATGGAGTCTGCCAGACCGTCGGTAAGGCTGGACATGTCCATCCCGTCGAGCAGGCTGCTCATGTCCATTCCATCCATCAGGCTGCTCATGTCCATGCTGTCCATCAGGCTGCTCATGTCCATTCCCGACATGGCGGACGTAAGCTGCTCCTGAATCTGCTCACTCATCCCATCCATCAGGCCGCCCATCTGGGTCGAAATCTGCTCAGTGATCATGTCGCCTACGGAGGTCATGATCTCCTCCGTATACTGCCCCATAAGCTGTGAGACCATCGTCTGCAGCATAGTCTGATCCATCATGCCCATCATCGTCTGTGTCATGACCTCCTGCGCTTCTTCCGAACGCAAGTATTGGTCCCATCCGCTGCTGATGTCACTGGACATCGATCGTCCGCTTGAAGAGCTCTCGTACCCGCTAATCACTGCAGAGGTAAGAATGTCGGTATGATTACCCATAGCCGAAGTAATTGCGCTGATTATGGTATCAAGGGCTCCGTCAGGAGTGCTGGAGCTGATTATTTGTTCAATCCAGGCCAAACCTCCAATATCCCGAACTGCTGCATCTATCATTTGAGAGATGGCATCGTCAATCGTGCCGCTGGCTTGTGACAGATATGTCGCAAAGTCATTATACAGGTCATCCATGGTTGAAGTCGCATATTTGCTGCTGTTATATCCATTCACCAGAGCAGTAACCATGCTGTTGATATCCGCCGCAGACGCGTTAAAGATAGAGGACAGATCTATATTGCCCATCATCTGTGAAAAATCCACATCCAGATCCGATATATCCACCTCGAGGTTTGACATGTCGAGATCGAGATCCATGTCCATGGTCGACATATCCATGCCAAAGTCCAGATCCAGACCGGACAGATCCATGTTGAAGCTGTCCATGTCGATCATTCCGGACAGATCCATAGATCCGAGATCCAGGGAGGACAGATCCATCGCATCCATAATGGCGTCCATGTCAAACAGCTCGTCTAACGTATCGTCATCGAGGTCGAACATTTCCTCAAGATCAAAGGCAAAGTCTTCGCCGAACTCCTCGCCGGTCAACACGTTGACATCCGGACTGGCGAGCTGAGCCTTCACCACATCACTCGAGGAGGCGATCTGGGCAACGTGCTCGATCAGGGAGGCGGGATAGTTGATCCCATCGTTTAAGATCGCGGTAGTCGCACTCTCCAACGGCTCAACCACACCGACGATCGTCAGATCCTCTCCGTTTCGCACCAGTTGTTTCATATACGACTCATTGTCCCTCTTATCCGTCCAGACATCGTACTCTTCGTCATATTCATAGTAATCCGCATTGTTCACCAATTTATAGGTCGTCCCGATGACCGAATCATAGGTATAATAATCCTCATATACCACTTCCGGGATTTCGCCGCCGTCCATCGCTTCATCGATCAGATCCACATACTCATCATAATCCTCAAGTCCCAGCGTATAGAGAAGATAATCAGCCACCGATCCTGTAGAGGAGATTACCAGGACGCACTCGTTGTAATCCTCAGGCCAGCGCCCTGCTTTGACTTCATAAGAGTCTTTATAGAGATCATCATTTTCGGGCAGTTGAAAAAATGTGTTCATTATTGTCAACGTCGAAGACATCATGCTGGACAGGGCATCCCCGAGTCCGAACCCGGATGTCAGAGTAGTCTCAGGGTTCACCTGATGATATTCATTTCCCTGCTCCAGATAGATCTGCGGTTCCACATCGTAGATATACTCAACCGCTTTGGCATACTCGTCAATGTCCGTCTCGCCGCTTTCCAGATATGTCTTAAACGGAGCCAGCTCATTCGAGGTGATGATGTTGACCATACGGGAGATCAGCGTCATAACAGTGAATCCATCCTCTTCCGAATTCACGTCCGTGACCTGTTCCATCGTCCCCATCATCGTCCCCATCATACTGGAGATGTCGAAGCCGGAGCTCGTCACCTCTACCGGATACTCGGCCATGGTATCCTCTTCCAGCGAGTCAATGTAAGCGTTGACGCCGGAGGATACCGCCAGGATCAGTGCAATGGCAATAATACCGATCGCGCCGGCAAAACACGTGAGCAGCGTCCTGCCCCGTTTTGTCAGAAGGTTATTTATAGAAAGGCCGATAGAGGTCCCAAGTGACATGGCGGAATGGCCCATGTTCTCATAGACAGCCGGCTCCATCTCAGACTCATCCACCACAAGCGGATCTGAGTCATCTATGATCTTTCCATCCTGCAGCCTGACGATACGCGTGGCATACTCGTTGGCCAGATCCGGGTTGTGCGTGACCATGACCACCATCCGGTCCTTTGCCACATCTTTTAACAGGTCCATAACCTGCACGCTTGTCTCAGTATCCAGTGCACCGGTCGGCTCGTCGGCGAGCACGATATCCGGATTGTTGATGAGCGCCCGGGCGATCGCCACACGCTGCATCTGGCCGCCGGACATCTGGTTCGGCCTCTTGTTTAACTGGTCGCCAAGGCCCACCTGTTCGAGCGCATCTATTGCGCGCTGTCTGCGCTCTTCCCGCGAGACGCCGGAGATTGTCAGTGCCAGTTCAACATTCGCAAGGACCGTCTGGTGCGGGATCAGATTGTAGCTCTGAAAAACAAACCCGATCGTATGGTTCCGGTAGGAATCCCAGTCCCGATCTGAATACTCCTTCGTGGAGATTCCGTTAATAACCAAATCTCCGTCATCATACCGGTCAAGGCCGCCAATAATATTAAGGAGCGTCGTCTTCCCGGATCCGCTGGGTCCCAGGATAGCGACGAATTCGTTATCACGCAGATTTAAACTGACATCGTCCAGCGCCACCTGCGTGTATTCTCCCATGACATATTTTTTGCTGATGTTTTTGATCTGAAGCATACTGCTTACTCCCTCTAAAATGCCTTTTTCTCCGATTTTTACGCGTACACATTAGCACAGCTCGTTAAACTCAGGGTAAATTACATATCCTGCATTCCCACATTTCTCGCAACTATCTCCGGATCGTCTCCCGACTTTCTCTGAAGTCCTGTAAAATAGTGGATCACTTTCGTATTCGAACGCGCTGCCAACTGCTGCACAAGCGCATTGGTCTTAAAGGTATGTGCATCCTGAAGCATGACCCAGCACTCCTCCCGTCCGTCATAGTATCCGACCAGACACAGGTTCTTATAAAAATTAGGGGCTACCGCATGCTCAGCAGCATCGATCCCGAACATCGCAGCCGTTTCCACAGCAAACGCTCCGATATGATTCGGCCCGAAAGCAAAAGGCGCCAGATCCAGAAAACCCGTGGCCCGAGCCTGCGGCCTCTCACAGTGTGCCACATACTGAATTTCACTGTACGGGATCTTAAGCGTCTTTCCATCCCCTTCCACTGCGAATCCGTCCGGATACAGGACGCCTTCCACTGTCTCTCCTTTGTGGAATTTATCAAAAGGGTAGACCACAAGGAACTCCCTTACCATTTCCGCATTTGCTTTTGCCATAATATGATTCCTCCTGCCATGATTTTGTTGTTTCTCTTTATCGCCGTTAAGCCCGTTGACTTAGAGGCGCTGGTTTTTGTCATATCTGCCGGCCCGGGCCGGGCGCCGGCAGCATAAACCCAAATCAGGTTTATGCCGTCGTCACTCAGTTCCCATCCTTCCAGCTCCAAAAATGTAGTATCCGCCGCCGCGGCCGCGAAAAAGCCGTCAGCGGTCGGTTCATATCTTATGGTGCAGGGGCGCTCTGACTTACTTTCCCCTTTGAGATGTCTCCCCTTCTTCGCCGGGGAGCTTTGTCTCGCCGGTTGACGCAGCCGATGCATTTTTGAGTACGATCTCTCCGTCCTGATTTGACCAAAAAAGGACTTTGTCTCCGGATTGCAGGCCAAGAGCCCGCCGGATCTCGACGGGTACCGTAATCTGTCCGTTTGCGGATACTTTTGCCAAATTCATCTCAACTATTCCCTCTTTCTTTGAAAAATCAAAAATCTCAAGAATTCCATAGTGCAGTACGTATTATACGCTTTTGTTACGGGAATGTAAACAGTATTTTTAATATTTTGTAAAAATTTTGTAATAAAATAAAACTTTGTGAAATATTTACACAATATAATGGGGGTTTTGCAGCATTTTAGCCAAAGAATGCAGCAAAAAGACACGCGAACGATTCGCGTGCCCTGTAAGATCAAACTTTTTCTTAATGATATGTCATGAATGCATCTGTCATGAAAGGATCCGGTCGGCAAATTCATGGGCAAGGCGTGTATATCGCTCCGGCTCGGAGTTATAGCTCATGCAGTGTGTCGCCCCCTCGAAGATCTCGAGCTGCTTGTCCTTACTGGAACAGGACGCGTACATCTCCCGGCTCATCCGGACCGGTACAAACGTGTCGCCATCCCCATGGATAAACAGGATCGGGACCGAGGCCTTTTTTACCGCCTCCAGCGAATCGGCTTTTTTCATATCGATGCGATGGCAAAAGCGGAGATAAACATTGGCGGAAGTTAAGATGATGGCCTCCACAAACTTTGGGACCGGAAGCAGTCCCTGACACTGCGAATAGAAGTTGGTATATCCGCAGTCTCCGATGATCCCTTTGACATTCTCCGGAAGCGTCTCCTTGCAGGACATCTGCAGCACGATCGCGGCTCCCATGGACTGACCGTGCAGGATGAAACGAATGTCCTCGCCAAACTTTTCCTTTAAAAACTCCAGCCATTCGATGCAGTCATCCGACTCATGCAGCCCGAAGCTCAAAAACTTTCCCTCACTGAGCGCGTGGGCCCGGTGATCGACCATGAGAAGATTGTATCCCCTGCTCTGCCAGATCGGCGCCTTTTCCGCAAATTCCAGGCCGCCGATCGGATCGCGGTACCCGTGGCTGCAGAGCACGTAGACATCCGATTCGGGATCCCCCTTTATAAAATAGGCGTGCAGGCGGAGTCCGTCACGGTCCTTGATGTAATACTCCTCGTCCACATGATCTCTCATCTCTTCCCCGAGGTCCGCAACGTGGCTGGTCTTATCCATATCCCCCGGGGCCAGCTGGTTCATGAGGAAACGGTTCATATTTATGTTGCGGTATGCGGCAAAATTGCCGGCATACACGCCGGTAATGATAAGTGCCGCCACGATCGCACAAACAACGATGATGATCACGATAACCCAGGTATGCATGTTATTCCTCCGAAATCACTGCTTCTTAAGCAGAGCGGTCTTGTCATAGGCAGCCTTCACAGCCTCCATAACCGTTTTTTGCATCTTACCCTGCTCCAGAGCATGGACTCCCTCGATCGTCGTGCCGCCGGGCGAGCAGACCGCTTCTGTGAGTTCCCCGGGATCCCGGCCGGTCTCCCGCACCATGGACGAAGCGCCGATCGCAGTCTGACAGGCATATTCAAGCGCCTTCTCCTTCGGAAGGCCGCACGCCGCCGCACCGTCCGCGAGCGCCTCTAAGAACAAATAGACATAGGCCGGGCCGCAGCCGGATAAAGCTCCCGCAGCATCGATCCACTCCTCCGGGATGAGATCCAGTCTGCCGGATTCACTCATGAGCCGGAAAAACGTATCAAGATCCTCCTCCCGGACTTCCGGCGACGCGCAGGCTAAGGTCATCCCTTTGTTCACCGCGACCGGTGTGTTTGGCATGATGCGGATGATCGGGAAGCTGCCAGCAGACATCCGCGCAATATCACTGATCGCGAGTCCGGCTGCCATGGACACCAGCACAAAATGATCCTCACGCTGCTTTAAAACAGCGGCAAGCGGCTGAAGCACTTCCTCCATCATCTGAGGCTTGACCGCCAGAAAGATGTAAGCACACTCCCGCGCCACGCCTTCGTTCCCGGCAGTGCGGGCACCGAGCGCGGATGCCAGATCCTCTGCCTTTTGGGATTCACAGTCCGCCAGCAGGATCTCCTTAGGATCCGCTGTCTTGGCAACGGCCGAGGCGATAGCGGAACCCATATTTCCGCAGCCGATAAATCCAACCTTATACATATCTGATTTCTCCTTTTTGGGGCGGGCGCTGAAAAAATCCGCCTGTCCGGGGCAGGTTATGATCCGCTTTTAACGGCACTGCCCGTCTCCCCGGATGATATATTTATAAGTAGTAAGCGCCTCAAGACCCATGGGTCCCCTGGCGTGCATCTTCTGAGTCGAAATGCCGATCTCACAGCCCAGACCAAATTCTCCGCCGTCCGTGAATCGGGTCGACGCATTGACATAGACAGCCGCGGAATCCACGCAGCGAAGGAACAGCTCCGCTGTTTCCGGTTCGCCCGTGACGATGGATTCGGAATGCCCGGTGGAATGTTCCGCGATATGCGCGATGGCCTCTTCGGCAGAATCCACGATCCCGACCGCAAGGATATAGTCGAGAAACTCGGTGTCAAAATCATCCGGTCCGGCAGCTGTCCCGGGGATGATCTTCATCGCCCGTTCATCCAGCCGAAGCTCCACCGGAGTCAGACCGGCAGCCATGCGGTCATCGACCAGACGCTGTTTTAAGGCGGGAAGGAACTCCTCCGCAATATCCCGGTGCACGAGGCAGACCTCCTCCGCATTGCACACGCTGGGCCGGCTGGCCTTGGCGTTTTCTACGATATTCACCGCCATCTCCGGATCTGCGCTTCCATCGACATAGACATGACAGATGCCTGTCCCGGTCTGAATCACATTTACCGTCGCGTTTTCCACACAGTTTTTGATCAGTCCGGCCCCTCCGCGCGGGATGAGCAGGTCGACATAGTCCCTTGCCTGCATAAGCTCATTCGCGCTCTCACGGGAGGTGTCCTGGATCAGCTGGATCAGGTCCGGTGTAAGGCCGACTAACGCGAGCGCTTCCTTAAGAGCCTCCGCGATGGCATTCGCAGTCCGAAATGCGTCCCGCCCGGTCCGAAGGATGCAGGCGCTTCCGCTCTTTAAGCACAGGGCCGAGACATCGCTCGTTACGTTCGGCCGGCTCTCATAGATCACGGCGATGACACCCATCGGGACAGTGACCTTCTGGATCACAAGTCCGTTCGGTCTCCGGATCTCCTCCAGCACATGCCCGACCGGATCGGGGAGTTCGCAGACATCCCGTATGCCGTCCGCCATTCCCGAAAGACGCTCTTCATTTAACAAAAGGCGGTCCATCATGGCATCGGAAAGCCGCCCCTTTGCGTCTTCCATATCTTTGCTGTTTTCCTCCAGGATCCCATCAGTGTGGGCGAGAAGGCTCTCTGCCATCGCGCGAAGCGCTTCGTTTTTTTGTTCGGTGGATACCGCGGACAGTGCCGGCGCTGCCGCTTTTGCACGCTGTAATATCTCCAATGTTGTCATCATGAGTTATCTCCTCCTGCCCAAAAACGGGTTCCTGCGCTTTTCCCTTCTACGATGTCATATAAGATATCCGGCTGCGATCCGGAAGCGATGATCATGTCGCAGCCCACGCTCATGGCTGTTTCCGCCGCCTTCAGCTTGGAGTACATGCCTCCGCTGCCCAGTTCATTATCCGGACCTCCGGCCATCTCCAAAAGCTCAGGCTTGATCTCTCTCACGTCTGAGATGAGCTCTGCCTCAGGATCCAGATGCGGATCCGCGGTAAAAAGCCCGTCGATATCGGAGAGCAGGACGATAAGATCCGCCCCGACGATCCCGCCCACCATCGCAGCCAGCGTGTCGTTTTCTCCGATGAAAAACTCTTCCGTGGCCACGGAGTCATTCTCATTGATCACGGGAAGCGCCCGATATTCCAACAGTCTGAAAAGCGTGTTGTGCAGGTTCGCGCGGTGATCCTCATCCTCCACATCCATCCGTGTGAGAAGGATCTGCGCCACGCAGTGCCCATACTGTTCAAACAGCCGGTCATATGTGTACATGAGCTCGCATTGACCCACTGCTGCTGCGGCCTGCTTCGCGGCGATATCCTCCGGTTTCTCCACAAGGCCAAGCTTCCCTGCCCCCATGCCGGTAGCGCCGGAAGAAACCAGCAGGACCTCATGTCCCGCGTTTTTAATATCGCTTAGGACCTTACAGAGCTCCTCCATGTGTCTAATATTTAAATTCCCGGTACTGTGGGCGAGAGTGGAAGTGCCCACTTTTACTACAATGCGCATCGGTCTCCTCCTGATCTGTTTTCTTTCTCCGTATGATTTTACTCCATTTTTCCCTGTTTTACAAACTCGAAAAAAGGGCAGGAAAAGCCCCGGCCGCTGTTTGACACGGCAGCCGGGGCGAAATGATACGGGATACATAAAAGGATCCGCCAATACATGGCGGACCCTTTCCCTGTTACAGCTTTATAAGGAAGTATTGTTTTAGTTTGCCCAGTTGTCTTTTTCCTCGGCATAGAGATCCGGAAGGATCTGTGCCAGGAACTCATACTCGTCATAGTTGTGACGCAGTGTCCTCACAAGCGCGGGCAGCGGCGGAGTGACCCCCTTCGGAGCAAGACATTTTCCTTCTCCGTTGATCACCTGGTAACCGACCCAGAAGAACGTCCTCATTTGGCAGCCGCCCTCCACATCGCGCCAGAAATGTGTCCCAAATGCCGGCAGTGTCCCCGCCGGAGTGTAGATAAAGACGTTGCAGCACAGCAGGAACGAGCAGGCATCCGTATGGATCTTCTCTGCGTCATATCCCGCTTCAGCCGGATCCATAAAGTACAGATCCGAAATGTTGTAGGTCTCCGATCCCCGCTCCCCGGATTCAAGGGCACGCACGAGCAGTCCTCTGCTCTTTTCTGCCACCGGTACGTTCGGGTCACGCAGCCGCTCCATCGCCCCCAGCTCCGGAAGTTTGGAATGACGGTGCTCTAACGGATCCCAGATCTGAAAACGCATATCATCGCCCGGGAACCATGCGAACCACCACTCACCCATTGCACCGGTCGCGTTCGGGAAGAACTGCTGGTTGTGGATGATCGCGCCGCCCTCCTCCGGGAAATAGATGCCAACTTCGGTCGGCAGCTCGCCGGGGTCAAACAGCTTATTCTTGTCGTGGATCGACAGGGCGATCGAAGGATCCTTTACCGGATCTTTTAAGATGTCCTGTTTCCACTGAGGGATCTCCGGAAGCTCCCGGTTAAACCACTTATAGTAACTCTTTTGCTCGTCTCCGTGCATCACTGGTACACGGTTGATATCTTCATACATTATGACTCCTCCTTTACTTTAATTTGTTGTTTGTTGTTCGCTTGTTGTTCTTAGAAAAAGTACTCCGCAGGCCTCTTCTGGAGCGTCACCCACCGTACCTCGGTGAACTCCTCGATCGCCATAAATCCGTTTTTGCCGGTTCCGCTGGCCTTCATGCCGCCGAGCGGTGCATGCGGATCGTCGCCCATCGTGCAGTCGTTGATGTGACAGATGCCTGCCTCCAGGCGCTCTGCAATCTCCCATGCTTTCGGGAAGTCCGCTGTGATGATGGCGGAGGACAGACCAAACTGGGTGTCATTGGCTATGCGCAGTGCATCTTCCGGATCCTCGGCGATGATCACATTGGCTACCGGTCCGAACACTTCCTCATGGGCAATGTCCATATCCTCTGTCATGACAAGAACGGTCGGCTCATAGACCAGATCGTGGTTCTGGCCGCCGCAGAGGATCTTCGCACCCTGTTTGCGGGCTGTCTCAACCTGATCGATCAGCTTGTCCATCTGCTGCTGATTGATCAGAGGTCCGATGATGGTATCCGGCTCGGTCGGATCACCGTATTTTAATGTCTTGACCTTTGCGACCAACTTCTCTAAAAAGGCATCCGAGATCCCTTTCTCCACGACAAACCGCTTCGTTCCCATGCAGATCTGTCCCTGATGGATGAAACGTCCGAAGGTTGCCGCATTGACCGCATATTCCAAATCCGCATCATCCAGGATGATGAGCGGGCAGTTGCCGCCCAGCTCGGAGCAGAAGCGCTTAAAGTGCTCCGCGCACTGGATCGCCAGATGCTGGCCAACACCAGTGGAACCGGTAAATGTGATGTTGCGGACCCGGTCGTCTGACGTGAGCACGTCACCGATCTCGGTTGAGCGTCCCGGTCCGTTTGTGACCAGATTGAACACGCCGGCCGGGAATCCGGCCTCTTCCATTACCTGAGCAATCATAACGCCGCCCACTACAGAGGATGCCTCCGATGTCTTGTACACAACAGTATTCCCACAGGCAAGAGGGAAAGAGATCGCGCGCAGTCCGAGCAGCATTGCCGCATTCCACGGGGCGATACAACCGATCACGCCCATGGGCTGACGCCACATCATGTTCACGGTGTCCGGAGACTCTGCCGGGAACATCTGTCCGTGGACATTGTGTACCATTCCTGCCGCCTCGCGAAGGAACTCAGGTCCGTTCTTTCTCTGGAACAGCGAGAACGGAACCGCTGCACCGGTTTCCTTCTGCAGTGCCTCTGCAAACTCGTCTGCTCTTCTGTCCATGATATCCGCTGCGCGGTACAGCATCTTCCTCTTTTCTTCGGGCGGAACATCCTTCCATGCCGGGAAAGCCGCCTGTGCCGCATCGATAGCCTTCTTCGCGTCTTCAGCGCCACCGTTAGCTACCTCGGCATAGACTTCTCCGGTGTAAGGATTGTAGTCTTCGTAATACTCGCCGCTGATTGCATCCGTCCACTGTCCATTGATATACATCTGATACTTCATGATTTCGCTCCCTTCTTTTAGATTTTTCTTTTAAATTTTAATTTTTCACAGATATCCCTTATAAAAGGGTATATTTTTATAGTTTTATTATAAAAGGGTTTTTTGTAAAACAACAGCGAACATATCACATCTATATATTCCAAACGGTCATGCAAAAGGAAAAGAATATTTTGTGTGCCGACTTGGAAATTTTGTGTTATAATCAAGAACACATTCAAAACTGACAATTTTTCAAAGGGGCTTTTGGCATGGACTATACTCTCTCTTCCGTTACGATCCAGCAAGTGTATGTTTTTCTGGAAGCCGTAAAAAAAGGCAGTTTTACCGGTGCCGGAGAACAATTGCATATGACGCAGTCAGCCGTCAGCAAAAGCATCGCCAAGTTGGAACAGAACCTCGGGCTCACTCTTTTTATCCGCAGCAACAGGGAACTTCACCTGACCGAAGCCGGGAAGATGATCTATGACGAATGGGAACCTCTGTTCCAGAGCATGGACAGCAGTTATCGCATGGTGGTCCAGTCGCAAAAAGATATGCGTTCTACCCTGCATCTCGGTCTGACCAGCGCGGCGCGCCCGGACCGGTACTTCTGGAGTCTGGCAGACAAGCTGCGCGACATGGATCCGTCTGTCTCTCTTCAGCTGGAGACAAAGATGATACCGGATCTCATCCATGACTTAAAAAACAACCTCTATGACGCCGTTATGGTTCCGGATTTTGAGCATTACTCTCTGGAGACAGAAGATCTGGCTTGGAAGTGGGCCGCCAGATCCAACGCATGCATCATCATTCCCAGGAACCATCCGCTGGCTCACAAAGAGTCTGTGACCATGGAGGATCTGATCGGTCAGTCCTTTATCGCTCTGCGCCATGACCACACGGACAACTACTTCCGGGACTTAAAAGACCGCTTTGCCCCCTATTTTTCCGTGCCGAAGATTCAGCTCTCGTTTCAGAGCGTCTACGATCTGAAAGCATTTTACCGCTCCGAGAGCGGAGCCCTATTCTTTGCGGATAACTATGTCGACGATCCGTCCGATCCGAACTTTGTACGCATCCCGGTGAAGAATCAGTACACCGGCATCATCTGCAGCTATAAGCTGTCAAACAAAAAGCCGGTTCTCAAAAAATTCCTCGCCGTACTCCCGGAATAGACAGAAGACAAAAAAGGAAGCACAGGTCAGCGCCTGTGCTTCCTTTTTATTTTTAATTAACTGTCTTTTCTTGTCTCACTTCTTATCAAGAAACTGTTCAAAATATTTCGGACTCGCGAATGCGAACATGCCTTTCTCCTGTTTGATCACCCATTTTTTCAATGGCGTCTCGGTAAGCGGAATGCAGATCAGGATCATAATAATAAACAGGATTATGCACCACAGCCAGTCCCGGCCGGTGACTCCGGTTAAGTGAACAGCCAGATAGATGCCGGCGGGCAAAAACATCATGCACGCAGTGGCAAAACCCGGATCATAGATCGTCTTTTTCCCGGCGTCTTTATACATATGCAGCGTCATAAACCCGGCGCCAAAGTGAGCAAATACCTCAACGAAGCAAAAGATTATCATGCACATAGCGACTGCATTCGACAAGCCGGTCACAAAGGAGAGCAGAACGTAAACCAGAGGGATCCACTGCAGCCCTATGTTGGTGACCATATCTGTCATACGGCTCATGGGATAGCGGTCCAGCTCCTGTTTTTCCGGATCCTTCGGCCCTAGCAGGGTGTTATAAAAATAGTGCAGCCCGCCGGGGAACTTCCACTCTTCCAGCACATGGAAGGCCATGATCACTGCGGCAAAAACCCCGCCCTTTGCCCCGAGCGGCATTTTATCCCAGAAGATGGCCGAGAGGATCGCCGCGGCGCATGCGGTAGCACAGAGAAAAATAATCCAGTTGATGTCACACCATTTATCCAATCGTTTCGCCATGTTCTTTTGCCTCCTTTTCCGCTTTTCTCTCTTCCCAGAGTTCCATGATGTGCTCTTTGTTATATCCGAAGAGCTCCCGCTCTTCAAATGCATACGGGGAATCCTTATCCCGCATGACGATGATCGGAATGATGAACGTCAACAGCAGCATGGCGATCGATCCGGGAATGCCCCACCACATCTGATTCGCTTTATCCGGCATATAGTGGGCGACGTACCAGATATAGTAAATGGCGACCGGCGTCTGCAAAAAGACACTGGACGCAAGCCCGGGATTGTATTTGCTCTTCATGCGGATGTTCATTGCGATCCCGTGACCCGGAACCTGCCAGACGCCGGCAAACACCTGGGACGCGCCCATCCAGATCAGGTTGGGGAAGAAGATCGGGATGATATAGCTCAGATAGCAAAAGATGACATTGCTGATAAAGCATTGACGCGCATTTAAGGGATAGCGCTCCGGGTGATCCACCTCTCCGAGCCCGGCCATGTTGGAAACCATCGGAAATCCGCCCGGAAGAGCGTACTCCTCAAACTGATGCATCAGCATTCCCATCCAACCGAAGATCAAAATGATCTGGATCGTGCTGATGTGAAGATATCCCCACAGCCCCATGACAAACGCGAGGCCGACAAAGAGAATGCCTCCGATATAATACCAATATTTTCTCCAAAATTTCATCGCTCATTCCTCCTGCTGCCTAATGTTGACAACTTGATCTGCTCTCACTATAATAAACACAACGGTTTTAAGTCAACAGACTGTTGTTTTTAAAATGCGTTGAAATCAACAGGTAGATACACCCTGTTTTAAAAACAACAAATTTTTATCTTTTGTCGAGGAAAAATCATGGAAAATCAAAGGATCCGGCTGAGCAAATCCATGCTGAAAGGAGCTCTGCTTAAGCTGCTAAAAGAGAAATCCCTAAACCAGATCTCCATCTATGAGATCTGCCAGACCGCGCAGATCAACCGCACGACGTTTTATAAATATTACGGCAGCCAGACAGACCTGCTGCAGGAGATTGAGACAGATTTCTTTTCCCAGTTGAATGAGGATTTGAAAGACATCATAGATCAAGCACCCAATGCACTCGGTCAGGTGCTTGATCATCTGTATGAACAAAGGGAGATCTTCTGTATCCTTGTGCAGGCGACCCCCACAAGAGAATTTACGGACCAGCTGTTTTCCATTCCCAGTATCGGCAGTTTATTCCAGAGTCTTATGGACACCGAAAATTATTCTGAAACGCAGGCTCGGTATATCCGCCAGTTTGTGTTTCAGGGGGCCTTCGCGGTCTTATGTGACTGGCTGAGCAGGGAAGACCCGGAACCGGCATCTGAGATCGCCGAGGTCATGGGACAGTTAAAAAGCAGGCTTTAGGTTTTTTGGACATTAAAAAGAAGGGCTGATTAAGCCCTCCTTTTCATGTTACTTGCTGGGAAGCATCAGTTATTCAGATAGCGTTTCAAGTCACCAATCACGTTTTTCCCATCATCATATCCCAGATAATACAAAGCGCCCAGTTTCTCCATATCCGGCTCGAGAAGCTTTACCGGCAGATATACGGAAGGTGAGATGACAAAGAGGCGTCCCTCCTTGCCAAGACGGTCGACCTCCTCATATTCACGGTTGGCGCGCGCGTGTTCCCACTCCAGCGTCTCGGCAAACCGCGGGTAGGGCCGGTAATAGAGCCGGGCGAATTTACTGGGCTTCTCATTCGGATAGCGCCAGTCTGCCGTCCGCGCCCGTAAAACTACGATCTTTTTATAGCCCTCCTCCATCGCCCACTTATAAGGGAGCTTGTCGCTGCAGCCCCCGTCCAGGCAGGGGATCCCGTCTACAAGGACGATCCGGGAAACATACGGCATCCCTGCAGACGCACAGATCGCCTGGAAAATATCTCCACAGGTGTCCCGGTCAAAATAGGCCGGTCTGCCGGTCCAGCAGTTGGTCGCTTCGGCAACAAATCGCTTTCTTTTGTCATAAAACCGCTCTTCGTCAAGCGGATCTCCCGGAATATGCTGAAGGGCAAAGCGATAATTGAGCGGTCCGCCGCGCTGAAAGATCTTTGCCCAGCTAACATAACGGCTGTCGTGACGGTAGCGCAGGCTGAACCGGGCGGCGCGTCCGATCTGTCCGGACACATAGCAGATCCCGTTCATCGCGCCGGCAGACACGCCGATGGTGCACTCAAAATTTATGCCGGCTTCCATAAGAGCGTCAAGAACACCCTCCGTGTAAAGTCCCCGGAAGGCTCCGCCCTCCAATACGATGCATCCCGGCGTGACCTCCTCGGACGCTGTTCCGCGCGGAAGGCTGTCAATACCGGAAAATATTTTGCTGCTCACTTTGATTCGCCTCTTTTCATTTTCTCAAACCTTTATAATTATATTATAAGTCAATCTTTTAATTTTTCAATAATTTGGCGGTATTGCGAAATAAAAATCTGCGTGGTAAAATACTCGCGTAAAAATTTACAGCCTGCAAGGAGGTATCAGCCGATGAAAAAAGACATAAAAAAGACCGACGGGATCTTTCCGATGCCGGTGTTGATGGTCGCCACCTACAATGAAGACGGCAGCGTCAATGTTATGAACGCCGCATGGGGCATGATGTTAAAGAGAGATACGGTGACCTTAAATCTCACGGAAACTCATAAAACTGTAAAAAACATAAAGAAAAGAGGCGCATTCACGGTGAGTATCGCGGATGAGGCGCATCTCGTGGAAGCGGATTATTTCGGCGTCGCTTCCGGAAACGACACGCCGGACAAATTTGCGAACAGCGGGTTAACCGCAATGAAATCGGAGCATGTGGATGCCCCGGTCATCAATGAGTTCCCCATTTGTATGGAATGTGAGTTTGTCAAATATGAGGGCGGCGAATACGGCTGCGGCGTGATCGGAAAAGTGGTAAACACGCTGGCGGAAGAATCCGTTTTAAGCGGAGATCAGGTAGAGATCGCGAACGTATCCGCAATTGCCTTTGATCCATATACCCACGGATATTACAGGGTGACAGAGAGAGTCGGCGAGGCATATCACGATGGCCTGTCGCTGAAAAAATAATTTATTTTTCAAAAATCCCTTTGCGAAGCGTTACATTCTGCAATTCGGCAGTCACTCCGGCCGTATGTTCTTTTGTTCCGGCGTAGAAATAAATCCCATATTCGTCTTTTGTATCTTCCGGAACTGTAAAGATCCATCTTTGGATCTCATCGCTATTTATGTCAAAATAGCGATTGTAGACTGCCTCATCGGTAGAAAGGTCCTGGAGCGTCATCTGAACATACTGATCTTCTCCTCCCGAGTAAGCTGTGGAATCCACCGTCAGGGTATAAGTCTGCCCTCGCTCAAGGCTTGCTTCCACCCTCGTAAGGCAATCTTGGTCCCCTTCCCCTGCTTCCAATTTATAATCACCCAGCCTCACAATATCTGTATCCATGTCAGTCTCATCCAAAGCAGTCAGATATGAGGAGACACCGAACATATAAATTCGCACATCGGAGACCTCCGATACCGCAGTGCACATTAGAACAATATCGGGTTGAAGTTCTTCGATATATTGCGCCGCCGACCCGTCCGTGTAATTTCTTACGTCAATCCCGTATATTTCCTGAAACTGTGTGGAAAGAAAATACATATATGGAAGGCGATAGGAATCTCCTATGATCAATACCTTCTGCGCATTTTTGGCATCGCTGTTTGTAATTTTTTGAAGTGGATAATTGTTGTATAAATAAGTGTCATATACGCTGCTTCCAAAATAATCTTTATAGTCCATATAGGACAAGTTCAACGGAGAATCCGTATAAACCCATCCCTTAGAATGAAATTGCAGGTAAGAGTATGTGTAGTCTGTCGCATAATTCGGAAAATAGACGGGAAAATCATCGACCCCCGCATAGGCTATACCGGTCCGTTTCCCATCGCTTCCAAGCGACCAGTCCGGAAGGGTGATGACAGTCCAGTTTTCTTCTTTAAGCGTCTCCGGGTCATATTGCACTTCTCCTAATCCGGACAGATAATCCATGGTAAGTCTTGCCGATTGAAGCCCCGCCTGCGGAAGCCAGTGGTGATCTGTCTTAAAAAACACATCCTCTATGGTCCACTTGTTTTCCTCAAACCAGGCATCCATATCCAAACAGGGCACTCCGGCATCAGTCAGCACATTGATCATATTATCTATGTTGCTCCCAGCCTCGTTGTTGTATCCGGGAGCAGTCTGCGCATCATAAAAAGACGCTTTTCCGGGAGCAAGAATAAACAAAAACGGGATATCTCTCTCATTTAAAAATTGATTCAATTCAATCACGTAGTTGCTGTCTCTTTGGGTATCTTGCGGCTCCTCAAAAAGAGCCAGATATCCGTTCTCCAATTTCTGGCGCTCATTCAGGCTGTTAATACCAAGGACTTTTGTGGTCAATCCGTTCAGATTGATATAGTAATCTTTATCGTATATATCATCTTCCAACACATCCTCGAAAGAATCCGACAGCGTTACAAACCCAGCCGTAGAAACAGGAGTGTCGACAATTGTCTCTTTCACCTCGCCGGGAATGGTGCGGATCATCATATACGAGATAAACGCGATAAAAATAATCAGCGGAATTAACCAAAATATCTTCTGTTTTTTTGTTGCTTTTTCATTTTGTTCTGTTTTCTGTTCCATCAGCTTCCTCTTTTTAATTATATATCATCAGAAGTTAAAGTAAATAAACGGATTGTTGCCCCCCATGACCAGATAAGAGACCGAGATTACAAGCAGTCCCAAGATCAAAATGTTGAAAACAAAATTGACGGCCGCTTCCGCATGTAACTTTTTCTCAAGCCAGGATTGCAGCTTAACCAATGCAGGGGTACAACAGACCACTGCAATTACAATTAATATCTTGTAATCATTTGCATACCGAATCGCATTGTTATCGATCAGCACATTCCCGGTTCGCCCCAGCATGGATCCCATATAGCGGAACGCATCCCGGATCCCGTCCGAGCGGAACACGACCCACCCGACCATAACGCACAGGAGCGTAAAGATCTGATATAGGATCCGAACGCCTAAGACCATCTTTCGCTTTGGCAGATTAGTTAGCTTCTCAATGGTCAGCAGAACAAAATAGCCCAGCCCCCAGGCAATGAACGTCCAATTTGCACCGTGCCAGACACCGGTCAGTACCCAGACGATAAACAGGTTTCGGACAAGTTTATACTTCTTATCGACGCGGGAACCGCCCAGCGGAATGTAAACATAATCCCGAAACCACTGTCCCAGAGACATATGCCAGCGTCTCCAGAATTCCGTGACCGTCTTCGAAATATACGGAAAGTTAAAGTTCTCAAGGAAGTCAAACCCAAACATTTTGCCCAAACCGATAGCCATGGAAGAGTAGCCGGCAAAATCAAAGAAGATCTGCAGTGAATATGCCAGCGCGCCCAGCCATGCGAATCCAACACTTAAGGAGGCGGGATTCCCGGACAGACCAAACGCTGCATCCGCGATGATCGACATCTGATTCGCGATCAGAACCTTCATGGCAAATCCGATGCAAAATCGTCGAACTCCAACCGCAAACTTTTCCAAGGTAACCGAGCGGTCTGTAATCTGATCCGCGATCGTACGGTATCGGACAATCGGTCCTGCGATCAACTGTGGGAAAAAGGAAATATATAAGCCAAGATAAAACGGATTCTTCTGAACTGCTGCATCACCACGATAAACATCAACCACATAGGAGATTGCCTGAAATGTAAAGAAAGAAATGCCGATTGGCAAAATAATATTTGTGACAACGACCGAATCGCCGAAGATCCTGCTCAACTGCTCTGTAAAGAAATTCATATATTTATTGTAGAACAGGATCCCTAAGTTCCCTATCAGGGCCAGGACCAGAAAGGTTCTTTGAAACGCAAGACTTTTATCAGCCTGCTTTCCCCATACGATCAGTCGCGCCAAGACATAGTTCATCGCAATCGAAATGATCATGACGATCACAAAGCTGTGTGCACCCCATGCATAAAAAACAAGGCTCGCGATCAGCAGCCAGTAATTGCGTGCTTTCTTTGGAAGAATGAAATTTACCGCCAACGTAATCGGCAAAAAGAAAAATAAAAACGATAGGCTTGAGAATACCATGCAAAATATCTCTCCGTACCCTTTGTTTACAACAAAAATATTATACAAAGATTATCGCTTATTTGCAATAATTCGGCGCTGTCTCTCTTATTCTGTTCGTCCGGTTCTGTTTAGTTTTTTCTGGAAAACAAAAAAACGCTGCCCGAAATAATTGAGGATCTTATAGATGATGAGTCCCACCAGCATTGCCACATTGTCCTGGCCGGTCAATGTCATGCCGGCGAACGCATGCTGGACCAACGGGCGTGCGACACCGTAGGCAAGCACATAACACACGGCAATATTGAGAATGTAAAAGAATACGAGCTTAGCGGACCACTCCCTGACTTGAAACGTGACCCTTTTGTTGAGAAAAAAGGTGAGGACTGCCGCAATGATCTGGTTGGAAGCGGAGGAAAACCAGTAGCTCAAATGGAATGCGTTATAGAAAAGGTACATAACCCCGGTTCCCACCGCGGTGGTGGATAAACCAACGATGACATACTTTAAAAACCTGGCGTCAAAAAAGCTGCTGGCAGGTTTCCAAACGCTTTAAAAAATATTTTAAA
>JAJBTQ010000026.1 GCA_020860755.1 Lachnospiraceae bacterium
GTATTTATTTTAAGAAATTTATAATCTCAGTTCGTTTTATAACCCCTATTCTTTTTGTCATACATTTGTAATGTTTTTGTAATTTTTACCCTGAGCAATGAGCAAAAAATGGCAAAAGAAAAAGAACCGACCAGACTGAAGTTCAGACTTTGTCGATTCTTTTTCATATATTGTAAACTGCGCATATAAACTGTGCAGTATTATACCGCTTTCGCGATCACATGATCCTCCTCTACACTCGCGACCAGTTCGTCGTTCTCCACATCGATGAGGATCGTATCCCCGGCTCTTACCTGATCCGCCAGGATCAGCTTTGCGGAGAGCGTCTCCACATACTTCTGCAGATACCGTTTCAGCGGCCGTGCGCCGTAGATCGGATCATACCCGTGATCCACGATATACACTTCGGCTTCCGGTGTCAGTTCTACTCTGACCTCCCGATCCGTCAGCCGCTCATTAAGCTGCTCCATCATCAGATGGATGATGTTGCCGATGTTGTCTCTGGTCAGCGGCTTAAAGAGAATGATCTCGTCCAGCCTGTTCAAAAATTCAGGCCGGAAGCTGCCGCGCAGTTCGTTCATGACCAGTTCTTCCGCCTCGGGGCTGATCTCGCCGTCGGGCCCGATGCCCTCCAGCAGGTAAGTGGACCCCAGGTTGGACGTCATGATGATGATCGTATTCTTAAAGTCCACGGTCCTTCCCTGCGAATCGGTGATCCGCCCGTCGTCCAATACTTGAAGCAGTACGTTAAATACATCCGGGTGGGCTTTTTCCACCTCGTCAAACAGCACCACCGAGTAGGGTTTCCTGCGGACCGCCTCGGTCAGCTGGCCGCCCTCGTCGTATCCGACATATCCGGGAGGCGCTCCGATTAAGCGGGACACGGAGTATTTCTCCATGTACTCACTCATATCCAGACGCACAATATTGGACTCGTCGTCAAACAGGCTCTCTGCCAGTGCCTTCGCCAGCTCCGTCTTGCCCACGCCCGTGGGTCCCAAAAACAGGAAGGAGCCGATTGGCTTGCTCGGATCTTTGATCCCCGCCTTCGAGCGGATGATCGCTTCCGTCACTTTCGTCACGCCCTCGTCCTGACCGATCACTCTCTTGTGCAGCTCTTCATCGAGATGCAGCGTCTTGTTGCGCTCACTCTCCGTCAGCTTCGCCACGGGGATGCCGGTCCAGCGGGAGACGATCTTCGCGATCTCATCCTCGCTGACACTCTCGTGTACGAGAGACATGTCTTTGTTCTTTACGATCTCCTCTTCCTCAGCCAATTGTCTTTGCAGCTCCGGCAGCCTGCCGTACTGCAGCTCCGCAGCTTTCTCGAGGTCGTAGTTTTGCTGTGCCATCTGGATCTCCTGGTTTAAGGCGTCCATCTCCTCGCGGAGCTTCTGCACACGCTCCACCGCGTTTTTCTCGTTGTCCCACTGCGCTTTTCTGGTCTGGAACTCATTCCGAAGCTCGGCCAGCTCTTTTTGCAGGTTCGCCAGACGGTCTTTGCTTAAGGAGTCCTCCTCTTTTTTAAGGGCAGTCTCCTCGATCTCCATCTGCATCACACGGCGGTTTAACTCATCCAGTTCCGTCGGCATGGAATCCAGCTCTGTCTTTATAAGGGCACAGGCCTCATCGACTAAGTCGATCGCCTTATCCGGCAAAAACCGGTCTGAGATATAACGGTTCGAGAGAACCGCCGCAGAGACCAGCGCCGCATCCGTGATCTTCACGCCGTGGAATACTTCGTAGCGCTCCTTTAAGCCACGGAGAATGGAGATGGTGTCCTCAACAGTCGGCTCGTCCACCATGACAGGCTGGAACCGGCGCTCTAAGGCCGCATCCTTTTCTATATATTCACGATACTCATCCAGCGTCGTCGCACCGATACAGTGCAGCTCGCCCCGGGCAAGCATCGGTTTTAACATGTTGCCGGCGTCCATCGCGCCGTCCGTCTTGCCGGCGCCGACGATCGTGTGCAGCTCATCGATGAACAGAATGATCTGTCCCTCGCTTGCCTTGACTTCGTCTAAGACAGCTTTTAACCGCTCCTCAAACTCACCCCTGTACTTCGCGCCGGCCAAAAGCGCTCCCATATCCAGAGCAAACAGTCTCTTATCCTTCAATGTCTCCGGCACATCTCCTCTGACGATCCGCATCGCAAGGCCCTCCACGACGGCAGTCTTGCCGACGCCGGGCTCGCCGATGAGCACCGGATTGTTCTTCGTCTTCCGGGAGAGGATCCGGATCACGTTCCGGATCTCGCTGTCACGCCCGATAACCGGGTCTGCCTTTTGATCGCGGGCCCGCTCTACCATATCATAACCGTATTTGTTCAGCGTATCATAGGTCGCCTCCGGATTGTCCGAAGTCACCCTCTGGTTGCCTCTCACCGTGGAGAGCGCCTGCAAGAACCGGTCTCTCGTGATCCCGAACTCTTTAAACAGCTGCTTGATAGCCGGGTTCGGATATTTGATCATGCTGAGGAACAGATGCTCCACAGACACATACTCGTCGCCCATCGCCTTCGCCTCGTCCTCAGCCGAGATCAGGACTTTGTTCAACATCTGACCGATGTGCACCTGTCCGCCGGACACCTTGACTCTCTTTTCCAGCAGAGTGACCGCACTGTCCTCAAAGTACTCCCGATTGATCTCCATCTTCTCGATCATCTTCGGGATCAGACCGTCCTCCTGATTCATCAAAGCCACAAGCAGGTGTTCCTGCTCGATCTCCTGATTTCCATATTCATAAGCCAGTTTTTCGCTGGCATCCACTGCTTCCAATGATTTTTGTGTAAATTTTTGAATGTTCATAGCACCTTTCCTCCTCTCAAATATTCTCGAATCTATAGCAAGAACATTGTTCTAATATTTGTATAATAATTGCCTTCACTAATGTTATAGCACAAAAATTAGCACTCGTCAAGCACGAGTGCTAATAATTTTAATTTAAAATTATTT
>JAJBTQ010000005.1 GCA_020860755.1 Lachnospiraceae bacterium
AAGAGCGGGAAAAGCAGGAGATCCAGGAGGGCCTTATAAAGGCCTGCGATGTCATCGACCTGATCATCGAGATCCTTCGCGGGAGCAAGAACGTCAAGCAGGCAAAAGACTGTCTGGTAAACGGCGTTACGGAAGGGATCCGTTTCCGCTCGACGCTGTCTCAGACGACGGCTCAGATGCTGCGCTTTACGGAGCGTCAGGCGAGCGCGATCCTGGACATGAAGCTCTACCGCCTGATCGGGCTGGAGATCGAGGCGCTCGTCGCGGAGCATGAGGAGACGTTAAAAAACATCGCGTTTTATGAAAAAGTATTAAAGAGCCGCGCCGCCATGGCAAAGGTTCTGATGAAGGATCTCCAGGAGATAAAAAAGGAATTTGCCACTCCCCGCAGGACGGTGATCGAAAACGCTGAGGAGGCGGTCTATGAGGAGAAAGCACCAGAGGCAGTCCCGATGGTGTTATTGATGGACCGGTTCGGCTATGTAAAGTCCATCGACGTTCCCACCTACGAGCGGAACAAAGAGTCGGCTGACGCGGAGAACCGCGCGGTGATCCCCTGCATGAGCGATGAGAGGATCTGTCTGTTTACTGATACCGGGCAGCTTCATCTGGTGAAGATGGCGGATGTACCTTACGGAAAGTTCCGGGACAAAGGAATTCCGGTCGACAATATCTGCAACTATTCCAGCAGCACGGAAAACATCGTGGGGCTTTCCTCCTTAAGCGCCCTAAGCGGAAAAAAGATGCTGTTCGTCACCAAGACATCCATGGTAAAGCGCGTCGACGGATCCGAGTTTGACGTGGCAAAGCGGACGACGGCTGCGACAAAGCTTTTAGACGGAGACGCCGTGATCTGTGCCGGGCTGGCTGAGGATGAGGACACCTTTGTCATGCAGTCGGAGAAAAACTACTTCCTCCGCGTGACAGTCGGAGACATTCCGGAGAAAAAGAAAGGTGCGGTCGGCGTGCGCGGCATGCGCCTAAACAAGGGAGATTTCCTTGCGGGGGCTTGGATCTTAAAGCAGGATGCGAATCCGGTCGTGGAGGTCCGTGACCGGGAGATCGCGTTAAACCGTCTGCATATCGGGAACCGCGACACCAAGGGAGTGAAGCGATGACGGAAAAACAAAACGTCAGAGATCATTATAAACAGTTGAGAAATGAGATGAGCCAGGGACAGGTGGAGACCCTGTCCTTAAAAATTTGCGAACATCTCATTTCCAGCGATCTGTTTTTACAGGCGGAATATCTCTACGCCTATGCTCCACTCGGCAATGAGGTAGATATTCGGCCAGTTGTGGAAGCTGCCTGGCAGCAGGGGAAACAGGTCGCCTTTCCGAAGGTATTCGGGGAGGAAATGCGCTATTTTGAAGTGACATCTTTCTCCCAGCTTAAGGAAGGGACGTTCCATGTGATGGAACCCGAGGAGAGCGCAGGGGCTGCCCCGGTCGACTGGCGCGGTGAGAGAGGACTGCTCGTGCTCGTGCCGGGCGTGGCGTTTGACCGGAAGGGAAACCGGATGGGCTATGGAAAAGGATATTATGACAGGCATTTCGCAGACTTAGACACTTCACAGGGGGAGTCTTTTACAGGTGTCGCTTACGAGCTGCAGATTGCAGAGCGGCTTCCGACAGAAGATTTTGATCTTTCAGTAACGAGTCTCGTGACAGAATTAGGAATGAAAAAAGATCTTTAGTGTCATAACAGTTGAGACGTAAAAAACGGGGTCAGACAAAAGTCTGGCCCCGCCTTCGCGTTAGTGCTTACGTATTTGCACCTTCTTTACTGCGGATAGAATCCGGAGGTGCCTTCTTCAAGGTTGATCATGATGTTCTTCTTCTGGCTGTATGCATCCAGGATCTCCTCATCACACTCACGGCCGATGCCGGACTGTTTGTATCCGCCAAACGGTGCACCCTCGGGGATCTGGTTGTAAGTGTTGACCCACACACGGCCGGTCTCGATCGCGCTCGCAACACGCAGCCCGCGGTTGATATTCGTAGTCCAGACAGCTCCGCCAAGTCCATATACGGAATCGTTAGCCATGGCGACGACTTCGTCTTCCGTCTTAAACTTCATGACGACTGCCACAGGTCCGAAGATCTCTTCCTGTGCGCAGCAATCTGTGTTTTGAAGTCCTGTGATCAGCGTCGGGCGAATGAAGAAGCCCTTGTCGCATCCGTTCTCGGTGTAGCGCTCGCCGCCGCAGGCGATCGTCGCGCCGTCCTTCTTGGCGATGTCGATATAGGACAGGATCTTGTTGCCCTGTGTCTCATTGATCTGACAACTCATCTGAGTGTTCATATCCATGGGATCGCCGATGTTGATCTTATTGAATGCCGCCACTGCCTTCTCGAGGAATTCATCATAGATGCCTTCCTGTACAAATATACGGGAACCGGCACAGCACACCTGACCCTGATTGAACAGGATGCCGAGCTGAATGCCGTCTACCGCGCTGTCGATATCACAGTCATCAAAGATAATATTGGCGCTCTTGCCGCCGAGCTCTAAGGTTGCCGGGATCAGCTTGTCTGCCGCGGCTAATGCGATGTTTTTGCCGACCTCTGTGGAGCCGGTGAATGCAAGCTTGGAAAGATCCGGATGATCTAAGAGATACTGTCCTGTGCCGCTTCCGGAACCGGTGACGAGGTTTAAGACGCCTGCCGGGAGCAGGTCTCCAATGAGATCTGTGAACTCAAGTACGCTTAAGGACGTCTCCGAAGAGGGCTTAAACACAATGCAGTCGCCTGCTGCGATCGCCGGCGCCATCTTCCATGCTGCCATCAAGATCGGGAAATTCCAGGGCACGATCTGTCCTACTACGCCGATGGGCTCACGCAGGACCAGGCTCATGAATCTGCCTTCCAGAATCGTTGCAACACCGTTGTCGGTCTTGAGCAGACTTGCATAGTAGCGGAAGTGACGGATCGAGTACGGAAGGTCGATCGCCATTGTCTCACGGATCGGTTTGCCGTTGTCCATGCTCTCGACTTTTGCCAGCCACTCCAGATTCTCCTCCATCCGGTCTGCGATCTTGTTTAAGATGTCAACGCGCTCCTCTTTTGAGGTAGCCTTCCATGCCGGAAATGCCTTCCATCCGGCCTGCACGGCGGCATCCACATCCTCTTTCGTCGCGTTCGCGCACTTTGCGAGGCTCTCGCCGGTTGCGGGGTTAGTAGCGGTGAACGTCGCTCCGTCCGATGCCGGACGCCACTGACCGTCCACATAAATGCCATAACTTTCTTTCAGATTTGCCATTAAAAAATCCTCCTTCAAAAAATATTATACAAAACACTAATTATATTATCACTTACCAATGGACAACCTGTCAAGAATTGTTAACCATTTAACGAAATAATGGGCAAAAAAGATAACGCGTTACAAATGTATTGTGCGAAAGTTCGCTGCAGCAAAAAGTCCGTTGCACAAAATGCCATTCATATGGTATATTCGGAACATGATGAATTACGAACAGGCGATGGCCTTTTTGGAAAAAACAAAACAGCTCGGCAGTCAGCTGGGAATGGAGCGCATCGAGAAGCTGATGCATGAGCTTAATGATCTGCAGGATAAAATCCCGGTGATCCACATCGGAGGAACGAACGGCAAGGGGTCGGTCGGAGCCATGCTCTCCTCCGTTCTTGCCGAGGCCGGATACCGGGTGGGATGGTTTAATACGCCCGATGTCTTCTCCTACGAGGAGGAGTGGAGGATCGACGGAGAGCCGATCGCCTGCGGGCGGCTGGCCCAGGTCCTCAGCCGGGTCAAGGATGCCTGTGACCGGCTTACGAAGCAGGGATTGCCCCACCCGACAAGATTTGAAGTGGAGACGGCTGCGGCCTTTGTCTGGTTTTCGGAGGAGGACTGCGATATCATTCTGCTTGAAGTCGGTATGGGCGGCGAGGGGGATGCCACAAACGTGGTCCGCAGGCCGCTTGTCACGGTGCTGACCTCCATTGGCATGGATCACACGCAGTTTCTTGGGGACACGCTCCCCGAGATCGCCCGGGTAAAGGCGGGCATCATAAAGCCCGGCACTCCGGTGGTGAGTGTCAGACAGGCCCCGGAAGTGATGGACGTGATCCGAGAGCGGTGCGAGAGCGCAGGGGCTCCGCTTTTTATATCCGAAGGAGAATCGTCGCCGAGACTCCATTACAGTAATGGAGAGCTTACGTTTATCCGGAACGGGGAAGAGATCACGCTCGGACTGCGCGGGCTGTTCCAGATCGAGAACGCGGAATGCGCTCTTAAAGTTTTGGAGGTGTTAAGCGGTCAGGACGCCTCAGACAGGCAGAGATTTGAGATCTCCGACGATGCCATCTCCCGCGGTATGGCTACGGTGCGCTGGCCGGGGCGCTACGAGCGGATCGATAAGACAGGGGACCGGGACGGATCAGGCCCTGTGATCCTCTTGGACGGGGCGCACAATGAAAGTGCGGCCATCCGCCTTCGGGAGTCGCTGGATAGAGATTTCCCAAACCGGCGGATCCTCTATATCATGGGTGTTCTGGCGGATAAGGACCACAGCGCGATGGCCAAGGCCATGTTCCGGCCGGGAGATCTCGTATACACAGTGACGCCGTCTGACCCGCGGGCTTTGCCGGCAAAGGACTTAGCCGGAAAACTGCGGGAGAAAAATATAGACGCCGTGCCGTGTGAAAGTATGCGGGACGCAGCAGCATGCGCCCGGGCTGAAGCGGGGGCAGACGACGTGATCCTGGCCTTTGGATCGCTCTCTTATCTAAGAGAGGTCCGGGAGGCGTTCCGCAAAAAATACCGGTATATCCTGTGGGATATGGACGGGACCATAGTCGATACCTACGAAGGCGTATCAAGATCCTTAAAGCCCGCTCTCGAGCGGTATGGGATAAATACAGAGAAGATGGACTATTACAACTTTATCGGGCCGCCGCTTCGGGTATCCCTTCCGAAGTATGCCGGCGTACCCAAAGAGCATTTAGAAGAGGTGATCGACGTCTTCCATGAGCGGTACCAGACAATCGGTGTATACGAGTGCTCCCTGTTCCCGGGCGTAAGAGAGGCGTTTATTGCCCTTCACGACGCCGGATATATCCAGATGATCGCATCCTCCAAGCCGGAGGAGCAGTGTAAGGGGATCCTTAAGAAGTTTGAACTTGCAGATCTCTTAGACGACGTGGTCGGAGCCAGCCTTGACGGCAGGATCGATACGAAGATGGAAGTGCTTGAGGAGGCGTTTCGTCGTATCGGTGAGGCAGACCCGCAGTTTAGGAAAGATGAGGTCGTGCTGATCGGTGATACCAAATACGATGCGGACGGAGCAGTCGAAGCGGGCATCGACTGCATCGGGGTAGCCTACGGATTTGGCGGAAAAGAAGAGCTTAAAGAGCACGGCGCAGCGGTCATTTTTGACGACCTGGATGCCCTGACGGAAGAATTTTTAAATTTGCACTGCAGTTAAATTGTGCGTATGAGCTGATTTGGAGAAGAAAACTAGCCAAAAAGTCTGACAATATAAGAAAATAATAAATATAGTCAAATATTCTGACAATTCACGAAAATATTTTGCTTTACAAACCGCCGGATCCGGTGTATAGTAAGGTTCGATGAGTCAAAGGGGACTCTTTCCGAGAGGAAGGTGTCTCTATTTTTTTGCCTAATACATACATTGATTATCATAAAAATATTTTTCAAAGAGAGGATGCGTTATGGAAGATCTTCGAGTAAACCAGGGATTATATGACCCGCGCTTTGAGCACGACAGCTGCGGCATCGGCGCTGTCGTGAACATCAAAGGGGAAAAGACGCACGATACAGTTGAAAACGCCTTAAAGATCGTAGAGAACTTAAAGCACCGGGCCGGGAAGGATGCCGAGGGCAAGACCGGAGACGGCGTCGGCATGCTGCTCCAGATCTCGCACAAGTTCTTTCACAAGGTCATGGCCGCCGAGGGCATAGAGCTCGGGGAAGAGCGGGACTACGGCATCGGCATGTTCTTCTTTCCGCAGGGAGAGCTCCTTCGCGCACAGGCGAAGAAGATGTTTGAGGTCATAAGCGAGAGAGAGGGCTTAGAGATCCTCGCCTGGAGAGAGGTCCCTATAAACCCCTCCGTTATCGGCAAGAAGGCCTTGGACTGCATGCCCTGCATTGAGCAGGTGTTTATCAAACGCCCGGACGGCGTGGAGCGGGGACTCGACTTTGACCGCAGGCTCTATGTGGCCCGCCGGATCTTTGAACAGTCCAACGACAACACTTACGTGGTGTCTCTCTCCAGCCGGACGATCGTCTACAAGGGTATGTTCCTCGTGGACGAGCTGCGGCGATTCTTTGACGATCTGCAGGATAAGGACTACGAGAGTGCCATTGCGACGGTGCACTCCCGTTTTTCCACGAACACGAATCCCAGCTGGGAGCGGGCCCACCCGAACCGCTTCATTGTCCACAACGGCGAGATCAACACGATCAAGGGCAATTCCGACAAGATGCTGGCCCGGGAGGAGACCATGGAGTCCGAGTACTTAAAAGGCCAGCTCGGCAAGATCCTCCCCGTTGTCAATGTGGCGGGTTCCGACTCGGCCATGCTCGACAACACGCTGGAATTCCTCGTTATGAGCGGCGTGGAGCTGCCGCTCGCGGTCATGATCACGATCCCGGAGCCCTGGGAGAACAACCAGATCATGTCCCAGAAGAAAAAGGATTTTTACCAATATTATGCGACAATGATGGAGCCCTGGGACGGACCGGCCTCCATCGTATTCTCGGACGGAGATATGCTGGGAGCGGTCTTAGACCGCAACGGCCTTCGGCCTTCCCGTTACTATATCACGGATGACGATTATCTGATCCTCTCCTCCGAGGTCGGCGTATTAGACATCGACCCAACCCACATCCTGGTAAAGGACCGCCTGCGCCCGGGCAAGATGCTCTTAGTGGATACGGTGAAGGGAACGGTGGTCGATGACGACGAGCTTAAGGAGAGCTACGCGAACAAACAGCCCTACGGCCAGTGGATTGACGAGTACATGCTCGAGCTTAAGGACTTAAAGATCCCGAACGAGCGGATTCCGCGCTACACCGGCGAGGATCTAAGTCTCATGCAAAAGGCGTTCGGCTACGCCTACGAGTCGGTCAAGTCCGTCATGCTCCCGATGGCGCGGGACGGCGCCGAGGCGACGGCGGCCATGGGCATCGATATCCCGTTGGCAGCCCTCTCGGAGGATCAGCAGCCGCTGTTTAACTACTTTAAGCAGCTGTTTGCCCAGGTGACCAACCCGCCGATCGACGCGATCCGCGAGGAGGTCGTCACCTCCACCACGACTTACGTGGGCGAGGACGGCAACATCTTAAGGGAGCAGCCGAAAAACTGTCAGGTCTTACGGATCCGGAACCCGATCCTTACCAACACAGACCTGATCAAGATCAAAAACATGAAACGGGAGGGCTTTAAAGTCGGCGTCATCCCGATGATCTACTACAAGAACACGAGCCTGGAAAAAGCAATCGACCGGTTGTTTGTCGAGGCGGACCGCGCCTACAAGGACGGCGCCAATGTCCTGATCCTCTCCGACCGCGGCGTGGATGAGAACCACGTGGCGATCCCGTCGCTGCTCGCGGTGGCCGCACTGCAGCAGCACCTGGTCCAGACGAAAAAACGTACAGCCGTCTCGCTTATCGTAGAGAGCGGAGAGCCCAGAGAGGTGCACCACTTTGCGACCCTTTTGGGCTACGGCGCCTGCGCCGTCAACCCGTATCTGGCACAGGATACGATAAAACAATTGATCGATGACCATATGCTCGACAAGGACTACTACGCGGCGGTCGACGACTACAACGACGCGATCCTGCACGGCATCGTAAAGATCGCCTCCAAGATGGGGATCTCCACGCTGCAGTCCTATGAGGGCGCCAAGATCTTTGAGGCGATCGGCATCGACAAGAGTGTCATAGACAAGTATTTTGCCGATACGGTGAGCCGGATCGGCGGGATCACGCTAGACGATATCGAGCGCAACATCGACATCCTCCACTCCAGAGCTTACGATCCGCTGGGTCTCGGCACGGAGAAGACATTAGACAGCTTGGGGAGGCATAAGATGCGCAGCGGCGCGCAGCCCCATCTGTACAACCCGCAGACCATCCACCTGCTCCAACAGTCGACGCGGCGCGGCGACTACGAGCTTTTCAAACAGTATACAAAACTGATAAACGGTGAGACCACGGTCATGAACCTCCGCGGCGCGCTGGACTTTGACTATCCGAAAAAGGGCGTACCGATCGATGAGGTGGAGGGCGTTGACTCCATCGTAATGCGCTTTAAGACCGGAGCCATGTCCTACGGATCCATCTCAAAGGAGGCGCACGAATGCCTGGCCATCGCCATGAACCGGCTTCACGGGAAGTCGAACTCCGGCGAGGGCGGTGAGAGCCTGGACCGCTTAGACAGCAGGGACCGGTGCTCCGCCATCAAGCAGGTGGCGTCCGGCCGCTTCGGCGTGACGAGCCGCTACCTCGTGAGCGCAGAGGAGATCCAGATCAAGATGGCACAGGGCGCGAAGCCCGGGGAAGGCGGGCATCTGCCCGGGAAAAAGGTATATCCCTGGATCGCGAAGACGAGGCTGTCCACGCCCGGCGTGGCGCTGATCTCACCGCCGCCTCACCACGACATCTATTCCATCGAGGATCTCGAGCAGCTGATCTTCGACTTAAAGAACGCGAACCGCCATGCGCGGATCTCCGTAAAACTTGTCTCCGAGGCCGGCGTGGGCACGGTCGCCGCAGGTGTGGCGAAGGCGGGCGCACAGGTCATTTTGATCTCCGGTTACGACGGAGGCACCGGCGCGGCGCCCAAGAGCTCGATCCACAACGCGGGACTTCCCTGGGAGCTCGGCCTTGCCGAGACCCATCAGACACTCATCTTAAATGGCCTGCGCGAGAAGGTCCGGATCGAGACGGACGGCAAGCTGATGAGCGGCCGGGACGTGGCCATCGCCGCGATGCTTGGCGCGGAGGAGTTCGGCTTCGCGACGGCTCCTCTTGTTACGATGGGCTGTGTGATGATGCGTGTCTGCAACTTAGACACCTGTCCGGTCGGCATCGCGACGCAAAATCCTGAGCTTCGGAAACGCTTTACCGGCAAGCCGGAATATGTGATGAACTTTATGCAGTTTGTCGCGCAGGAGCTCAGGGAATATATGGCCCGCTTAGGCGTGCGCACCGTCGATGAGCTTGTCGGGCGAAGCGATATGCTCAAAGTACGTGACAACTTAAGCGGCAACGCGCTGAAGCTGGATCTGACGAACATCCTGGACAACCCGTTCGCGGGAACCGACGAGGGCGCAACGTTCGATCCGGAAAAAGTATATAACTTCGGACTGGACAACTCTTTGGATATGCGGATCCTGTTAAAGGAGATGAAGACAGCCCTGGAGAAGCAGCAGCGGCGTATCATCGACGTGACTGTCTCCAACACCAACCGGTCCTTCGGAACGATCTTCGGCTCGGAGATCACCAGACGCTATCCGGAAGGACTGGATGAGGATACCTTCTTTGTCAAGTGCACCGGCGCCGGCGGACAGAGCTTCGGCGCGTTCATCCCCGGCGGCCTGACTTTGGAGTTGGTCGGCGACAGCAACGACTATTTCGGCAAGGGGCTCTCCGGCGGGAAACTCATCGTGTATCCGCCGGCCGGGATCCGGTTTAAGCAGGACGAGAACATCATCATCGGCAACGTGGCGCTTTATGGGGCAACCAGCGGCAAGGCCTTTATAAACGGCGTGGCCGGCGAGCGCTTCTGCGTGCGTAACTCCGGCGCCGTCGCGGTCGTCGAGGGCGTGGGAGACCACGGCTGCGAGTACATGACCGGCGGGCGTGTTGTCATCCTTGGCAAGACGGGCAAGAATTTTGCAGCCGGCATGAGCGGAGGCATTGCCTATGTTCTGGATGAGAACAGTGATCTCTACACCAGGACGAACAAGGAGATGGTCTTTTCGGAAGCCCTGACAAACAAATACGACGTACAGGAATTAAAGGAACTGATCCAGGAGCATGTGGCCCTAACCAACTCGGAGAAGGGCAAAGAGATCCTGGAAAACTTCGGCGAATACCTCCCGAAATTTAAGAAAGTAATCCCTTACGACTACCACAATATGCAGACGGCCATCGTCCAGATGGAGGAGAAGGGATACAACGTGGAGCAGGCACAGATCGAAGCGTTCTATTCAAAATTTGAACAGTAAGGAGGGGAGACGACATGGGAAAACCGACCGGATTTTTAGAGTATGACCGAGAGGTCAGCAAAAATATCGCTCCGGAAGAGCGGATCAAAAATTTTGACGAGTTTCATCTCTATCTTCCCGAAGAAAAGCAGCAGATCCAGGGCGCCCGCTGCATGGCCTGCGGCGTGCCGTTTTGCCAGTCAGGCATGGACCTTATGGGAATGACGAGCGGCTGCCCCTTACACAACCTCGTGCCGGAGTGGAACGACTTAGTCTATCACGGTAACTGGGAACAGGCCTACGAGCGCCTGGTCAAGACCAACAACTTCCCGGAATTTACGTCCCGTGTCTGTCCGGCGCTGTGCGAAAAGGCCTGCACCTGTGGGATGCACGACGACCCAGTCACCGTCTGCGAGAACGAGCACGGCATCATCGAGACAGCCTACGCGAACGGCTATGCCAAGGCAAAACCGCCGAAGACTAGAAGCGGCAGACATGTGGCCGTCATCGGCTCCGGCCCGGCAGGACTGGCCGTGGCGGACATGCTAAATAAGCGCGGCCACTTAGTCACGGTCTACGAGCGGGACGACCGGGTGGGAGGCCTCTTGATGTACGGCATCCCGAATATGAAGCTGGATAAAAAGATCATTGAGAGAAAGATCGACATCATGAAGGAGGAAGGCATCATCTTTCTGACCGGCGTGGATGTCGGACGGGACGAGAAGGCCTCCGAGATCTTAAAAGAGTACGATGCCGTCGTCTTAGCCTGCGGCGCGAAAAACCCGCGGGATATCGACGCGCCCGGCAGAGACGCGAAAGGGATCTACTTTGCGGTAGACTTCCTCTCTCAGACGACAAAGAGTCTCTTGGACTCCGACTTAAAGGACAAGCGCTATGTCTCGGCGAAGGGGAAGCACGTCGTCATCATCGGCGGCGGCGACACCGGAAACGACTGTGTGGGCACGTGCATCCGCCACGGCGCGAAGAGCGTGACCCAATTAGAGATGCTGCCGAAACCGCCCGATGAGAGGGCGAAAGACAATCCGTGGCCCGAGTGGCCCATAGTTTGTAAGACCGACTACGGCCAGGAGGAGGCCATCGCCCTGTTCGGCGACGATCCGCGGATCTACACGACCACAGTAAAAGAGTTTGTAAAGGACAAAAACGGCAACGTCAAACACATCGTGACCGTGAAGCTTGAGAGTCAGTTCGATGAAAAGAGCGGGCGAACCGTCATGGTCCCGATTGAGGGCTCGGAGGAGAAGATCCCAGCAGACCTTGTGCTCATCGCAGCCGGCTTCCTCGGTGCGGAAACCTACGTGACCGACGCCTTCAAGGTGAAAGTAAACGCCCGGACCAACGTGGACACGAAAGAAGGCTGCTATTGCACCAACGTAAAGAACGTCTTTGCCTGCGGGGATATGCACCGCGGCCAGTCCTTAGTCGTCTGGGCGATCCGGGAGGGACGTGAGGCGGCGAGGCAGATCGATAAGGCGCTGATGGGGTACAGTTATATGTCGGTGCAGTAACAAAAACATATCTTACCTATTTAATAGAGAAAAGTTCAGTTATCATGATACGACGTCAAAAATCGTTGAAAAACCGTGCTTTTCTCTATTTTTTTCGGGGGGGGACAATCTGCACAAAGTTCTTTGATCTTAATAGACGAAAGTTATCGCTATTTTACCTTGTAATTTATCCTACAAAATGTTAGAATATTATATAGTATTTGTGCTTTTCCACAGTGTAACATACAAGATGTAGAAAGGATGGGTACTCTATGATCGATATTCACTGTCACCTCCTCTACGGTGTGGACGACGGTCCGAACACCATCGAGGAGTCCAAGGCAATGCTTCAGGAGGCCGCGCAACAGGGCGTGGATACGGTCATACTCACCCCTCATTTCCGGCAGGGAATGTTCCCCTACGATCCGGATACGATACGAAAGCACTTTTCCGAATTGCTTCCTCTCGCGTCGGACGTGGGGGTTCGTCTGTTTCTGGGAACGGAATACCACATCGACCGGGAGTGCGTCGAGAATCTGAAGAATGGACGCTGCCTGTCTCTCGCGGGCTCCGAGTATGTGCTCGCTGAGTATTCCCATATCGAGGACTATCCCTTTCTAAAAGAAACGGTACAGGAACTTGAATTTGCGGGGTATGTACCGGTCATCGCCCATGCGGAGCGCTGCGCCTGCCTTACGGAAGATCCGGACCTTGTGGATGAGCTGCAACGGAGCAATGTGTTGATCCAGCTAAACGCAGACGCCGTGCTGGGAAAAACCGGCCGCACGGAGAAGCAGTTCTGCAAATACCTGCTTGACTGCGGCATGGCGGACATCATTGCCAGCGACAGCCATGACTTAACGCACCGGCCCTGCCGAATGGAAAAGTGTCGGGATTATGTGAGGAAGCGCTACGGCGAGGCCGCGGCGGAGCGGATGTTTGAAAAAACGCCCGGACAGATCGTCAAATAACCGGAAACGGGAGAATAAGAGATATGGAGAAAGATACGAAACAGCAGGAAAAAAACAATGAGATCGAGATAGATTTGGGCGCACTTTTTATGGAGCTTGTGCACCACTGGTTCCGGATCGTGCTCTCGGTCGTGCTGATGGCATTGGTCTTTGGGCTGGGCGCCATGCTTCTTATCACGCCCCAGTATAAGTCCACTTCGATCCTGTACGTGCTCTCAAGGAGTACGTCCATCACGAGCTACACGGATATTCAGATCGGCACGAACTTAACGAACGACTATGTGCAGGTCGTGACCGGTCGGCCGGTCTTAGATCAGGTCAGCTCGAATCTGGGGCTGGATCTGTCTTACGGTGAGATGAAGAGCAAGGTCTCCGTCAACAACCCGTCCGATACCCGTATGCTGGAGATTACGGTGGAGGATCCGGTGCCGGAGAACGCGAAGATCATCGCTGACGAGATCGCCGCTGTCTCCTCTGCCTATATTGCTCAGAAGATGGACCAGGATCCACCGGAGATCATTCAGTACGGTTACGTAAACTCTTCGCGCTCCAGTCCCAGCTATCGAAGGTACACTGCGATCGGAGCTGTCATCGGACTGGTGGTGGCCGTCGCTTTTGTCTGGATCATCTATCTTGCGAATGACACGATCATGACGCCTGAGGACATGGAGCGAAAGGTTGGCCTGCAGGTGCTGGGCTCTCTGCCCTTAGAAGAAGCGGAGCTAAACGAACCCGTGAGCCGAAGAAGCAGGAAGCACACAAAACGGAAGGGGAGCAAAAATCATGGAAAGTAACCGTCCGAGAACAGAACAGGTTGAATTAAGGAAAATAAAGAGACAGAACTATACATTAAAAGAGTCTCTCAGGGCCCTGCGCACCAATCTGCAGTTCTGCGGAGATGACGTGAAGGTGATCCTCGTTACAAGCGCCGTGCCGAATGAGGGCAAGAGCACTGTGGTCATGGATCTCGCCCGGTCGCTGACTGACGCGAAAAAACAGGTGCTGGTGATAGACGCGGATCTTCGAAAGTCTGTCCTTGTCGGCCGCCTGGGTGTGCGGACTGCGAGCGGGGCAAGCCTCTATGGGCTGTCTCACTATCTGTCCGGTCAAAAGCAGATCGGAGATGTGGTCTATGCGACGAACATCCCCAGACTGTATCTTGTCTTTTCGGGGCCGAGCGTTCCGAACCCGACAGAGATATTGGAGAAGGGATACTTCGATGAGCTGATCAATTTCGGCCGGAAATATTTTGACTATATCTTGATCGACGCACCGCCGCTCGGAGCCACGATCGATGCCGCCGTGCTGGCGCGGTGCTGCGACGGCGCGATCTTTGTGACAGCGCAGGGAATGGCAAACAGCCATGTCATTGCAAACGCGAAGAAGCAATTAGAACTCTCCGGCGTGCGCATCTTAGGCGCTGTGCTGAACAAGGTGGATATGAGGCGGAACCACTATTACGGCAAGTATTACGGGAGATATTACGGAAGTTACTACGGACAGTACGGACGTTACGGCAAAGAGACTGACGGAAAGAAGAATACAGACTGATGAACAAAAAAGACGGACGCAGAGCAGATTCCAAAAGGTGGATCCCACTGGTGGTAATTCTCGCGGCCGCGGCAGCGGTGATCGCCATAGTGGCGGTGGCCATGACCCATTCTTCCGGTATTCGAAACGGGAATGCCGATACCGATAATGAGATCATTCAGGGGCGTGACGTGGAAGACAATCAAAACGAGATCAGCTTGACAGATCCCACTGCGGATTCGGAAGGGACCGAGGATTTCGTCATCTTCGGAGTCGACAGCCGCTCGAACGCTTTAGGCACCGGGACGCGCTCAGACTCCATCATGATCGTCCATATCGATCACGATGAGAGGACGGTCAAGATAGCCTCCATCTACCGGGATTGTATGGTGCACATCGAGGGACACGACTATGAGAAGATCACCCACGCCCATATGTACGGCGGACCGGAGTTTGCCCTCTCGACTATCAACGAAAATTTTGATCTGGATATACAGCAATACATGACACTGAACTTTATTACTGTGTCATCCTTGATCGATGAGATCGGAGGCGTGGAGATGGAGATCACCGACGAGGAGGTATCCCATCTAAGCTCGTATGACGGAAAATACTGCGGGACGATCACCGAACCCGGGACCTATCTCTTAGACGGCGATCAGGCCGTGGCCTACTCCCGGATCCGACATGCTGAAGGGGGCGACTACCGGCGCGCCGAACGGCAGAGGGATGTCCTCATTGCTCTGCTCGATAAGGCAAAGACGATGGACACGGATGACGTCCTGACACTCGTGGACGATATGCTGGCCCAGATCAACAGCAACTACCGGGCGGCAGATCTCACAACCCTAATCTACAATCTGGCCGATTATGACATCGTGGAGACGACCGCGTACCCGCAGGTGTTCTATGGCGGCCGCATCGACGGATCCTGGGTGGAGGTACCCATTACCTTAATTGACATGAATGAGGGGCTCCACGAGTTCCTCTACGATGAGACAGACTACACCCCTTCGCCGGAAGTGGAAACATACAGCGCGGCTCTGCTGGAGAAAGAATCTGTTCCAAATGAGGACCTGACGGTCTATGCGGATTAAAGGAGAAATAAACGATGCGAAATAGAAACACGATCCTGAACCTGCTCATCATCATTGAGGCGGCTGTGCTGGTCGTTGTGCTGGTCGTCGGTCTTTTGCACACCGGGATCTCTCATCTGCCCGGTCGAAGAGCCGAGAACCTGAATGAAGCGGATATGGCTGTTGCCGCTGACGAACAAAACGCCGTGGATATCGCCGCAGTTACGGAGACGGAGGAAGAGACAGTTCTGGAGGAAGAGACGGAGGAGGCAGATGACAACTCCATCACCGATACCGGTTCCGCCTATGAGGCTCTGGTGTTTTCCGATGAGGTGACGGCTCGGATGGACGCCATGACGACAGAACAGAAGGTGGCGCAGCTGTTCGTGACCACCCCGGAGGAACTGACCGACTCGGATCAGGTGACGCTCGCGGGAGAGACCACGAGGAGTGCCGTCACGGAATATCCGGTCGGCGGCCTCGTCTATTCCGCCGAGAATATTCAGGGCGCGTCTCAGGTAGACTCGCTTGTCCGAAATACACAGGAATACATGGAAGACGTTGTGGGCGTCCCGATGTTCGCTATGATCGAGGAGATCGGCGGGAATGACCACTCCCCTCTGGCGGCTGTGGATACTACCCTTACAGTCACGGAATCTCCAGCCGAGCTCGGCGCGGAGGGAGATCCGAACCAGATCACCGAAGCGGCACAGACCCGCGCCGAAGCTGTCTTAAGCAACGGGTTTAATACGATCCTCGGGCCGGTGGCCGACGTCTCCACTGAGGGCAGCCAGCCGGACTTTGACGATATGACCTACGGCACAAGTACCGGCAACGTCGCCGACTGTGTGGAGTACGATATCGAGGGCCTTCAGGGCGCGGGAGTCATGGCTGTCATGCGGGCCTTCCCCGGAACCTATGATGTGACAACAGACTATTCCGCCTACCAGATGGGGATCGACGCGGGAGTGGACTGCATCATGGTCAGCAACCAGCCCGACTCCTCTCTGACAGGGAATGGCGATATGCCATGCTCTATTTCGATTCAAGTTGTACAGAAACTGCGTCAGGAGATGGGATTCGAGGGGCTGCTCATGACCTCGAATCTGGCAAGCGGTGTCGTGACCAGCGGGTACAACACCGCGGATGCGGCTGTAGAGGCCGTGTGTGCCGGCATGGATCTTATCTATGTACGGGGTGACTTTGATGCGGCCTATGAGGCCGTGCTTAGCGCAGTGGAAGACGGGACGATCTCGGAGAATATGCTTAACAACGCGGTAGGGCGGATCCTGACGGAGAAGATAGATTGATATGAGAGAGAGGATACAGCACTGGCAAGTTATAGCGTTTGGCTTAATCTGTTTTGACATCATCGCGATCAGTTTCTCTTACTTTTTGGGATTATGGCTTCGCTTTGACTTTTCATTCGGGTCTATTCCGCAGGAATACCTGCTTCGGTATGCCAGATTTCTCCCTATTTATCTGGTCATCTGTATCGTTTTTTTCTGGTTTATGCGCATGTACCGGGCCATGTGGCGGTTTACCGGCTTTCGGGAACTGCTCCGCTATGCTTTAGCTTCCCTGATCGCTTCCGGGGTGCATATTTTACTGATCACTTTGATCTTTGGCCGTATGCCGATCTCCTATTATCTGGTAGGGACGGTCATTCAGCTGATCTTAGTCGTGGGTGTTCGTTTTACCTACCGTTTTTACATTGAAGTGTGTAAAAAGCAGGGGCCTGATATCGAGATCCCGGAATCCCGCGTGATGGTGATCGGCGCCGGGGATGCCGGCCGTACCGTGATCAAAGATCTGCTGAGATCCAGTAAAGTAAAAATTCACCCGGTCTGCGTGATCGATGACAACCCTAACAAATGGGGGCGGTTTATTGAGGGGGTACCGATCGTCGGTGGACGTGAAGAGATTCCAAGGCGCGCAGAGGAATACAGCGTGGATCAGATCTACTTCTGCATTCCCGGGATCACGGCACAGGAAAAAAAGAAGATCCTTGATATCTGTAAGGAGACCGGATGTGAGTTAAAGAGCCTCCCGGGGATCTATCAGCTGGCCAACGACGAGGTGCTCATAAGCGACTTAAAACCTGTGCGGATCGAGGATCTGCTCGGCCGGGATCCGATCACCGTAGATCTGGAGGAAATCTTTGAGCAGCTTACGGGGAAGACGATTCTGGTAACAGGCGGCGGCGGTTCCATCGGCAGTGAGCTCTGCCGACAGATCGCAGCGCATCAGCCAAAGCGCCTGATCATCTTTGATATCTATGAGAATACGACCTATGAGATCGAACGGGAGCTGAGAGAACAGTATCCAAAACTGCGTTTGGACGTGCTGATCGGGTCGGTTCGGGACAGCCGGCGGGTCAATCAAATCTTTGAGACCTACCGTCCGGACATCGTGTACCATGCGGCGGCGCACAAGCATGTCCCCATGATGGAGTTCAGCCCGAATGAGGCCATCAAGAATAATGTGATCGGCACATACAAGACCGCATACGCCGCACTCAAATACGGGACAAAACGGTTTGTGCTCATCAGCACCGACAAGGCTGTAAATCCGACCAATATCATGGGGGCGAGCAAGCGCCTCTGTGAGATGGTGATCCAGAGCATAGATACCGTCAGCAAGGTCGGAAGACCTGAGCTGCTCCCGTTTTTGCACGCCCACCAGGAGAATGGGGAGCTGGATGCCCTCTACGAGGGTGAGATGGAGGCCATGGATCCGGATGATCTGAAGATAGAGAGTACAAAGGACCGGAAGGGAACCGGAACACAGTTTGTGGCGGTGCGGTTTGGAAACGTACTCGGCAGCAATGGATCTGTGATCCCTATCTTCCAGAAACAGATCGAAGAAGGAGGGCCGCTGACTGTGACAGATCCGGAGATTACCCGCTACTTTATGACGATCCCGGAGGCAGTAAGTCTCGTGCTGCAGGCTGGAACCTACGCCTGGGGCGGCGAGATCTTTGTCCTTGACATGGGAGAGCCGATAAAGATCGACACCCTGGCCCGCAACTTAATCCAGCTGTCCGGATACAAGCCGGACGAGGATATTGAGATCGTATATACCGGACTCCGCCCGGGTGAGAAACTTTACGAGGAGAAGCTCATGGCCGAGGAGGGACTCCGCCAGACGCAGAACAAGCTGATCTACATTGGTAAGCCGATTCCGTTTGAGGTCACGGATTTCTTAAAGCAGCTGGAAGAGCTGGCCAAGGTCAGCTATGAAAACAGCGACCATATCGTGGAGATGGTGGAGGAGATCGTGACGACGTATCATCCGGAACAGGGGACGGTTAAAGATGAATCAGAAGTTTAATAGTAAAAATAAATTAGTTAACATTATAAAATGAGCACAAAACTTGAGGAAAAAGAAAAATGTCATATTTAATTGTGGTTGCACATCCGGATGATGAGGTGCTGGGAGCGGGAGCTACTATTTATAAATTATCTAAAATGGGAACTGAAGTTAATGTATGTATAATGTGTGGCCAAGCTGATGCCAGACAACATCGCCCTGCAGATTATGAATTAGAATCAGATATGAAAAGTAGCATGAACATGCTTGGGATAAAAAATATTTTTGTGGGTAATTTCCCCAATATAAAAATGAATACATCAGCACATCTGGACCTTGTTCAATTTATTGAAAAAGCTATTGAAAAAACTCAAGCGACTACTATTATTACGCATCATCCAACTGATTTAAATAATGATCATCTACAAACATCAATAGCGTGTCAGGCAGCGGCCAGATTGTTTGAAAGAAAGGAAACAGTAATTCCAATAAAGGAATTATTGTATATGGAGGTGTTGTCATCGACAGAGTGGGCGTTAAATTCCGCTTTAATGAAATTTTGTCCAAATACATTTTTTGAAGTGGGGAAAGATGGAATTGAAAAGAAACTATTGGCATTGTCGCAATATCGAGATGTGATACGTGAATATCCACATCCCAGAAGTAAAGAAGCAATAGTTGGGTTAGCAGCTTACCGGGGAGCACAATCTGGATATAATTATGCTGAAGCGTTTGAATGTGCGTTCAGGAGAATGGTGGAATGAAAAAAAATGCTTATCAGTTTTCAAAAAGGCTTTTTGATTTAGTTGCAACTGTTCTTGGAATAGGTGTAACATCGCCAATTTGGCTGGTAGCAGTTGTGGGAATTAAACTTTCAGATCCAGGTCCTGTTTTTTATGTGGCACATAGGATAGGAAAAGATAATCAGGAATTCTCAATGTATAAATTTCGTTCTATGCGTCAGGGGAATGCGAATGAATCTATATTTCGTGGTGAGGAAAATAGAATTTTTCCATTTGGTAAATTTATGCGTGATACCAAGATTGATGAATTGCCTCAGCTATTATGTATTTTAAAAGGTACAATGTCTGTAATAGGACCACGGCCTGCAGCAATAGATCAAGTTGGAATAGTCAGGGCTGGTAAATATGACATAGCATCTAATGTCAAACCGGGACTTAGTGGGCCAGCTGCTTTATATGATTATATTTTTGGAGATACAGTTACAGACGAGAAAGAATATGAAGAAAAGGTTTTACCCACCAGGTTAGAACTAGAAGTATATTATGTTCGGCATTGTTCATTCAAATATGATTTAAAATTAGTTTGGTATACTATTGTTTGTATTTTTGCTAGATTATTTAAGAAAAAACCGAAAAGAATTTTTATAGAATTAATGGAGTGTGTTGAATGTAATTGAAGTACGTTTTAATCTGTAAAGCTAAGAGGTAAAGTGTATGGAACCTTATAGGATATTGGTTACTGGATCAACCGGGATGATAGGCAGTAAAGTAGTTTTACATCTGCTTTCCTGTGGCTATGAGGTAGTAGGTATTGATATCGCGGAAAATAGTATGCTAAATCCTAAATATACATACATAAATGTTGATTTAGCTGATACTGATGCTGTTTTTAGGTCTTTAAAAGGTCAGAGGTTATCGCATATTATTCACTTAGCAGCACTGGCCCATACCTCTGGTGAGAGCGATCTATCTTGGGAAAGATATTTTTTAATTAATGTAACATGTGCAGAAAATATTTTTACAATAGCTAAAGAACGTAAGATACCAATCTTTTTTTCAAGCACAGCAGATGTTTATGGAATTGCTAATAGTATTATGAATGTATACTCGGAGCGGAATCCAATTGGGAATTATGCAAAATCTAAATGTCTAGCGGAAGATTCATTAATGCATATATGCAAAGATTCATTCTATACCATTATGCGTTTCGCACCAGTTTATACTCCGGAAGTAAAAAGAGATATTCAGAAGAGATATTATCTTAAATATCCGAATTTGGCTTATAAAGTTGGTAATGGTATTGAGTATGAAGTCTTAAGTATTGATAATGTTATAAAGGCAATTTCAGCTTGGGTTGAAGATGCAAATCATCAACAGATTTTAAATATAAAAGATGATCAATATCTTGATACTGGAATAGTTCTTCAGGAGGAAAGGCAGGAGGGAAGAGCCAAGAGAATTATTTGGATTCCAAAATGGACAGTTAATTTTGCGTTTCGGATCATGAAATTGTTTGTACCAAATGGGTGGAATACCTATATGCTAAATAAAGTTGTGAATCCAATAAGAACTGAATGAGGAAAGAATAAAAATGGAAGATAGAAGCAAATTTAATGGATTGCGTGTGCTTTTATTAGATGGTTATGGACGCCAAATTCCAAGTATATTGCAGCAACTCCATGAACTCGGATGTTGTGTAACGACAGTCAATGATTCTAAACTGGATGTTGGATATTGTTCCAGATATCCTAAATATAAAATAGTTGTTCCTGGAATTAAAGAAAACAGAAGCTTATTAGAAAATTTTATAAAAGAAGAGGTTACTTCCGGAAAATATGATGTTGTCTTTCCTATGTTAGAAAAAGCCACAGATATTCTTACAGAAAACAGGGATTATTACAGTCAGTTTTCAAAAATAATTGCTGCTCCCCGGGAAGCTTTTATTCAGGCTTATAATAAGCAAGAAACCATGCAAAAATGCATGGAAATTGGAATCCCTTGTCCGTTAACTAAAAGGGATAGTGAATCTTTAGAAGAATATTTAGCGAATGTAAATTTTCCTTTAGCATTAAAACTACGTAAAGGAACAGGTTCAATTGGCTTTTTATGTGTCAATGACGAACAGGAATTGTTGGAGTTGATTAATACTAAACGAATAAACTTAGAGGAATATGTTCTTCAAGAATATATTTCTGGTTTTCAAAGCCTTTATTCGGCTTACATTTTGCTTGATCAAAACGGAACGGTAAAAACTGCCGTCTCTGGAGAAACCACTCGTTGGTTTCCTGTAGATGGGGGACCTGGATGTTTTTTGGAATGTAAGTATAATAAGGATATTATAGATTATTCTATAAAATTACTTAGAAAATTAAATTGGGTTGGGTTTGCTCATTTAAGCTATATTATAGATCCTTTAAGTGGACAGCCTAAATTAATGGAAATTAACGGAAGAATCCCAGCAGGAATAAAAGTTTGTAGTTTAGTTGGTGCTAAACCAGTATTACAATTACTGGAGTTGGCATACGATGATGAGGTTTCTGATTTTAGCCATTGTCAGAATGATGGTGTCTGCTTGCGTTACTTTCATACAGATATTTTATGGTTGATGAAATCAAAAAATCGATTTCATACAAATCCGGCATGGTTTAATTTTAAAAAAAATCATGATTATATTTTTTCATGGAAAGACCCGCTCCCTTTTTTTGGATATGGAATAAGTCATTTGTTGAATTTGCAGAGTGATATGAAAAAACGAAATCGGAAACTTTAATAATTATTAATAATAAATTTGGAACAGGGAGAAAATTGGGATGAATAAAACAGATGAAGTTTTAAACAGTATAGATGCATTGTTTAGAAAAGAAATCCCAAGCAGTGTAATTGAAAAAGCAAAGTTATCTTT